>CAYTUQ010000020.1:0-59914 GCA_964441235.1 uncultured bacterium | reverse complement strand
GTTATGTAAATTATTGTTTTTAAAGAAAATCCTTTTTTAAAGTGTCAAACTTGAGATTTATGATCAAATATATGACTGTCAAATTAGGGAGAGAGAAATTGCACGGTTATATATTTCCGGCAAGCCTCCCAAAGAAAATAAACATGTAAATAATCCATCGGTGATTTCTCCTGGTGCAAAAGTTGAAAAAGTTGCAGGAGGTTTTGAATTCATAGACGGCGTAACAGTTGACAGTAAAGGGAACGGTCTATTTTACAGATTCAAGATGGCGTCAAATTTACAGGTGGTCGGCTGATGATCAAAAATTAAAGATTGTAAGAGAACTGCTTGTCACTCCGGCAGCGCTTGCATTTGATAAATCCGGCAATCTCATTGTAACAACGAATAAGGGTGAAGTTATCACATTTAATCCTGATAGTACGGAGAATGATTTGCAGCTTATCAGGTCCGATACTCCGGAATCGCATCATGCAAAAATTGCATTAATCCCGGGGCACAGTTGGCGTGATGAACATGATTTTTTGCCGATAACAACCTATTCAAAAGAAAATCCCCCGGTAACACATTCATCCTATACGGCACATCGATGGCGTGACAGAAACAATGACAGTCCGCTTACAGATCATTTTATTTCGCCGGACGGTACTACTTTTATACCGCAATGCGAAGATTTGTGCAGAGCCTATTCGTTACGGAAAGCCGTTCCGGGGCATCCTTTCTTTATAGCTGATGAATTCGGACAAAAAACCTACAAGTTTTCGGTCAATTCTGATGGTTCGCTCTCCAATCCCGAGCTTTTTGCTGAAAGAGGTGAACTCGACGTGGCAGTAGATGTAAAAGGAAATGTGTATATCCCGGCTGGGGATATCTTTGTCTACGACAAGTCCGGTCGGCAGATTGATGTCATTGAAGTACCGGAACACCCGGCATGTGTTGTCTTTGGTGGCAAAGACCGAAAAACACTCTTTATTACAGCACGATCTTCTTTGTACAAAGTTAAAACTCGGTACAGCGGTAGAGTAATAAAATAAGAAGTAAAAAAAGGCAGAACAATCATGAAAAGAAAAATATTTGGAATAATGGCTGTGATCGCATTATTAGGCTATAGCTCCGGTTTTTCGGCCGACTGGGAATTGATTTGGCAGGATGAATTCAGTAACAGCATTTCACAGGACTGGACTTTCGATACAGGGTACGGTGGTTGGGGTTGGGGTAACAATGAGTGGCAGTATTACACATCCGATAACGCGTTTATCATTGATAGCGCACTCGTCATCCGGGCGACCTGTGATGGCGTGCCCGGTATCCGGAATGGAAGTATCAAATCAGCTAAAATAAAGACCCAGGGTAAATTTAACATTAAATACGGGAAAATCGAAGCCCGAATCAAATTGTTGATAGCAAAAGGCTGCTGGCCCGCTTTCTGGATGCTTGGTTCCAATATCAATACAGTCGGCTGGCCTAAGTGCGGTGAGATTGATATTATGGAAAATATCAACGGAGAGAGTATTATTCACGGTACTGCACATTGGGATAATAATGGTCACACCAGTTTTGGACGTAGTGTCGAGCAGGTGAATATTGCAGACTACCATTTGTATACTGTTATCTGGGATGAGCAATCAATTATCTGGCAATTGGATGGGGAAACGTATTGCACCCTGAATATTACACCCGAAAATCTGAGCGAATTTCACGAGGATTTTTACATTATTTTGAACCTCGCAGTTGGTGGCAACTGGCCCGGACCTCCGGATTCCACTAGCTTTCCCGCGGAAATGATTGTGGATTACGTGAGAGTATACCGTCATGAAGGACCGCGAATAGGATTGTATCCTTCTAAACTGCGTTTTGAAATGGAAAAAGAGCAAGCTTTAATACTTGATCCGCAGACAGTCAATATTAATAATACTGGTACCGATACGTTGAGTAATGTGACAATTGAAACCGATGTGGATTGGCTGGATATCGCCTGGATCGATCATGAAGGCAATGATCAATCATTTGAGGTTTCGGTGAACGAGAAGGCCAATGAGTTTCTTCGGAGCAGTTATTCGGCGAGACTGACTGTGAGTGTTTCCAATGCAGCTTTTGAAACCATTCCCGTTGATTTACAGGTGGGAGAAAATATAGTGCTGGGAAATATCGTACGATCTTCTTCTGTTGAACCGGATCCACCGGAGGGTGAAAATGTAGACCCGGGCAATGTGAATGACGGGGACAAAAGCACACGGTGGTCCAGCGAGTGGAGTGATCCGCAATGGATCTCCATTGATTTGAATCGAATATTTCTCAATAAACAGTTTTCTATTGAATCCGTGAAACTGTTTTGGGAATCTGCATACGCGTATAAATATGAAATTCAGCTCTCAAATACCTCCGACTTTTCGACCTATGATGTAATTGCCAAAGTTACGAATGGCGACGGTGGAGTCGATCTCTTAATGACCGATAATTCCGTTACTGGCCGTTATATTCGGATGTACGGTTCGAGCAGAGCAACAGAATATGGTTATTCTCTTTATGAATTTGAAGTGTACGGAAGTGTCAGCACTGACGTAAAGGAAATGGAAATTGCCGCTAAACCCAAAGAATATAAAATACAAAATGCACCTAATCCATTTAATTCGAATACAACCATTTACTATTCTTTACCTGAAAAACAGGAAATAAAGCTCGCGGTGTATGATGTCAATGGCAAATGGGTCAAAACAATAATTTCTCGAGTGCAGGACGCCGGAAAATACAAGATCACATTCAATGGAAATCAACTTGCGTCGGGAATGTACCTCTGCAGAATGGAAACGCCCGCGACATCTCTGACACATAAATTGCTGTTAGTGAAATAAATCAACAGAAGAAAAAATGAAATTAAGACAATTAGTATTAGTTGCAAGTCTTTTCATTATTTTACCGGTTTCTTTGGCGGCTCAGGGTGCAGATACGGTTTATGTGCCGGCAGAAACCGAGAGCGGGGATTATTATGTTAATTCACTGATTGAATATGTAGCTGCGGACACCAATGCATTCGGGGAGCAATTGCACAAGGTCTACAAACTGGAAAGGGGCAAACTTTACGTGATCGATAAATCACTAGACCTAAAGAATCCGGTTGAGCTTGTAGCAGAGGCTCCGGTGCCGTATGATGCGGAAAGAAAGCATCCCAAAATTCTATCGAACATCACAGAGGAGGGTGAAACAGCAACGGGAAGTTTGATAATTACCTCTGCGGATATAACAATCAAAAATATATGGTTAAGCGGAATAGACATAGGTGGAGTAAACCACGGATGGGGAACAATGGGCGCTCTTAGAGTTAATGATTCATTAGTTACGGTTAGATTAGACGGCCTATGGTGCGACTTCAACAGCTGGTCAGCGTTCGGTACCTATTACCCTCATACAAAATGGTTTATAAATAACTTTCATGCAAGGAATGAGCAGAATGCGGGAGATCAATGGACAACTTTTCTATTTTACGTTGAAGGATCGACAGTGATTGATACATTTATTGTAACCAACAGCTCATATTTTCAATCGAACAGTTGCTTCCTTTTCCCGCCATCCGTTATCAAATACTTCGAAGTTGACCATTGCACATTTGTAAACACATTAAAATGGCCTTTCCATGGTGAGCAGTGGATTCTGGAAGCTAAGATCACCAACAATATCTTTTATAATGTCAGTGCTCTGTCTATGATTGAAGCAGAACTAGATTGGAGTCCTGATAATATTGAGTCATACAGTATTATTAATGTAGATACATTGTATGCTAATGAAATTGGTTATCCAGGTCCACCAGGTCCATATACTATTCCTGAAAAGGATAGAATATTTATACTCAAGAACAATTGTTACTACTGGAGTGAAGGTGTAGAGGATTATTGGTCAAATTGGGAGCCTCCCCCAGACTACCCTCCGGATGCTTCGTTACTGCCCATGTTATGGATGAACGCCCGAACTCAAACTATGTTCGATGGTGATGACACCTGGCCGGGTTTTATTGAGGAAAATAATTGGAATGTTGATCCAAAGTTTGACGACTTTCCCGGTTTAGCTGAGGCTGATGAATTATTGGTGCAGGCATGCAAGGACATTCGTAATGGCAATACGCATGGATGGGACTGGGATTCAGATATGAACGAGTATCCTGATACCTACAGGCTGCATTACAGTTATCCATTGCCTGAGTATTTTAAATCCCATGCCGGACTAACCGGAACAGAAGGATACCAGGTAGGTGATTTAACATATTATTACTATGATCCTCCGACTAATATAAAAGAAACAAAAAAAACCATTCCGGTTGATTTTGTACTAGAACAAAATTATCCAAATCCATTCAACCCGGAGACCCTCATAAAGTATTCGCTTCCAAAGAGCAGTATGGTAAGATTAGAAATATATGACATTGTGGGAAGAAGAGTTTCTACACTAGTAAACTCACAACAGCAATCCGGGCAGTATTCAATTAAATGGAAAGGTAGAGATGATAATGGCAGTGCAGTATCCAGCGGAATTTATTTCTACAAAATCACTGCCGGCAGCTTCACCGGAACAATGAAAATGATGCTTGTGAAATAAATCAACAGAGGAAAAAGGGAAAGAAAAACACTCTTCATTACAGCACGATCCTCATTATACAAGGTCAAAACCCTAAATAGCGGGAGAATAATAAAATGAAAAGAAAAAAAATAATAATAAGTCGGAAACGAATTATTTTATCTATATGTTTTATTTTGCTGCTCTCTATATTCGTTCAGGAGAGCTATAGTTATTACACCACCAAAGGTCAGGATTTTGTTGATAGAAAAACGGGTGAAGCGGTCATTCTCAGAGGATTTGGTATTGGCTGCTGGCTTTTGCCTGAAGGGTACATGTGGGGCATTCGAAAAATCGATCGTCCCCGGCAATTTGAAGAAGCCATTGAAGACCTTATCGGAAAAGAAGATGCCGAGGAATTTTGGCGTCTCTACCATGAAAATTTCATGACCGAAGGTGATATTGCGGCCATGAAATCATGGGGCGTGAATTCTGTGCGTCCCGCCTTATTGGCTTCTGAACTTCAACCGCGGGAAGGACAACCCGATCATCCACCCTACAACTATTCAGAAGAAGGATTCCGGTTTCTGGACAGCCTGGTGACCTGGTGTAAGAAATATGAAATCGGTATTATTTGGGACATGCATGGAGCACCCGGCGCGCAAAATGCGGAGAATATCTCAGACAGTGATGGAGAGGCCCGACTTTGGACTGAAAAAGAGAGATACTGGCCCATGTGTGCCGAACTCTGGTTCAAGATCGCTGAAAGATACAAAGATGAAGAATGTATTATCGGATATGATCTGTTAAACGAGCCCTTGTTGATTCGATATAAGGAAGAGCCCTCTCATCTTCTGCGGGAAATCTATGTCCTGCATACTGATACCATTCGCACCGTGGACCCGGACGGCATTATATTTATTGAGGGGGATGATTGGGCCCAGACTTTTGAAATCCTGGAACCTATGGACTGGGATCCCCATTTGGCTATGGCCTTTCATTCCTATCCACCTACATCAAATCAAGCGGGACTTCAAAGATGGGATGTATCACGGCAAAAATATAATATTCCGCTTTGGCATGGAGAGACGGGAGAACAAGGTCCGCCATATAAACTCAATATTGAAGCTACAACTTTTCTTGAAGGTGCTAATGTTAGCTGGAGCTGGTGGACACATAAAAAGTTTGATATGCAGAGTCAGCCATGGAGCTGTATAAGAAGTGCCGGTTTTTTAAAAATATTAGATTATTGGAACGGCAACGGAGAAAAACCTTCAAAAGAACAGGCTAAGACATGGCTTTTTGAACAAGCGAAAATGACTCATTCGGATTATTGTGAATTTTACCCTGAGATGGTGCGTTCTCTTGTTCCACTAAATCCGGATAAATATTTAAGCACCAAGGTTGTTACTGAACCGAAAATTGTTACTCAACCTGAGAACATATCAACGGAGGCCGGCGGAGTTGTTCAGACAATGGTTAGAGCGTACGGGTTCCCTTTGAATTATCAATGGTACAAAAACGATCAAGAACTACCCGATCAAAAAAAATATCGTTTGTATGTTGCCAATCCTTCTGTAAGAGATAATAACAACACCTATGTTGTCAAAATAACAAATTCAAAAGGAACTGTTGAAAGTAAAAAGATCACTTTAAGTGTAACTCCTTTCACCGGTCCGGTTATTCATTTCACGTCTGTTGCGCCAATAATCGATGCAAATCCGGACGAGTTTTGGGAAAAGGTTCAGCCAATCGCCCTGAGAAATCTTGTCCGCGGAGACAGTATTTCAGATTCTGATCTTTCCGCGTCGATCAAACTTCTGTGGGATGATACGAATCTTTATGTATGGGCTCAGATTACTGATGATGTTATGAGTAATAAAGAAAATAAACCTTTTTCACAAGATGCACTGGAAATTTTTCTGGATGCGGATAACAGCAAACCGCAATTTTATGGAAAAGAAGAATATCAATTGCGCTATTTAAGAAATAATTCCGTTGTTGAAGCGTTACAGGGCAACCTAACCAAAGATATAATTGCCGCGCAAAAAAATGTAAGTAATGGTTACCAGATGGAACTGGCTATTCCATGGGCAGCTATTCACGGAGAACCAAGCCCTGAGAAACTTATTGGTATTGATGTTCATGTGATTGATAACGACAATGAGCGCCGCAGCTCGAAAATGGCATGGAGTGGAAAACAAGATTTGGTGCGACGGACTCCAATGTCTTTTGGAACTATGAAAATAGTAATTAAATAATAAGGAAACACCTTTAGCAATGTTTGATGCAATGGTAGTAAGTCATAAAAATATTCTAAAATAATTAATTGGAGGATCTTATGAACATTTTAAAACGAAAACATTTCATATTCCTGATCGTTATAATTATCTCGGTTTGTTTTTATTCAAATACTTTCGGTCAGAAAAAAGAGGTCACGGAAGCCACGGTTTATGTAACGGCACAATCACCAGAAGATCTTTTATTTAAGCATGGTCCTCAAGTTTTTGTACCCCTGGAACAGCCGGATGAAAATTATCCAACCATTATAGTTGATGAAAACAAAACTTTTCAGACAATCGAAGGTTTTGGCGGTGCATTTACGGATGCAACAGCAGTCATTTTTTCAAAACTATCAAGAGAACAAAAGGAAGCGTTCATAAAAGCACATTTTGACCCGGTCGAGGGGAATGGATATACTTTATGCCGCACAACCATTCATAGCTGTGATTATTCCGATGAAATGTATACCTATGATGATGTAAAAGGTGATAAGGGACTGAAGCATTTTTCTATTGATCATGATAGAAAAGATCGTCTTCCCCTTATCCAAGGGGCTTTAAAAGCAGCGAACGGAAATATTAAAATATATGCTTCTCCATGGAGTCCGCCTGCATGGATGAAAACTAATGATAACATGCTTTACGGAGGCAAGCTCAAACCGGAATATTTCCAAACCTGGGCGGACTATTTTGTCAAGTATGTAAAGGCTTATGAAAAAGAAGGAATTCCCATGTGGGGTCTTACAGTACAAAATGAAGCTTTAGCAGTTCAAGTTTGGGAATCGTGTATATTTACCGCTGAAGAAGAAAAGGATTTCGTTCGGGATTATCTCGGACCGACTTTGAAAAAAAATGGGTTGTCCGGCTTAAAACTGATGATTTGGGATCACAACCGAGGTATTATGTATCAGCGCGCTCAAGTTGCTTATAACGATCCTAAGGCCTCTCAATATATATGGGGAATGGCCTTTCATTGGTACGTTGGAGATCACTTTGATAATGTAAGGATGGTTCATGACGCCTTTCCTGATAAAGGGTTAATTTATACTGAAGCAGGAATTGGCGGAAGCTGGAACGATGCGTTTCGTTTGACCAAGAATATGATTATAGATTTGAATAACTGGGCTCAGGGTTATACATATTGGAATATGCTTTTAGATGAAACTGGCGGTCCCCGTCATGCAGGTGGTCTGTTTAGAGGATCGAATGTTGTAACTTTTAATACCCGAACCGGAGAACTGATTTATAGCCCTACTTATTATATGTTTGGCCATTTTTCTAAATTTATAAAACCTGGTGCAAAGAGAATTGCATGTACATCCAGTAGCGATTACTTTATTGCTACTGCTTTTAAAAATATTGATGGTAAAGTCGCTATCAACATTTTGAATCTCAGCGATGCTGATCGCGACTTTCAGGTTTGGGTGAATGGAAAAGTAGCGAGGTATTCAAGTCCGGCTCATGCAATTGTTACTATGGTGTATTAAAAAGGGTTGTTATTCGAACTATTGAATAACGTAAAGAGTGCGGATAGATTTTAAGTCCCAATAAAGACTTTATCCGATATATCTACAGCTCCTTGTTAACCCCTGCTTACACTCTGACGCCGAATAAAAATATTTTCCGGTTATCGTTGTTCTATTTATATGGCGTCAGGTGCGAAGCAGATTCGTTAGGTAGAGGAGCTGTAGTGTTTGTTTAGCGGATAATCATGAGCATAAACTCTAATTAAATAGGGAGATCAGTTTGAATATATATCGGTTATTATTATTGATAATGATACCAACGTTGCTGATGGCTCAAGTGACGATAAGAGATACTACAATTGTATGGCATACATTTAAGTATGACTTGAATGAAGATCATATGATGAACTGGAATACGAATACACAATACGATACCGTTTCCAAGACATTTTCAGGTGTCGTTCTTGAAAATGAATATTTGAAGGTCACTCTTGTACCCGAATTTGGCGGTCGTATTTTATCAATGATTTACAAACCGACAGGTAAAGAAGAACTCTATCAAAATCCGGCAGGCGCACCTTATGGTATAGGTCAGGATTGGTTTTATTATAAGTGGTTAATGGTCTATGGAGGTATTTTCCCTACATTGCCAGAACCTGAACATGGTAAAGCATGGCTTTTACCGTGGGATTTCAAAATTCTTAAAGAAACAGCCGACACAGTTCGTTGCCAGATGTCATGGCGAGATACAGTACAACTTCAAGGAATTAATTTGAGTAAATGGAAATACGGTAAAACAAATATTAAATGTGATTTTACATTGACTTTAGTTCGTGGTGCAAGCGCATTGGAAGCAGATTTGGCTTTATACAATGATGCAGGCATTGCATTAGATTATGAATATTGGACCTGTCTAACTTTGGCTCCAGGCTCAGAACCGGGGGATCCAAAATGTACTCAAGGAGCCAAACTTATTATCCCCGCATCGAAAATAAAAATCCCTTCATGGTATAGTAATGGAATTGCGAAACAAGAAAAAGTGATCGACGCGCAAAATGGAATTTATACTTTAGATAATCTACGCTATTGGAAAAATTGGACTAATGATGGTATTGCTTATCCATGGGAAGATACAAATGAAAATTTTTGGGGAGTCATCAACCACGACAATGAGGAAGGGATTATTCGCATTGCAGATAACAATATAACTACGGGAATAAAAATCTGGGCATGGGGATACCAACAAAGTCAGAATATTAACCCTTTTAATAGTCCGTTTGAAGTTCATAGGCCATATGTTGAACTTTGGGCGGGTCATTCCAACGAATTTTTTGCGCCTGCTCAGATTGCAATGAATTCCACAAAGCAATGGAAAGAAATTTATGTCCCGACTATTGGTTTATCTAATGTGACTAATGCTAATGATGAAATCATAGCGGACTTCAAAGTTGACAGTGGGAAGACTGTGAACCTGGGTTTTGTGACTACACGTCCAAAAAACCACTTTGATGTGTCTATAGGAATAACTGGACAAAATTCGCAAGTCTTAAAAACACAAACAATTATACCCGATCCGGTGAATGGGAACCGGATTATGACGGATCTGCCGGCTAATCAAACATGGTCTAAGGGCGACAGTCTGGTCTGTACGATTACGGATTCCGATAATGGATGTTCTTTGACCACTTCTATTCCGCTTGATAATATTACTACAGAGGTAACGGACCTAAGTGCTATTGCTAAAGACTTCCAATTATATCAAAATTATCCCAATCCGTTTAACGCGAATACCACAATCGAGTACAGGGTCGGGATAAGATCCCATGTCTTGATTTCCATCTTTAATGTTCTGGGCGAAAAAATTGAAACAGTGGTAAATACGGAAAAAACTGCCGGGACTTACAGAGTCAACTGGACTCCTCGTGTCTCCAGCGGCATTTATTATTACAAATTGGAGGTTGATGCGGGTAGCCGTTACTTTACGGATTATAAAAAACTCATTCTTATCAAGTAGCTGAATGAAAACATGTTGAAAAAGTCTCTAAAGTCTGTTCAATCAATAAAATTCAGAAACAGTGAGAATAGGTATGAATGGAGTGTTTATTTTCAATTCATTCACATGGATAGTATGGCAGTGATGGTTAGAAAATGTATGATTTGAAATATAGCGGTAGTTTTCTGATTATCACATAATTAAAGGAGTTTATGATGAGAAGTACTATTTTCTTTAGATTTAAGAATAACGGTCTAATACCAGTTGCAGTCATAACCTTATTATTTCTGCAAATCTGTTTAATGGACGGCGTATTTGCCGGGGTGACGGCGAAGGAAGATTCGCTGATTATCCCCACCTATCTGGTGGATCCGCCGAGTCCCATGCCCCGTTTTTATGAAGGAGGAACGCATCAGGGCGTACAGCGACGGTTTTACCCCTATCCGATGAACGACAACCTGACCCGTAAAAAGGAGGACCGATCCTATTATGTTGTCAATTTTGAAAACGAATTCATTGAGCTGGGTATTATGCCCGGTTTGGGAGGACGCATTTTTTACGCTGTGGACAAGACCAACGATTATGTCTGGTTTTATCGTCAGCATGTAATTAAACCATCGCTCATCGGTATGATCGGATACTGGATTTCCGGCTCCAATGCATGGGGATTTCCGCATCACCACGGTCCCAATACAGTGAAGCCGATGGACTACAAAATCGTAGATAATCCGGATGGCAGTAAAACCATCTGGATTTCTAACACTGATCAGCGGCATCGCATGAGAATCGTCGTTGGATACACGATATTTCCGAATTCTTCGCTGGTTGAAATGACCATCCGACCAAAAAATCGAACTCCGATATTCAATTCGTTTTTATTCTGGGCGAACCCGTCCGTTCATGTGGATACAAATTATCAGGTGATATTCCCTCCATCAGTCCAGTATGTTACCCAGCACGCCAAACGTGAGATGACCACCTGGCCAATTGCGGACCGTCGCTACAATGGGTTTGATTACACCGGTGCGAACATCAGCATGTGGAAAAATATCGGCGTTCCTACTTCTTTCTTTTCCTGGGATCCGAAAGAAGACTACTTTGGGGGGTACGATCATGAGAAAGAAGCGGGCACTGTATGGATCGGCAATCACCATACCTCTCCCGGAATGAAATTCTGGGCATGGGGAAATAATCCCGGCGGTGACAGAGCCAATTCAGGACTTACCGATAATGACGGCCATTATATTGAACTCATGTCCGGAGCGTATACCGATAATCAACCCGACTACAGTTGGCTTCAGCCATACGAGGGTAAAGATGTGAAGATGATCTGGTTCCCGATTCGCGAACTGGGCGGTTTAAAATATGCCAACCGAAACGGCGCCTTGAATCTGGAAATCACACAAGACGGCACAGCATTGATTCGTCTGAATACTACTTCACCGCATGAGCAGGCAGAAGTTATTCTCATAGGCAATAATGAAACCCTGTTCGAGGAAACCATAAAAATCAGTCCTGCGGAACCCTATGCCGGACAGGTCGCTCTTCCTCAGGGAGTTTCGGAAGATGATCTGGAATTGTCGTTAACCGGCGCCGATGGTGAATTGCTGCTTTCCTACAAACCTGCCGAGCACCACCCTCCGGATGATCCGATGCCCGGACCGTTGAATCCGCCGGCGCCCCCGGAAAAGATCAAAACCGTTGAAGAGCTGTATCTCACCGGTTTACGACTGAATCAATTCTATAATGCTTCGGTTGATCCCATGCCTTATTACCAGGAAGCACTCAAACGCGATTCAGGCGATTACCGGGTTAATACTCAGCTTGGGATTCTGGCTATCAAAGACATGAACTGGGAAGAAGCCGAAAAAAGGCTGCGAACTGCGGTGAAAAGAATTACTGCTAACTATACCCGTCCCAAGGACGGCGAGGCGTTGTACTATTTGGGTTTTGTACTCAAAGCACAGGGGAAAATGACTGAAGCCTATGATTATTTGTATGATGCCTCCTGGAGTTCCGCCTGGCATACCTCGGCCTACTATCAACTGGCGGAAATCGATTGTCAAAGAGGTAATTTTGAAAAGGCTCTGAACCATGTGAACCGGGCGATTACGACCAATACTGAAAATTTCAAAGCGTTGAATTTACGAGTAGTCATTCTGCGAAAATTGGGACGGTATGAAGAAGCCATAGCTCAGGCGAAAATTATCCTTGAAAAAGATATTTTAAATCATCAAGCCAGAAATGAGTTGATTTTTGCTCTTCAGGAGACCGGCAAGGAATCAAGCGCATCAAGCGAATTGGTAGAGTTATCTGAAATTATGCGTGATGAGCTTCAGTCGTATCTGGAATTAGCAACCGAATATGGGGATGCCGGTTTTTATAAAGAAACCGTTGATGTGCTCAGTCGACTTGAAAGAAAAGGCGAGACCTACCCCATGTTGTATTACTATCTGGGGTATTACTGGTCAAAGAGAGGGGAGATGGGGAAAGCATCGGCTTATTACAAGACCGCCAGCCGAATGCCGCATACCTATTGTTTCCCGTTCCGGGCGGAATCTGTGGATGTATTGCACCATGCAATGAAGGTGAATCCGAACGATGCCAGAGCGCCGTACTATCTGGGCAATTTGTTGTATGAGCATCAACCTGGAAAAGCGATTCAGGAATGGGAGAAATCCCGTGAATTAGATGATTCGTTTTATATTGTTCACCGAAATTTGGCGCTGGCTTACGAAGAAGTGCAAAATGATGTGGCGAAAGCCATGAAGAGTATGGAAAAAGCGGTCGCCTGCAACAGTTCAGATCCCAGGCTTTTATTCGAGATGGATGAGTTATATGAAAAAAATAAGGAATCCTCTCAAAAGAAATATGCATTACTTAAAAATAACAGTGAAACCGCCAAAAAACGGACCGAATCTATGTTACGCCTAGCCACCCGTTCGGTGGAAGTCGGTAAGTATGATGAAGCACTCGATATACTGCTTAACAATGAGTTTCCTCAGTTTGAAGGCGGCCGGGAAATGCAGGACACGTATTTGAATGCTTTTACCCTGCGCGGTTTGGAATATTTTAATCAGGGGAAGTACAAATTGGCGTTAAACGATTTTGAAACAGCGCTGGAGTATCCCGTCGGTCGCTGGGGACGCTCTCGTTGGGCGCAGTTCCATTATTTGATTGGTATGGTGTACGAAGTGCTCGGGGAGTCTGACAAAGCGGAAGCGTCCTATCACAAGAGTCTTGAGGTCGAAGTTCAGGAAAGGGGACCAGATCAGGAATTTCTTTTTTGTCAGGGGCTTGTTCTGAAAAAAACCGGTAAGACCAAGCAAGCAAAGGAACTTTTTAATGATTTATTGAAGAGAGCTCAATCACAGGAAGGCAGTTCCTTCTTTCGGCAGTTTGAAGGTGGCATGTCTGAAGACCAACTTATGGCAGTGAATTATTATCTGGCCGGATTGGCTTATGAGGGACTGGGTAAAATGGAAAAAGCGAAAGCAGAGTTTACAAAAGCGCTTGAGTATGATCCAGGTCATGTATGGAGTAAAAATCATTTGTCTTCCTTGAATTAAATGAGAGGGATAACAGACAAGTTATTTGATGTTTTCGAGAAATTCGCATACCTGACCGCATGTGGTGAAAGATTTCTTGTTATAAAAAAATTACAATTTTTTGAGCACGGAGGTATAATATGTTTAAAAAAATTACTTTGTTCATATTATTATGCAATGTTTTATTTGCCGCCGATCCGACATATTCGATTAATCTTCGTCCCGGGATGAATGAAATTACGGTTAAAATACTCAATGAATGTGAAAAAGATATAAACCGTATTCATCTGTTATTTAACAGGTCTGATATCCCCGAAGGAATACGTATCTCGATAGATTCTGCTGCTGTAAATTCAATGAAAGACAGTACTGTATCTGTTCCTTTAAAAATTAATGTAATTAAGTGTGTGAAAGACAGCGTGTACAATGTTTCCCTTGTACTGCGGGACAATCAAAACCATTCCTGGAATTATTCATTGTCCTTAAATGTAGTAAAAACAGTTCCGGAAAAATACAGTCTTGAACAAAATTATCCGAATCCATTTAATTCTTCAACCATTATCCAGTATGGTTTACAAGAGAATTCCTTTGTTTCTATGACTGTATACAATATGTTGGGAGAAAGGATCGAAACATTGATAAATGGAAGAAAATCAACTGGAGATTATAAATTAACTTGGGAAGCAAAAGTTCATAGTGGAATTTACTTTTGTTTATTTGAATCTTTATCAAAGAATGGAAAATTTGACTCTATGAGAAAAATGGTCATTTTAAAATAATCAAGAATCAGTATAATTTATTTATGTGAGAGGGTAATATGAGACAAGTTGTAAAAATTCTAATAGTTATTTCGATTGCTATAAGTATAACAATAGCGTAGAATTATCTTCCTGAGGCGGATATCGAACAAAAAATTAATGAGCTTATTTCAAAAATGACATTAGATGAGAAAATCGGTCAAATGACTCAATTTAGTGGTTCTTTACCTGAATATGAGTCAATGATTGAGGAGGGAAAGATTGGGTCGTTATTGAATGTATATGGAGCGAGTGAAACAAATCGATTACAAAAAATTGCAGTAGAGGAATCAAGGTTGGGCATTCCATTGATATTTGGACTTGATGTAATTCATGGATACAGAACAATATTTCCCATTCCTCTGGGAAGTGCAGCTAGTTGGGACACAGCCTTCGTGAGAAAAGCGGAATCTATTGCAGCAAGAGAGGCATCATCAGAAGGAATTAATTGGACTTTCGCTCTGATGGTAGACATTGCACGAGACCCACGATGGGGTAGAATAGCAGAAGGGGGGGAAGACTCGTTTTTGGGTTCTACAATGGCAAGAGCACAAGTTTTGGGATTTCAAGGAAAAAGTTTAGCAAACCCTTTAACTATTTTGGCATGTGGGAAACACTTTGTTGCTTATGGAGGTGCTGAAGGTGGAAGAGATTACAATACAGTTGATGTTTCTGAACGAACACTAAGAGAGATTTATTTGCCGCCTTTTAAAGCGGCTGTAGATGCAGGTGCCGGATCAATTATGAGTGCTTTTAATGAGATAAACGGAATTCCTGCCTCAGCAAATAGATTTACTTTGACAGATATTTTGCGTGGTGAATGGGGATTTAATGGGTTTGTTGTGAGTGATTGGAATTCTATTGGAGAATTAGTTAAGCATGGTATCGCATCAGATAAGGTTGGAGCGGGAATAGAGGCTCTTAAAGCTGGAGTTGATATGGATATGGAAGGCAGTGCATATTTAGAATTACTTGAAAATGAGGACAATAATAAAGAATTGATAGATAATGCCGTTAGAAGAATATTGAGGGAAAAATTTCAATTAGGATTATTTGAGCATCCATATATAGATGAAAATTTATCCAATAAACTAATACTTAATGATGAACATTTAAAAACGGCATTACAGTTAGCAAGAGAATCAATAGTACTATTAAAAAATGATAATGCTCTTTTACCATTAAGTAAAAATTTAAAATCAGTAGCGGTAATAGGTCCATTAGCAGATGATAAAAATGCGCCTTTAGGGACATGGGCTTGCGTGGGGAAATCAGAAAATGTAGTCACTGTTCTTGAAGGTATTAAAAAATCTGTAAGTGAAAATACTCAAGTATATTATTCAAAAGGGTGTGGTGTTTCAAGCGATAATACAGAAATGATAGAAGAATCTGTAAAAATTGCAAAGAAAGCAGGAGTGGCAATTATAGTTGTGGTTGAAACTGCAAAAATGAGTGGAGAAGCTGCTTCTCGTTCAGATTTAAATTTACCGGGTGTTCAAAGAGATTTGATAAAAGCAATTTATAAAACCGGTATGCCAATTGTAGTTGTACTATTAAATGGGAGGCCACTGACAATTCCATGGATAAAAGAAAATGTATCTTCAATTTTAGAAGCTTGGTATCTGGGAATTCAATCCGGAAATGCGATAGCCGACGTCCTTTTCGGTAAATATAATCCAAGTGGAAAACTAACTGTTACATTTCCTAGAACCGTTGGGCAAATACCTATTTATTATAATCATAAAAATTCTGGAAGACCGAATAATCCTTCGGATAAATTTACATCTAAGTATATAGATTTATCCTCCTCACCATTATTCACTTTAGGTTATGGCTTAAGCTATACAAAGTTCAAATATAGTAATATCAGAGTTAGTTCAAAGAAAATCACCTCCTCTGAAAGTCTGATTATAAGCGTAGATGTAAAAAATGTGGGCGATAGGCAAGGTGTTGAGATTGTTCAATTGTATATTCATGATGTTGTTGCCAGTGTGACCAGACCGGTAAAGGAACTTAAAGGATTTCGAAGGATTTCACTTGATGCTAATGAAAAAAAGAGGGTTGAATTTATTTTAAAACCAGAAAATCTTGGATTTTATGATCAAAATATGGAATATGTCATTGAACTAGGGAGATTTGAGATAATGGTTGGCGGTAATTCTGTGGATTTATTGAGAACTTCCTTCGAAGTTATTGAGAAGTAAAAAGTCAGAAGTTGTAAAAATGAAGTGTTTTAACTTGACACAAGTCCTACCAGAAATCTTTGCGAAAGTTTCTTCGGATAAAGCGAAAGATTCAAGGGCTTACACCTTCAGGTTCTTGTATGGAAAAATCTTACTTTGTTTAGCAAATAAACCTGACAGGTGTATGGATAACTTTCGCAAAGTTTGTATGGAAACTCATTTATAGACTTGTGTTAAGTTAATTTGGGCAAAGCTAATGGAGAGTTATTTAACTTGATAAAAAACCTGTGGATATTATTAGCGATGACGTTCTTTTTTACACAATCCAGCTTTGCTTATCTCCATACTCAGGGTAAGGAAATTGTGGATTCAAATGGAAATCCTGTTCTATTGAAGGGAATAGGCTTGGCTGGATTGAGAGCAATGAATGGATAAAATATACTGTAAATATTTTGCATAGTGGTAATTATAATATAGTGTTCCGTGTTGCGAGCAGTGGGGGTGAAGGTAAATTCCAGCTTTTATTAAATGGTCAAAATATTAGTGGAGATATTTCTGTCCCAAATACAGGAGGATGGCAAAAGTGGCAGTCTATTTCTACCAATAATATTTGGCTTTCTGAAGGAGAAAAGGTTATTGAATTATATTTTATAACTGGTGGATTCAATATTAGTAGTATGCAGTTTGTTGCTCTGGGAAATGGTCTGTATGAGGAAATTGATAATTATACATTAGTTGGTAAAAACTATCCAAATCCATTTAATGCTACTACGATAATTCCCCTTATTCTTGCAAATAATACTCACGTTAATCTTGGGATATATGATTTAAATGGGAATTTGGTCAAAACTTTAGTTGATAGTGAAATATCGAGTGGTATGAAAGAGATTACATGGAATGGGAAAGATAATAATAATAAAAATGTTGGAGCAGGTATATATTTTTACAGAGTGAGAGTTGACAATAAGTGTAGTGTCAAGTCTATGCTTTTATTGAAATAAGAGAATGTTTCTTTATTTCAGTAGCAATACTTCCCTTATTTGTCTGCTAGCAGGCGGTCGGATTAACGGCAAAGGTGTGCTCGTATCAAAGATCCGATTGTCACGCAGCGCCTGCGGCGGCCTAACAATGCGGATCGAGCCATCTGCGGTCATTCTTAAAAAAAGTTTCATCATAATCCTCGCCGCTCATCCCCTGGTACCGATATATAGAAGGTTAGAGTTATATTATTAAAATTTGTGTAATTACAGAAATGATTTTATCGAATCAGATTCTGACGAGTAAAGTTGACTGAATTTTTTAAAACCGGTTCTCTTCGTCAAATTCCATTCCATTTTCATCCGGCTGGCGTTCGCGTTCCACTTTATAGTTATTGAAATTATATGTTAATGTAAATGAAAGCATCCGGGGCTGTCTGCTGAATTTGTTATAGGAGTAGAATCCCGGTCCTTCCGAGGTAAATTCGTGTCTTGCAGTGCCTAAAATGTCTCTTAACTGCAAAGTTGCTGAGAGTTTGCGATTCCAGAAATCCTGTCGGACAGCGGCGTTTGTGAAAAAATATCCTTTGCTGCGTCCCTGTGCTGATACGGATGGACTGTGATACATGGCGCTGAGCTGAATACGAGTAGATTTACCTATTTTGAATGTATTATTGATCCGGGCGCTCCAATTGAAACTTTGCTTATCAAAGGAAACATTATTAAGTTCTCCCTCTACTTGGTAGTCGAAGAGATTTCCCATCAGGTTCAGGTTCCACCATTTGAACGGAAATAGCGTCAGCATCAGTTCCGTTCCCAATGCACGATCCTCTCCGACGTTATCGGTAGTGTGCAGGAAAATACCACTGTCATAAATGGATTGCACGCGTTCAACTTTATTATGTGTCACCCGATAATATGCCTCCAGAGACAGCAGAGAATGTCCAAAGGTTTTTTGGTACCCTGCTTCATAAGAATCGATAAACTGTGGCTTAAGGTCAGGGTTTCCCTTCCGCACATTATAGGCGTCCATCCAGGTGAGGAAAGGCTCCAGCTGCCACCCTCTCGCTCGACGAATTCGACGCGTATAACTTGCCATTAATTGTTGACCGCCACCGAATTGATAAGATGTATGAAAAGTCGGATACACATCCCATCGGTCAATTGAAAAAGTGCTGTCTATGCCGACTAATTCGATAAAGCGGTAAGTATATTCACCCCGCAGTCCACCCTGGTAGCCAAATGCGCCTAATTGACCGGCATAAATCAGGTAAGTTGACTGGATATTTCGTGTATAATCTGTTGAATGACTGAAATCGCTCTGAAAAACATAACCACCGCTCAACATGTCCCATTTATACAAACTGTTTTCATCTTCAGATAGGCTATAGCGCAACTGGTAGCCGGCTTCAATCCGGTCATCTTTATTTACTGGTAGTACGTAATCCAATTTAAACCGCAACCGCGTACTGGGTCCCCCCTCGCTTGAGCGTTGTCCGAAATTTATTAGATTATCTATATCCAGCAATTTATTGTGCGAATCTTCTTCCATATCCCGTCTTCTGAGGTTGATTTGGCTGTTCAGTTCGTGACCCTCCTTTTTGAAATTATGATTGTAATCGAGATTTAGTGAATAAAAATCTCCACCTCGATCTGATGAATTGATACTCGTATAGTAATTAATGGAGTCGCCTGGATAAGTCCATTTTTTAAAATCCACTTCTGAATTGCGACAGTGCGACCGTGATCCATATCGGAAACTGAAACTCAAGAGATCAGCAGTACTCAGATTAATGTCAACACCGCCACGTATTCCATCTGATGTTCCGCCCCATTCGGATTCACCATTGGAATTCGAAAAAGAAGTTGTATCTACAAGAAATGTCCAGGTTTCAGAACTCCTCTCACCGGGCATGTTCCGGTGGTTAATGTTGGCACCAATATAGAAATTATAGCGGTTCTTGCGGAAATTTAGCAGGAAATCTCCACCGTACTGACCATACAAACCGGTATTCAGGTTACTGATACCACTAAACCCCCGCAATTTATTTTTCTTTGTAATGATGTTAATAATCCCGGCAACGCCATCAGGATCATAACGGGCGGATGGGTTTGTAACAATCTCAATATTTTCAATCGTACTGGCTGGAATAGTCTTTAATGCGTCATTGGGATCAAGAATCGATGGGCGTCCATCAATCAGTAGATTAAAACTGCCGCTGCCGCGCAAGCTGACATTACCCTCGATGTCAACACTCACTGATGGCACATTTTCGAGAACATCAACCGCAGTTCCTGACAATGACGTAAATTGCTTACTGACATTGATTATCTTTTTATCAATCTTGAATTCAATAATTGGTTTTTCACCGAAGACTTCAACACTGCCCATGGCGAGAACGTCGGAAGTGATTTCGATTCTGCCAAGATTTATTTCACTCTTCTTTGGTCGAATAAAAATACTGTCCATGCTGAACGCGTCAAATCCGATAAATTTTATTTCCAGTAAGAACATACCGAAGCGAAGTTCACTTAGACGGAAGTATCCGTTTTCATCGGTAATTGTACCGGTGATCTGTTCTTTATTTTTCTGGCTGTACAAAACGACATTAGCATACTCGACGGGTTTTTGATGGCTGGTTTCGATAACGAAACCGCTGATGGTCCCTTTAGATTTGGGCGGGCTGCTCTGTGCAAATGTCGATATTAGCGAAGTTAACAAGATAAAAATGACAGTGGAGATGTAATGATCGGGTCGTTTTTTCATAAAATTTACCTCAAGTTATAAAGTGAATATCCATATGTAAACTCATAATTACTGGCGCTAATGTAAGTAATTTTGACTGCGGATATAAATATTTCATAATATATCTTATAAATACAGCCATAATTGACATTGTTTTTATCTATCCTTTTAAAGCACAAAAAAAAATCACCTTGTCAGCATTTTCTGTGGTATCCATAATAACTGCGATTTGCTTAAATGACAATTCCTGGAATGAACGTAAAAGCACAACCATCTGCTGCTCTCCTCTTTCAACTTTTCCAATCTGGGCAAATCCCTTTCACATACCTTTGACATGTTAATTCATTAAAAGGTTAAAAAGTATTTTGAGGAAAACGAATACTTTAATTTCTTCTTGAAAAACATCTTTGAGTTCACTTATCCTAAAGGTCACGTAGGACTTCTCCCGAAGGGATCCTTTCGGATACGAAGGATCTCTGATGAGAAAAAACTATAATTTATTCCTGTCATACTGAGTAATCCGTTCATACAAATAGTACGATACAAATGTTATCGAAGTATGCTTAGAGGATTTCTCCCTTCCCCGTCCCGAGCTATCGGGGTCGGGTAGGGACAAGCTTCATGCTTCGACGAGCTCAGCATGACGAAAAGGTCACCCTGAGTCCGCCAGCTGGTGGATCGAAGGGTCAGGATGACATCCAATTAGTTGCTTTTACGACCTTTTCTAAGTGAACTAATAAATCATTAAGATTGGATTTATGTATTGTTATCACTATATTTTTACAAATAAATAATAAGATTGATTGATATGAATTTTTTGAGAATATTATTTACAATGATTTGGTAACGAGAGTTTTTTACGCTTTCAGTAATTGTGATTTTAATCACCACATTTTAATGTGAAATTATCTATTGACTATTAAATTTTGATCTGTAAATAATTAACAGATATATATTTTAAAAATAAAATTACAAATGGGGAAAATTTATGAGGCAGATTAGAGCATTTTTGATTTTTTCAACGATTATTAGTACAGTTCTATTTGCTCAGGAAAAATTTAAGTTAAATTCGACTTCCGATACTTTACGGGTAGATAGAGATACTATAGCAGTAAAAAAAAGTGAGAAGTTAGCCGTTGCTATTTTAGAGCTTGATGGGAATAATATTACTGAGGCGGAGACAAAAGCGCTTTCCGATAGACTGCGAATTGAAATATTTAATGCCGGTGTGTACGAAGTGATGGAACGGGAAAAGATGAACAGAATTCTCGACGAAATGCAATTTCAAATATCTGATTGCACCAGTGATGAATGTGCTGTAGAAATTGGTAGACTTATTGGCGTAAATAAGATGATTGCTGGTTCTATAAGTAAAGTAGGTGAGTTTTATACTGTTAGCATAAGATTAATAGATGTTGAAACCGGGAAAATAGAAGCTACTGCTACTGAAGATATTGAAGGTACATTAGGTATAGTTTTGACAAAAGCTATACCATCTATTGCGTATCAAATTTCTGGTTTAGGTAAACTTGAAACCATGCCTATTATATCTAAAACTGCGTTGAATATAAGCACTGAACCTACGGGTGCCTATATCTACCTCGATGGTATTTATAAAGGTAAATCACCTCTCAAAATTGAAGTTGAACCTGGATACAAACATAGATTAAAAGCCGTTGCAGAGTCTTGTGAAACATGGGAGAAAATTTATGAGCTTCAAAAGGATCAAGTACTGGATGTAGCAATAGCTCTTTCAAAAAAGCCTGTTGAAAAAGTAGTTATAAAAAAACCCAGATTACGAAGGTCTTACAAGCAAGGTTTTAAGGTACGTTATGTTCAGACAGGGCAGGAGAAAAAACTCAACGATCATATTCAATTGATCAATTATAATTTGTATAGTTCCACAAAACTTTTTAAAGAAAACATGAGCGAGTCGAATGTATCATTTCCATCTATTAATTCGTTTTATGGCATCGAAATTTACAATACAAGGCATATTGGTAATAATATGTCAGTAGATTTTGGCTTAGGATTTTACAGAGGTGATCTGGGATTATGGATTTCTGCTTTAGGTAAGAAAAATGATGATACTTTTTTTAGAGGAAATGAGCATGACTTTTCATTAGTGACATGGAGTCCGCAGTTAACTTTAAATCTTCGACTTGCTCCAATAAGATATCCGTTATTTTATCCTTATTTTAATATAGGATTTGGCTACAATTTGCTTTTTATGACTGCCTATGAAGATGAAAGGTCTTTAGGTGGTCCAATCTATCAATCATGGGGATTTGTTTATGGAATAGGTTTTGAAGTCAGACCTCTAAAGCCTATAGGAGTTTCAATCGAATGGAATCGGAGAAATATGGATATGGAACTTATGGATATAGATAAAATTACTGATAATTTTAAGAAATATGAATTAGATAAAATTGATTTAACCGGTAATAATCTCGGCGTTTCAATAAACCTTTATTACTGAGTGTGCAATTAATATGGATTATCAGTAATTCATTTTTAAAATGGCAAAAATCCGAAATTCTAATAGGAAAAAACATTTCCGCAGTAAAGTTTAGCAGAGACTTGACTTTTTACACCTGTCAGGTTTAAAGAAAAGAACAACTTTGGAAAAACATGAAGAAAAATATTCAGAAAACCTGACAGGTGTAAAATAAAGGTGTAAATACTTAGCAGAATATTTCATAAAAGTCTTATATTTCCTATGTGTGCTTTCTTATTGAAACTGAGGGTAAGTGACAAACGATGAGGTTAGAAGGGTTATGAGACCAATTGTAAAAAATGGTATATTTGTATTGTATTATTTATATTGAAAATCCGGAAACAAGAGAAGTTATATATTCCAGAAATCCACATAAACTTTTTATGCCTGCAAGTAACATGAAATTATTTACAACTTCTTCTGCAATTGCACTTTTAGGACCTGATTATACGTATCAAGCGGGTCTTTATATTGATGGTGAAATACAGGACAGTCTTCTAAAAGGAAATCTGATAATTCGCGGTTCAGGCGATCCTACTATTTACGGTAGATATAATAACGTAAATGCATTAGAGGTATTTAAGGAGTGAGGAGAAGTTTTAAAGAAGAAGGGAATAAAAAGCATCGGTAGTACAATTATTAGTGACGATAATATTTTTGATGATGTCGGATTAGGATACAGTAGAAAATCCAACACTTTTTTCTTTAACTGTATTTAAAGAATATTTAGAGAATATCGGTGTAAGTGTCAATAATATCAGTGATATAGGCGATTTAGTTCTAAAGAATCCGTCTTATGATAAGCTGGAATTTATCGCAGTTCATGAATCGGTTCCCATGTCAGAAATTGTAAAGACGATTAACAAAAAGAGTTAGAATTTCTATTCCGAACAGGTTCAAAAGATACTGGGTGTGGAGCTAAAAGGAAAAGGTGACTGGAAATCCGAATTAAAAAAAGATTAATAAAAAATTAAAAATTTATTTGCTTGGTTTTTGTAAAATTTGTAAAAATAAGAATAGGAGGGAAAAAAGATGGTAGAACATAAGGACATTCAAGACTCTGATGATTATGGTGATGGAGATTATGCGAAATTTGAAATGAAGCTATTTTCACCTTATACGGATGTTTCTGAATTAGAGGATATTTGCATGACTCTTGCTCATATCCCTGATAAAAGAGCTCAGGATTTATTGAAAAAATTCAAGAATTCAGAGAGGGCTGAAGAAGTGGAATGGCTGGATATTGCTGCCGATGAAGGACAATTCCACTATCTTTCACCAACAAATGAGCAAGAAGAAAGAGATTATTTAGCATTGAAAGTTATGCAGGAAATTGAGGATGAGATAGTTGAGCTTCAGATAAAGTACGATGATCTGAGATTGGAATTAGATAAAAAGGAAATTGAACAAGAAGCAATAAAAGAACTTGTGAAAAATGGCGAAATAGATAAAGATGAAGGATTAGGTTTCCATGACTATAAAATTATGCTCGAGTCACAAATGGAGAATTTAGAAAAGGAAATATCAGTGAAGGAGAAAATTTCTGAACAAATAAAAAAATCTATCAAGACTGAAAAATATAAAGATGTCGATCCTATGTATATGCGGAATATCCATTTTTAGATTTTGGTCAGGTAACTGTAAGAAATATATCAATTCTTAAATGACTACCAAATCTGAAAAATTACTACAAAAAATAAAAGAATCTCCTGTTGATCCAGGATGTTACCTTTATAAAAATTCTAATGGTAAAATAATTTACATTGGAAAAGCAAAAAATATCCGGAATAGAGTTAAATCATATTTTGTAAAGGGAAATTCAAAGGACTTAAAGAAAATAAGTCTTGTTTCAAAGATTGCCGATGTAGAATTCATTGTTACAAATTCGGAAGTTGAAGCTCTGATTCTTGAAAATACACTAATTAAAAAAAATAAACCAAAATACAATATCTGTTTGCGTGATGATAAAACTTATCCTTATGTGCGAATTACTAATGAACTATTTCCTCAGGTGTTTATTACAAGAAAATTAATTAAAGATGGCTCCCTTTATTTTGGGCCATACACTGATGCTAAATCATTGAAGGGAGCAATAAGAATTATTAAGACACTTTTTACAGTACGTAGCTGCAAATATAAGTTAACCAGGGAAACTATTGAGAAATGCAAAATAAAACTTTGCCTGGATTATCATATAAATAAGTGTGAGGGACCTTGCAGGGGTTTGGTTTCTGCCAAAGAATATGGGCAAATGATAGAAAAGATTGTTGCCTTTTTAAGAGGGAAAACCTCAGAGGTTATTGAATTCTTCACTTGGAAAATGGAAAAGGCATCAAAGGACCTTGAATTTGAAAATGCAGCCAGGTATAGGGATCATATTAGCATTCTTCAAAATTACTCGAGGCGTCAGTCTGTAGAATTGAATGATTTTATTGACAGGGATTTGATTAATATTGTTATTGAAGATGAGGATGGATGTGCAGTTGTCTTTAGAGTAAGGCAGGGAAAATTAATTGGGAGAGATTTCTTTTTTCTTGATGGTGTTACAAATTACGATATGCCTGAAATTATGAGAAATTTCTTGCAGCAGTATTATAGTTCCGAAAGGATCCCCTCGGGAAAAGCAGAGTTTGTTCCATCGGAAATTTTAGTAAATGTCTTCCCTCAAGAAGAAGTAGTATTAAAGAAATGGCTTTCCGAGATACGGTCAGGCAAAGTCTCAATAAATCGTCCTGAAAGAGGAGAAAAAGTACGACTTCTTAAAATGGCTGAGAAAAATGCACAAATGCAACTTCGAGAGTATTTACTTAAAAAAAGTGCAAAATCCGATTATATACCAAAGTCACTTAAAAAATTGCAAGAGAATCTTTCTCTATCTAAATTACCTCGAAAAATTGAAGCATTTGATGTATCTAATATTAAAGGTAAGTTTTCCGTTGCTTCTCTTGTTACTTTTATTAATGCAAAACCTACGAAAAGTGAATACAGAAGATATAAAATTAAAACTGTTAAAGGTATAGATGATTATTCTATGATGGCTGAGGTAATCAAAAGGCGATATACACGTTTAATTAAGGAAAAGAAAAATTTTCCTGATCTTATACTTATAGATGGTGGGAAAGGGCAATTGTCTTCGGCTAAATCTGTACTTAATAGTCTGCACATTGATGATATACCGGTTGTTGGTCTGGCGAAACGGCTTGAAGAACTTTATCTTCCAAATTGTGGCGGACCGATTTTATTGCCGCGTGATAGTACTGCTCTTATTTTACTTAGAAAGATTCGAGACGAAGCACATCGTTTTGCGATTGCATATCATAGGAAATTACGTAATGAGAGTGAAATAACTTCACGACTTGATGATATTCCTGGCTTGGGAAAGATTAAGAAACAGGAGTTATGGAAATATTTTAAAACGATGTCTAAAATGTCTTCATCTTCTATTGGAGACCTTTGTAAAGTAAATGGAATAGGACCTAAATTAGCGAAGACGATCTGGGAGTATTTACATATATGAAAAAATATATCCCTTTTTCCAAATTTAGTTGGAGCGAAATTTTACATATTTATATCTAAATTTGAAGAATTATTTCAGGAGATAATATGGAAATAAACGGTATTGATGTAAGAGAATTGGCTGAAAAATATGGCACACCGCTATATGTGTACGATTTTAAGCGCATGAGAAATAATGCTTATAGATTAAAAACAGCATTTAAATCCGAGACATTTCCTGTCGATGTTTATTATGCAATGAAAGCTAACTGTCATCCGACTATTGTAAAATTGTTTTGGGAAAATGGCTTCGGTGCTGACTGTGTGAGTCCCGGTGAACTTGAGATAGCTTTAAAGGTTGGAGTGAAGCCTGATAATATTTTATATACAGGAAATTATGAAAGTTTAGAGGATTTAAGGGCGGCTTTCGAATCAGGGGTTATAATTAATTTAGATGATATAACTTCATTGAATAGACTTTTAAAAGTTGGAAAACCTGAAAGAATTAGCTACCGGATTAATCCTGGAAAGGGGAGAGGTAAATACGAAAAAATTACTACCGGTGGTGATAAGGCAAAATTTGGTGTGCCTCATGAAAAATCCGTAATTGCTTATGAAAATGCACTAAAAGCCGGAATCAGAAGATTTGGTGCTCACATGATGACGGGGTCAGGTATATTGGAGGAAGCTCATTTTCCCAATATGCTGGATATTTTTCTGGATATATTAGGAAATATAAGAAAAAGACTCGATATATCTTTTGAATTTATTGACATGGGCGGCGGATTTGGAATTCCATATTTTGGTGATGATAAAACGTTGGATATTAATTCCGTTGGTAAAAAGGTTATAGAAGTTTTTCAACGGAAAGTAAACGAACTGGGCCTGGGAAATCCCACTTTAGCCTTGGAACCGGGACGTTTTCTCGTTGGCGATGCAGGTTATCTAATTTCCCGTGTTTTAGGTATAAAAGAGAGCTATGAGACTTTCGTTGGAGTAGATGCAGGGTTTAATACATTGATTCGCCCTGCTTTGTACAATGCTAAGCATCCGATTGTTATCCCCGAAAAGGAGAATATTGAGGAAAAGATAATGGTCAACATTTGTGGGCAGATATGTGAAAATACGGATATATTTGCGACCGATAGAATGCTGCCTCCGTTGGAAGAAGGCGATCTGTTAGTATTCAAGCAGGTAGGTGCTTATGGAAATGTGATGTCAATGCCGTATAATTTGCGATTACGTCCTGCTGAAGTTGCAATTATTAATGGAAAAGATATCGAAATTACACGGAGGGAGACAATGAATGATTATTTTAGCAGGATTAGTTTTTGATCAGCAATTTAAGTTGAATAATTGAATATGTAAATATGTGAATATGTGAAGCAGAATTGGTTTTATAATCAAGATAAATACAAGAATATTCGTATTACCACAGTTATAGGTTAAAAAGGATATCTGTACCGCGAAGCTCTGCTTCGCAAATATAGATATCTTTTAAAAAATGATTTCCGAAGCAGAGCTTCGGGGTATGATCGAAGACATCTCTATGAGACAAATAAAACCTGAAACTGATGGATTACAAATATTCATAGCGCTCTTTGCATAGACAGGCGTCTTTGCGTTTAATATTAGAAAAGGAGAATAGATGAGCAAGATTAAGGAACCTGTAGTGGATCTTGAATTAGCAATACAGCATGGTTTTAATGAAGAGGAATGGGGAAAAATTATAAAGATTCTCTGCAGAACTCCTAATTATACTGAACTTGGTGTATTTTCTGTTATGTGGAGTGAACACTGCAGTTATAAAAATTCCATTGCAATGTTAAAAACTCTTCCTCGCTCAGGGAAGAGATTGCTTGTAAATGCAGGTGAAGAAAATGCCGGTTTAGTTGATATTGGAGATGGTTTGGCTATTGCATTCAAAATTGAGAGTCATAATCATCCGTCAGCTCTTGAGCCTTTTCAGGGGGCAGCGACTGGAGTTGGCGGAATACTTCGGGACATTTTTACGATGGGTGCGCGACCGATAGCATCTCTGAATTCACTACGGTTCGGCCCACTTGATAAACCGAGGAACCGGTATTTATTTGATAATGTAGTTAAAGGAATAGCTCATTATGGAAATTGCATGGGAGTACCAACAGTTGCCGGAGAAGTTTATTTCGATGAATGTTACTCAGGAAATCCTTTGGTAAATGCTATGACTATTGGAATTGTAAAACATGATCGTGTAAAGAGTGCGATTTCAAAAGGGAAAGGCAATACGGTAATGATAGTTGGTTCTTCTACAGGTAGAGACGGTATTCATGGAGCAACATTTGCCTCTGTGGAACTTGATGAAGAATCTGAAGGTAAACGTTCTTCAGTTCAGGTTGGAGACCCATTTACCGAAAAATTATTACTTGAAGCGACACTTGAAGTGGCAAGGAAGAAATATGTTATAGGTATACAAGATATGGGAGCTGCAGGTATTACATGTTGTACTTCAGAAATGTCAGCGAAAGGCGGCTGTGGAATGATTTTAGACTTAAGTGCTGTACCGCTTAGAGAACCAAATATGTCACCTTATGAAATTATGCTTTCTGAATCACAGGAAAGAATGTTAGTTGTAGTAAGAAAAGGTTTTGAGGAAGAAGTAAAGAAAATATTTAAGAAATGGGATTTGAATTGTGTTGATGTCGGTAAGGTAACGGATATTAAAGACCTTCAACTTTTTATGAATGGTAAAAAAGTGGGGGCAGTACCTGCCTGGGACCTTGTTCTTGGAGGAGGTGCTCCTGTCTATGAAAGAGAAACAAAAAAGCCTGAATATTTTAAAGAAGTAAGAGGAGTGGATCTTAAAATATTGCCTGAGCCTAAGAATTATAATGATGTATTATTAAAACTGCTTTCATCGCATAATATAGCCGATAGGTCCTGGATATACCTGCAATATGATTATAGTGTCAGAACAAATACAGCTGTTCCACCCGGAAGTTCTTCAGCGGTTATTAGAATAAAGGGCACAAATAAAGCAATTGCCACTAAAACCGATGGAAATGGAAGATATACATATTTAAATCCGTATAGAGGCGGAGCAATTGCAGTGGCTGAATCTGCAAGAAATGTAGTATGTTCTGGAGCGAGACCTATAGCGATAACTAATTGCCTGAATTTCGGTAATCCTTACGATCCTGAAATCTATTATCAATTTAAAAATACAGTTCTTGGAATAGGAGATGCCTGCCGCGCATTTAATACACCTGTTACCGGTGGTAATGTTAGCTTTTATAACGAATCGCCATCCGGTGCAATTTATCCAACACCTGTTGTAGGAATGGTTGGTTTGATCAATGATGTTTCACATATTACAACTTCCTGGTTTAAGAACGATGGCGATTTTATTATGATGCTCGGAACGATAAAAGGGGAATTGGGAGGCAGCGAGTACCTTAAGTTGGTTCATAACCTTGTAGCAGGTGATGCGCCTACGATTGATTTACCTTTTGAAAAGCGAGTTCATAATGCCTGTCTTGAGGCAATTCGCAAAGGAGTTGCTAATTCTGCTACAGATATTTCTGATGGAGGACTTGCTGTAGCCATTGCGGAATCATGTATTTCAAATCCTGATAAACCCATGGGTGCCGCCATCTTTATTTCGAGGAAACTCAGACATGATGAACTATTTTTTGGAGAAAGCCAGTCCGTGATAATATTAACAATTAGTGAAAATAGGCTGCTTGAAATGGAAAGAATTGCATCGAAAAACATTATTCCATGTGTTACTATCGGAAGAGTTAAAGATAATGGACGTCTGAGAATGAATGGAGTTATTGATATTTCTTTGGACGAAATTAGATTTGTGTATACAAATGCAATTCCAGATGCTATGAAAATGGCTATTTAATATAATCCTGGGTGGAGATTTTTTTAAACGAGAATCTACTTAAGCCGGCATTAAATTACTTGCTCGGTTTTGTTTCATATTGTTTTAAAAGATAATTCCACACCTGAATTATAGTTTCATATAAGTCACATATTTGTAATACTACGTATCGTTTTGCATAAAGGGCGGACTCGTGCATATATTTTGCAATAGACATTTTTGTAAAGGTTATCATAGATTTCGTGAGTTTTTATGTTAGGCTCGAAGATATCTCCGGGGTGAGTCATCTCATTAACAGCAGTTTTGAAATCTGGATGCAGACCAATACCTACTGCTGCATCAATAGCGGCACCAAGACCTGATGCCTCATATACGTGTGGTCGAACAGTAGGAAGTCCGAAAATATCAGCAGTAAGTTGCATTGCCGCATTGCTCTGACTGCCGCCTCCGGCAACACGTAACTCGATAATTGGAATATGGCTGCGTTTTGCTGTGCGTTCTGCACCTTCACGCAGAGCATAAGCTAATCCTTCAAGGATAGCACGATAAATGTGGGCACGAGTGTGTACATCGGTAAACCCAATAATTGTACCCTTTGCCTCCGGTCCAGGGTGTTTTAAGCCGGGAGACCAATAGGGCTGCAGAATTAAACCCTGTGAGCCAGGTGGAACAGCATGTACAAGGTCATCGAATAGTGCTTCAGGTTTAATACCGCGCTTTTCTGCAATACGTTGTTCATACAATCCGAATTCTTGGTTGAACCAGCTGACCATCCAATATCCACGGTAGATTTGTATTTCTAAACTATATGAATTAGGTACAGCCGCCGGGTAAGGTGGTATGAGCGGGATAACTTCGATATAACGTTTATGAGTAGTATTAATAGTAGCAGCGGTACCATAGCTTAAACAACCAATATTAGGTTCAAGGCAACCTGCACCGATTACCTCGCAAGCTTTATCAGCTGCTGCGGCTATAAGCGGAAGTCCCACTGGGATTCCCGTTGCCCCTGATGCCTGTGTAGTAATCTCTCCTAATATATTACCGGGTGGAATTAAATCGGGTAATAAAGATGAAGCCATAGGGACTACTTGCCACTTCCAATCACTCTTTTTAGCCCATTTTTGGGTTTTGTAATCAAATGGTACATATCCAACCTGGCAGCCGACCGAATCAACGAAGCGACCAGTAAGTTGATGTGTTAAGTATCCTGATAGAAAAAGATATTTATATGTTTTTTGCCAGATTTGGTGCTGGTGGGTACGAATCCAATTGACTTCTGCCTCTGCTTGAAAATATGCTACTGTACCTGAAGCTCTTGCAAGTTTGAAAAGTATTCCCCAAATACCACGAACCGGTGGTAATCCTTCAGTACGGCGTTGGTCGAGCCATACGATAGCCGGACGCAGAGGCTTACCTTTTTCATCAACATTGATTACAGTAGAGCGTTGTGTCGTCAATGCAACCGCTGTTATACTATCTTTAGAGAATACTTTCTGAGCAAATAAACCCTGACATGCCTGACAAACCGCATCCCAGAACACGTGGGGATGCTGCTCGGCTAATCCCGGCTCATTTGAAAAATATGACTCAATCTGGATTTGCTGCTTTGCAAGAAGATTACCACGAGGGTCAAATAGTAAAGCACGTACACTTTGTGTACCGTTGTCAATGGCTAAAATATTTTCAGGAGTCATCTTGTAATCTCCACTTTAAAGGAAGGATTTAGCCTGATTTTTAAAAAGTATAAATAGTAGTCCAAATTTTAAATATTCTGTCGATTATTCATAGCCATTCGGATTATTGGATTGCCATCTCCATGTATCAATACACATCTCATTAATACCTTTTTTAGTAGACCAGCCTAATTCTTTTTGTGCTTTTGTAGGATCGGCATAACATATTGCAATATCTCCGGAACGGCGTCCAACGACCTCATAAGGTATTTTCTTACCTGAGGCTTTCTCAAAGGCAGCTATCATTTTCAGAACACTGTATCCACGTCCTGTACCGAGATTATAAATAATCAAACCTGGATTAGTTTTTAGTTTGTCAAGCGCCACTAAATGTCCTTGTGCCAGGTCAACAACATGGATATAATCCCGGATGCCTGTACCGTCTGGAGTTGGATAATCATTTCCAAAAACTGATAGTTTAGCCAGTTTTCCAACAGCAACCTGTGAAATAAAGGGCATAAGATTATTGGGGATTCCATTTGGGTCTTCACCAATTCTGCCGCTTGGATGAGCACCAACCGGATTGAAATAGCGTAATAAAGCGACATTCCAATCTTTATCAGAATAATAGATATCCTTTAGAATTGTCTCAATCATCAACTTTGTAGAGCCGTATGGATTTGCTGGAGAGAGTGGAAAATCCTCTGTTATTGGAACTTTATGTGGATCCCCATATATAGTTGCAGATGAACTGAATACAATATTTTTTACATTATGTTCATTCATAACTTCACAAAGGATCATAGTTCCTGTGACATTGTTGTGATAGTAGCGGAGTGGAATGGCTATAGATTCAGCAACTGCCTTAAGACCCGCAAAATGAATTACAGCATCAAAGGAATATTTATCGAAAACAGTACTTAAAGCTTTCTTATCGAGTAGGTCAACCTTATGAAACGATAGAGTTTTCCCTGTAAGTTCTTGAACCCTTTTTAAAGATTCTTCTTTGCTATTGCTAAGGTTATCAACTACGATTACTTCAAATCCCGCTTGTAGAATTTCTAAACAGGTATGGCTGCCGATATAACCAGCTCCACCAGTTACTAATATTTTCATTGTATATCCTTCATTAATTTCATAAGTGTAAAAATTCACGTTTTACCCCGTGTAATATTTCTCAAATTTATTATCATGCCACTTTCATTTTCTTTTTATTACACGGGGTGAACTTTTCACGTTTCACTTTAGATCACTTTAGGCACTTTATACTTTAGTTCACTTTAGGCACTTTAGTTCACTTTCTAATTGAATATATAGAAGGAAGCTGGAATCTCAAAATAAAAATATGTTCCATTTATAATTACTCAGCTGTGGAAGTAAACCTCCGATAAATTGGAGCAGGCTGTTTTCCAGCGGAGTCCCTTATGGGAAAAATTGTTGATATGAAAAGAAAGTATCATTAGCACCAGATTTTATCTTAGATAACTCCAGGAAAGAGGCTGTATAAGAAGAGGGTATAAACCGTTTCCCAATGGGATCTCTTATATATTAAAAGTGACGTAAAAGGATAGAATAAATAAAGCAAAAAAGAGTGGAATGATTAAGCCTCCAATTTTGTATATTGACAGAAGAGAAGATAAGACTATGAGAGAAACGGTTAAAAATGTATATTGTAATCATTGATTTCCCGCAGACCTTACCGTACTGGCGTTACAGCAGGCAGATAAATCTGGGAGCTAATCATAAAGATAACATAAGATTATCACCCCGACTCACCAGCAATTTTATACCCCAAATAAATTTGACTCATCAATACTATTTGAATCGAAAATCCAACTTAAAATCAAACAGCCATGGTATTTTAGGATTGATTCCTTTTTCATCAGGGCATCTTGCCCATATTTTCCCATTTGACGTTCCATTTACCATCTTTTGGAAATCCTGACTTGTCGCACATCAGTGCTATTGCGAACAATAAACCGCCATTCCCGGGTAGATATATTCTTAACCGTTGATCCTGATAATTGTGTCCGTTTATCAGATAGGTGTTTTTCTGGACGTCTTTCAATAGCATATCTATAGCTAAATCCGGGTTGTTCAGTCTGGTTGCAGCCATCGCTGCCAATGGGTAATCCCATCCCCAGGTCTTATCCCAGTTCCAGAGCGATACAACTTTATAAAGTGTTTTTTCAAATAATTGTGTATTCACTAACGGAGTGTGGGGGACGAATCCGTAAGCCCCCAATACAATCGGATGATCCCGTAGGCAATCGGGATTATGATATGAATCCGGTCTGTTCTCTGCAAAAATGTACAGACTGTCATTTTTTGGTAATGGAGAAATGTTTTCCAATACGTTACGATAAAGAGGATTTTCTTTCATACCCAGCCGTTTTCTCCACTTTTGTGCGGTCTGCAATCCCCAATACCAGTATGCCAGCTCAAAAGGCGGATTAATCGTTGTTTCAGGGGCAAATACTTCCTGGGCAGGTATCAGGGCAGGTCCTAAAACATAGCGGTGAGTTGACGAATCCCATCGAGCGTAAGATGCCATAAAATCAGCCGTGTCAAATACCAGATCTTTGTATTTATCAAGTACTTCAGTCTTAAGATTGAGTTGATAAAGCATCTCTGTAAAATAAATGACGTGAGGCTGCTGCCAGATTAAGAATGTTCCTACTGTAGAAGGGCTTTCCGTTCCACTGAAATCAGTCATTTTTGGCCAACGGACACCATTATATGCCTGGTGTTGAGCGGTTTGCTTTGCTTTTTCGATGATTCGGGTATAGTAATTAAGCTGTTCTTCCATTAAGTTGGGCCTGTTCCAAGCAATAAAATGGGCAACATGCCACCAGTGCATTTCAAGATGAAACTTTCCGTACCAACTGTTGAAAGTTAATCCTGTCTCCTGGGGTGGTAATGAACCGCTTGACTGAATTTTTGTCAAGTATTGCGAAAGCACAGCTCTTCTTTCTAATTCAACTGCTCGCGGATCGGTACATTCCGAGAAATCAACCGCTCCGCCGCTCATCCAGAATTTTTCCCATGCTTCCCGGCTGTTTTGCTTGGTTTCAGAAAAGTCAGGCAACGTATTTTGATACTTTTCTTTTGAGAAGAGGCAACTAAATGTAAAAGTACTATCGCTATCAGAAGGGATTAATAAATATTTATGGGGTTGTGGATTTTCAATAACAGCGAGCTGCTCCCAGGCAATTTTTACAAAATAACGGGTAGTATCTAATTGACGATCTAAAGTGATCTCATTTTCCTTATTATTTACAATAAATGTCTTATGCTCATCGGGCTTTGTAAAATCGTATCCGGGACATGTATGATCTGTCGCTCCATAGGGAAAGTGAAATTTGAATTTTAGTTTGTTATTCATAATTAAAGCTGACTTGACAGCCACAGAAATCATATCCAGTTCCTGATGACAGTATACTTCAACATCTACCGATACGCCTTCAAATGTAAAATGACTGCTGAGTCTTCCTGTCCAGAGATTAAGATTTTGAATGGGATTTTTAATGTCGTGAATCGTAACCGGTGTCGAATCTTGCTTTATTAGTTCCAATCCAATCAATCCCAAATGTAGGCGATGTGGATTCTCACGCAACCATTCCGAAGCTTCATCTTTTCGGGTATTTGTATTTGAAAAAAGGTAAATATAGGGGATTTGTTTATTTCCTACCTGATAATATTTATAGACCTCATCCAGTGTGTATTGATTGACATTAGGCAAACTGTGCCATCCCCATTGTGACTGTGTGCCAAGAGATACACCTTTTTCATAGTTATCTGGAAAAGTCTGTAAGCCTGTTATATCAGCAGTAAATGTAAATTCACCGTTTCCTATGGAGAGGGAAGCCAGGGAATCCGCCTTCTTAATGGTGATGTTATGCCTGTTTACCAATTGAAACCTGTCAATTGATTGGTTAACATTCTGAAAACAACCGGAAATCAAAACTAAATGGAGAATAAAATAAATTGTTCTCATTGGTTTAAAGATATTTTCTGTCATAACTTTTCAACAATTATTTTTAAAATGTTTGAATAATAAATGCAATTAGAAATATTTTATTACACTATTCTGGCAATCCGAAGTAAAAATAGAGTATTCTTTTCACTGGACCATCCATTCGATTAAGTTGACTCTGTGGGCCAAGTATTGAGGTATCGGTATACATATTTGTCGCTAATTTAGTTCCCGTAGGTGGAATTCCATCAAGAAAAGATATATCACCGACTGGCAATTCCGGATGGTTTTTGGGTCCGGAAATCGAATAGAATTCAAACAGGCGAACGAACATACCATCCTCATTGGCCGTAACTAGGAATTTTCCCTCTACAGTGTTAAACTCAATCCAGACTACATCAGAGAAATAGCCTTTAAATTCAGGATATATCCAGGGTATACTGCCGGTATGGGTGTTATTATACATGGATTGGTACACATCTAGGTCAACACCCTGTAATCGGTTTTTCCAGACATGGTAAGGGCCATTGCCCAACCATTTAGCCCCGATGATGTTCGATTCAGGATAATTGAAACTGATCCCTAAAAATGGCTGATCGCCTTTAACCATATATTCATATTCGAGGCTAAACCAACCGCTTCCGTACATTTTCCAGCGGGCGTATTTTATGTCTCCTTTGTAGTTGGCTTCAATGACATAACCATTATCCTCTTTGTAATGCTTAAAACCTGTGAAAACGGCTTCTCCACTAACCAGGATCGGTCCGTGCTTAAATGAAAGCGGTAAACTGCTATCATTACGAAGTTTTGAAATGGTGCCATCTTTCTTGCTGAATGTGACTGTTATTCCATTAGCCTTTAGACTTAGTTCTTCTTTCTCCTCTTTAATTTCTATCTCACCATTTTCAAGTTTCACAATTTTATTCACAATGGCTTGATTATTTTTAATCTTCCAGGTCCGGGTCAGAACCGGATTTTCAAATGGATCTATGGCTTTAATCAGAAGAGCGTCGTGTCTTTTCAAGTCGGTTGGTAGATTTAGAAGCAGTTTTCCTGTGGTCATAGGTGCTACATCAGGGCCCTGAATAGTTCCTTCTTTCACTACGTTATGCCCTGGATTTCGTTCAGTAGGAGTGTTAAAATTGATTAATTGCCACTGGAATTTACATTGATTCAGGTTAGTAAAATGATACCTGTTTTCAACCTCAATTTCTCCATTGAAGACGGAAGGTAATTCTTTCGTATCAATTTTTATGGGAGAAAATATTTCCCTCATAGCATAAAAACTGCCTTCTTTCTCGCGATGAGGTCCCAAAACCCCATCAGGCGCATTGACCCGGTTAACATCGATGTAACCATCAAGATCGGTCCTCACAATCCCTTCATCAAGCATTGCCCAAAGAAAACCACCTCCGGAAAGCTCGGCTGTCCAGAACATTTCCCAGAAATCGCTAAGACCGGCAGCCATACCGCCGTCATCCTGACCATGTAAAAATTCAGTCGGCATGTAGATGTGTGGACCTTGCAATAGTTTTTTTGAACTGTAGTAATTTTCATAGTGGTTACAGTCGATCCCATTATAATCATTGCCCGGCTTATGGTGAGCATGAATTACAGGCCGCTTTGAGGGGTCACAAATGTGGTAATCATCATCTAACTCTTTATTGGTTCCACCTTCATTTCCATTACTCCAGAAAATGATTGAGGGATGGTTTACATCACGTATTACCATTTCTTTGACCAGTTTCTCACCCACAGGTGTGTCATACGCATTTTGCCAGCCGGCCAGCTCATTTAGGACAAACAGTCCTAAAGAATCACAATAATCAAGAAAAATCTCATCTGGTGGATAATGAGAACAACGCACAGCATTCATATTCATCTCTTTGATAAGCTTTACATCTGTCAGGTTAATCTCATTATTCAGACAGCGTCCGGTTTCGGGCCAGAAAACATGACGGTTAATCCCTTTCATTTTGACATTTATGTCGTTTATATAAATACCATCTCCTTGACGTATTTCTATCGTTCTGAAACCAAATTTTTCAGTGGTCTGATATAATTTTTCTTTTTTATTTTTCAGAAATACATTTACATGATATAATGACGGTGTTTCAGGCGTCCATTGAAATGGGTGATCCACTTTACATTTCAGGGTAATTAACGAATCTGTTGGTCTGGCTTTTTCTTTACAACTTGCCACTAAGTTACCCGTTTTATCTAGAATTTCAGCATACATCGCACGATTTCCGCATAGATTTTTAGGGAATACATCCATGGCAAACGATCCATCCGCCTGAGCATAAATAGCAACTCGTTCGATATGTTCATACGGAAATGCTTCTAAATATACCGGCCGGAAAATTCCACCAAAAATCCAGTAGTCGGCATAACGCTCTGCATAATTTACCGATCGGTTTGATGAAACTTTACTGACCGTTACCTCAAGTAGATTTTGCTTCCCAAATTTTAATTTATCTGAGATGTTATATTTAAAACGATAAAACGCTCCCTGGTGAATATCTCCAGCCAATTTTCCGTTGATTTTCACTTCGGTATCAGTCATGGAGCCTTCGAAAACGATGTTTACTACCATAACTTCCCATGATTTTGGCACTTTAAACTGGTATTTATATAATCCTTTTTCATCTGAAAATTTAAATTTTTTACCATAAGTCCTATAATCACGACCATAGTCGTAGTTACCAAATCCCTGCTGTTCCCAGTGTGAGGGCACTTCGATAGCAGTCCAGAATCCACTGTTTCTTCCTCCAGTACAGAAAAAATCCCAAGTTACTGTATTATCATTGTCAAATCCTGAAAGATACTGCACTTTTTTTTGGGTATTATCAGCAATTAATACTACCGGTTTCAATAGTAAGAGACTTGCCATTATTAATATGGTGCAGTACAATAATATTTTTATATTTTCAAAGCGCTTATTTTCAATTTTCATCGATTTAATTCCCATATTATAAGTTACTAACTAAATAAGTCTTTAATATAGATTACATTTTTAACTTACCATTTTTTCCTTCTTAAAGGTATCATTTTCACGGGATCTAATAAGCCTGATTTTTGAGGTTTCCAATCTATGGCGGTAAATTTACCGTCAGGTCCCTTATTTTCACGGTTCCCTGGCGGGAAGTTGATATTATAAAATTTCTTCCAGATTATATTATTCCGGTCTAAGTAAGCGATATGATTCGCCATTAAATTTGATACGCTAATTTCTAAGTGGTTGGTGTCATGCAGGCTCTTATTTGAAATCCTAGTCTGATAGGGCGCTGTGATTAGCGTATCCAGGATAATACCGTTAAGTGTTACAACTGCGCTTTCATAGACATCTCCCAAATCGAGCATCCAGAAATCAGCTTCATTTTGGGGTCTTTCAAATTGGATGGTATATTTTGCCGTTCCTGAAAATGATTTTAAATTTTCTTCCCCAAACTCAGTCCATGACTTCAATTCCTGGGTTTTTATCTCTTGCGGAAGAACAGGCCCTCCGGTTATAAATTGTACATTCCATTTTCCTATGATCTCTGTTGCCTTTCCTTTTATCGCAGTATAGGGATAATCCGACGCCTCTATTTTTTTATTATATGTTCGAATAATACATGATTCTCCTTTTGTCAGCTGCAGATATACCTTTATTGATTTACTTTCCTGATGCCTGCATGCGGCTCTCCCTTTTGATCCGGACATCGGATTGAAAATAGCGACAGCTGTTGCCTCTGTTTGAATGGGAATCCAATCATCGAAATCGTTCTCTCTCCGGTTTACAATAAAATAAATATAACCATCCTCCGATTTTCGTTTGATATACTCAAGACCCTGTTCCACCATAGGCTCATGCTTCACTGCAACAAAATCCAACAACCGGTAAACATCATCTCCCATTAAAAATTGTCCCTTATCGACAACAGCACTGACTATTCCCTCGCTGACATTTATAAAATCCAGCCCTTCAATCAGCTGCCGAAAAGTCATTTGCCGCGTCTCTAACTCAGACAATCCGGGTACATCCAGCGGTAAATGCTGATGAATGATTATTTTTGCTCCAGTCTTGGCAAGAGAAAGGAGTTTTTCGAATGTTTCCAACGGCATAAACTCACATTCCGGAATGATGATTGTTTTATAATTTGCATCGGCTGTCTGAAGTCCTGAATTTGTGAATTGAATGTCTTTTATTTGCCTGTCTGAAATGAAGTCAAATGAATAACCGAGCTCAATGAGTGCTTCTCCCAATCGTCGAGCTGCCGTACCCTCAATCCCTCCTTTAAAATGCTTCAATAGACCTCTGTCTGGTTTTGACCATTCATCATAAATCGGATAGTACAATAAAATATCATTAGATGTTCTCTCGGATTGAAGGAATGATTGACAGCGTGTGACATACTGATTTAATTTGGGGAAATCACTCCAGAATGAATTGGTTGGACCAAAGTGTACAGCGGCGTAAAAAAGCCACCCGGGCCAGGTCTCATCCGGAGGTGAGTAGGGTGTTCCATGATAAACAATATGGTTAATCCCTCCCAGAAAGTAGTGATCCAGTGCTTGCTTTACATCGCCCAATGAAGCTGAAAAATGTTCATCCAGCCAGGTTGCAGCTTCAGCGGAAACCAACGGTTTTCCCGATACATGGGCAGCTGATGATGCAAATTTATACTGGATCAAATCTGTTCCTTCTGTCTCAGGAATATCACTTGCCGCATACAAATCTAATATATTTGCCGGAGAACCATGCGCCTGATTTCTGACCTTTGCTTTTTTACTTTTTGCCCATTCTCTCCATGGAATGGTAAATTCTTCCAATAGCAAATCTGAGATCACTCCCCTGTAATCGCATAACAGCCTGCTTTTCTCTTCCGTTGGCTTAGGGCAAAAGAGAGTGGGGAGGAAGCGCCTGAGATCATACCCTTTCCTAATTTTAAATTCGTCAAACAAATTCTTTGTAAAATTCGCCTCACCCCTAGCGTCATCCACTTCGTAGGAATCATTAAAAAAAACTCTCAAAGATTGAATATCACGACCTTCAAATGCTTCGTTAAATTTATTTAAATAGGCTTCAAGTGCTTTTTTTGAAAAATGATCTATGACATTCCCTTCACCGCCGGGTGCTGCACGTTCAACCATTTTACCATGCCATCCCTGAAATACAGCATATAATGTCCAATTACCGTTAGGTGCTATCCAATTGAGGTGGTTATGCTTATCTAACCTATTCGTAAGGTCAAGAATCTCTCCCTGATCAGAATAAGCCATCAGGGTCTGTAAAGGCAATTGTTTTTTGAACCGAACTTGATCAAGAGATAAAAACTGGAGGTCTTTATTTTCGCTTATCGGCTCGACCAGATCGGAAATATTGACCCGATGTCCGACAGCAAATGCCATGGGTCCCTGTACATATTCCACAGTATCTTGTAAGCTTTCACCCTTTTTAAGGAAAAAAGTCTTATAAACCATATTTTTGCAGGCATCCTCCGAGCCTATCCATGGACCTCCAAAGGGCCATCCGGTTCCGGTTGCCATATCCACACCCAAACCCAGCTCCTCTGCTTTTTTAAGGTTGTATACAAGCATCTCCATCCATTCAGGTGACAGATAGGGAATAAAATTTTCTTCGTATCCTTTGACACCATATATGGGAGTAAGCTCTAACCCTCCCAGGCCGGCTTTTTTATATTCTTGCATTACAGCATATAAGTCTTTTTTACTCACACAATTTCCCATCCACCACCACCGTGTCCAGGGTTTGGATTGCCGGGTTACCTGCGGCCATTCGAGTTGTGATGAATTGTTTACACAGGACATGAATATGTTGCTCAATAGTAAAAGTACTATAGGATAAATTTTTAATTTATTTTTAAAATTTGTCATAGTGATATCTTTCTATTAGTAAATTTCTTTTATTCAATTAGAAGTGATAACAATTATTTAACTATTCATACTTTTCTATTTCAACTGCATACACCTGGCTAAAGCCTTCAAAATTGGCTCTGAAAATAATCTGTTTTCCTTCGGGAGAAAAATGGACATTAGGTTCCAGATCATAATTATGATGCCTCATATTCACAAGACGATCTGCTTTCAGGCTGTCTTCTTTCAGATGGAACAGATAAATCCACTTCCCGTCTTTTGCTCTGGCCACTTGTGAGTAATCTCCGCCATCGCCGCAAAATATCTTCTGGTCAGGAGATATATTAAAGTGTATTGACCATTCGTCACGTTTCATTGCAAAATGCTTTTCCTTTCCTGTTTCAATATCTACTCCAGCTAAGTAAAAGGTTACGCCTCTTGGAATTTGAAGATCAAACCAAATCGTTTTTCCATCTCCGCTGAAGAATTCATGTCCTGCAATTTCGCGATCCACAGTTCGTTTATGCATAAGCCGTACATCACCTGTTTCTATATTTATCAACCATATTCGGTCGAGTAAATGCCATGGTCCTTCATGACAAAACATCAGGATATTGGGGTCTTTTGGTGAAAACTGTACGTGATTCAGCCAGGCAGTATCACTGTGAACAATATTCAACTCACCGGTTTCAATGTTTATCGTAAAAAGGGTATGAAGTAATTTAGCTTCGTAAATGAGTTTGAAATAATTTCCCTTTTTGGGATGCTGTCTATATATTTCACCTTTTTCCGGTACACTATAAACACCAGCCAGAAGGGTCTCATCTGCATTTAAAGTAGTAATAAATCCCTTAATACTATCCGGGAATACATAAACCAACCGTGTATCATGGTTATCTACGTGTGTGGTAAAAATACTGTCGCTGCTTTGGTAAAATACTTCCCTTCGTTTCTTTCCAACAATTTCACCGGAGATTGGTCCGGGATGATCTGTTAATTGATCTATCTCTAATGTTTTCAGGTTTACTGTGAATAGCTGTCTTCTTTCTCTATTTCGCCTGTCAGTTTGGCGTTGCTTCTGGCTACCATAAAACACCATTTTGTCGCCTTCATCGGCTAAAGCGGGTACAAAGGGATTATTGTGAAAGTAGAAACTCCTGTTGTTTCCTTCCCTACGTGAAAGGCGGATAATTTTATGACCGGTATCTTTGTCAATCCATTCAAATGGCATCGGTTGCTGCGAACCCGTTTCCAACCGTGGTATTTTTGTCTGGCTGTAAGACCAAAAGAAACTTATACTTAGCGTAATAATCAAGATTTTTTGTTTCATTTTAAAATCGAATCTTTTCATGTGTTAAACCTCCTATCGATTAAATATCCTTAATTTTGAGTTAAATGTTTCTTCGTTTCTGGCTGCTTGTTATAATTATTTCAGATGAATTTTGATTGAAACCAGTAACGAGAAACAAGTAACAAGCAACCAGTAACCAGTTTGTTTATCAGTTTTAAGCTTTGCTAATCCATATGGAAAACCTCTTCAAGAGGAATTGAGACAGGTGAGTTATCAGGATTCGTATCCATTATATCAGCCATATAAGCCCACCACTTTTGTACAATTTCAGTTTGACCCAAATCCTGTGAGCCACTGTCACCAACTACTTTTTGAACAGCAAATAGGTTGTTGGTTTCTTCATCAAGAAAAATCGTATAATCCCTGACACCGGCATCTTCTAATAATTTTTTAAGTTCAGGCCAGATTTTTTCGTGTCTTTTTTTATATTCTTCCTTGAAGCCAGGTTTCAGTTTCATTTTGAAAGCGAATCTTTTCATGTTTTAACCTTTAAGTGAATAATCGAGTTTCTATTTCCCTCCAGATAATATTCTGTCATACTTGGTATATGCTGGATCTTCATGATACTTCCCCATTTTGAGTATCTCGACACCAGCTCGTAAAACCGGGCCCTCCCCCATCGGGATATTCTGTCTTACCGGGCGCTTATAATAAAAAACTAATGACGGCATAATACCCGTCCCTACACAAATATCGTAAACATTTGATTCATCATCAATTTTTGAAAGGATACCATTCCAACCCATTTCTGCAACATAAGAATAATCTTTTGGTAGCCAGCCCCGGTTCACGCCACGAGCAATACTGAAAGTAAACATGGCTGAAGAGGAAGTTTCTAAATATGAATCCGTTTTATTTAATAGTTGGTGCCACAATCCCGATTCGCTTTGATAACGGGCAATGCCATCCGCTTGCTGTCTAAATATTTTGATCAGTTCCGGTCTTTTGGGGTGATTCTCAGGCAGGACACTGAGTAAATCGGCTTGAGCCATCATGACCCATCCGTTGGCTCTGGCCCAATGTGCGACACCCAGTTCATCAGTATCACTATGATAACAATGATAGTACAGCTGCTTTTCTTGACTCCATAAATATTGAGTAAATTGGATGACCTGCTTCACCGCATCGTCAAAATATTTGTTATCGCCTGTATATTCACCCATTCGAGCCAGGAAGCAAACACTCATAAACAAATCATCAGCCCATAATGTTTTTTCATGCGGGAACAGACGGGCAATTGTACCGTCGTCAAAACGGGGCTCTCGTTCAAGGATATGGGTTGCTACATCATCAATGTATGCTTTGTATTTGTCATTCGGATTTGTCTTTTGCACTTCAATCAAACTTGCAGCGATTGCAGAACAATCATCCAATCTTGCCATTCTGAAAAACATATGCCAGCTCACTTTTCTAACTTCTAACCAACCTTTTTTTAACTCCTGCTCATACAATTTTTTAAAATAATCGAGATTACCCTGGTTAAAAACAAAATCGAAATTCTTCAATACAAAGTTTTTATATCTGGGTTCATTCATTTGCTTAGCCAACTCTAAAAATCCGAGATGAAGAACACCATTCGTATAGTGCCAATCATTATATTGGCTTTCCACTCTAATAGAAGTACTCAGGGGAAGGTCTTTCGTACTATCGTATTTCTTTCCTGTTTTAGTATCGACAAACTGGTATTTTGTTGAATGAATAATCCGCTCAGCAATTGCCTTGAGAACTTTCTCGGTTTGTTCTTTCTTCTTGATATCTCTTTTTTTAGGATACAATCGTTCCTGTCCCATTATGTCTTGATTCATGAAGAGGATGATAATAAAGCCAATGATTATTTGTGGCCAATATTTCATGAATCTATTCATCATTCTCATTTTATCCTCCTTTTATCAATTCATTTGAATGGTCTATGATTCAGCTCTACTTGTTTATTTATCACTATCCCATCCTTCCGCTTTTTCCAGTTCGGCAAGGTCGGGCTTTTTCTCTGCAATTTTTAAAGATTCTAAATAAAGGTTCTCAAGGTCTCCCAAATCTATATCAGAACCATAACGTATAAAAATAGGGATTTTGTACATGGGCGCATCCACTTCAAGATAGTTTCCACCTTTGTATATTTTCTCTTTATTCCAGGCATCAATCCATTTTTCTCCTGCAGGCAGGTATAATGTATGTTTGTCTTTTCCTTTTTGCCAGATCACCGATACAAGGATGTCCGGTCCGAACAGGTAAGTTTGCCAGTCCTTCCAAGCCTCAGGCTGTTCAGGGTAGGCGAGGAACAATGGACGGACAATAGGCATGCCTGTTTTATGAGCCTCTACAGCCAGAGAGTGGATATAAGGAACAAGTTTCATTCTTGTGATGGCATATAATCTCCATGTCGCAATCAGCTCAGTATCATAACTGGGTTCATCGGGAGAATTCCAGAAACCGCGATCAACAGTAGGACCATTTTCCATAATAGGGGAGAAGCAACCAAATCCCAACCAGCGCATGCAGGTTTCTCGATTGAACATTCTACCGTAACCCCCGATATCGGAGCCCCATATCGGATATCCCATGACCGCGCAGCGCTGAAGTGCGATTACCACGGAACGCAATCCTTCAGGAACGCCGCGTGGATCACCGGACCACATGGCACCATATCGACTACTGCCAGTATACTGTGCACGAGGGAATAGGATAAAATCATCCCCAAGCACCGGTTTAACTGCTTCATAGGCGGCTTTTACATACTGACGAGGATAGTCATTGTAATTTTCACGATAGGTCGTCCCGATGGACGTTTTCAAGTGAAGAGAATCGAGTAATTTTTCTCCATCCGCCCTGTCCATCTTAAATCCCTTAATCCCCATCCGGGCCAGCTTGGCGGGACCATTTTCACCCCACCATTGACATGCCTCCTTATTTGTGAAATCTATAAGAATCTGACGAGATTTTTTCCAAATGTTACTTTGTAGAAAATATCCATTCTTTTTTGCAACATCGGCCATATCGCCCATGACAAATGGTGCGATCCATATCATCATTTCGATATTCTTACTGTTCAGCCACTGGATCATCTGATCGGGATTGGGAAACCTCTCTGGATCAAATTCATAATCATCGAATCCCCTTGGACCTGGTCCCCATGGGCGGTCTATCCAATAGGCAGAACAGGGAATTCCATAAGCCTGCATCATGAGAATATCTTCTACAAGTTCGCTGTTGAATGGCGCATGAACCTGGGTTCCGTCATAATATGCTTCACGATGATGATGATTGTCGTGCCAGCGCCAGGGTCCAAAAGCCCATTGGGGCGGTACATAGGAGGGGCCTGTGTCTAATGCATGTTGACATACGATTTCTGCCGGAGATGCTTTTCGATATAATTTGAAAGAGAGCTCCGGTCCTTCAAATTGTATCTGAATCATATTCTTATTTGCGCTGCAGAAATCGAATAACCCTGGCCATGTGCCTTTTGCAAAAAAGCCGTAATTACTCGATGATATATAAAATGGAGCATACGCTGATACAGTCGGTTTCAGTTTCATTTCAACACGCTCTCCTCGCAGATTCAAAGCTGTTTTGATTCCTTTCTGCCAGGACAGATTCTGGTGTCCGTCTACCACACGTTCGAATATACCGGTGAAATATTCATTGTCGGCGGCTTTGATATTGATATACCAATTATCAGGAAGTTCTGAACTGTTACTGAATAGAGATAAATTAAAATTCAGATTTTGCTCTTCATAGTCAACCTTCATAATTACCCGATCATCACCGGCAGCTTCCCAGGTGTAGATTATTCCATATTCAGTTCTTTTCATTGAAGGACTGCCCTTTATCCAGGTCATTTCTCCATTTTTTTGATAACCGATACTGCCTTTCTGGAACGAAACCGGTTTAAATACGATATCTGCACCAGATAGATTTTTAATCCGTATAACAGGGTATTCGTTTTCAATTTTTACGGTAATTTCTGTTTTACTTACATCAATACAGGATACGATTGAAATGAGTAACAGCGTAATCACCAGCTGTATTGAATTTTTGATTGTCGTCATATTTTGCCTTTATTTTTTTATAATTTCAATCGTAGATAAACAAACATGCCGAATCGCGATTTTTGTCTCGCCACCATGCCACTCTATCTAACCTCAGATTCCGGCTTTAGAGGGATTACCATATTCCAGGTCGATCTAACTCCATTTTTAACCTGCGCAGTTGCAAAAAAGACATGAGTTGCTATTCTGTTTTGAACAAGTATTTGAGGTCGTTCAGTGCTGCGCATTTGGCGAACAACTCCATCTTCCCAGAGAACGTTTTTAGATATCGCAACAGGATTTGGCGCTACTTCCCATTCTAATCCGTCTGAAGAGGTAGCATAATATATTTCTTTAGGGGAATATTTTCTATCGTGATCCAACATTAAAGCATGATACCTCCCATTTTCATACCACATAGTTGGGTCTTCAGCGCCAACACCAACATCAAAAGGCTCCTCAGATAAACGTCGGTACGGACCCTCATAATGATTAGCAATAGCCACGCTAATAGCATGTTTTCTTAATTCAGTGACACCTTTATAATAGAGAAGAATAGTCCCGTCTTCCCGAATAAGTGGTGACGAATTGCTGACCAAATATTTTTCCCAGGTACCTGGCCTGACATCTAAGATCGGTTTGTCTCTCCTTTTCCATGGGCCAAAAACAGATTTCGATGTTGCCAGTCCAATACGTTCATGTTGATGTGCTTCTAACTTCAAAGGAGAATCACTGGTTGTCGGATTTTCAGGGGTAGGCATTTTTCCTTTATAGGTTGTTCCGGTATAATAAAGTAGATATGTATCGCCGACTTTACGAATTACAGGATTATGAGTCATTTTTCCGTCCCAGTATTGTGATCCTCGAGGCGGTAAAACAACTTCCTGAAACTCGTAGGGTCCTTCCGGTGTATCTGAGACGGCTCGTACTATTTCCGAATTTGTTAACCAATGAGGTGTGAAATTCAAGGACTTAGGCCATCTTGACGCAAACATATGATAGCGACCATCTTCCCCTTTAATAACTGACGCACCCCAAATCCAGTAATCCTCCATTTTAAAACCACCATCAAGAGGTGCAGGTAATAAACGATCTCTAAAATTTATGATTTTACGTGAGGAGTCGTCAGAGGACTGTGCTATACTGACTTGATGCAGTACTATTATAAATACCGTCAAATATACTAATCGAGTAATCATTACAGAGCAAAGTTTCATCATAGAATTCAATATATTTACCTCCATATAAAAAAACGTTAACTCGTTATCGTGTCAGATTTACATTATTTTAATAATTAGTGTCTGTCCATAAAGTATGAAAACTGCTTGCCATGGGCATCTCTATGAGAAAAGCAGTTAAAGGTAAAAGGGAAATTTAACTTCACCAGACTAAAGTCTGGTGCTAGTCCAACTTTTATATTTACTGATACTTGAGACATTCCCCGAATTTATTCGGGGGTTATAACATGCCATTAAATCAATAACCGATTTACCCAGTTAGATATTTCTAATCTTTGTTAGTTGATTCACCCTGCGAGACAATAACTACAGTTAGATATTTGCTGTTTAAATTGCAAGTATCTATCTCACGGGGTTTATCGGTTTAATGTCAAAAAACGATTTTATAGACAGACTCTAATTAATCTATCCTATAGTTATTTGATACTATCTCATCAGAATCATCTTCTGACTCTTATTGTAATTTCCTGTTTTGATAAGAGTAATATATATACCACTTGAAACTGCATGGCCATTATTATCTCGTGAGTTCCAGGAAACATCGTGTACTCCAGCGCTCATTACTTTGCCATCAATCAGCGTGCGAACCAGTTGACCCCGTATATTGTAAACTTCTAGGCGTACTACTTCATTTGCAGACAGCTGGAAGCGGATATTTGTATTTGTGTTGAACGGATTCGGGTAATTACCGACCAATTTTGTAGTATTCGGAAGCGTATTAGAGACATCTTCTATTCCAATAGAGTTAGTTCCACCTACTAATATAATGTCAGGAGTTGGAGGTTTGCTCATACCATCACCCAAGTAAAAACCAGTATGCGGCGGCTGGTTATATGCTACATTCTGCCAGGCAATACCCAGTCTATATACCGGGTCGTGCATGAGAGTATAAATACGGCGGCTTGTGGTGTCAGTAGTTGTATAGATACGCAGATATTTGTTGTCGTATGTCCTCCAAATCACCTCTTCTCTCCAGTCACCTAAAATATCGGCACTCAGGCAAGGTGTTTTTTTCGTGCCATTGTTTGAGGCGGTGCCCGCTGGCGCATATACCAAGTTCTGCCTGCCGGGGGTTGCATAGTCCCACCTCCACTTGGCGATGGTTGTACCGTCGAGCATTTCGCGAAGAGGGTCGGCGTCCCACCAGACGCCGAAGTTGTAGAATGCGTTGTTTTTGCCGTAAATGGCGTTGCCTTGCGCGTCGTGCACCATGCCGTCGGTGCCGGTGCCCCATGCCTCGTATCCGAGGTAGCGAGGATCAATGTCCATCGCCACTGCCCGTCCGACGCCGTTGCTTGCAGTGGATTCCACAGACCAGAGCAGTTGCCCCGTGGCAGCGTCGTGCATGTCAATCCCGTGTAGGTTGGGCCCGTCTCCGTTAGCTTTGAACACCTCAAGCCCCGGCCGGCTCGGATCCATATCGGATAAATGCATAGCATCTCCGTGCCCATAGCCTGTTGAATACATTCCTGTCCCATCATGGTCAATCGAGCAGGACCCATAAATGATTTCATCTTTGCCATCACCATCCACATCACCGACGCTAAGATTATGATTTCCCTGTCCTCTATAGTCCCAATTACCGGGAGTACCATCATCACTATCAAAGGTCCATACGTGTGTTAGTTCGCCATTTCTCCAATTCCATGCTGCCAGCACAGCCCGTGTATAGTAACCGCGACACATGACAAGGCTCGGCCGTACCCCGTCAAGATACGCCACGCACGCCAGAAATCGGTCCACTCTATTGCCATAGGAATCGCCCCAGTCAGAGACAGTGCCTCTGGGTGGTATATAATCGGTGGTGACAATTGCGGCACCGGTCAATCCGTCAAATATTGTTAAGAACTCTGGCCCACTCAGGATCCGTCCCTTCGAATTGACATAATTCGCATTTGGGTCGCCAATAACCGTACCCCTTCCATCTACAGTGCTATCCGCTGTTTTACAGGCAACCTCAGCTTTGCCATCACTATCAAGGTCATATACCATGAATTGCGTATAGTGGGCGCCTTCACGAATGTTAATGCCTAAATTTATTTCCCATAATAAAGTCCCATCCAGTTTGTAGGCTTGAAAAATAGGCGGATCCGTATCACCGTCTTGTGAATTGTCACGCGCTCTTCCTGTTTGATGTAAGACAATCTCATACTCCCCGTCTCCGTTCAGATCCCCTACTGAGGCATCGTTAGGCGTATAACCGGAGGGAGTCTGAAGAGGAATGGAGAGGTAATTCTGACTCCAGACTTCTACCGATGCGGAAGCTGCTTGCTCCTGACTATTGATTACGGGTCTTACGCTATAGGTGCTATTTATAGACCCGGTGGAGTCTACATAGTTCGTGGAATTAGTAATCGGCGAAGTGTTAAGCCTGGTCGTCTCACGATAGACGTTAAAATTAATGTCCTCCGGGTCTGTTCCAAAAAGACGCCAACCGACATACACTGTACCATCGCTCAGACTGACCGCCACTACACCACGGTCGAGGGATTCCATGTGCCTTTGTGCATATGTATGTCCCATTACCAAAACCAACAGTGTGCAAAGTAAACGAAGACATACACAAATTGCATCATTGTTTCTTATCCCGTTTTTCATGTCAATCCTCTTTCATTTGTAAAATATGATATTTTTTAAATAATTGAATAATTAAAACTATTTTATCAAAACGGATTTCTTTATCAGGGTGAGATCTCCTGCCTGTAGTGTATAGAAGTAAATTCCTGAAGCCAAATCTCCTGCATCGAACAGCACTGTGTAAACACCGGATGTTTTTTCTTCATCAACCAGTTTGACCACTTCTCTTCCCAACATATCAAATACGACAAGTCTAACGTGAGAATCTTTTACAATAGAATAGCTGATCATTGTAGTTGAATTGAATGGATTGGGGTAATTTTGTTCTAAATGAAACTCAGATACAGGCAAATTCTCTGTGCTTTTTAGAGCCGTACTTAAAGGCGTTATTTCAAGAGCATTAATCCTCCATGTCCCATCATCACTATTACTGTGAACCATGTATAAATTTAATTGTTCATCAGAAACTTCTATTGTAAAATCTTGTTCATCAAATGCACCGCCATCACTCTGCATACCTGAAATCTTTTTTATCCCTTCTGCATAAACATCCATTGGTCCATTAGGTGCATTTGACATATTATCACCGGCAATCACATTGATGGAATACGTTCCATTGGGAAGGTCCACATTGAAAGTGAATGGACTTTTCGCAGTAACGAAATCCCTTCTTAATACATCAGGAGCACCTCTATCGCGCTCATCTAATCCTGAGATACTTGAAAAACCATACCCTCTGCCAACTGTGTAGGCACTGGTTGTTTTTGTAATTTGTGTATATCCCGGCTCAATAGGTCCTGGACCAAAATCATAATCCAGTGGAACTTCTATCGCTTTTAGTGCAAATTTCGCTCTTACGTGTATTGAAGTATTTATTGTAATGTTTTCCGGATTACTTACGCCCGTTAAATAACTAGTCCAGCTATCAAAAACATAACCACTATCGGGAATCGCTGTCACTTGAACGACCGTTCCTCCAGCATAAATGCTGCCCGGAGGACCCAGCGAAATACTACCGGGACCATCCACACTGGTCCATAGGAAAAAGTGATTGTCGGCTATTGTGGAATCCATTGCGATGTTTGAATAATCCGAAGTTCCAACCGTGTTATATGCAGCAACTCGGAACTGATATCTGGTTGAGCCTTTAAGTCCCTTAACGGAAAAAGTCCTTAAGTTAGCTAATGCTGATGTAATCTCTTCAGAGGATGCCCATTCGTTATCTGAATACTGAATTACAAAACCTCTTTCATTCAATGCATTATCAGTCCAGGTCAGATCAATTTGGTTACCAGAGAATGTAGTTGCTGTAAGATTGCTTGGAGCCGCTGGAGGAAAAGTGTCTTCCGGTATTTCAGAATATTCAATCGGTATCAAACTATTCAGGTATTCTTCAAGATTCGTAAATCCGTCTTTGTCATGATCATCATTACGGTCTTCGGGATTATCTGGATCCAACTGGTTTGCGACTTCCCAATCATCAGGCATGCCATCGTGGTCGCTGTCAACCGGCGGGGTCAAGGATTGTAGGGCAGGAAATCCGCCCACATCACTCTGGCGTTTAATTATACTTCCTGTTCCATTGCGGATATTATTAATAACTCTTAAATCTATCGAATCACGTTGAATCGAAGCACCCACATGCTCCAGCACAGATTCATAAGCTTCCTCCGCCGTCTGATAAGCAACTGCCGGTGCAGTGAATGGTTGATCATGTCGTATTGGATTGCCATCGACACCTCCGCTCCAGTTATCCGCTGTAATATCCGGATAACCGAATACATAATTATCTGCTACATACAACCGTTTGGTGTCGTACCCAGAGTAGACAATTCGGTGTTTAACATCGGCATTGGTGGATGGACCATATTTGTAATAATTGGCAACAATATTGACTCTGCCGGTAGGGCTGGTATAAGCACTTTGATAATCCCAATTATATATCACATTATTGCGATGATCAGTAATATCTTCATCATAGGTATAAGCAAACTTAGGATGCCTCGAACCGCAGGAGTAAATGAGATTATGGTGATAAGTACTTTGACCGCCCCATAATCCTCCCATTGAATGACCGTTATAGGCAAGTCCTTCGCCAATCATAGACCACTGGATGGTTACATTCTCGTTGCCATACCACGAAGCGCATTCATCAACTCCCCAGCTGAAAGAACAATGATCAATAATAACACCCTTTTGATCGTTAATATCTAATGCATCCGATGAAAGATCATTCTCATCACCCAGACGGAATCGAATATATCTAATTATTATGTTATCGCCTTCTACTATTGTTGGATAATCTCTAACGCATATCCCATCCCCCGGCGCAGTTTGACCGGCAATAGTAAGTGAATTTCCAGTGATATGCAAAGCGGATTGTAAATTTATATACCCGGAGACGCGAAAAACAATGGTACGATTACTCTCACTGACTGCATTACGCAGAGAACCTGTACCTGAGTTATTCAGATTCGTTACTTCATAGACCGTACCACTGCGCCCGCCTGTGGTATAGGCTCCAAACCCTTCAGCCCCGGGAAAGGCTACCTGCTGTGCATTCAATAATAATGCAATACAAAAACAAAAAGTTATAAGGAATAAACTATTTCTCAACATTAGTTTCATCCTTTTGAGATTGTGGTGATAGTTGTTGGAAGAGTTGCCTCGTTCTCAGAATGGTATCCTTACCTGATCACCAACTCAAGATAGCATCGAGAGGAACCATTCTCGCTCTATAAACACCAAAATCCATTCTATAGACAGCCTTTTATTATGTTATGGAAATATAATAATACAATTGTAAATTCTTCGGTATTTCAGGATTGTGAATAATCATCTCCGCGAAATCAGGACTGGTTCTCCAGCAACTCCGAGAGATTGCTTGGTTGCTCAGGAGGGGTAATAAAATTGACATCGTAGATATTCGATTATTGGGCAAGTTCCTGATAAACGATACTTAGTATAATTAAAAAATTAATGAAGACAATTCGAATTCTTTCCATGGCTTCTTCATTCTTCTTTTTTCATTTCTTTTGCATAAGGCATCCATAGTCAAACTCCCCATCCTGGAGATATTCAGGAAATCCTGGAATGGCTATAGGGCAGGGCACATTGGGTTTCACCACGAACAGGTCAATATGGGTCAATTTAATGTTATGCAGTGCTTCCAGGTTGATTTTGATTTTTTTACTGTATTTCTTTCTGCAAACTGTTCACATAGAGGCTCAAATAGTTGTTTTTTCATTCCCAACACCGCTTTTCCAGATATTTTATTTAACGTTTTTTTGGTGGAGTGCAGAAAAATGCACTCCACCAAAAACTAAAAAAATGATTATTTCAGAAACATCATCTTCTTCACTTTTGTGAAGTTACCCGATTTTAGTTTGTAGAAGTAGACACCTGATGTGTATTTATCTGCTCTGAAACTTATCCGATAATTACCACTGCTCATTTGCTCGTCAACCAGAGTTTCAACCAACTGACCCAACATATTGTAAATTTCAAGGGTTGTGTGGCCCGGATTTGCCAGAGTAAATTCAATATTAGTTACCGGGTTAAACGGATTTGGATAATTTTGATTCAGTTTATAAGCTGTTGCAATAACGTCGTCATTTTCAATAACGCCAACTCCATGAGTTATCTCCACGAACGCCAATCTTGGAGCATAAATCACGCTGTCTTCCTTCGTTGCTACATCCCAATCACCATCAGGGACCGGATCAGGGATCACAGCAAATGTCACCAGGTTGTCCGTATCACTGTTAATAAAGTCGTTCATTGCAGCACTGGGAGTCGAGTAGATATAGCCCAGGGAATCTTTAGGGTAAGCCATTTCCGCCACTTTTACAAGCTTGGTGGAGTCGATGTCATAATAGCCAACGGGTATACCCTCCGTGGTAGGAACAAACCCCGGGGCATTATTGTAGCTTGTCGTCATTTCGTCCCAGTTGTCCAGACTTTCGTTAACCAGAGCATAAATGTGAAAGGTGGAATTTACCCCTTTAAACCAAACAACATTGAGACCCAACGTAAACGCAGCCTCTTCCGCACCGCTAAGTTGACTAATGTCAAACCGTATATACCCAAGCTTCAAACGTGTGCCCTCTAAGTTACGCATTTTGATAGCCACTTCACCCCCATGGGTACCATCTGCGGTAAAATCATAGCCTTCACGTACCTGGCCATCGTTCGAAAGATAAGTGTCCGCACCATTTCCATCTGCAGTCGTGATCGTTTCCAGGACCACCAACTTTGGAGCATAAATCACACTGTCTTCCTTCGTTGCTACATCCCAATCACCATCAGGGACCGGATCAGGGATCACAGCAAATGTCACCAGGTTGTCCGTATCACTGTTAATAAAGTCGTTCATTGCAGCACTGGGAGTCGAGTAGATATAGCCCAGGGAATCTTTAGGGTAAGCCATTTCCGCCACTTTTACAAGCTTGGTGGAGTCGATGTCATAATAGCCAACGGGTATACCCTCCGTGGTAGGAACAAACCCCGGGGCATTATTGTAGCTTGTCGTCATTTCGTCCCAGTTGTCCAGACTTTCGTTAACCAGAGCATAAATGTGAAAGGTGGAATTTACCCCTTTAAACCAAACAACATTGAGACCCAACGTAAACGCAGCCTCTTCCGCACCGCTAAGTTGACTAATGTCAAACCGTATATACCCAAGCTTCAAACGTGTGCCCTCTAAGTTACGCATTTTGATAGCCACTTCACCCCCATGGGTACCATCTGCGGTAAAATCATAGCCTTCACGTACCTGGCCATCGTTCGAAAGATAAGTGTCCGCACCATTGCCGACTGCAGTCGTGATCTCCTGTGCCTGAACACTAACCGCTACGATTAGCAGCACAGCAAAAAAAATTAACGATTTTTTAATCATTTTTTACTCCTAATGAATTTGTTTTTTTTCATTTTACTATCAACTTTTCACGTTAATAAATAACTTCAAAAATTAATTGCTTTTAGGCTGCCTCCTTTCCTTTTAAAATCAAATGTTCTCGTTCATAAATAACTACAAAAATCAAATAGCTTTTATATCACCTCCTTTCCTTATTATTTCATTTACTATCAAATTTTACCAGAGCTACAGCTCCAGGAATGACTCTTACCTTTGAATTCATCTTAGGCGATACTACCTGTTCTTTTCATGCTCACTTCCTGATCATTCAAAGTTTGGCAAAGATAGAGTTCATTGCGAGTAACCTCTGCGAATGGATTCTTCCTATAATTCTACCTTAAGCGAAAAACGGCTTACTCCATCAAAAATATCAAGCACAGAATAAGAATATGCAACCTCTAATTTTTTACCGCCAACTGATGGGGGTGTAATACCGATACCAGCTGAGAATCCTGCCAGATCAGTGTTTGATTGATAACCGCATCGAAGGGACAACATCCTGATTAATTTATACTCTAATCCCACATTAACCCTTTCAGTATAGTTGTTTGGATGGATAAAATCTGCTGACAAAAGTAAACTATTATCCCTGGAATGATCCGGTACGATTAAGTCCATCATATCCATGGCGACTCCTACTGCAAAGGTCAAAGGAAGTTGAGCAGTGATTTCTTCGTATTTGATGCTGGGCCCAAAATTGCGAATAGACATACCGAATCGAAAACTCTTTAATCCTGGATAGAATTTAACGCCCATATCAAAGGCAACTTGGCTTTCACCGTTCTTCTTCAGAGTGCTCGTCGTATCATTCACCCAAAATTTTGATTCACCGAGTTGCTGATCTACGTAGCGGACATTTCCACCTATCGAGAATTTATTAGTAATACGACGACCATACGAAGCGCCAAATGCATAAGCACCGACATTATCAATCATACCATATTCTCTATAGCCCAAAACATCACTTGGAGATTCTGCAAGACCTGTCCAGATATTATCACCGTAGTCAACGGACAGTAAACTCAATCCTACGGTACCTATATTACCCAAATTCCAGGCCAGTGCGCCAACCATGTAGTTGATATCAGCAACCCACTGCGTGGTTGTCACAAGAGCAGCAAACCTGGAATCCATCTCAGGCAATCCTGCGGGATTAAAGAAGATACTCTCACAACCTGTACCAATGGCAGTATAGGCTTCCCCCATAGCACTGGCATCAGGGATCACACTAATTTGTAAGAAATTCATTGTGGACTGACCCACTTTCTTCATTCCAACTCCCGGTGCAAGTTCAGATTGGGCAAGAGCGGTATCCACCAACCATAAACTGGCCGATAGAACAATCACGTATATGAAGAATTTTTTCATTGCAATCATTCTCCTATTTTTTTGTTTATCGAACAACAAATAATTTTTGATAAGCCACCCCTCCATCAGGTGTCTGGAATACCACAATATAAACACCACTGGCAATCGCCTGCTGGTTTTCTGTCAACATATCCCATTTTTCATAGCCTGTGGATACGGGGAATTCCGTGTGCTCGATGGTTTTGACCAAATCGAGGTTCTCAGTAAATATTTTGATCGTACATTCCTTTGGAAGATTAAAAAACATAATCCTGCGTGGATCATCTATATCGTCCAACCCATATCCGGTCCATAATGGATCTTTTAAATTGTAGGGATTAGGCACAATCCGGATGGAATCCATATCGGGATGATATAGACGTTCAGAATCAACAGGATTATATGTAGTACTCCACATTCTGCCGCTCCAGAGCGTCTTACCGCGCGTACTCGGATAGGCGTTAGCATCATTTTCAGCAACCTTAACTCCAGCCTGGACATAATAATAATATGAAGAACCAAATACGACACTTGGATCTGCCCAATGGTGCTCGGCCTTCTTGTCTGCAGCATCGGTGCGATGAACCTCTTCAAAAAAGACCGTATCTGCATAACCAAGACTTCTCATAATCCGGTAACCATCAAAGTTCGGCAGGTCTTCGGCTTCGGGATTTGACCAGGTAATCTCAACCCCCGCACCTGATCCCATTACATCCTGATTAGTGGGAGGCGGCGCCATGGGAATCTGCCATTTTTTATCAAAATTCCATTTCGCACGTGAGACAGCCTTGTGGACAGAATCGATCACAGTACTGATCCAGCGGTCTTTTATCTTATCTTTCGGTGTTGCATCTTTCGAAAAGGCAAAATTCTCAGGGAAGAAACCGGTTCGCGGATTCGGTATTCCAGGCGGGTTTTCTATGCTGCCATCAAGCCATTTTTCACCTACTTCTTTGGCTTTCTTCAAACCCAAACCACAGTAACCGGTTGCAAACACAATATGAATGGACTCGCCATTTTTGAATTCCGCATAACCTCCAAACGACATATATCGTCTATTCCAGACATGATTCTTGTCGAAACCGTAGCCCAGACATGTATAGTCCAGACTACCCATTTCATCGCTATTTTTTCGATGATGCGTTCCCTCGTATTGTCCCTCGATTTCCTGTTCTTGAAAACCAGGAGCAAGTCCGGTTACAATACCCCATCCTATATTAGCGCTACTTTCACCAGGCAATCCGGCCTGAAGTTCATCCGGCATTGGAGTATAGCTTATCCTTTCTCCATTATAATAAGCGGTCATACTGGGCTGTTTCGGATCATCAATGTCGTTTGCTGGATCCACGTATGGTTCTTTTGATGCATGCAGAATGGCTAAAAATGGTATATCACTTGCCATCAGTCGGCCATCCTGAGTGTAAACCGGATAGCCCATTTGATCACCGGGTGAATCCGGATCATCCGCGCTATATTCATAAAAGACCCGTAAGCTGTCATCGGGTTTGGCACCATAATAATGTGCCCATGCCCTACTTGAAGGTCGCTCAACACTAGGAATTTCCGGTTTTGAACCCACAGCGCGGTTTATGCCGGTATATGCTTCACTCATACGCAGCCAGAAATCGGTGAAGGTTTTTCCGCTTCTGTTGGTAATGGTGTAATCACAAACAACATAATTATCATGATACTGCTGGCTCCAGGCAAAAAGCTTTCGGTGGACCTCCATGCCCATGATGTTTTCAGTGGTAACCTCTACGACCTGATCGGCTGTCGTCCCGATCATCTTACTTGCATCCGGTGTACCCCAATGCTTGGTGATCTGGACATTTATACCTTTTGCATAGTTCGTCGGCAATTGCCAGCGGACAAAATTGGTCATCGGTACTGTCACGATATCACCCGGATCAATACTAGCATTCCCATAGGTTGTATACGTTACATAAGGATATGTCTGCCACAACACATTGCCCGCCTCTACTTTGGGAGCATAACAGTTTGTCGCACTAAATGTACCCGGCCCATATGAAGCGCTAAAATTACAGTCGGTTCCAATGCAGTTGTAATCAGCCGGAAACCAGCCTGACGAATATGTAGGGGTGTTGTGCCAGCTTGAACCATGATCAAATACTCCAACTACTGTTCTATTCACTCTGATAATGGCTAATTTGCCGTCTGCTTGAGCAGTAGTATAGAAACCAAATATGACCATGATCAAGACCAGCATAGTTGACATACACGAGCTGAAAACCTGTTGTTTTGTATTATGAGTTAATATTTTCATGTCTGATTTTCTCCTTAATTATTTAGAAATTTCATATCAACCAAAAGTTTTTATTGTCCGATCAGAAACTGACGTCGATTCCTAACCAGATTTGACGTGGATAACCATACAGAAACATCCGGTTGTCCGGATCATTGATGTACGGTTTATCTTCACGCATATCACCGGGCTTGTCGTCTCCCGCAATATATAAACCGGGATTTTGCTCACGTACTACATCATACCTTGGATCATCATACATGGGAAGCCGCAGTGAAGCCAGATAATTGTCT
>CAYTUQ010000019.1:0-61340 GCA_964441235.1 uncultured bacterium | reverse complement strand
TCCCGCATATGAAACATTTAAATGATATTTACCCACTCTAAACGAGAAGGAACCTGTTTTTATCTCCGCGACTGCAACTCGTTGTTTTTTCGATTCAACAATTTTATCAAGCAACCAGTCTTTATGAATTTCTTCCTGTAGTCTTTTTTTGAACCAGGACAAAACCGATATGGGGGCAGACTGTGTTCCATCAAATGAACTCCCATCTAATTGAATAGAATCTAAGTCTTGAGTATGCCCCATGAATAAGCATTTTAGAATTTTATCAATATTGTCTTGTCGGCAGACAAAACTATTATTTTTATCACCGAATTGATTCCCATACTTTTCGTGGTATGCTTTTTCAGTTTGGTCATAGGCTGCGATCATTTTTCCTGATAGAGCTTCATAGTCACCACCGAATTGGGATTTCACTATTTTTTTAGCAAGATCTCAGATCCCGGTAGATACGAGACTAGTTAAAATTGTTTCCATCTTTTATTTGGGCTCCTTTCAAAAAGTAGATCACTGCGTGAGATACGAGGAAGGGAAGAGCGGGAATCCTGACAATTCAATTATGTCTGGAAAGCTTCATAACTTCAAATTCATCAAACATCTCACCGAGTTATCTCAATGCAAATATACCTCTTCTGTAGTAATTTTCATATTACAGTAATTCCCATTTTTTTTCTATTTTAGATAAATCATCCATCAGTAATTGAAATGGTTTCGGCAATTGTCCCAATTTTGAACCACGATCGCTTAATACAAAAATATTCGAATTTTCTAATAGAGAGATGGTTTCGTCGCTCAAATATGTTTTAATCTGATGAAAACAAATGTGTTTATTCAACGTATCCAGATATGTAATAGCTTTAGGATAAATTTGTTCTTTTGAAACATCGATATTTTTCAAGGCGAGAGCTTTAGTAAATTTTTCTGATTCCTCATATTCATTTATTATTTTTTCTCGAATATTTCTTAAAAGTTTTTTCTTTTCTTCGAACTTCATTTTCTTTTTTTCTATACCCCAATTAATCCAAGGAGCCATTAAGCTAGCTACAGCACCACTAGCTAATCCAATCAATGCAACGATAATAATACTAACCATTACTTCTCCTTGAGGTAAAACATATGTTTAACTTGCACTTGAAACCTTTTTCATATTTCTCCATAGAGAAGTAAATGTTCGTATAAAGAAATATCCCTTCAATGATTTATTCATCTTCATTGCAACACCTCTTAACCATTAATAATTCGATTACCAATTATATAAGAAATTGTTTATCTGTGTTGACTTCCTGACTCATTAAATTACCTTTTTTTGTCGCTCTTTTCATCATTCCCGACAGCATCCTTATTTTACCTTAAAATATTTAAAAATCTTGTTTAAAGCAATAAGAAATATATTTTATTAAGATAATTATCAACTAAAATCAATTATTGGCAATATTGATCTGGAGTTTCATTCTAAGAACACGGGCATATTTTTCAAGTGTTGATAGACGGATGTTTTCCGTATAATTTTCGATCCTGGAAATAGCAGATTTTTTTGTATCTAACTTCTCGGCAAGTTCTTCTTGAGTATATCCGGATTTCTCTCGCATTTGCTTTAAAAGCACGCCAATTTTGAAATTTTCATACCCGACTTCAAAATTCTCAGAAAATTCGCTATCTATATTTTTTCTATTATTTATGTATTCTTTAAGATCACTCATGATATTTTCTCCTCATATATTCTCGCTTACGTTGTTCGGCAGTTTCAATATCACGTTTAGGTGTCTTCCGGGTTTTCTTAATGAACGCATGATTTAAAACAACTATTTTATTTGTTTGAAATTCTATTATTAGAACTTTTCACAGATATTAGAACCAACACGAATTATTGCTTTTGTTAAAAGATTTGAATCATCTTTACAAATCGCTTTAAGATCAATATAAAATTCTCCATTCTTACAATATCCTATTATTGGAGGATTGTTCAGACGGAACATTTTTGCCAGCTTTGCTTCCGAAATCTGTTTTGGTGACATAACTATTGCGATGCTTGGGATTGTTTCTGTTGGCATTGAGCCACTTCCAGCTTCAGTTTTTGAATCTCTAATACTTATTCCAAGAAAATCGCAAATGTCTTGTGGTACAGTTGAAACAATTATTTTTGCCCGGTTTCTTAACTCTTCCACGGGAGAAATGAGAAGAGAGTATGTTTCGATATCGGGAACCTGTTCGTTGGACATATAATGTTGTAGTGTCCGGGTTAGGATTGCGAAGGTAGTTTTATCGCATCTCACTGCACGCATAAGAGGATTCTTTCTTAACAGACTAATCCACTTTTTTTTACCGACAATAATTCCGGACTGAGGTCCTCCCAGAAGTTTATCGCCGCTGAATGTAACAAGATCGAAATCCTTTTGAATAAAATCAGAAACCTCAGGTTCATAGGGTAATTTCGCTTTTTTAGTTGAAAATAGTGCCCCGCTGCCCAAATCCATTATCACAGGTATATTATTCTCATGTGCCAATTTCACAATTTCCGAATGCTCAGGGCTGGTAGTAAATCCCTCAATTCTATAATTTGAAGTATATGCAATGAGTATTGCCGCAGTTTCCGAACTCAATGCTTCCCGGTAGTCTTTTAAGTATGTGCGATTTGTAGTTCCGACGTCTACCATCCTGGCGCCGCTTTTAGCCATTACATCAGGAAGGCGAAAAGAACCTCCTATCTCTATCAATTCACCTCTTGAGACAATTACCTCTTTTCCATCAGCAATGGTGTTTAATGAAAGCAAAACTGCAGCGGCGTTGTTATTTACAACAGCAGAAGATTCTGCTCCTGTTATAGTAGTTAATAAGAAATCCGCCAAATCTAATCTTTCTCCTCTTTCACCGGATTCAAGATCAAATTCAAGATTAACATACCCACTGAGAGATTCTGAAATGTAATTCATTATTTCTTTTCCATAAGGGGCACGTCCCAAGCCAGTATGAAGAACTACACCAGTGGCGTTAATTACTTTCTTCATTGGCAAAGATGTCACCCGTTGAATTTTATTTACTACTTTACTTTGAATTAGTGAGAGAGCGTTTTCTTTGCTTTTAAAACTTACTGCACGTTTGTTAATATCCAGCCTGATGGATTCCAGTTCTTTTCTGATGATAGATACTATAATTTCATGTTTTAAAGGAAATTTGTCACCAGTGAATGTGTCTAAGACTTTCTGTACTGAAGGAAGTTTAGAAAGTTCGGTTTTATTATCTTTTTTCATGATTGGATTTTAAGAATATGGATGGAATATAATCAAGATAATTTATGGTAGGAATTTTGGTGTAAGGCTTCTTTTATACCGATAAAGCGGTATTAGTGGATTGGGAAGTAACTTATGATCCCCCAGATAAATCTTAGCGATATTCTCAGAGTAACCCATAGATTACTATAGCCAGGTAGAGGTTGGTTATAGCCGTCTTAGTATTTGAGAATAGCACCATAGTATTGTACGGTGTGGAGTTATTGTATCGTGAATTTCCAGATTGTACTATATGAATTTGCTTCTTCATTGTCTGAAGAGAATGCAGCTACTTTCCAATAATAAGTTTTTCCATTCTCCAGTAAGGGGCTTGATCGGAATTGTTGAGTAACGATTGAGTCTGACGGTTGACTTACAACTTCTGTCCATATCTCACCACTTTGTGCAGAAGTTTGTACAATTACGTTATAATTTGTTGCACCTTCAACTTTTCCCCATTTGAAAGTCGGTTGAGTTGTAGTAGTTGAGTTATATTCCGGAGAGATTAGTGAAGGTCGTGGAAGTGGAAGGTCAGATTTTGGTCCTGCAGCTTCACTATTTTTTGAGCCTTTGTCAACGGCAATTATTGCATAGTAATATTTTACACCTTCTTCAACATCTTCATCGGTATAATTCGTTAATGTAGTATCAGCAAGAAAAGTGGTTGAATCCATGGGAAAAAGTCCAGTAAGTGCCTTAAATATTTCATAATGAGAAAAATCGCTCTCCGTATTAGTTTGCCATGTCAATTCAATATATGGTGGAATTTCAGGTAGATTATAGGCATAGACTTTGAATCCGGAAGGTTTCGCGGGAGATCGAACGTTGATCGGTGCCAGGCTATCGGGATTACTCATTTCACTTTCGTTATTATTTTCATCGAAAGATGAAATCCTGTAGTAGTAAACTGTGTTATAATCCAATCCGATATCAAGGTATCCGGTACTGGTAGTTTCTGTTATTTGTTCGTATTCAGATGGAGAATCTCCATTGTCAGAACGATAAAGATGATATCCTGCAAAATCAGTCTCAGAGTTAGCATTCCAGATGAGTTTAATTTCACCATCGCCAGATTCCTCCTCGACAATATCTAATCCAGTTGGTACAGCCGGGGCATCAAAATCATCCTCATTATCACTGTCTGAAGGTGCTCCACACTGAGACAAAATTAGCGCAAATGAAATTGTAAAAATTATCCAAAACTTCTTCATCTTAATCTCCTTTTCACATTCGGAATAAAACTAACATCTGTGAATTAGATAGTCAACTTTTATAATTGATATTTGAGAATTTATTATCTGTTTCTCTCCCCGTAATACTTAGGTGTATATTTGACTTCCGGTTTTACTTGCCAGCAATACGGACTATCCCAGCTTTTCAGAAAAATGTTTTTCATTGTTTCGTTAATCTTTTTGGTTTTAACGATGATACCAATATTTCTTGATGAATAGAAATAATCTCTTTTCCAATTGCTTGATCCAACCCAGGTAGTAGAATTGTCAACAACCATGAATTTACAGTGCTCAACTCTTGAAAACGAAATGTAACCTCCTGACCATTCAGGTATTGTGCTCAATTTCACACTTATGTTTGGAGTAACAGATAAACTTTTTAAAAAAGGCATCTCGTATTTTTTCTGACACCAATCTGAAACAAGTAATCTCACATCCACTCCACGAATTGCTGCACGCCGGAGTGCATTGTCTAATTCTTCAAAATAAATATTATTCCTCGCCGATGGAGAATAGGATAACAGTTGAACATAGACACTATTTTTAGCATTATCTATCGTTTCAACAATTTCACTAAGATCACTTAAAAAACCTGATGGAATGTTATTTGGAGGGCTGGCAGTTGCCTTGAATTCAATGGATTTATTATCAGATTTGTCTATACTAAAACGTTGTATTTTTTGCTCAGAAGTATATTCTTCGAATTTTCCGCTTTTGCTCTGTCTCCAATCCAGATCAAATAGTTTTGTCATTAACATTCCGTATTCTTTATGATGAATCCTTAAACCAATTTCATGAATATGTTTTAGTGAACGCCAATCGAAGTTCTGACTACCGATAAAAACTTCTGTGTTATCAACAATGAAATATTTACTGTGTTGGACACCAGCATTTTTACTAAATACATTAATAATACGAACTTTAATATTTTCATTCTCTTTCAGTCGTTTTAGCGTCTCGTGATAAGTCTTTGCCATATTGTTCTCAACGATAATCCGGACTTTCACGCCTCGTTTGGCAGCTTTTTCGATTGTTAAAATTACATCTTCAAGAGGTTCACCAAGTTTGTTAGAAATGTAAAACTGTTCAATATCAAGGGTTTTTTTAGCACCATTAATCATCTCCAGCCAGACCTCAGCGGTATTCCGTATTTCAGGATTATCTAAGGAGGTTTCAACAGGGATACTTTCGACAATTTCAAAATCTGGAAAGGGTATTTGTGAAAAGATATTTGTGCACAGGAATAATAAAGATAGAAAAATGGATAATGCCATTCTATTTTTGTCTTTTTTCATATATACTCAAACATTAGTTTAGTAAAGAGAGTGTGTAATAGATTATATCGTCTTGAATATCGAACAAGGAATTCTGAATGTTGATTTTTTGCCAAAGGCATTTGGAGAAGTAAAATTCAATATTCGCTAATCGATGTTCCTTGTTCATTATTAAACGATTCTAAAGGATTTTAATGAATTACATCATAGACAATAAAAATAGGATAAAACTGAAGATAAATTCACCGCAAAATGCAATCAATAAATAGCCCCCATTAGTAATTCAATTTCCGTAATTAAATAATAAGAAATAATTTGAAGGGCAAATTTTTATTTTTCTGTGGATTTTGGTTTTTTCCGGCGAAAGATCATTACCTTCTCAAAAGATTTTTCTTCGCCTTTGATGAGACGTTTTATATTTAAACGGTGAGTAAAAATTATAAAAAAAGGTATTATAATACTGAAGATAGTTAGGGTTGTATCAACATTTTTGGAAAACAGGTTATCAAGAATAATTAGAACAATAGGTAAACTGAATGCTGCTGCCATCGATGATATCGAAACAATTCCAGTAGAAAATAAAACAAGAGCAAAAACAATTATACAGAAAGGAAGTGCAATGGGAAAAAGACCAATAAGCATGCCAGCTCCGGTGCCGACACCTTTGCCACCTTTAAATCTAGCAAATATTGTATAAGTATGACCTAAAATTGCACAAACACCTGCCAGTATCATTATAAGTGTCGCATTGTCAAATGGTAAAGCATCGATGCGTATTTTCGAAATCACAACAGTTGCAAAAGTGCCTTTAGCTATATCAAATAATGAAACAAAAACACCGGCTTTCCAACCTAATACTCTAAATGCATTAGTACCACCTGCATTACCTGATCCGTAATCTCGAATATCTATTCTTTTAAGAATTCTACCGGTGATAATACTAGTAGGTATTGATCCTACAAGATAACTTAATATTAATATAATTAGGAGCGAAATCATTATTTATTCCACGAAATACCAATAGCAGCAGTGCCGATACCGGCATGAGCTCCTAATACTGGGGAAGTCGGGAGTATTGGTATATCTTTTACTCCGAGCTCTTTTTTTAGCCGCTCTACATAATATTGTGCAGTTTGTAGAGCGGAGGCATGTGTAACAACAAATCGAGGTTCTTTCTTATCTTTTACGAAGTCTTTTACAAGATTTACAAGTTTTTTCTTTAATCCTTGACTTGAAAAACTTTTTGCACAATGCTGAAGAACTCCGTTATTGTTGAAATTAATGATAGGTTTCAGATGAAGGAGATTAGCGATGAGACCTTTCATTTTGCCGACTCGCCCGCCACGTATGAGACAGGTCATGTTTTCAATGCTAACGAAAAGCTGTGTTCGGGATCTGACTCCTATGATATTTGACACCACTTCATCGTGAGTTTTTCCCTCTGCAATTAATTTGGCAGCCTCTTCAACAAGAAATCCTAATCCTACCGAGATAGATTTACCATCAATAATAGTTATTTTCTTATTTGGGAATGACTTAGCGGAATTCACTGCGTTCTGGTATGTACCGCTGTGTGCAGCAGTAAGGAAAATCCCAATGATAGAATCGTAGTGAGACAATAAAAAACTGAATAAGTTCTTGAACTCGGAAGGTGGCGGTTGCGAAGTAACAGGGTGAACAGGTTCGTTTTTTAGCATTTCATAGAAATACTCAGGAGTAATAGTAATTTTATCAATATAGGTTGATTCACCGAATGAAACACGTACAGGAATTATATGTATACCGTATTTATCAAAGAAATCCTGTGGAAGATCGCAGTCTGAATCTGTCACAAGGGCGATTGGTGGATGTTCGGTATGCGAAACATGATATTGTTTAAGCATATCGTCAGCTTTTTGTTGAAGAAGCGCTCCGCTGTGACGGGCAATTGAAAAAACATCGGCAGGTCTATTAGTATGAATATGCAAACGTGCTTTTTGAGGTGATCCTGCTATAACAATTGAGTCACCTAAGTCGTTTATTTTTTTTCTGAGTTCGTTGATATTTATATTTTCACCCTCAATTAAACATTCGGTACAATACCGATGCTTAATATCTTCAGGTGAAATTTCAGTGTGTACTGCTGTTTCAATCTTTGGAGTTTTGGAAAACACGAGGTCTTTTATTTTGCCTTTTGATATATAATTTTTTATACCCTCTAAAAGGTCAACAAATCCCTGACCACCGGCATCTACAACATTAGAAGATTTAAGCACGGCAAGTTTATTTTTTGTTTCTTCTAAGGATTTTTTTGCTGATTCAAGCGCATGATTCAGTAATTCAACGAAGTCAGTTTTTGTAAGTCGTTGTTTATGTATGCTTTCTGCCCAATCTTTAATAACTGTTAAAATTGTACCTTCTTTGGGTTGTGTTAATGCCTCGTAAGCATAATGAACAGCATTTTTTACTGCTTCACCGAATTTCTCTGTTGTAACTCTTATCTCCTCTCCAAGTTCTTCTGAAATACCATAAAAATATTGAGCTAGTATAACTCCGCTATTACCTCTTGCTCCCACAAGTGCAGAATCTGCTACTATTTTACTTAAACTGTGTATTTTTTTGGAAGAGTTGTCATGGATTGATTCAATTACTGTCCTCAATGTAGAAGCCATGTTTGTTCCCGTATCAGAGTCAGGAACAGGAAAAACATTAATTTTGTTGAGATAGTTTTGCCTATCAAAAACTCTCTTTGCACCTGCTGCAATTGCGCGTGAAAAACGACTACCATCTATATATTTTATTCTCATAATTCAAATCCTTATATATTTGACTTTAATGTTAAATTTATATTTTAGAAAATCCAAGAAAAATCTAAATCAAAGAATCTGAATTAAAGAATTCCCTTATGCTTGCATTAGGGAAGTTTATTTTGCAGAAATATAACCTTTTAGGTTCTGAAAAACTGAAAAGTTTGGTTTAACAGTGGAAAAAGGATTAATATACCTGTCAGGTTTTCAAAACCTGACAGGTATAATGCTAAAGATTCACTTTTGACGGAGCGATAGAACCGGCAGAAATCAATGTCCTTAATCCCTGTTCAACACTCATTGCAGAAGGAACAACATCATCCTCAGGAATAAAAAGCATCCATCCAGAAGTCGGGTTTGGGGTAGTCGGAATAAATATAGAATAAAACTTCGTCCCATCTTTTCCTATTGTTTGTCCGGTAACAAAGCCCATTGTCCAGATACCTTTCCGGGGATACTCAAGAAAAACCACCTTCTCAAAGTTACTGCCTGACTTTGAAAAAGCACCTAATATTTGCTTGGTTGTATGATATATTGTTCTGACAAGTGGGATATAATTTAGCCATTTTTCAAAAAAACTTAGAAGTGTACGCCCTATGACATTTGTTACAAATACACCTAAAAGATATATAATAATAAGCGACACTATTAGACCTAATCCCGGTATGTGAAAACCGAGAAAAGGGTCTATAATCGGACTTACTATATTGTCAAAAAATACAATAAATAGCTTAATAATATAGATGGTAATTGCAATAGGTATAAGTGCAAGGATTCCTGCAAGGAATTTATTCCTTAATGCTGTTTTAAACTTCTTCCAGAATTTACTCATTCCTTAAATCCTCCTTTTTTATAAAGAATTTAATGACTGTATTGAGTTCGTGGGTCATCACCTTTCTTTCCCATTCGTAGAAGATACCACCTATTTCACGGTTACTACAAATTCCTGGTATCTCTTCCATATCACAAGAAATAAAAATTTGCTTCATATTTGACCTCTATTCCTTTTGTAATTTAGCCTAATAATGCCCGAGATTCAAGGAGATTAATCAAACATGTTGATCTTTTTATCTAACTAATTCTTTGTCTAAATCCTCTATTTTATTTAGCTTTAAATATGTTTAAGTTAAAATCAAAACATTTCTATTTAGCACTAATATTTTTACTTATCATCAGTTCTATCAGTTATAAAAACATTTATGCTCAGGAAAGTATTAAGCAAAAAACAGCGCTTGTTCTCAGCGGAGGTGGCGCTCGCGGATTTGCTCATATTGGCGTTATCAAAGCGCTTGAAGAAATTGGCTTTTATCCAGATCTGATTGTCGGTACAAGTATGGGTGCAGTTATTGGAGCTCTATATGCTTGTGGTAATACGCCGGAAGAGATCGAACGTTATATGGATAATACAAAATGGACGAAGCTTTTTTCAGCAAAACCATATCGAGAAATAGAATTTGTCTCACAAAAAATGGGCGAACTTCCGGAGCTTTTCAAATTGCGTTTTGATGAACATTTTAATGTGATTTTTCCTAAAAACCTATTAACAACGCAGGGACTTCAGGAACGAATCTTCCAGATGACTGTTTACCCTGAATATGCCGCAGGTGGAGATTTTGACAGTCTTGCGATTCCATTTCGTGCAGTGGCTACTGATATTAAAACAGGAAAATCTGTTGTGTTAGATCATGGTAATTTAGCGAAGATAGTATCTGGGAGTTCTGCATTCCCAATTATTTTAGCGCCTGTTACTCTTGATTCCTTTCTTCTTGTAGATGGTGGATTAACAAATAATGTTCCCAGTGATGTAGCTAAGGATATGGGTGCTGATTTTATTGTGGCTGTAGATGTCGGTAGTAAAATAATTAATCTCAGTAACAATATTAGTCCCTTAGTTTATTTGGGACAGACTGTCAATACTCTTGCTTATCTGTCGGATACAAAGAATGTAGAATTTGCCGATGTACTTATTCGACCGGATCTTGGGAATATTTCATCAACTGATTTTGATTCAATGGATGTTCTGATTCAAAAAGGATATGATGAAGCAAAACTATATCTAAATAAGATTCAACCTTATGGAAACAGAAAACGACCATCTCCTGATTTTCTGCCTTCATCAATTGATAAGCTGAATCATACAAGAATCAGAAAAATACAATTTTTTACGGATCAAAATACAAAGCCTTTTGTAATGAAAAGGGAAATGTGCTTGTGGGAAGGTGATTTATGGAATTCAGCTCTTGCAAAAAGAAGTGTTAAGAATCTTTTCAGTACGGGGCTATTTAAGAATGTTTACATATCCCTAAAAAAAGTCGATAAAGATTCAGCAGATTTAATCGTCGAAGTTGAAGAGAACGTAAAAACCTCCTTTTGCTTTGGGACAAGCTATGATAGTGAAAAAAAAGCAAGAGCTTTTATTTCTGCAAAATATGGAAACCTTTTTGGTGTTGGAATTGATAATAAATTCTATTTAATTGCAAGCGATCAATACCGAAGATTAGCATGGGATTTAAGAAATTCGAGAATATTTACTACTACACTAACCGGTTACCTCTCCCTTTATAATGAATATGAAAACATTCCTCTTTATAGAAAAAGTAAGCGTGTGGCTTTTGGTGAATTCTCGCGCACTGGATTTGAAGCTAATGCAGGATTCCAAATAGAGAGAGTGGGACTTTCCTCAATAGGAATAAAATTTGAACACGTAAGTGTTGATTCAGTTTTACAAAGCATTCCGCAAAGTAAGTACGGAGTGGGTAGTATTATTTTTCGCATTTTAGTCGAAAATACTGACCATTATGATCTACCAAGTAAAGGGAGAATTAATAATATTTTTTATGAGCATTCCATTTCAGAGGATAAACTGAAGCATTTTGATAGAATCTCTGTCGAATCTAATGTATATGAAACCTATGCCGAAAAATACACCTTTTCTACGCATCTAAGGTTTGGATATTTAACTTCTGCGCTTTCGCACTATGAACTTTTCCGATTGGGTGGTATGTCATCTTTACCGGGATACCATCAAGATGAGCTATGGGGAAATCTCGTTCTTTCGTTGGGTTTAGGATACCGTGCTCCGCTGACTTCAGGTTCCTATTACAGATTTAGCTTTATATGTGGAAATGTTTGGGATAATATTGAAGACCTTAATTGGAAAGAAATTAAAATCGGATTAAAGGCTGGTATTTTGGTACCAACGCCAATCGGACCTATTACAGCAGATTACGGATTTGATTTAAGTGAGCATAGAATTCTGTATTTCTCAATTGGGCATTATTTCTAGTCGGGTATAAAATAATTCTGCTGTTTTAGATTGGATTCTCTTTAAATGAATAAAGCGATAAGTAATTTCATAAATTAGCAACTAATAGCAATGAGTTTCTATAAACCGGGGCGTGTTAGTTGTTTTCCGATTCGCTTCTCTGCATCTTTTACCATTTGTGTAGAAATACACTGATGCTCCTGTATTAAAGAACATTCCTCAACACCTTTTAATTTTCCCTCAGCAACAATTACTTTTCCATTTACAATGACCCAATCGACAGGATTCTGACTTACTGAAAACATTATTGCTCCAAGCGGATCATGCTGACCACCTGAATATTCAAGTCTGTCAATTGAAATGAGGTTTATGTCAGCGCATTTTCCAGGTGCAATTTGACCAATATCATCTCTTCCCAAAACAGCTGCACCACCAAGAGTAGCCATCCATAAAACATCGTCTACTGTGAGCCAATTTTCCCTTGGTCGAAGATGTGATAAAAAAAGAGCATTTCGAAGTTCTGTCAACATATTAGAAGAATCATTTGAGGCAGAGCCGTCCACAGCCAGACTTACGTTTGCTCCTGCATCTATTAGTTCGTGAATTCTGGCGATGCCTGAGCCTAATCTCATATTGGAACTCGGGCAGTGAGAAATTCCCATTCCAGTATCACCGATTTCCTTTATTTCCTCGTCATTTAGGTATATAGCATGAGCAAGCCAAACATTTGCTCTTAACCAACCGAAATTTTTAATTAATTCAAATGGTCTTACCCCATAATTCTTTAAACAAAATTCCTGCTCATCGAGTGTTTCAGCAAGATGTGTATGTATCTGTAAATTGTATTTATCGGAAAGCTGAACGGTCTTCTTCATCAATTCAGGAGTAACTGAAAAAGGTGAGCAGGGTGCTAAAGATATCCTTGTCATTGCACCGAATGAGTCATCATGGTATAGTTTTATCAATCTTTTTATATCTTTCATAATTTCTGATTCGCTTTGCACTACATCATCCGGCGGCAAGCCTCCTTGCGATTTACCACGTGACATTGAACCTCTTGTCGGTTGGAAGCGGATTCCCATTTCTTTAGCGGCATTGATTTCCTCATCAATCAAGTGAGAATTTGTTGATTTTGGAAATAGATAAAGATGGTCTGAGGTAGTCGTACAACCTGATTTTAAAAGTTCAGCAATTCCAACTTTCGCACTGATATAAGAACCTTCAGCAGTTAATTCTCTCCAGATTTCATAGTTTGTTAAAAGCCAATCGAAAAGAGAAGATTCCTGAGTAGAAAATATATTTCTGGTTAAAGTTTGAAATAGGTGGTGATGAGTGTTTATAAATCCCGGTAACACGAGCTTTCGACTTGCATCAATTTCCATATCCGCTTTACCGCTAAAAGGATTCTTTCCTATGGATTTAATTGTACCATTCTCAATATAAATATATCCGCCAGAGAAGGTTCTAATTCGACCATTTGAAAGTCTATTACCATTCATAGGAGCACAACAAAAGGGGTTTTTTATAAGAATTGATTTTGACATGGATTAATCCTTTTTATCTAAATTTTGTAGAATCAATTTTACCCGCTTTATATCATTTTCAATTATAATCGTAAAATGTAAAGAACAGATATTTTTATTAAAAGGAATTTCATTGAGAAAATTTTTTTATCTGATGAATTATTATAGATGTTGTATCATGAAAAATGAATTGTTATATTTTGCCGTTGATTGTTATTTGAGGCGGTGTAGCTCAGCTGGTTAGAGCAGCGGAATCATAATCCGCGTGTCCGGGGTTCGAGTCCCTGCACCGCTACTAAAATTGTAAATGGTATTTTTCTATTTGAGTTGGTTAGAGCAGAGGAATCATAATCCGCGTGTGCGGGGTTCTCTCGAGGAGATCCCGATAGTCCCTGTACCGCTACTATAATTTCTATCATAGAGATAATCGAATAGTGGAATAACATGATTGATAAAAATCACCTGGCTGCTCTTAGAAATGAAGCAATTTCAATATTAAACAAAAATAATCTCGGTAATTTTACAAAACCTGCTCCTCTATTATATCCTCATCAATGGAATTGGGATTCGGGATTTATTGCAATTGGACTCTCACATTATGATGAGGAAAAAGCAAAAAAGGAACTTCTTTCTCTAAAACGTGGACAGTGGGGAAATGGAATGATTCCACATATTATTTTTGACCCTTGTTATGTTAATTACCAACCAGGTTCCTCATCTTGGGGATGCTCAAAATCTCTGGATTTTTTTGAGAACGTTCTCACATCTGGAATTACACAACCGCCGATTTTGGCGTTCGCTGCCTACGAGATATATAAAAGTTCAAAAGATAAAATAAGCGCTAAAGGATTTTTGAATCAAATTTTTCCGATATTAAAGAAGTACCACAGGTTTTTTTATTTACATAGAGATCCAAAACACGAGGGACTTGCGTGTATTGTTCATCCCTGGGAAAGCGGGCTGGATAATTCTCCCCGCTGGGATGAAAGTTTAAATCGTATACATATAAATCAAGCTCCTAATTATAAACGAGTTGATACAGATATTGTCCCAATTGAACAAAGACCAAAAAACGAAGATTATGATAAATACTACTTTCTCGTTGAACTTCTTAAAAAATCAAAATATAACTTCGTCAGTATCTTTGAGAGAAGCGAATTTATTATGCAACCTATACTTTTCAATTCTTTAATGGTTTCTTCTCTTCGTTCTCTAGTGGAAATTGGTGAAATTATTGGAGAAGATACATCCGAAATCAGTGATTGGATACTTAAAACCGAAAAGGCAATTAACACAAAACTATGGGACAAAGAAAAATCTTTATATGCTGATTACGATTTAAAAAATAATAAATTAATCCTGAAAGATACCATAGCAAACTACTCTCCTCTTTTTGCAGGAATTGTACCTTCAGATAGAATAAACTTTTTACTTAAGAATCTTTTCGCTACTAAAAAATATATACCCAAAAATGGTTACCCTTTTTGTAGTGTTTCGATGAGCGAGAAAGATTTTGATCCTGTAAGGTATTGGCGCGGACCTGTTTGGGTTAATATGAACTGGTTAATCTACAAGGGATTAAAAAATTATAATTATCACAGGGAAGCTGAAAAATTAAAGAATAAAACGTTAGAACTTGTATCCAAATCTGGATTTTATGAATATTTCGACCCATTTACAGGCAAAGGATATGGAGCAAATGATTTTTCCTGGACGGCAAGTTTAGTGATTGATTTTATTCAATCGTAACACCCTCCAAATAACGTTTCTAAAATTCTATATCTGGTAAATCCAAATATAAAATTCATAGATAAAGCAGACAAGATGTAATGTCCTAATACAGTAATGCATCATTTGTAGGTATGCAAATAAATTAACTTGGAGTATTGGATTAATGGAATAATGGATAATTTATTCTTCATAAATTCTCGCAAAGGGAATTGTATAACACAATATTCCACTACTCCATTTCTACTATATAGTCCCGTCAGGGTAATATTGAACAATTAGATAGTGAAGGTCTTCGATATATTATTCCGTTGAGAAGAAATAGTAAATTGATCAATTATCGAATTTTACAATCATCGGACAAAAGAGCATTTGAAGGATATTTCAATTTTAATAATAGATTCATCTGGCATTACGAGGATAGCATAGATGGTAAAAGGGTAATTGTTTGTTTCGATGAGCAGTTAAAAAGTATGGAGGAGAAAGATTATCTATCAAGGATAGAGAAAAAGCTAGAGAATTATTCTATGGAAGGTTTTTACGAGAAACAATCAAAATTTGGCACATTGGCTTTGTTTACTAATCTTCGTGTAAAAAATGCAGAGCAAATTCATAGTTATTATAAGAGCCGTGTAAATATTGAACTGATGTTTGATGAGTCCACTAAAAAAAGGTGATCTATTAGAAAAAGAAACCGTTTGCCAACGGCATCTCTATGAGAGAAACGGTTGAAAAAGTAATATTGTTTAAGATTAACCCCCGACTTAAGTCGGGGGTTAATAAGAAGTTAACAGCTATAATAACTGTTTTAACAGTTTCTGAATTTTTAGTATTATGCAAAATACAATTCAAGTTTCAACCTTTCTTAATCAAACTCTTTGATACTATAAAAATCTTTTAGAAGCTGATCGTACATATATGCAGAATGATTATTCTCAAATTCAAATAATTTAAAACTAATCCAATTTCTTCTTATTTTTCCCCGTTTCGCCATGAAGATGTTTTAATGCTTCCTTAATTAGCATATACATTTCAGTGTTTTTTTCACATTTTGCATTCTCAATTGGCTCAATTGCACCAGGATCATTGATCCGTACAAGTGCGCTCAATGCTCGTTTTTTTGCTATTATTGGTCCTTCCTGAAAAATATTTATGAGTTTATCTACAACTTTTCTACCTTGATTACACAACGCATTTTCAGCGTTATATCTGACACTCCATGAAAAATCAGATAAACTTTTCAGAAGAGGTTCAATGACTTTATCTTCTCTGAAATCACCCATAGTACGTACCGCCTGCACACGTACATCCGGTGATGAGTCTTTTAATGCGCCTATCGTAGCTTCAAACAATTTTTCAGTTCCTTCCGATAATTTCCTGAGAACTCTCAATGCCGTACTTCGAATCCTGTACGTTTTGCTTTTATTCATAATTTTAATTAAAGGTTCAATAGCTCTTTTATCATTTAATTTATCAAGGCAAATGATGGCTTCGATCTGTACACTTATTGAATCATCTTCAAGCATTTTAAGAATAGACGGCACTATTTCACTATTTCCGACCTCTCCTAGAACCGTCAGTGCACCGCTCCTGCCCCACGCCGCACATCCAATCTTTACAAGAGAATCTTGAGCAGCTAAACTAATTTCGCGATTGGGATCGCTAAGAAATGATTTTAACAATGGTGATGCCCTATGGTCTTCAAGTCCGCCTATTGCTTTTATTGCACGAATTCGTCCTTGAACGTCATCTGAATTCTTTATTTCATTTAAAAGCATAGTAATTCGCGATTTATTAAAACTTAATAAATTCAAGAGGTGAGGTACAATTTCCTCTCCGAACTGAATTAATGCCCGAATGGCTTTACGTCTAACAATATAGTAACTACTTGAGAGATGGTTAATCAAACTGGGAATCGCTCTTTTATCTCCAATAGCGCCAAGAGCTGTAATAGCCGTACATTTTACTATTTTATTTTGTGAAAGAGATAATTCAGTTATGAGTAAATCAACAGACTGTTTCCCAAAAAGAACGAGAGCGTTAATAATGCTCTTCCGAACATTTTCACTAAAATCGCCGATTGCGGAGATCAAGGGTTTTATTGCTGATGCGTCACCGATTTTCCCAAGAGCGATTGCGGATTGCATTCGAACATCGGGACTGGTTTCTTTCAATGCTTTTATAAGATGTGGGATACAAGTCGGATCGCCAATAAACCCAAGTGTACGTGCAGAGTTACATCTTATTTTTTCCCATACGCTTTGCAACCCATCCATAAGAATCGGGCAAGCGTCGGAATCCATTTTCCGTAGCCCATCTACTGCCATATTGACAATTTCGCTATCATTGATATTGAGTAAGTGGATTAGAATCCGAGCCTGAGCAATATTATTCTGCTCGGATACTTCTAAAATTTTTTCTTTTAGCACTGTCAATACTTCATTCCGTACAAGCCATTCCTCGTCTTCTACCTGTTTTATCAAATCAGCAATAATTCTGTGATCTCCCAATTTTCCTAATGCTGATACCGTTGCCCACCGGATGTTCATATCAGGTGAGGCAAGAAATTTTGGACGGAGCAATTCTTCAAGAGCACGTTTATCTCCCAATCTTCCAAGCGCTATTATTGCGGCATGTTTGACTTCATCAATAGGATCATTCAAACAATCCGTGAATACGGAATATAGCTCTTTCCCCTTTTCATAACTAAGACTGATTATCGACCGCCTTCTTTGTATCCAGTCTTTGCTTGTTTTAATTTCCGATATTATATCTTTTATTTTCGTTGTATCACTCAAATTTCACTCCAACAAATATTTCATTTTCTTTCGATAGCGCCGCGGCATTTTCCCTCGACAGCAAATGCAGTTACTTCATAATTACAATCTATATCAGCCAGATATAAAACAGATGCCCTGAAACAACCTATTCTTGCGCATGTCAGGTCTTTTAGGGAAATGCCTTCTTTTAACAGAGCTTCACAACTTTTAAGATAGGGACATTTATGTACGGTCAATTCCAGACGGTTCGGGTTCACCTCTACTAATTCAAATTGGCTGGAATCTTTAAATAGTCCGCCCTTAACGCCAATCTTAATATATTCTTTCACAGCATCTTTTATTGAATTAACTCTTTTTGCCACGATTCCGTAATTGTTCTCTAAGATTCGAAGAAAATTCTGTGTTGCATGTTCGTAAGCGCGCTGGCAAAAAGTGTGAGGACGGGTTCCCTGAAAATCACGCGCTACTTCTTCTAAGGCACTTAGCCACGTCAACGCCAGTACCCAGCCACTCTCTTCTTTGTTCAATTCTCGCATTTTTTTATCTCCATTTTTCAATTATTATGAATGAGTCTAATTCCTTCATTAGGTCGTATATGACTTTCGGTGAAGGATCTTAACGTGAAGATATGACTCATCAATTTTATAAAAAATCATTTTTAAAATTCCTATGTCATATCAGTAAGTTCTTTTCGTAAACTCTATCTTTTTCTTTTCAGAAACCTTGTCCAGACCAAGAATCTTAAGTTCCTGCTTTACGACATGAATACTGACTTTCTTACCGGATTTCTTGCTTAATTTCTGAGAAAGTTCCAGAGGGGAAATATACGGATTCTTAAACCAGATTGATATTAACTCCGCTTTATCATCGCTGGTAAGTTGTGAAATCTCTTCTGAGACAATTTCCTCTGAAACCGGTTTCTCTGTTTCTTTTTTAATAGAATTCAAAACAGTCACCGTATCACGGGCAATGGCAAGCTCCTCATTGGTGGGAATAACTAGAACCTTTACCTTTCCAGTTCCGATATCAAATTCATTTTTATTATTCTTTTTAGGATGAAATTTAATTCCGAGATATTCCATGTTTTTTAAAACTTCTCCTCTGATATACCAGGATTTTTCACCAATTCCCGCCGTAAAAATAAGGACATCCAGCCCCCCAAGTACTGCTGCATAAGCTCCGATATATTTTTTTATCCTGTAGCAAAAAATATCCATGGCGAGTTTATGTTGCTTACTCCCTTTTTCCGCTTCAAACTCGATTTCACGTAAATCGTTAGACGTTTCTGTCAGCCCTAACATGCCACTGCTTTTATTCATCAAATTATCAATTTTTTCAAGAGAAAGATTCTCATTCTGTGCAATGTATGACACTAATGCTGGATCGATATCTCCGCAGCGGGTTCCCATAACCAGCCCTTCCAGTGGTGTAAATCCCATACTCGTATCGACTGATTTTCCACCATCCACAGCAGTAATGCTACAACCATTCCCGAGGTGGCAACTAATAATTTTCAGCTTTTCAATAGGCGTATTCAAGTACTTAGCGGCTTTATCTACAACATATTTGTGGGAAGTTCCATGGAATCCGTAACGCCTGATGCGGAGCTTGCGATAAAGTGCCATTGGCAGAGCATAAATATATGCTTTCGGTGGAAGACTATGATGAAATGCCGTATCGAAAACACCAACCTGTGGAATACCTGGAAGTATCTTTTCGCAAACCTCAACGCCTTTTAAATTATGAGGGTTGTGGAGTGGTGCGAATTGAATGCATCTGCGTAGACCTTCCTTAACTTCATCCGTGATAAAAACAGATTGGGCAAATTCTTCTCCACCGTGAACAAGGCGGTGTCCGATTGCATCTATTTCTGATTTTGATTTTAATATCCCATATTGAGAATTCATTAACGTATTGATAACTAAATCAAGCGCTACCTGATGATTCATAATTTCGCGTGTTTGAACGATTTTTTCCCTCCCCTTCGGTTTAAATGTCAGAATAGCATTACTCGAGCCAATTTTTTCGATGATTCCTATAGCAATATTATCTTCTTTATCCATCTCGAACATCTGAAACTTTACTGAAGAGCTGCCGCAGTTTAAAACTAAAACCTTCATTAACCAGTAACTCCTTTCCTATTTTTTTAGGATAATTTAACATCTGGAAATGTATATCACATTTTAATCCATAAAACAACTATCAAATTAGGGATATATTACAAAATATCAATAGCAAATTTTTTGTTTTTTTAAGATAATTCTATCAGTAATAATTTATATATCAAATTTTAAAGTTAATGATAGATTTGTTTATAACAAGTACTGTTTTCAAACTCATTGTTGTTATTAAAAATCTCATATCCGCTGTAACAATTAATAATTTGATATTGTAGTAACCTTTGTTTAATAAAAAATTCTCAAATTCAAATGCAATTCACCATTTAACAGTTTGAATAATTATTCTCTCTTTTTTTAAAATTGACTTAAGTTGGTATGTAATATTTCACCATTCAAAAGCCCAATGTTGTTATTTGTAAATCTTGTGAATCTATTATAAATCTAAAGCGTTTTATGTTTCAATAAGTTGATAAAGATAATCAGATAATTTTGCTTTTAATGGTGGTTTAAAATGATACGAAAATATTATTTTTCCGTGATTAATTGACAATTTGCACAATATCGTGGACAATTTAGTGATTGGAAATTTGCACAACATCGTGGACAATTTTATACTAAAAATCTATTTCTTCATGAAAATTTCTCCTAAGAATAAAAAGGAGAAAAGACATGAAGGGAAAAAATCAATTAAAAGAAGAGACACACCAGAAAGCCATTGAGTTGTACAATCAAAATTGGAAAGTATCGGAGATATGCTCTGACCTTGGTTGTTCAAGAAGTTGGATATATAAATGGTTGAGTCGGTATAATGATCAAAATGAAACATGGTTCAAAGAAGAATCTCGTGCTCCTAAGTTTATTCCCTCTAAGATTTGCTCCAGAGATGGAGCAACTTGTCGTGAATACTCGTAAGGAGCTGATTGCTGCTTCTTTTTCACAATATGGACCTCAAGATATTTTTTATGCTATTTCTTAAAAGGGATATACTCCCCCGCCAGTTTGGACAATTGCCAGAATATTAAAGTGTCGTAATCTTGTCCGTTCAAAACGTTCATCATCCTATATTCCCAAGGGTAAGAAGTACCCTTACATCTACGCATTCTGTCATCAGATGGATTTTGTAGGACCTCGCTATTTATCTTGTAAAGCACGTTATTATTTACTTAATCTGATTGATTGTGATTGTCTTATTAGGTTTTGGAAAATGGTCGGTATACCTGACTTTTTACAAATGGACAATGATTTTTCGTTCTGGGGAAGTCTGAAAAAGCCTGGGGCTGTGGGCAAAGTAGTTCGACTATGTTTGTTAAATGGAGTTACCCCGGTGTTTATTCCACAAGGTGAATCCTGGAGAAATGGGATTGTGGAAAGTTTCAATAACACTATGCAAAAACATTTATTAAGCCAGGAGTACAATAGCATAGAACATTTACAAAAAAACGCTGTTATCTTTGACAAAATACATAACAAAACCCATCATTACAGTTCCCAAAAGGATATGACACCTAAAGAAGTGTTTAAAAAGTATGGATATTCCGTAGGACAGCTTGATCAATCATATAAAGTTCCAAATGGTAAACTTTCCCTTGAACCCGGCGAAATTCATGTTATACGTTTCATAAGAAAAGATCGAAAGTTTAATCTTTTTGGTTTAACATTCCTTTTGCCTGAAAATTTGGTACACGAATATGTTAGAGGTATTATACTCACAGAAGAACATAGACTCTTAATTTTCAATGACCAAAAGTTTATCACTGATTTTGATTTCATTTTATATTAGAATGTGTCCACGATGTTGTGCGAATTCATAGCATTAAAATTTTCCGACTCCCCCAATAGGATTTCTCTCTCGTCTCAGAGATTACGGAGGATTCTCCGAAGGAGTCCTGCGTGACCTATGGAAGATCCCTTCGGGAAAATGATGCCCATGGCACGTGACCCTCGTGAAAAGACAATTTTAATTGTCAGTTTTTTTCTATAATTTCTGCAGTTTATCAGAAGCCCTGTCCTAATTTTCACTACTATAAGACTACATCAAAAATTAAATGTGACAACTTTTAACCTTTAATAAATACCATAAAACCAGCAGATTAAAACTATTATTTATATCCTCTCTACTAATTTTTAAAAAATAGAGCAAATAAAAAAAAGTTCTTGACTTTATGTTTATCATAAAATATATTAGAACGTTTCGATATAAAATATGAGGTAGTTCTGGTTACAATAAAAGACATAGCAAAAAAAGCAAATGTTTCTACTTCTACCGTTTCACTGGTTTTGAACAACAAAGGATATGTTTCCCAAGAAACCAGCGAAAGAATTCAGAATATAATTAATGATCTAAACTATAAGCCGCTGCATTCAGCGCGAAAATTAGCTACACAAAAAACAGGCAATATCGGATATATTATTTGGGAGGGGCATTTCTCAGAAGTAGAGATGTTTTATAGTCAGGTATTTCTGGGAATGGAATATGCTGCTCGTAAAAGCGATTATTATATATTATTGACTACTGTAAAAGAAGACTTTGACCCAAAAACCGATCTCCCGCGCTTCTTAAAATATAACGATGTTGACGGAGTGGCATTGGCAGGGAGAGTGCCGCATTCGCTTGTAGATTATATAGATAAACAGAGAATACCTTTTGTTTTAATTGATTATGGAATACTAGGCAAGATTTATAATAGTGTGTTGATCGACAACTATAATGGTGCTTTAAACGCTGTTGAAAGTCTAATACAATCCGGTCGAAAACGAATTGCATTCGTTGGAGGTACTTTTTCTCACCCTTCCATTAAAGAGCGATTTCGAGGTTACAAAGAAGGACTTGAATCATATAACTTAATAAGTGATGAAAATTTAAAGAAATATACTTATCTTGAAGATGCCGAAACTTCTCGAGAGATCGGAGAGAAAGGAGTATCTATCTTACTTAAAGAAAAACTACTCCCCGACGCCATTTTTTGTTGTAATGACACAACCGCTCTCGGTGCACTTACAGAAATTCAAAGAAAAAAATTGAAAGTTCCACAGGATATTGCAGTTGTTGGATTTGACGATATCCCCGCGGCGGCATTTAATTTACCAAAACTTTCCACTGTAAAAGTTCCAAAACTTTTATTGGGTAAAGAGGCATTTAAATTATTAAATAATGTCATTGACAATCCGGGATTACCTGCACAAACAAGAATAATATCAACAGAATTCATTAAAAGAGAAAGCTCCTGATTAAAATTTTCATTAACACAATTACTCGATATGGAAAGATAGGAACTAAACATTGATTTTCAAGAATCCTGAAGGAGAAGAAATCTTTTTACTGGGCGTGAATTATTGGCCATCTTCTACCGGATTAAATATGTGGTCGGAATGGAATCCCAATGAAATTGCGGAAGACTTCAGTCAGATGCGTGAATTAGGTATAAATGTTTGTCGATTTTTTATCTTTATGCCAGATTTTCTAAAAGGTCCAAAAGAAGTTGATTCGATGATGATGAAGAGACTGAGTGAGTTCCTTGAGATTTCCGAACAAAATGGAATATACACACTTCCAAGTTTCATTGTTGGTCACATGTCCGGAGAAGACTGGGATGTACCATGGCGAAAAGGACGAAACTTTATTACAGATCTTGATATGATTGAGAGTGAGAAATTCTATATCAAGACTATTGTACAAAGTATAAAAACGTTCCCTAATGTTATTGGATGGATACTTTCAAATGAGATTTCTAATTATATAAAAAAACAGGATCCAAAACAGGTAACATTATGGCTAAACGAGATTACCTCATTAATAAAGACACTTGATCCTGAAAAGCCTATCAGTATTGGTGATGGAGCGTGGGCTCCTGAAATTTTAGGTAAAGAGACAGATTTTCATCTTCGTTTACTTAACAAATACCAGGATTTTGTGGGTCTTCACTACTATCCAAGAGAAATGGATCCCTGGCGACACTCTTTTACAACTGCTTTCAGGCTTCGCATGGCACAGGAGTGGAGAAAGCCAGTTTTTATAGAAGAATTTGGAACTTCAACAACTTTAGCATCTGAAGAAAATCAGGCACATTATTACCGCTCAGTATTTTATAGCTCTCTTATCAACAAAACAGATGGAGTAATTAGTTGGTGTCTTAATGATTTTGACTTTGATGAAAAACGACCCTATTCCCATCATCCTAATGAAGAGCGCTTTGGTATATTGAGATCTGATAAAAGTATCAAATCCGCCGGACTAGAATTTAAAAGATTCAGAAAAGTCGTTGATGAAATATGTAATAAAAATTATATAAAAGTTGAAAGTAATGCAGGTTTGGTAATTCCTTCTTACTACTACTATTCGTACCCATATAAACCATACTTTGATAGATGGTACGACTTCTACCTCGAATGTTTTAGCCTTTTAAAACGTTCTAATATTGATGTGAAAATGGTTGTTGAACCTGCTATAGGACTTGAGAATAATGGTGAATTATTTCCAGAAATAGAACTTGACCCAGAACATTATCCTGTTATTTTCTCTCCTAGAATGAAACTGCTGACGAAGAAATTTTGGAAACAAATTATCGAATATGTCACATGTGGCGGAACTCTGTACTACAGCTTTTCTGTAGATAGTTGGATTCTTGATTGGGACAAAATTGCCGGTGTAAAAACTGATTGTAAATTCGGAGTACCGGATTTCAGAACAGAAAATTTCCTTGAAATAGCCGTAAATGATAATTGGGGCCACTTTTCTAAAGGCGAAAATTTTAGAATTCCTCTGAAAAACACGGATGCCGAATACAGTTATTGTAAAATTCTGGAGACAACAGGTAGAACTATTATGAGTGACCAATTTGGAAATCCTGTGCTTACTAAAAGCCCATTGGGGAAAGGACAGATTTACTTCGCCTCATATCCATTTGAAATGCTTTCACTCGCAAGTCTCGATGATTCATGGAAGCCAACACTGGGGAAAATATATAAATCTATCTATGAGGAATCTTTCCAAGATCAGGATTTCCAGATTAATGGAGATGGTCTTGAAATGGGCGTGTGGAAAAGCTCTGATGGTCACTTTTACAAAGTTATCATTCTTAATCATTCATGGGATGAAACATCTGGAATTTTTTCGGTAAATAATAGGACATTAGGAGTTGCAACCTGTTCTTCTGAATACGAAACAATTAGTCCCGGAAAACACAGAATCAATTTTAAAAGAAAAGGTGTTTGTATCTTTGATATTCACTATATCGAAAAATGAAAAAATTTAACTATCTTAAAATTAGAAAGGAGGAGAAAGCAGATCAAAAATAAAAGTTTTATTGTTTTAAAAACTGCAAAAAAAAAGGAGAAGAAATGAAACGTTTCTACATGTTAATGTTTGTGACCCTCTTTCTGGTTAGTTCACTGGTAGGTCAGAATCTTTTAGTGAATCCTGGGTTTGAGACTTACAAGCCGGCATTTTGGGACGCATTGAATGGTACGATTGGAACGGAATTAGGATGGGGAGATACGGAAGTATTTGGCGGTCTGTATTCCGTTAGCGTTACTAAGAGTGCCGCGACTAGTGATGTAGTCGGATGGCAATTTGAAGAATCGGGTAATTTGTTTTGGAATACGGCTGCCGCAGGGACTTTTGATTTGAAGGCATATGTAAAGACCGTTGGCGTTAATACGAATCCGGCCAATGATGATGCGAAAATTGGTGTATCCTTTGAATATCTGAATTCGTCGGGAGCGGAACTTGCTTCGTATACTGTCTGGGTTGATCAGTCAGTAGCCAGTAGCGTTGGCTGGGACACTCTTTCTTATCCATTGATAGTATCCGAGGCGCCGGCAGTTGTACGTGTGAAGGCATTTATGGGTAAGGATGCAACCGGAACCGTATATTTTGATGATATTAATTCTAACTGGCTGGTCTGGAATGGTAATTTTGAGACTATCGAAGGATGGTTGAACTGGTATGCCGGCGATAATGGTTCATACGGAACGGTAACCGATAATGCCGCCCATACTGGCTCTTATGCTGCGGAATTATTCAAACCTGACACCACATCTTCAACTTCGGAGATTGTATATTATTCGATACCGGTAGCGGTGGAAGCCGGAGCCTGGTATAAGGTTGGTGTCTGGGTCAAAACCGAAGCTGTGAATGACTCAGCTGTTTTTGAGCCGACGTATATTACGAAGGAACGTCTGGATGACCGTTTAGGATTGTGTTATTTCTTTCATACTGGCAGTATTACGGAAGCATGGAGTACACTGGGTGGCGATAAGTATGTATATGTTGACCAGACCACTGTGGATAAAGATTGGACTCATTATGTAGTCGCCGAGCAAGCACCCGATGATGCGACGGGAATATCGGTTCGTGCCCGTTTTACTTCACGTCCTACAGGAACCGCCTGGTTCGATGACTTCAGTGTCGAAAAGATTGAGCCTGTTGATGACAATCTCCTGGTGAATCCTGGATTAGAGACTTACAAGCCGGCATTTTGGGACGCATTGAATGGTACGATTGGAACGGAATTAGGATGGGGAGATACGGAAGTATTTGGCGGTCTGTATTCCGTTAGCGTTACTAAGAGTGCCGCGACTAGTGATGTAGTCGGATGGCAATTTGAAGAATCGGGTAATTTGTTTTGGAATACGGCTGCCGCAGGGACTTTTGATTTGAAGGCATATGTAAAGACCGTTGGCGTTAATACGAATCCGGCCAATGATGATGCGAAAATTGGTGTATCCTTTGAATATCTGAATTCGTCGGGAGCGGAACTTGCTTCGTATACTGTCTGGGTTGATCAGTCAGTAGCCAGTAGCGTTGGCTGGGACACTCTTTCTTATCCATTGATAGTATCCGAGGCGCCGGCAGTTGTACGTGTGAAGGCATTTATGGGTAAGGATGCAACCGGAACCGTATATTTTGATGATATTAATTCTAACTGGCTGGTCTGGAATGGTAATTTTGAGACTATCGAAGGATGGTTGAACTGGTATGCCGGCGATAATGGTTCATACGGAACGGTAACCGATAATGCCGCCCATACTGGCTCTTATGCTGCGGAATTATTCAAACCTGACACCACATCTTCAACTTCGGAGATTGTATATTATTCGATACCGGTAGCGGTGGAAGCCGGAGCCTGGTATAAGGTTGGTGTCTGGGTCAAAACCGAAGCTGTGAATGACTCAGCTGTTTTTGAGCCGACGTATATTACGAAGGAACGTCTGGATGACCGTTTAGGATTGTGTTATTTCTTTCATACTGGCAGTATTACGGAAGCATGGAGTACACTGGGTGGCGATAAGTATGTATATGTTGACCAGACCACTGTGGATAAAGATTGGACTCATTATGTAGTCGCCGAGCAAGCACCCGATGATGCGACGGGAATATCGGTTCGTGCCCGTTTTACTTCACGTCCTACAGGAACCGCCTGGTTCGATGACTTCAGTGTGCAGAAAATGGTTGTGTCCAGTACGGCTATCGATCCTGAATTCGTAAATGTAGTACCGGATAAATTCCAACTGTTAAGCAATTATCCGAATCCGTTTAACCCGGAAACGAATATTCGTTTTACAGTACCAGAAATTAGTCGTGTAAATATCAGTATTTACAATATGCTGGGTCAGAAAGTCAGAACGCTTGTTAATAATGTAATGATTACCGGTTACCATACCGTAACCTGGAACGCCTGCAATGATATGGGTGATCCGGTTGCATCCGGTGTTTACATCTATGTAATGACTTCAAATGATCAGCGTTTCACGAATAAAATGATGTTGATCCGGTAAATCTTCAGAAAGAGGCCCCTTCGGGTAGTTCCGGAGGGGCTTTACTTTTCCAAAGGGAATACCATGAAGAAAGTAATTCTGTTTACAATTATCTTTTTAACACTTTTACCAGTGACATTATCCGCCGGAATAACCGGAAAAATAACAGGTCGGATAACGGACGCAAATAACGGTGAGCCGTTAATTGGCGTAAATGTTGTCGTAGAAGGAACTATTCTTGGCGCAGCGACTGATTTTGATGGTTTTTATTCGATTCTGAATGTAAATCCGGGAACTTACAGTTTACGATCCTCCATGATCGGCTATCAAACGACTATACAACAGAATGTTCAGGTGATGGTTGATTTGACGACCACGATAAATTATGAACTGAATGTGGAGACGATTGCCGGGGAAGAGGTGGTTGTAATCGCCAAGGCGCCAATTGTCCGTAAAGATGTTACTTCTACATCTTTTCGTGTAAATTCGGATCAGATTGACCAACTCCAGGTTGTTGATTTTAATGAAATAATCGAACTACAAGCCGGAGTCGTGGAGGGACATTTCCGGGGAGGACGCAGCGGTGAGGTGATGTATATTATCGACGGTATACCAATGAATGACGCTTATTCTGGTGAAACCTTTTTTGATGTGGAAAATGACATTGTTCAGGAACTGGAGGTTATCAGCGGAACATTTAATGCGGAATACGGTCAGGCGATGTCCGGTATTGTAAACATTGTGACCAAGGAGGGGCAGGATTATTATTCGGGTAAAATCTCCTTTTTTATGGGGGATTATTTCAGTAATCACAAAGACACATATCTCCATATTGAAAATATTAATCCTGTCGCGATAAATAATATGCAGTTTAATCTTAGCGGTCCGGTTCCGATGTTGGGAGAACGCCTGTCATTTAATTTAATCGGACGTCGTTATTACAGTGACGGCTGGATGTATGGGCGTCGGGAGTATGACTTAGATAATTATGTCTATTTCGGAGATCCGGACAATCCGATTTACTATTCTACCGGGGACAGTAATTACGTCTCGTTGAATTATGAGCAAAAGCAATCGCTCCAGGGAAAATTAACCTGGAAATTAGGCGATAAAGATAAGTTAAACTTCTCGTCTTTTTACCAGAACAAGGTATGGGAAGAATTCGATCGTTTATTTAAATACAATCCTAATGGAAATTATGAGCGGAATCAGGATAGCTGGCAGAATTCCATTCAGCTTAACCATCTATTTAATGCCGGTACTTTCATTACGGCAAACCTTTCGCACACCACCGCGAATTATGAACAGTATGCGGCTGAGGATACGACCGATTATGTTCCAATTGATTATTTAATTGCTACGGGAGCAACCGGATTCTCGACCGGCGGAATGCGCATGTGGCGACATTTTCGTGATAATACAACCATAATCGGAAAAATCGATCTTTCCAGTCAAATGACCCGCCAGCAGAAAGTCGGGTTGGGAATCAGTTACAAACAGTGTGAACTCTCCCTGCATGAATATCAACTCTATTTTGATGAAAACTATACCTTACAGGTTCCGTCACTGGAATCCTGGTATCACAATAAATACACCTATAAGCCTGTTGAATTTTCGGCCTATCTCCAGGACAAAATTGAATTGGGTGATATGATTATTAATCTTGGTGTTCGATATGATTACTTTGATCCCGACGGTGAAGTCCCGATATCTTTTGATACTCTACGGTTTGATATCTACACCAGTGCAGCCGATATGCGAAAAACGGAAACTTTTCACCAGATCAGTCCACGATTTGGCATTGCATATCCAATATCCGACCGGGGGGTGATTCACTTTTCCTATGGTCACTTTTTCCAGATTCCAAACTATGAGTATCTGTACTTAAATCCTGATTATGAGATTTCGTTGGTGCAACTGAAAGGTGATCAGCCGCCCCGGGGACGCTGGAACGCCATGGGCAATTCCGAATTAGAACCTGAAAAGACAGTCAGCTATGAAATCGGAATAAAACAGGCGTTGTCTGATAATTTCACAATTGATCTAACGGCCTATAATAAGGATATTCGGGACCTGATTGGTATGGGGGTTTATGAAGATATCCGCGGGCAGGATTACTGGCGTTTTGTCAACCGCGATTATGCCAATGTGAAGGGAATAACCTTTGCGATGGAGCAATTGGAAGCACCGGGCGGTATCGGTTTCTCGGTCGATTATACCTATCAGGTAGCAGCCGGGAACTCTTCGGACCCCTTCGCAGAGTGGGAAAATTCCAACGATGATGTGGAGAGTGAAAAAAAACGTCGTCCCCTTAATTGGGACCAGACCCATTCGCTTAATCTGTCTGGAACAACCTCTCAGAATGGTTATCGTATCAGTCTTATCGGTAAAATTGGGAGCGGTACGCCCTATACCCGCGCATCGGCGCGTTATTCAAACCGGATCTATAATGGAGAATGGAAGCCGATGACGATGACTTTTGATCTGAATATCAGTCGCGATTTTCGAATTGCTTCGATGCTGATTTCACCCTATTTGAAGATCTATAATCTGTTTGATCGTAAAAATATGACAGAAGTATATCGTTCCAGCGGGTCTGCAGATTACGATTACGATATGGCTTTTCAAACCTATATCGGAGTCAAAGACGTCGAAGAATGGACAATTCAACCAAATTATTACGATGAACCCCGCAAGATTATTATCGGTTGTTCAATATCTTTCGGGAAACCATAAAATCACAAAAGAAGAAAAAAGAGAACCGATTATGAAAGCTTTTTATCGATTGACAACAATTATCATGTTCGGCTTGGTATTGACGTTAAATGCCCAAACTCCGGATTATTTACGGGGCCATAATCTTTACCGACGGGTCGGCACAATGGACGGTAATCTTGTACTGACGCTGTTTAAAAATTATGGCGAGGTAACCGATTATCCCAACGAGCCTTCCTGTAATTGGCCGTCTTATGGTAGACATTACTGTGATGGTGTGGCGTTAATCGTATCAGTTGAAGTCCTTAACGATAGTGATGAATATGTCCATCCTATGGAAACTCAATACCGTGAGTTTACCGACACCTCTCCCGATGGTATTCCCTGGGGATTCGAGCCGCGTCCCTATTGGTTTAATATGGACCAAAAGGAGAATAAAACGCCTGCTATGAGCAATGATCCGAAGTCCTGGCCCGATCAGTGGCTGGATCGTCCGAACGCCTGGGATGGCTATTGGAACGGCTATTTTGGCAAGGGCATTTTCAACGCCCAGCTGGAAACCGTATTTGCCTTTGATGACGATCCGGATAAAGAACCGAATCTGTATATGAATTACTATTGCGATGATACCGATACTACACGCGGAGGACTCGGTCTTTGGGTAAAAGCACGTGGTTTTCAATGGAGTCAGGTTTTAGCCGAAGACTGTATTTTCTGGTTGTATAATATTACCAATGAATCCAGTCATGATTATGAAAAAGTCTATTATGCTCAGTACGTTGACTGGGGCATTGGCGGTGTCGAAGATGGCGCTGATGATATTGGTAAATATGACACTAATCTCGATATTGCCTTTGCCTACGATACTGACAAATATGGTACACCGGGTAATTGGTACCCGGTTGGTTATGCCGGTTATGCATTCCTGGAAAGTCCCGGTATATCCGATGATAATATTGACAATGACAACGATGGCATGGTGGATGAAAAACGGTATAGCGATACTCCGGGACATTGGGTCGATGAGGATTCCCTGCGCAATTACGAGTTTGTCGGGGAGCGCTGGAATCGATTTATTGAAGTCTATGGTACGGAGCCGAAACCTCATTGGTCAAACGATGAAGATTGTGACTGGCGGGCATTTACCGACCTTAACGATAATGGAGTATGGGATGATGGTGAACCCCTCAACGACGATCTGGGTGCTGATGGCGCCGGTCCGTATGATGCGAGTTATACGGGTCCCGACGAAGGTGAAGGTGATGGAATGCCTACAAATCAAGAACCAAATTACAATGTGACCGACCCCGATGAATCCGACCAGATAGGCTTGACCGGTTTCCGGGTTTTTGCGGTACACGATTATGAGTTGACCAATGATGAACAGAATTGGCGGGTTTTTGTCAGCGCACCGACACCCTGGGATGCAATCCTGGCGCCTAATAATTTGGGTATGTTCTTCTCATCGGGTCCCTTTCCACTAGATATCCAGAAAACGGAACGCTATTCCATGGCACTGCTTTTCGGAGAAGATAAGGCCGATCTGGTAAAAAATAAAAACACTGTTCAGCAAATTTATAATGCCGACTACCGGTTTTCACAGCCGCCGGATAAGCCGCATCTCACTATTTATCCCGGCGATGGTAAAGTTACCCTGGTATGGGACGATGTAGCGGAAAAATCCTATGATCCGTTTTTACAAGAATTCGATTTTGAAGGTTATGTTATTTATAAAAGTACGGAAGCGCAGCTATTAGAATCAAAAATCATTACCGATGCCTATGGTAACTTAACCTTTCGCAAACCTGAGGTGCAATTTGATAAGGTCGATGGTATCAAAGGACTCCATCCGGTGGCGATCTACGGAATCCAGTATAATCTTGGAGAAGACAGCGGCTTGCGACATAGCTGGATCGATACCGATGTTCGCAATGGGCAGACTTATTATTATGCCGTGGTATCCTATGACTATGGCCTGGTTAACTATACCAGTACGGGGGTAGAAGGAATCTCGCCTTCCGAGTGTTCGGCGATCATAAAAGCCAGCTCCGCCGGCGAAGTGACATTTATAGACATAAATTGCGGAGTGGCTACGCCACGGTCGGAGGCGGCAGGATATCAAGCGCCAGAATTAGATGAGAATATTTTACATATTGGTCCCTCAACCGGTTATATCGACGTGGAAATTTTAGAGGATACTAAGGTGCCCGAAAATGACGTAACCTATGAATTGGAGTTTTACGAAGATACAAAACACCATACTACGATTACGCCATATTATTCGATTCGTAATGTTGTCCAGGATACACTAGTCGTTGATTCGGCAATTGCAAACATTTATGGTGGTGAAAGTCCGATTTTCAATGGAACCGCCATAACGGTTTTTAACGATACCAGTATTACCTGGGATATACTGGGGAGTGGCTGGATATCGGGGTACTCCGATTATACGGTTGATATACGACTTGATCCTGTATGGAATAATTTTAAATCGAACCTAAGAAAACCGTCCCGTTATTATTTAATGTTTATGGATACTATGTTAGTAAATTCAATTTCTGTGTTTGGTAAAAAATCGATGCCCTCGAATGTATTAATTTATGATGTTACCTACGATGATTCTATACTTGTCGATTATTTGCTCATAGATAATGACAGTACTTTTAATTACTCTCATGGAGATGATATTGTATTGACTGTCCCAGATACGAAGGCACCGTATGAAAATTTATTCATAAGCTGGAATATCCGCTTTGACCGGGAACTTTCTATCGACAGTGTTTACATTGATGGTGTAGGTACTATCGACACAACCTGGATCACGACGGACCCACCGGAACCGGGTGAGGTGTATCAGTTAGAAATCAAGCGCCCTTTCCGTGCGTCGGAATATGTAATGGTTATTGATACAGTTACAGCTGATACGAGTTACCAGGTCAGCCGTCAGGGTGATGTGTATCGATTTACTGTAAATGGCGCCGATTACAGCAAAGAGCGTGCGAGGGATGAGTTAGACGATATATGTGTGGTGCCCAATCCCTATGTGGTGACAGTAAGTTGGGAACCAAAAGCCGCTACAAATTATGGTCGTGGTGAGCGCCGGATTCAATTTATGCATCTACCCAAAGATTGTACAATCAGAGTTTTTTCGCTGAGCGGACATCTTGTTAATCAGTTTGAACATCACGGCGCGGATGATGATGGTATGGAATCCTGGGATTTACTGTCCAAAGACGGAAATGAAATTTCCTTTGGGATCTATTTATATCAAGTAGAAGCGCCAGGGGTCGGAGAAAAAATCGGTCGGTTTGCAGTGATAAAATAATGCGAAACAGTAAATACAAAATAGTATCCCGATTGTGGTTGATTTTCTGTGTCATGATACTTGTCTGCCAGTGCGATAAATCCGATAGGAATGATACTGTTGCGAAAATTGGCGATCGTTTACTTACTGTAGATGAATTTCAATGGGCTTATGAATTAGCGCCGAGAAGTGTAACCCAGCTGGGTAACGATACGGCCCGCACAATTGTATTGCAGCGCCTCATAAACCAGGTTCTTTTAGCCCATGAGGGTATGAAAAAAGGGTATGATAAAGACAGCTCGTTTCAGAAAATTTTGAATAATTATCGGGATATGGCCATTAACCGAGAATTATATCTGAGTCACATTCGGGATTCAGTCCGGATAAGTGACACCGATTTTCAATGGGCTTATGAAAAATCCAAGACAACTCTCTTCGTTCAGAATTTCTGTGCAGCGACGAAGGAGGAGGCCGAGCAGATACGAACTGAGGAATTGCTGGTCCCCCATACTACAGTTAATGAATTTACCGAAACCCGTCTACTTGATCCTTATGGACCGGTTGATGTAATTGGCTGGAATGTGATCGAGGAAAAAATCGAAGACCTGCTTTATCGCTTGCCGCGACTTGAGTATTCCGAACCGGTTTATGACGGTAAGGTCTATCATGTTTTCAGGGTGGTTGAGAAAGAAATCGAAGCCCTGAATCGTGAAAGTGACTTTTATGCCGTTAAACCAACTCTGGAATCGGCTCTCCGTAAACGGAAAGAACATCAGAAGAGCTTTAAATTTGTCCGGGAAACAATGGCTCCGCAGAATGTGATTATTCGCGCGAAAACCCTAAATGCTGTCACGGATCGGTTCTGGGATTTTTATCAACAGTCCGAAGATCGGCCGCCGCAGGAGCTGGAATTCAGTGAAATTCAATCACTGTTTGCCGACATTGATGAATTGTTGGAAATGGAGCTGGCTTCATTTGCAGACGGTTCTTTCAGTGTATCGGATTATTTATTTTATTATCGTTTGAATCCGTCGTCCGTCAATCATACAAACTGGTCATCTGTTCGGGAAAGCATTCAAAACGCTGTGGCGACATATATTCGGGATATTGTCTTTGCACAGCAGGGGAAAAACGAAGGATTGGATCGAAAGGTTTCCGTTTTTAAAGAAACTCAGCAATGGTGTGAAAAGTTGCTGGCAGCCAAAGTCAAAAAAGAGTTGTTGAACGACATAACATCCGCTGTAAGCGATTCATGTCTATATCGGAAGATTTACAGGGATTCACTGGATAGCTATTTAGCCGGTCTAAATAAACAGACGGACATTTCAATTAATAAACAGATATTGTCAAAAATTCCGGTTTCCGATACCGGGATGGGCCGAAAGATTGATTTTTTCGCCACTTATGTGAAATAGAAATGAGGTCTTAAGTGATGAAATATTCGCAGTTGAGATTTGTAAATAATGTTATAATTGCAATTATAATGATATTGATGCCGGGCCGGTATTCATTGGCCGAGAGGAACAGCAATGTTGGAACGACGGCAGCATCATTTCTTGAAGTAGGAGTGGGGTCACGAGCGACCGGTATGGGAGGCGCATTTGTAGCTGTTGCCGATGACATTACCTCTCTGTATTGGAATCCCGCCGGACTGAGTCGGTTAACATCAAACGAACTGGTTTTTGAACATATTCAGTGGCTGGCGGATATCAGTTTTAATTTTATGGGTGCGGGCATTTCACTGGGACGTCTCGGAACTGCCGGATTCTTTATTAACAGTATGACGGTACCGCAAGATGAGGTGCGGACTGTTATTTATCAGGACGGGAGCGGAGAGAAATTCGACGCCGCATCCCTGTCCGCGGGAATCTCGTATGCCATTAATTTAACCGACCGGTTTTCAATTGGATTAAATGCGAAATATATTAGTGAACGAATCTGGCATGAAAACTCAAACGGTTTTGCCATTGACGTCGGAACCCTGTACGATACGGGTTTTAAAGGTCTTCGAATCGGTGCCTGTATCTCAAACTTCGGCACTGATCTGCAATTAAGCGGCAGTGATTTAATTATTTACCATGACAGCGATCCGTTAATTTTAGGAAATAATGATAAAATTATGGGTACATTAATTACGGATAAATGGCCGCTGCCGTTAAACATGCAATTCGGCGTTGCTTATGATTTAATTAATCGTAAATACAGCCGTGTAACGATTGCCGCCGATGCAATCCACCCCATTAACAATAAAGAATATCTGAACATAGGAGCCGAATTGGCTCTATTTCACATGTTTTTCGCGCGGGCCGGCTATCAGTCCCTTGGCATGAAAGATGCCGAACAGGGATTAACCCTCGGCTTTGGGCTAAAATACAAACTGTTCGGACAATCTAACATAATGTTTGATTATTCATTCGGTGATTATGGGCGTCTGCTCAATGTGAATCGCTTTACTTTGCGGCTGGATTTTTGATTTATTATCAATAATATCTTGTATGCACAATACAAGGTTATTGAACAAACAAAGAAATATTTATTGACAAGGAACTTCAATGCATAAATCTTTTAATATTTCCCGCCGTCTGTGTACGGCTTTTTTAATGGTTGTAATTATAAATATCAGTTTTGGTGAACAGATAAATATAGGCAGGGTGGAGCAGATGCCAAATCTTCCAAGCCCTTATCTGATGCGAGATTGGAAGCAAGTTACTCTGGGATACGACAGCCTGGTTTTTGACTTGACTCGAACTGGTGATTATCTTCCATTGATATGGATCAATAATAATACGGTTAATTATCCCAATCATAACAGTTTCGGCCTACATACGGTTGTGGGAACACTATCTCCGTCCAATGCCGAGGCGATTAATGTATTACCGGCGGTGATCGGGGCTTCCCTGGTCGGTATCGATAAAAGTAATCAGAACGGCTTCAATTGGGTAATAGGTTGTGAGGAGTGGTTTAACAAACGTCCGGAAGAGAATGTTTATCTGAATGGTCCGACGGCACAGAGCGGCGACGACTGGTGGTACGATACTATGCCGAATATTTTTTTCTATCAATTATATAGTATGTATCCCCATACGGGTGATTTTGATTATCAATTTACTTCCGTCGCGGATAGGTGGCTGGAGGCTGTAATTGCAATGAATGGTAGCGCAACCCCATGGACCCAGCCTTATATGAATTATCGTGGGTGGCATCTGGCAACGATGACCCATAATGAATCAGGAGTTCGTGAACCAGAAGCAGCTGGTGCGATTGCCTGGCTGCTTTATAATGCTTTTACTAAAACAGGTGAGGAAAAATACTGGATTGGCGCTGAATGGTGTATGGAGTTTTTAAGCAACTGGACATCAAATCCCTCATACGAACTTCAATTACCGTATGGTGTTTATGCAGCGGCAAGGATGAATGCGGAGTTGGGTACTACTTATGACATTGAAAAATTGCTTAACTGGTGCTTTACTCCTGATGGAAATGTTCGCAATTGGGGTGTCTGCCTTGGCAACTGGGGCGGATACGATTGTGATGGATTAGTTGGTGAGGCACTGCTCAATGAAGGCTATGCCTTTGCCATGAATGGTTTCGAAATGGTGGGAGAATTGGTTCCGATGGTGCGGTATAATGACCGTTTCGCCCGGTCAATTGGGAAATGGGTTTTGAATGTCGCCAACGCGTCCCGGCTTTTTTACACAAATTTTCTTCCTGATTCACTTCAAGACAGCGAAGTGTGGGCACATCAGTATGATCCGGATTCTTATATTGCACATGAATCAATGCGTGAAAATTGGATGGGTATAAGTCCTTATGCAACGGGTGATAATTGGGGTGCTACTAATTTATCCTTATACGGCGCTTCCCACGTTGGTATTTTCGGCGGAATAATTGATACAACCAATATTGAAGGAATTCTTCGATTAGATGTCTTAAAGACCGACTATTTTCACGATGATGCCTATCCTACATTCCTTTACTATAATCCTCATGACGAGGGGAAAAATGTAGCAATTGAAGTTGGTGCTGATAATTACGACTTGTATGACGCTGTTTCTAATGAAATTGTTAAAACAAATGCCAGCGGAGTAGATTCCTTTTTCATTGCTTCGGATGTTGCGATGTTAATAGTCTTAATCCCACCTGGCTCGGAATTAATTTATGATCTGGATAAGGTTATGATTGGAAATGTAGTTATTGATTATTTATCAGGTCGGCCTGTTACAAATTATCCTCCAAGAATAAAATGTTTGGCAGCAGATACAACAATAGTCTGTTTTGGGAAAAGCACAACAATATATTGTACTGCCGAAGATAGAGATAACAATGAACTTTTATATGAATGGCATTCAACAGGAGGAACATTCAGCGGTGAAAGTGCAACCGTTACATGGATAGCTTCAGGTTCGGAAGGAAATTATATTATTACTTGTATCGTCAATGATGGTAATAGCGGAAAAGATACTGCAGAAGTGAGTATTGGGGTTGTTGAGTCAATCAATCATGTACCTGTTATCTCAAAAATTACTGCTAATCCCGGAGTAATTAATTTGGGAGGAACAACAGAATTGATTTGTAATGCAGAGGACCCTGATGGTGATACTTTGAATTACATGTGGATCGCAGATTATGGAACGTTAAGTGCTAATGACTCTATTGCGAATTGGATAGCGCCGGTAGTCGAAGGATACTATTACATAATTTGTGAAATAAATGACGGACATGGTGGAGAAGATACAGACAGTGTCGGAATTGTCGTTCGGGATTCCTCAAATACAAGTATTGGAGTTCCAATTGCGTATTATCCTTTTAACGGTAATGCAAATGGTGAAAGTGGCTTTGGTAACAGTGGGACTGTTTCTGGAGCAACATTAGTTGAAGACAGATTTGGAAATGCCAACAGTGCCTATCATTTCGACGGAGTCAATGATTATATTAGGGTTCCAAATAATTCCAGCATCAATTTCCAGGAGGCAATTACTATCAGTTTCTGGATGAAGATCGAGCAACTTTTCGATCGAGAATCCTTTCCCATTTCTCATGGAGGTTGGGAAAATCGCTGGAAAGTCTCAATAATACCTGAAAAACGATTAAGGTGGACAGTCAAAACTGGCACCGGGATAAAAGACCTGGATTCACAGGCTCAATTATCAACGGATGTTTATTATAACATAGTAGTGCTCTATAGCGGTTCTGACTTTGAAGTTTATATTAATGGTGAATTAGATGCTTCTTCATCCTGGTCAGGTTTAATCTCAACAACATCACTTGATTTGACAATTGGACGATATCTCCCAAGTAATTCGGACTATAATTTTAAGGGTGTGCTGGATGATATTCGTATCTATGACTATACCTTATCGATTACTGAAATACAAAATTTATATCGTGAAAATACGGGGATTGAAGATTTAAAAACGAAGGTTATTCCAGATCAATATGTATTGTATCAAAACTATCCTAATCCGTTCAATCCTCAAACGACAATCCAATATCAGTTGCCGATCACTGGCAATGTTACCCTACAAATCTTTGACCTGACCGGCCGACTCGTTCAAACATTGGTTGATGAGACTAAACCGGCTGGTGAATATATCGTGAATTGGAATGTAAGGAATGTTAGCTCGGGAATTTACCTGTACCGGCTACAGACAAAAGAATTTATTTCGGTAAGGAAATGTGTTAAACTAAAATAATGCAGTTACTTCGAACCAGATGTCGGAATTTATAATATGACGAAACCGTTCGGATTGCCAACAATTATTATGTTATTAATTTTTATTCATTGTAGTCAAAAGAATCCTGATATCACACGGGAAAACCTGGCTGTGTCATTCTCCGGTAAAGCGCAGATAGAAGTCGGCGGTCCCTATGTGGGTGTAGAATTTCACCACAGCTGCATGATTCCCCAGCGGATAAGTTTTTTTTACCCTGTTGCGAACAGTATTGATCACAGTCAAGATTACTGGACCCGGGATAGCTCCTTTGTAATGGATTGGAATTTGAAAATCGGCGATCGTCCGATCGAATCAATTGGGCGCGAACCGGCGGAATTTGAGTTGATGCCCTACTCAGTCATGTTTCAGGACACTACGGAAATTTATTCCGCAACTGTGGCTTATCAATTCTGCAATGAAAAACCGGGGATGGTGTTGACTATCGATATTACAAATAAGCTGGATAAAACCGAAACCTATCAATTGGATACGCGCCTCAAAACTTCGATAAAAACCTGCCACACTTATAAACGAATCGATCAATCAATAGCCGAATATGACCCGGAGAGTGCAACAATTTATGCACATTTCCGCGATCAGGATGCCGATTCCTCACTGATTTTTATTTCAAATGCCGGAATGCAAGCGATAGTCGGCAACGCTTCTGAACAGGCCGCCCGATTTACCTACGAAGCCCAATTACAACCCGGGAAGGCACTGCAAATTGTTCAGATTATCGGCTCTTCCCGTTTGGCCGAAGGCAAAGATTTGGTTCATTATCTCCGAAGCAATTATCGGCAGGAAGTGGAACAGTATGAGAATCGGGTTAGGCAAAAATCCCTAAAGGAAAGTTGTTTTCACACTGGTGACGAGGATAGCGATCACTCGATTGCTTACGCCAAGGCTATCATGGAGACCAATGCCCATTATCTCGACGGTGAGATTGTCCCGATGCCCTGTCCGGCGGAGTACAATTTTTATTTTACCCATGACGCGCTGGTGACCGATCTGGCGGCGGTGAGCTTTGATTTGCCGAGAGTGAAACGGGATTTGGATTATATTATCAGACATGCAGATGAGGAGAATATCATTCCCCATGCCTATTACTGGAAAGACGGGAAATTTGTGACGGAATATGCGAGTTCGGATAACTGGAACAACTTCTGGCTGGTGCAGGTGACGGCAAAATATCTGCGTCATTCCGGAGACCGGGAATTTGTTGAAAAATTATATCCCTATGTCAGCAAGAGCGTTGAGCGTTCGCTGCTGACGCTGGAAGAGGACAATTTGATGTGGTCTTACCGTCCGGACTGGTGGGATATCGGGCATAATTACGGTGCTAAGTCTTATATGACAATTCTGGCGATTAAGACCATGCGGGACTACATTTTTCTATTGACGGCTTTGGGTAAAAATGCTGATCAAATTCAGGAATTCGCATCCCTGGCGGATGAAATGCAAGCGGCGCTGACCGAGAAATTATGGAATGACGATATGAATTATCTTGTGAACTATTACAATGACGGTTTGCTGGATGAGCATTACTATATCGGTTCTCTGCTTGCGGCTCATTATGGTTTGCTGGATAACGAGAAACGGAATTTGCTGGTTCAGACTGCCACTGATAAAATGGTGGATGATAAAGTCGGCATTTATAATGCCTTTCCCATGGATTTTGAGCAATGGGGCGATTTCATGAAGTTTGTTGGCAACGAAGCCGGCGCCAAATATTATTACTTCAATGGCGGTATCTGGCCACAGGGTAACGCTTGGTATGCGATGGCATTGATTGCAAATGATGAAAAAGACGCTGCGGCAGAATTCATCCATAATACCATGTCGCTGCACGGTATTATGGACGGTCCGAACGGTCAGCCGGCATATTATGAAGTCCGCAATGCCAATAAAGAGGATTTGTCTGAATATGGTACTGTTGATAAACCGCAATTTCTGTGGGCGGGCGCCTGGTATATCAATTGCTTGTATCAACTTTATGGTGTGGTAGAAAATGAATGGAATATTAGTATTGACCCGTTTTTAGAGCAAGATCAAAAGAATTGTAAGTTTACTCTTTTTGTGGATGGAAAACCTCTTTTGATAAATATTACCGGTAAAGGTGAAACGATTAAATCGATTCGGTATGATCGAAAAAATTTCCATTCATCCGTATTCCCATCTTACATCCCTGAGATAAAACAGATTGGTATTGTTAAAGGGTACCCGGAATATCCTTACCTGCAATCTACGAGTTCCATTCTAAAATCATGTCAATATAATAACAGAGAATTAAAGTTCGAACTGGAAGGCTACACGGGCCATTTGAACGAATCGTGTGTTATTAGTCCACTTGAACCGAGGGAAGTATTTATTAACGTAAAGCTTCTCTCAAAGAATTGGTCAGTTGAAAAGATCGATGGTTGTTATAAATTGACACTACATTTTACGCATTCAAAAGCTATTGAAGAAATAGCAATAAAATTTTAAACTTGGCTTATGAAAGCAAAATTTAAAAGAAATCCCCATCGCCCGGTTTTTCACTTTTCACCTGATAATTGGATGAGTGATCCTATCCCGTTTTTCTGGAATGGAGAATATCACATGTTTTTTCAGCATAATCCGGAAGGAGCTTTCCGGGACAAAATGCGCTGGGGACATGCTGTAAGCAGGGATTTGGTACACTGGGAACAACTTCCTGTTGCGTTGACTCCAACCCAAAATGGTCCGGACAAAGACGGATGCTGGACAGGTTGTGTAATTGAAGAAAATGGAAGATTTCATATTTTCTATACAGGCGTTTACCCTCAAGTTATATGCATGGCTGGTAGTAGTGATTTAGTGTCATGGGAGAAATACAAAGATAATCCACTTAATGTAAATAAACCAGATGGATATGGAGAATGTTTTCGTGATCCTTTCGTCTGGAAAGATAAAGATATCTGGTATATGATAATTGGCGGTGAAAAACCGGGGGAAGCAGGTGGAGTAGTATTTCTTTATAAATCTACTAACCTTATTGATTGGACATACTTGAATACACTTTTTGATGGAGATACATATACAGGTTGTGAATTTGAGTGCCCGGACTTTTTTCTTTTGGGGAACAAATACGTTTTACTAACTTCTGATGAAAAGGCATGGTGGCATATTGGAAATTACAGTAATCACAAATTTTTCCGTGAATGCAGTGGTATAATAGACGGAGGCTCCTTATATGCTGCTAAAACTTTGAAAGATGATAAGGAACGGCAAATCTTATGGGGTTGGATACGCGAAGAGCGTTCTAAAGAAGATCAAATTAAAGCCGGGTGGAGCGGAATTTTATCACTTCCACGAGAATTAAAGCTATTATCAGATGGAAACCTGGGTATTAATGTTGTTTCAGAAGTAAAATCTCTTCGTGGGAAACATTGGCATTTTGACGATATTAAAATCAAAGGTAAAAATAGACCAGAGTATTATTATATCGAAAACTTTGAAAGCGACTCTTTTGAGATAGTTGCTCAGTTTGCTCCTTCATTTGCTCAAGAATATGGTATTGTTGTTCGGTGCTCATCTGATTTGAAATATGGAATAAAAATTTCTTACAATAATAATCTAAATGAGTTTTGTGGAGTTCCAATTATTTTGGAGCAAGGTGAACCTCTTTCAATGCAAATCTTTGTAGATCATTCTGTAATAGAAACAATTGCGAATGGAAGATCTATTAATACTTTTCGTACCTATCCTGAACGGGGCGATTTTATGGGAATTGTTCTCTACTGTAGAGAGGGCGAATTAGAAATAGAAAGTGTTGATATATGGGAGATTGCTTAAACCCGGAGTTTTACAGCATGAATCTGGTATTATACAAATTTAAATAACAGTTACTGAAAACTACGGTATTATAAGAATCATCTACCTGTTGAAAACTCAATTATGACAAAAAAGAAAATAAAAAATTTCGATAATCCTTTAATAATGAAAAGAATTAAAAGACTTTTAAAAATCATTTCAGTTTCATTTATTATTCTTGTTGTTTGCTGCTCCAAAGATAACAAAAAGTTACGAAAAAATGAAAATGGTAAAATTTGCTTAACCTACTGGTGTGCATCCAACCAGGACGAAATTGACCTGGCTAAATATCTGGTTGGTAAATGGAATGCCGTCAACGACAGTATAGTTGTCAAACTGCAACCCATCCCCGCTAGTCAGTCATCGGAAGAGGTATTGCTGGCAGCCATAGCAGCCGGTACGACTCCCGATATCTGTTCAAACATGTGGCCCGGAGCCATGGATGATTTTATCGCGTCAGGAGGATTGGTTCGTCTCGATCAATTTCCTGATTTTATAGACTTTATCTCCGAGCGGGTCCACGCGGATTTGCTGGAGACCTTTCAGGCAACGGATGGGCATTTTTATCAGATTCCCTGGAAGACAAACCCGATCATGGTGGTCTACAATAAAAATATTTTCCGGGACGCCGGCGTTGATATTATTCCCCGAACATATTCCGAATATCTTGAGGTTGGGCGCAAGGTAACCCGGGACCTGGATGGCGACGGCAATCCGGATGTCTGGCTTTCCCACCGTGATACAAAACCGATCTGGTGGCAGCGGTTTTTCGATTATTATACATTTTATATCGCCGCATCCGGGGGTAAAACCTTGTTTGATGGCGCTGACATTATTTTCAATAATGAAGCGTCGGTGAAGGTTTTTGACCTGTTTCAGCAGATTTATAAAGAGGGCCTCTTTGCGAAAACGACTTTTGTCGGTGACGCCTTTATTCTGGAAAAACTTGCGACCCAAATTGCCGGTCCCTGGCACGTCGCTCATGTAGAGAAGTTTAAAACACCGGATTTTAAATATGGTATTTTCCCGATTCCGGTACCCGATAATTATCAGGGTCCGGTGTATACCTTCGGGGATTTTAAAAATATCTCGATTTTCGGAACGACCAAATATCCCGAGGCGACCTATAAGTTTGCCAAATACCTTGTCACAGCTGAGGCGGATTTGAAACTGCTGGAGTACACGCTGCAAATTCCGATTCGTAAAAATTTGATTGAAAATCCGCTATTTCAGGAATTTTTTAAGCATAATCCCAAGCTGGTTCAATTTGCGGAACAGGCACCCTACACCCGGGGCATGGACGGCGTTTCGGATTTGAAGGAGATTTTTGACGCGATTTCCCAGGAGTATGAAGCCTGTGCAATATTCAATCGACGTGAACCGGCTGAGGCTGTTGAAAATGCAGCCAAACGGGCAAAAGTTATTATGGAATGGAACCGATCCAGATGAGTAGTTTCATCAAAAAGATAAAATCCAGTGAGAAATCGGGCTACCTGATGAGTGCGCCCTATATTATCTACTTCTGCGTATTTGTGGCCTTTCCCCTGGCTTTTTCATTTTTTCTCATCTTTCACAAATGGAATGTAATCACTCCTATGGAGTGGATTGGTTTGCGCAACTTTGACCGGCTGTTTCATGACGCGCTGTTTTTCAAATCGATTCGTAATACGCTGATTTTCCTGGCAATTCACATTCCTTTGCAGATTGCGGTGGCGCTCTTTTTTGCGGTACAACTTAATAAAAAGATAAAATTTCGGGGGTTTTTCAGGGCGCTCTTTTTCCTGCCGGTTATTGTTTCCGGTGTGGTTATTACGATTCTCTGGGAACAACTCTATTCCTATGAAACAGGTCTGCTGAATCTGGTTTTAACCAATTTCGGTTTCGAGCGGATTCCCTGGATCAACAGTCCCGAATGGGCAATGCCGTCGATTGCCATTATGGCGACCTGGAAAAACGTGGGGCTCTATATTATCCTGTTTCTGGTTGGATTACAGGGTATTCCAAAATATCTCTATGAAGCGGCGGAAATTGATGGGGCAAAACCCTGGCAGCGTTTTTTCTTTATCACAGTCCCGTCGCTAAACAGTACCATGCTGTTAGTCATTATATTATCGACGATCGGCGGATTTTCACTGTTTATCGAGCCCTTTATAATGACCGGCGGCGGGCCGATGAACAGCACCTTGTCGGCGATGCTCTATATTTATAATCAGGCATTTTACTTCGGACATATGGGATATGCCGCAACCATGGGTTTTTTCTTTGCCTTCATCATTTTATTGGTAGTACTGATCCAGAAAAAAGTGGTTGAAAGAGAGTAATATTGAATAAAAAAAGCAGTATCTGGGTATATATCACATTAATGTTCGGGGGAGTGATCTTCGCCTACCCGTTTTTATGGATGTTGTCAGCAACATTTAAACCGGAGATGGAGATCGCGGAAATTGGTTTGATGTCATCCAATTTTAACCTGGAGAATTACCGGGCAGTCTTCCAAAAAATCCCGATTGGTCGTGCCTTGCTGAACAGTATTTTCGTTTCCTCTTGTGTGACATTTTCGGCAGTATTGTTTGGATCAGTCGTCGGCTACGCACTTTCTCGATTGAAGTTTTTTGGCCGCGATCTAATCTTTGGCGTTATCCTGTTTACCATGGTGATTCCTTTCCAGATTACGCTTATTCCCATGTATATCTTGATGGTGAAATTCGGCTGGGTGGATACTTACTTGTCGCTGATTGTTCCCGGGATGATTTCCACTTTCGGGATTCTGCTCTTTCGCCAATTTTTCATGGATATTCCACAGGACTTGATTGACGCAGCCCGGATTGATGGCTGCAGTGATTTGACGATTTTGTTCCGAATATTTTTTCCCCTGTCCAAACCGGTTATCATTACCGTTGGGATTCTGTCATTTATGGGTAGCTGGAACGATGTGCTCTGGCCCTTGATTGTGATTCGGGTTCGTGAACTGATGACAATGCCTCAGATGGTTACAATTTTTAAGGTGGGCGGTCAGGCGGAAAGTCAGATTGGTTCTCAATTGGCGGCGGCGGCGCTGCTAGCGATCCCGATCGTAATTGTTTATGCTTTTTTCCAGCGCTATTTTATTGAAAGTATGGCGACTACTGGATTAAAAGGTTAAAAAATTATGCTTGCTGCGTTATATGATGGCTTAAACACGCTTAAACTTATTGACAAAGAAATTGCACCACTAAATGATAATGATGTCTTATTGAAAATCTCAGCATGCGGAATATGCGGAACTGATATTAAAATCCTCGATGGTGTCTCACATTCAAATACACCTGTAGTGATTGGTCATGAATTTTGCGGAGTTGTTGAAAACTGCGGAAAAAAGGTTTTAACACCATTAAAAGGAGATTTTGTCAGCGTTGATCCCAATATTTATTGTGGCTATTGCCAATTCTGTAGAAAAGGCAAAATAAATTTATGTGAGAACTTAATTGCTTTAGGCGTGGATATTGATGGCGGTTTTGCAGAATATTGCGTTGTACCGGCGAAACAGTGTTATAAACTTCCTGCAGAAATATCGTTTGTAAATGCAGCTATGCTGGAACCCTTATCATGCGCTTTATATGGGAATAAAATAGCTGAAATAATCCCCGGCGATTCCGTGTTAATGATTGGTTCAGGAATGATTGGGATTATAATGGTAATGCTCGCAAAGCTTTCGGGAGCGGCAAGAATAATTGTGATTGATAAAAATGAAAAACGCCTTTGCTTTGCTAAAAACAGTGGTGCTGATTATGTTTTTACTGGTTCTGAAAAAAATATGGAACAATCAATCACAGCTCTTTTAAACGGCGGAGCGGAAATTGTAATTGAGTGTGTAGGGCTCAGCAGTAACTAATGAGTTGTCAATCCGATTAGTGAAAAATGGCGGCAAAGTTATCATTTTTGGTGTTACTCCCATGAACCAGAAAATGACTATTTCGCCTTATGAAATTTATAAAAAAGATTTGACTATAAAGGGGTCATTTTTGAATCCATATACATTCCCCTCAGCGGTAGAGTTAATTGCTTCAAAAAAGTTAAACTTTGAAGGGCTGGATATTGCGAAATTTCCACTTGGAGAAATTAACAATGCCATTGAAAACCAGAGAAAAGGAAAAAGTCTTAAAACAATTATAGATATGAGTTTATAGATTCTATGAAAAAGTTCGACGTTATATGTATTGGTGAAATATTAATCGATTTCATTTCAGAAGAACCGGGTAAACGATTAGCTGATGTCAAAACCTTTTCAAAATTTGCTGGTGGTGCACCTGCAAATGTTGCTGTAGGAATTTCAAAGTTTGGTTTAAAAACAGCATTTGCAGGACGAGTAGGCGATGACTCTTTTGGAGATTTTTTAATCAATTACTTGAAAAGACATAATATAAATTCTGAATATATAATCAGAGATACAGTTCATAAGACACGCCTTGCTTTTGTAGGGCTGGATTCAAAAATGGAAAGGTTTTTTGAATTCTGGGAGAAGAACCCTGCAGATGCTAATATCAAATCTGATGATTATTTTCCTGAATTTCTATCAAATGCAAAAATAGTGCATTTTGGTTCACTTCCACTTTGTTCAACGGAAAGTCGTGATAATTTTTTCAACATTATACCTAAAGTAAATAGAGATAATACATACATATCTTTTGACCCCAATTACAGGGAATCTTTATGGGAATCTAAAGAAGAGGCTCGTATTGTTCTCTCAAATTTTGCCTCAAAAGCAAATATCCTCAAAATGAACGAACAAGAGGCACTATTTTTAACCAAACAATCCTATCTGGAAAAAGCATCTAAAGTGTTATTTGGTGAAAATACAATGTTGATAGCAATAACTCTTGGCTCTAAAGGTTGTTTTATCAAAACGAGGAATTTTTCCACTTTTGTCTCAGGTTTTAAAGTAGAGCAAGTAGACTCAACAGGATGTGGCGATGTATTTCTTGCCGGGTTTTTAGCAAAAATAATAAAACAAGAAGGCTATATTAAACATTTCAATGAGAAGGATTTGATTGAATTAGGAAAATTTGCTAATGGTGCAGGAGCAATCGCTGTTACTCGTTTGGGAGGAACCGAATCGATTTTAACAAGTGAAGAACTGAATAAGTTTTTAGAAGAACGAAATAAGAAATAACAATAGAATACAAATGGATAGGTGTTTTTGATATGATGAAATTGATAAGATTGAGCAATGGACCAATTTTGAAACCGAACAAAAACCATGAGTGGGAGAAATCCGCTGTCTTTAATGCCGCAGCTGTTTATGAAAAAGGTTTATTTCATATGGTTTATAGAGCTACCGATATCGGTGGGAATGAAAAATCTGGGCAATATATAAACCGTTTAGGCTATGCAGTAAGTAAAGACCTGTTAAACTGGCACAGATTAAGTAAACCAATTCTAGATAATGGCGTACCTCAAGAATTAAGAGGACCCGAGGACCCTAGAATCGTGAAAATTGGTAACACATTTTATATGACCTATATCGGTTTTGCAGGCCCTTCCATTACTGATTATAAGATATGTCTTGCTACAAGTGAGGACCTTGTTAACTGGAAGCGTCATGGAGTCCTCCTTGATGAAGAGAACAAAGATGCTTCGCTTTTCCCTGGGAAAATTAATGGAGAATATTTGCTTTTGCATCGCCGCATACCTGATATATGGATTTCATCTTCAAAGGATTTAAAATCCTTTTATAACCATACAAAGATTATGTCTCCTATCCCTGGCACATGGGAACACAATAAAATTGGAATTGCAGGTCCTCCGGTACATCATCCCAGAGGTTGGCTTATTTTCTATCATGCAGTTGACAAAGCAGAGATATATCGGTTAGGCGTTGCTTTATTGGATTATGATGATCCGCGGAGAGTTCTGGCAAGACAATCCGTCCCGGTTATTGAGCCTGAGCTCGATTGGGAGATTAATGGGTTTGTACCAAATGTAATATTTAGTTGTGCTACCATTGAACGTAAAGATCGTTATATAGTTATTTATGCCGGAGCCGATACTGTTGTTGGTGCAGCCTATATTAAGAAAAAAGATGTTTTTTTTAATAAAAAAGATTGGCTGGTTTAATTGAAGAAAGCCCTCTCTATATCACTATTATTTCTTTGTATTTTTTACTATTCATATCACAATGATAGAAAATCTCATTTACCAACTTCTTCACCTATAAACCTATCTCATGCTCTCTCTTTAGTGGATAGTGTCAAAATAGATAAAGAAACGATTTCATTTATTTACATATACTCCGATTATCCGGATTATAAACCTACCGCCGCTATAGGTGAAGGTATTACCTGTGTAGACGATGTTGGAAGATTTATGGAAGTACTGGAAACAGAAATTTTGGTTTACAGCAATAAAAGACTTATTCCTATTGCTATCGGAATGACAAATTTTCTTCTTTATATGAGTAGAGATGATGGGTTGTGGTACAATTTTATTTTTAAAGATGGTAAAATAAATAAAACTCATAAAAATAGTGTTGCTGAATTTGGATGGTGGGCAATTCGTGGTTTGAGAGGACTTGCTGCTGCTTATTGTATCTTCAAGGAGTCTCCTAAAGATTCCGTACTTTTGGAAAAAATTGAAAATCGCCTCAAATCAGCAGATTCACACATTCAGGAATCTATACAAAAATACCCTGCTCGAAATATTACCTATCTTGGACAGAGATCTGCCTGGTTGATCAAAGATGCTCCCGATATGAACAGCGAGCTATTAATTGCTCTGACAAAACTGCATCAAACCGGAGATTTTGAGTACTCAGACGCTATTCAGAAAATCTCAAAAGGACTTATAGAATACCAATATTGCGTTAAAAATCACGATCTTGACGGTATGTATTTCTGTTGGAAAAATATCTGGCACAATTGGGGGAACAATCAAGCGTATGCACTTCTGGAAGCATTCAAAATTACAGGAGATTCTACTCTCTTTTACAGCGTAAAATCCTGGGCTGATTCTTTTATACCATTTCTTATTAAAAATAACATTCCACGTGAAATTACGGTGAATTCAAACCAAACATACAAAAAGGTGTATTTCCTTCAAATTGCCTATGGAATAAATTCGCTCTATCGAGGAATGAAGTCGCTTGCTGATATTACTAATGATGATTTCTATGGAGAGAGAGCTGAAACTGTTTTTGGTTGGTTTACAGGTCAAAACATGGCTCGAATTCCTATGTATGATAAAAAAACGGGAAGATGTTATGACGGAATCAACGAAGATTTATCTGTAAATTTGAACTCAGGCGCTGAATCAACTATCGAATGTTTATTAGCGATTTTAATGAGAGGAAGAATTTAAAAATTCGATAATTTTGCAATGGCTTACCTCATTTTACTCCAAGAATCTTCTTATAAACACTGAGATAATCATTTACCATCTTCTTCTGACTAAAATTACTGTCAGCCCATACTCTGCAATAGTTCCTGTCTAGTTTTTTAATTTCGCTCAAGCACTCTACAGCTTCTTCTACGTAATTTACAAGAAATCCCGTCTTCCCATCAACTATAAGTTCTGACATAGACCCTCTATTAAAGGCAATAACAGGTGTTCCGCAAAACATTGATTCGGCTACGCTCAACCCAAAAGGTTCATCAAAATTTATGGGATGGAGCAAAGCATAAGCACCCCCTAAGAGCCCATTTCGTCTTTTTGGACCTGAGTTACCAACATAGATGATATCATCGTTGTTTAGGAACGGTTCTATTTTTTCTTTGAAATATTTTTTATCTTGAATAATACCGGAAATAATAAGCTTCATTTTAGCGGTTTTAGCTATTTGAATTGACTCATATGTTCCTTTATCATGATGAATCCTCCCGAAATAAAGAAGATAATTTCCATGTTCTTTTTTGAAAGTAAACAGATCCGGCTGAATTCCATTATAGATTGTCGCAATATAATTTAATTCAGGGCAGCGGTTAGAATTACTTATAGAAACATAGTATCCGATATCATTGTACTTTTTAAAAATCGGAATAATCTTTGGTGAAGAAAAACCATGAATAGTGGTTACCATAGGAGTCTTTATTAATTTAGAATAGGTTAATGGAAGAAAGTCGTAATTATTATGAATAATATCATATTTATCAGCCTGTTCCATAAGATGACTGATATGCAGGCTCTCGCATACTTTAGCGTCCATTTCAGGGTTCTCACCGTAAGGATGCTCAATTACCCATTCAAGTTTTCCTTTAGTATGGGAATCGTCTGTCGCATAAAGTGTAACATCTATACCCTTTTCAACAAGACCTTCTGTGATGTTGGAAGCTACCTGTTCCCACGGACCATAACGAGCTGGAGGGGTACTCCAGCATGCAGTAGATAAAACAGCAACTTTCATATTAAGGGGGTGTGATGATACAATCTTAACATATTTAAATTGTAAATTCATAAATAACAAAATGATAAATTACAATCGCCAGAGGGGTCTCCGAGAGTGAAAACTTTATTCTATCACACCCCCTAAATAGCTTTCCTTGATTTAGATAGACACATATCTATAAGTTCGTTAATATTTGCTGTACCAACATTCATAACAGTATCTGCACCACCCCAGTAGATTTTTACCGTACCGTCATTTTCAGGTACAGCTCCACACGTGAAGACAACATTATGAACATAACCGGTAATCTCGTAAGGTTCTTCAGGCTGTAAAATCCAATCATCACTGATCCCGGTTATCCTGGAAGGGTCTTTTAAATCATGAAGTGCAACTCCTAAACGATAAATACTGCCGTCCATTGTAGGAAAGACCCCATGATAAATACTCAGCCAGCCTTTATCAGTCTTAATGGGAGGAGCTCCCGGACCAATCTTCATCTCGTCCCAGTGATATAGCATTGGCTTCATAATAAGTTTAGATTCTCCCCAGAATTTCAGGTCAGGAGAATAAGAAATCCAAATGGACCATGGGCTTATCTCGGAATGAGGTCGGTCAAGGCGAGCATAAAGACCATTAAATTTCTCAGGAAAGATAACAGTATTACGATAGTCAGCCTCTGTTATCAGGGAATAACGTTCAACAGTCTTAAAATCCTTAGTTTTTGCCAGACCTGTTCTAACACCATGCCTTGAATAAGCACTGTAAGTAATAAGATATTCCCCTTCAATAAAAATTATGCGGGGATCCTCAACGCCATATTCTTCGTATTCTCTAAATATCCCTTCCTTTGATGGAGTCATGAATGGAGTTTCATGAACCCTGAAATAGTATCCATCTTCACTTTCTGCCAACCCAAGAATACTTCGCCCGTTATGTAAATGAGACCGAAAAACCATTATATACTTATTGTTATACTTTGTTACGGCAGCATTGTGGACAGTAACTACAGGATACGGAACATCATCTTTTGTTAAAATTGGATTATTTTCATATCTATTAATAACTGACATAATTAACTCCCTCTAATTTCATGTTCATAAGCAAAAAGAACGGTTAGGTGGGCTATTTTATAAGCTATATTACTTTCTGCCCCTTGATTTCTATTCACACCATAACTTTCCAGTCCATCGCAGCATCCGTTAGTTGCAAAATCATATAATGAAATTCTCAGATCATTATCTCCCAAAAACCACATGAAAGATTTAAACATTTTCTTTAAATAATTTTTGTCTTTTGTAACATTATAAGCCTGATTAAACATTAAAACCATTGCCATAGCATCAATGGGTTGTTGTGCATATTGAGAGCGTTGCCCTCTTTTTTTATACCAATTATCCGTGCCGACAAGTGAGAGGTATCCGTTCTTTATAACGACTTTTTCTAAAAATTTCATTGATTCTTTTGCAACTTTTAATATTTTTTTGTAACCAGTAATTTTATATACATAAAATAGTGATAGAGGAATAATCCCGTTATCATAAGCCAGGAATGGCTCAAACCAATGCCATTCTTTATCCTTATTATTCATATAATTATTAATAATCTTATTTGTAATATTCTTGAGCACCTTATGCATTTCTTCATCATCAGGAAAATGTCTAAGATAGTGATAAATACCTCCTATAGTGTTTGCAATACCTCTAATTGATTGTAAATCTTTAAAGTTTGGACGAGCCAGATCAAAAATATCTTTTGCTATTAGAAAATATGCTTCATTAGGAGCGAAGCGAATAAGATATCCAAGAGCCCAAATTGTCCTACCAAATGAATCTTCTGAGCCTACTTCATCGAGGAATTCTCTATTAAAACTGAGAAAATTTCTAAATGTGCCATCCTCATTTTGCATATAATAAATAAATCCCAGATACACTTGTAATAATTTTAAAGCCACTGGGTCTTTTTTCTCTCTGTAAGCCATTGAAACCAATAAAAGTGCTCTCGCATTATCATCAAGACAATAACCATTTTTTAAATTGGGAACAATATAGTTAGCATGTTGAAAAATCCCCGTATCATCAGTCAATCTTTCTATGTGGGTCAAAGAAAAAGGAGGCAAAACTAAAGGGTCTATTATTGCTTCCTTTTGGACTTTAATCTTTGTATGTGATTTTATTACAGTTGAAATTAGTTCAAGATATTGAACGCCAATTTCAGACCATATATTCTTTCTGCCATAGTTATAAGCTTTTTTTCTTAACTCAAGTAACTCAGAGGGCTTATTTAATAATTCATTCAGTATATTAGCCAGTCCGTCTGAGTCTCCAAAATCAAAAAGTCTTCCACGCCCATTTGCCAGAAGTTCCTGAGCGTGCCAATATGGAGTTGAGATTACAGCTGCTCCTGCTCCAACTGCATAAGATAATGTACCGCTGGTAATTTGTTTTTCATTCAGATAAGGTGTTATGTAAATATCAATAGATGATAAATAGCTAAATAGCTCTTCATTGCTAACATAATTATTATTGAAATAAACGTATTTTCTAAGGTTATTATTTTCCACTAATAATTTTAGATAATTCCTATATTCTTCACCGGCTACTCTTAAAACATTCGGATGGGTTTTTCCTAATATTATATAAATAATCTCTGGATTTCTCTCGACAACTTTCAGTAAAGCTTTGATAACAGTTTCAATACCTTTATTTCTGCTTAATAAACCGAATGTAAGTAAGGATTTTTTGTTTTCTAAATGAAACCGCTTTTTATTCCGTTCACTTATAGTAAAATTCAAATCAGGGACACCATGCTCAATAATCGCTATTTTTCCCCTAGGAACATTATAAATTCCGGTTAAAAAATCAACTGCTCGTTCACTCATAACAACTATTTTCTTTGCCTTTTTTCTGATACCTTGAACAATTGCCATTTCAGTGTAGGATGGATTTGTTAATACTGTATGAAATGTGACAATGAGTGGGATTTCGAGTCTATGAATTAATGATAATATATAAATTCCGTTTTCACCACCAAAAATACCAAACTCATGTTGCAAAATGCATATATCTGCATCACTATAGTTTATAAAGTCGGCTGCTTTTATATAATCTATTTGATAATCCTGCTTGATTGTATATTTCACTATTTCAGGATAATTATATGTTTGATCATGGTCATTAATTGCTACAACAAATGCATCAGTATGAATATTTTCCTCCTTTTTATTGTTAATTATTGAATCTACAAGGTCTCTTGTGAATGTAGCAATTCCACATTGACGAGGAACATAATTTCCTATAAATGCAATTTTCATATTTGACTCCATGCTTTATATTGAAAAACATATCAAAATTTGGCATTGTAACACAGTCCACTTGCTTTTATTAAGATAAATACCTGAACAAAGTGTTTGACTTAAACAATTTATACTTTTATTTTCTCCTCCGATAATTCTCCTTTTTCTTTTTATTTCTTATTTCCAATCGAATTTACTGAAAAATTGCTAATTAAAAGTAAAAATATTGTTGAATCTATACTAAATTTCTAAGAGGTAGTTGATAAAAGGATTTTTATTTATTGTAATGTTCGATGAGTCCACTTAAAAAAGGTGATCTATTAGAGAAAGAAACCTCCGATAGATCGGAGCAGGCTGTTGAAACGGTTGAAGAAGTAATATTGTTTAAGAGTAACCCGCCAGTTGGCGGATTAATAAGAAGCTAGCAGTTATTATAACTGTTTTAACAGTTTCTGAATTTTTGGTATTATGCAAAATACAATTCAAGTTTCAACCTTTCTTAAGCAAACTCTTCGATAATTGAATTTAGAAAAGGTAATAATAGATTTATCGATTTAGTTTATGCCGTTAATTAAGCAAATGGAGTAGCTATGTCTTTAACAGTGAAAAGAAAATCGAACCGATTTTATCCTGATTCCAAGAGAGTAATTGCACCTTTCTTTATGCCTAGTATTAAGGGTAACTCTGATAGAGCTCAGTCCGTTATTCAGAAAGTCATAAGTATGTCTGATGATGATGTTAATCTGACATTGAACCAAATACTGAGAGACTTTGCTAAACGGCACCGTAATATTACAAAAACATTTGAAAATCATTTCAACAATGTAAAAGGTATCGTAAAAAAAGTGAATGGTGGTTTAAAATCCTTATCTTTAAAGAAAAAGTTACTAATAGGTTCTTATTTTACAAAGGAATACTCTATTGAGTCTGCCGCCTTTTTTAATCCATCTATTGTAGAGGATCCAGATCAAACCGATTTGGAAGAAGGTCAAAAAAGGATAATTGTTAGTTTCCGTGCCACAGGAGAAGGCCATGTTTCATCAATAGTTTTCAGAAGAGGAATAATTGATAAAAATAATAATTTAAATTTTACACAACCCGGTAAACTTGTTGATATACCAGAAATCGTAAAACGTCATGTCTATAATAAGGAGACATTTTTAAAAAAGCTAGATGAAATGCACATTCACAAAGATGTTGTCGGTATGGTTATGGGTAGATTAGGAAACACTTTTATATATGGCGAATTACAGGCAAGCATTGCAGAAACCCTAAAAAATATCAAGATAACTCATAGTAAGAAAAAGGTTATTCAATCCATGAGCTGGTTAGCCAACTCACATTACGAGGTGACATTTTCACTTGATACCGCAATTTCCGAAAGAGTAATCTTCCCCATATCATATACAGAGACTAAAGGTATTGAAGATGCGAGATTTGTTAAATTTGTAGATGAAGATGGCAGCATAACATATTATGCTACATACACGGCATATAACGGGTTTGCTATTCTGCCAAAATTGTTAGAGACAAAAGATTTCTACCACTTTAGAATTATGCCTTTAAATGGAGAGTGCGTTCAAAATAAAGGACTGGCTCTTTTTCCAAGAAAAATTAATGGTAAATATGCTATGATTTCACGTATTGATGGAGTGAATAATTACATTATGTTTTCTGATAAAATAAACCTCTGGCGAAATGCAAAAAAAATACAAGAACCGAAACATCCCTGGGAATTTATCCAGGTTGGGAATTGCGGCTCACCTGTTGAAACTGAGAAAGGCTGGCTGCTAATAACTCATGCCGTAGGCCCTATGAGAAGGTATAGCTTAGGAGCGATACTTCTTGATTTAGAGAATCCTACAAAAGTAATTGGACGACTTCGTAAACCTCTGTTAATGCCAAATGATGAAGAAAGAGAGGGATACGTACCTAATGTTGTTTATTCCTGCGGCTCAATAGTTCATAATAACGAACTTATTATACCTTATGCCATGGCTGATTTTGCTTCTTCCTTTGCCAGTGTTCCGCTCAATGAACTTTTAGACGAATTATTAAACAATCAATAAATCCAGTCAATATAGTAAATACAGGAATCATGTTAAAATGTCTATATTTATCGATCAACTGCTTAAAAAATAAAGGATATAAATAATGGCACGGATTGAGTTAAAACATCTATCGAAGGAGTTTGATAAAGGTGTAAGAGTAATTGATGACTTGAACCTTAATATTGAGGATGGAGAGTTTCTTGTAATGGTTGGTCCTTCCGGCTGTGGCAAGTCAACAACCTTACGCCTTATTGCCGGATTAGAAGAGGTAAATGAAGGTGAGATATATATTGATGACAAGCTTGTTAACGATGTTCCTCCAAAGAACCGTGATATATCAATGGTATTTCAGAACTATGCCCTTTATCCACATATGACGGTTTATGATAATATGGCATTTGGGCTCAAATTAAGAAAATATAAGAAGAAAGAGATTGAAGATCGGGTAAAAGATGCTGCTGATATTCTGGAGATAGAGCATTTGTTGAAGAGAAAACCGAAACAGCTTTCCGGTGGACAACGTCAGCGAGTTGCACTTGGTCGAGCAATTGTGCGGAAACCGAAAGTATTTCTTTTTGATGAACCTCTTTCCAATCTTGATGCAAAGCTTCGTGTTCAGATGCGTACAGAGATAAAGAAGATCCATAATCATTTAAAGACAACGATGGTATATGTTACCCATGACCAGGTTGAAGCAATGACGATGGGAGAGCGAATATCAGTTATGAAAGGTGGTATTATTCATCAGGTTGATACCCCTTTAAATCTGTATGATAAACCTGTTGATCTATTTGTAGCCGGATTTATTGGCAGTCCGGGTATGAATTTTATTCACACAGATATTAAGAATGGTAAAGAACTTATTGCGGATGAAGGTAATATTCAGATTGTTATTCCGGAGAAGTACAGGGAAGTAATTGCTCCTTTTGTAGGGAAATCAATGGTGCTTGGGGTTCGTCCTGAAGATATTTCTCTTACAAGTTTAGGAGAGAATTCATCTAAAGTATTTTTGAATCTGGAAGTTTTTGAACCTATGGGCAATGAAACGTTTCTTTATTTTACAACGGGTAAAACTTCAATAGTTTGCAGGAGCCCTGAAGTTATTTCATATAAACTGAATGAGACTTATTCAGTTTATTTAAATTTGGATAAAATACAATGTTTCGATTCTGAGACTGGGAACGTGATAAAGAAGAATTGTAACCGTTCACAGCTTAAAATTTTATAACTGTTTATATAGTTGAACATATATTAATTAATTGACCTAATTTTTAATTGACCCCGTTAGATAATCCTGGTATTAAAATTAATAGATTGAAAAAAAGATGTTTAATAATTCACAAATAGCACAACATGGGTTACACTTTTTTTAATCTTACTTTTTTGCAGGACATAGGTTACACTCCCCCATGGGGGAGTCGAGATTTTTAATCTAGTCATGTTGCAAGACATAGGTTACAGTTTAGACAGTTTTTTACCGTAAAATCCTAGCTTATTGAGATGTTTTGATATTTCAAGTAATATTTCTTCTAGGTTCTCTTGGTTCAAATTAGGCAGTTTATATTCAAACTGGGCAATCAATTGGTTTTCGAGAAATACATTCAATAAGTGAAATTCAGTAAAGATCGTTGCACGAACATATTGATACATTAATTTTTTTGGCATTGGGAATAGTTCTCCCCAAATATTGAGTTTGAGATCACTTCGGATAAAGCGGATAAGGTGGATATAGCCTTCATCAGGTATATTAAGTTGTTTTGGTAATTGATAATCCGGAGATAATTTATTGGGTTTGATAGATTCCAATTTTAAGACTTGCTGTGGTGTTTTACCTTCATTGGCAGAATAAACATGATCGTTATTGTGAAAATTGAGGAAATGTTTTAAAGAAGTTTTCAGATGTCTATAGTTTTCAAACCTCTCGATTCTAAAGAATTTCTGATCAAATGTATCGTTAAAATGTTCAATGACTCTATTTCGCCATGGTTCGCTCGGAGGAATAAAAATAGATTGAACGTTAATGGAAAGGCATAACTTTAACACTTTTCCAAGTGAATGTGGATATCGATTACTTCCTCTGAAACTAAGCTCATTATCTACCTGAAGAAACTACGGAACACCTAATGATTTCCATATGTCAAGTAAGGCACATACAATTGAATCATCATCTTTGGAGCGAATAGGAACGCTGTGAACAGCATGAGAGAAAAGATCAATCGTATTAAAGACATAAAATCGTCCATCAGCCTTAATATAACGTGGTCCCACCAAATCCGATTGTTGGATATAACCCAGATAAAAGGCATCAGTAAAATAGAGATAAGCGCTATTACTTTTCTTCTCCCCTTTTCTTTGTTTCAATTGAATACGGCCATTTCGTTTCAATACTCTGTTAATGGTCCAATAGGGAGGTGGCTTATATTCCAATTTGTTAATCTGCCAGGCAATAGCCGACGCACCTATCTGAGCATATTTAGTGCGTTTAAGTTCGTCTCTGATAGAAAGAGTCAGTTGTTCCATCTCTTCGTCCAGTTTATTGGGTATTACTTTAGGTGCTTTCGATTCATCTTTAAACCAATACTCTTTCCCAGATTTATATCGACGCCACCACTTATAAAACCATTTTCTCGAAACTTCAAGATCTTGACAAATATGAGTTATAGATTTGACAGATAAATGCCTACGAATTGCTGTTTTACGAATTTCTTCTGAATCCATATTGACCTCCATTTTTGAAGATCAATATAGAAAATTTGTAACCTATGTTGTGCTACAAAAGTCGACATTAAATGTAACCTATGTTATGCAACTTTTTGTGTAACCTATGTTGTGCTAGTTGTCACTTAAGAGTTAAAAAATGATATAATGGCCAACCTCGAAATATTGATTTAATAAATAAGTCAGACTTTATATTATGCTCTGTAATTAACCGTGAAAAAACTTTTTCATATATACTTTGAATAGATGAATTGTCTGTATTTTCTTTAATATAATAGTTTTGAAATTCATCATTTAGAATAGTAAGACATGGAGTACTAAACAATCCAATTGAATTAGTAAATTGTAATTTATCAAAACATTCTACTGCTTTAGTAATAATATCCGCTCCTATTCTTTTTTCAAAGTGAATGCTCTCTTCATCATCATCTGGTATTGACCACTTTTGGTCATATTCTATATATTCAACATATAAAGGCAATTCTCTATTAAAGTATGTGCTATGTGGCATATCTGGCACACCAGAAGTAGGATCATTGTTGGGCCACCATTTTGTTGTTTCCGATTCCCAAATATCTTTAGCATGTTGCATATTACGAACGGGCCAAAAGTTTTTTAATTGAAAATAAGCATACTTGAAAACGTGATCATAAAATGCCTTACACAAACGTTTTAATACACTCTCATGTTTTGAGAAATTAAGACGACACATATCAAGAAATATATATGATTTTGCCATTTCTTCTTTTGCTGTTGTCAATAAGAAATGAGCACTTGAAAAATGATTTGAGTTCGTTAAAATTTCAACATCTGAAATCAATCTATTTACATTCTTTAAAATAGCGTTTAATCCATCAGATATTAATTCAATTGATTCATCTCTCTGTCGAACTTCAAATAAGTTCTTGTATAATACTTGCCCAGGTTGAGGAGGTATAATATTGTTATTCATTAATTATTCCTATGTTTATTACTACATTACAACGGTTGGCTAAATGGCCTCGGGAATAGGCGACAATTGTGCAAGTTAGTAGAGAAAATACAAACTTGCCTTGTATCTAACATAACCATCTGTTTAATTACGCACTTCATAAATATAATTCGACATCTTGATTTATGATGAATTCTAATGGATATTGAGCTAATCCCAAGTCTTCACAATATCCCAATGATTAAGGAGGGGTGGATCATATGCAAGTTTGAATACCAATCGATTACTTACGTAGATGTTAAACACATAGTTATATTCAAGACCTTGCCACCCTCCAGAGTCAGTATAATAACCATACGCACGGACAGAAGTTTTATCTGGCTGTCCAAACAGACTAATAACCTCATTTGTAGTCATCCCTTGCTTTAATTTTAACACATTATCTTTTGTAAAACCTGGATGTTTTCGAGGCGGCGGTGCATAGTATGTAGTGCTGCAACTTATAACACTAAAACACAGCACGAATATCGCTATCTTTTTTACGATCATAATCTTTACTCCTTATCAGTAAGATTGCGGTTATTTTCTCCACTTCTCACTTCCTACCTACATAATGTTTATAATTATTTTCTAAAAAGACATTGAATGCCTAACATAATAGGAGTGTATCCGTAGTTGAGATAAAAAAATCACTCATGATTA
>CAYTUQ010000018.1:0-62128 GCA_964441235.1 uncultured bacterium | reverse complement strand
AAACCTTTGAACTATTTACTTTGAGTTCACTTACATGGTCTTGATTATTTTGCTGCTTAATTCTATTTCCAGAATCAATTGTAGAGAATTGTTTTTCACTAACACCTTTCTCTGTTAACTGCTCTCCATGAGCCTTGTTGACAACGACTGATTGAGCACTTTTAACTTTATTCGCAACACTTTGACTTATTGTTGAAACTTTATTCCCGACTTTTGAGCTGTTTTCTGAATTACTTAAAACCTTTGAACTATTTACTTTGAGTTCACTTACATTACCTTGATTATTTTGCTGCTTAATTCTATTTCCCGAAGCAATTGTAGAGAATTGTTTTTCACTAACACCTTTCTCTGTAAGCTGCTCTCCATGAGCCTTGTTGACAACGAACGATTGAGCACTTTTAATTTTATTCGCAATGCTTTGACTGATTGTTGAAACTTTATTCTCGACTTTTGAGCTGTTTTTTGAATTACTTAAAACCTTTGAACTATTTACTTTGAGTTCACTTACATTACCTTGATTATTTTGCTGCTTAATTCTATTTCCCGAAGCAATTGTAGAGAATTGTTTTTCACTAACACCTTTCTCTGTAAGCTGCTCTCCATGAGCCTTGTTGACAACGAACGATTGAGCACTTTTAATTTTATTTGCAACACTTTGACTGACTGTTGAAACTTTACTTCCGACTTTTGAACTGTTTTCTGAATTACTCGAAACCTTTGAACTATTTACTTTGAGTTCACTTACATGGTCTTGATTATTTTGCTGCTTAATTCTATTTCCAGAATCAATTGTAGAGAATTGTTTTTCACTAACACCTTTCTCTGTTAACTGCTCTCCATGAGCCTTGTTGACAACGACTGATTGAGCACTTTTAACTTTATTCGCAACACTTTGACTTATTGTTGAAACTTTATTCCCGACTTTTGAGCTGTTTTCTGAATTACTTAAAACCTTTGAACTATTTACTTTGAGTTCACTTACATTACCTTGATTATTTTGCTGCTTAATTCTATTTCCCGAAGCAATTGTAGAGAATTGTTTTTCACTAACACCTTTCTCTGTAAGCTGCTCTCCATGAGCCCTGTTGACAACGACTGATTGAGCAATGTTAACTTTATTCGCAATGCTTTGACTGATTGTTGAAATTTTATTCCCGACTTTTGAGCTGTTTTCTGAATTACTCGAAACCTTTGAACTATTTACTTTGAGTTCACTTACATTACCTTGATTATTTTGCTGATTAATTCTATTTGACGAAGCAATTGTAGAGAATTGTTTTTCACTTACACCTTTCTCTGTTAGCTGCTCTCCATGAGCCTTGTTGACAACGACTGATTGAGCGCTTTTAATTTTATTCGCAATGCTTTGACTTACTGTTGAAACTTTATTCCCGACTTTTGAACTGTTTTCTGAATTACTTAAAACCTTTGAACTAATTACTTTGAGTTCACTTACATTACCTTGATTATTTTGCTGCTTAATTCTATTTGCAGAAGCAATTGTAGAGAATTGTTTTTCACTTACACCTTTCTCTGTTAGCTGCTCTCCATGAGCCTTGCTAACAACTACTGATTGAGCAATGTTAACTTTATTCGCAACTTTTTCACGATGATCACCGGATACTTTAAATTCTGACGATAATTTTTCACTCTGCTCTTGTAAAATTACACAATTAGTATCACTTTTAATTTTTTCTTTGGTCTGTACTTTTTCCCCACTTTTTGCTGCCAGGGATTTTGGTAATATTAAATCATAATCCAATATTCCCCCGACTTTATCCAAAACTTCTCTCTGCTCCTCAACAGACTCAGAAAAATTAAAGGTGGGATCAGATATTTTAGATTCCATTAGAAAATCACCAAAAGATTCCATTGGATTATTAATCAAAACATTCTTTGAGATTATTGATTCGACAGGTTCAGCAAACAAATCAAATTTTATTTGAGTATCAGCTCTCATTATCTTTTCCCTGCTTCTGCTAACCTTTGTGTGATAAGTGCCGCTCTTTCACTTGAGAGTGCATTCAAAATATCTTTACGTTTTCGACCATTCATATTATTATAAATTGCTATAACCGTTTTATTATTTACATTTTTTAAAATAGGTCGCATTTCATCTGTCTTCATAGTTTCATAAGTCTTCGCCAATTCCTGGATGCTAATAGTTATCTTATTAGCAGCGATTACATCTTTATTGAGTTTTTCAATATTCTTTTTATATTGATCAATTAGACGATCCTTGAATTCTATTTGCTCTTTTAGACTGTCTCTAACTAAATTAGAAAAAAACAGGTCACTATTAATTTTATCTACTTTAGTATTTAAGCTATCTGTTTCAATTTGTTTTTGTTTTAATATTTTTTTTGTAATTGAATTGCTGCTTGCAGCAATATCAGCTTGCATATTTTCATCCATTGGTTCTAAATAAGTAAGGACAAAGAAAATACCAATAACCAAAACGATGAAGGAAACAAAAGCAATACCTACATACACAAGGATTTTTTTCATTGAATAACACTATAATTTTTTTTCTTTGAAACTACACGCAATGCTACTTCACTTTCTTCTGTCGTTTCTTTTTTCCGATTATTTATTTTATAGTCGGTTAATTGATGTTCACGCAATTTTTCAACAATCTTCTTATTTTTTGATGCCTCTATCAAATCGTCTCTTTCTTTATCCACAATCTCATTTGACTTTTCTACTACCTGGACTTGGCTGGAAATCTTATCATTTAACTGAGAGACATAATCACTGGATATTTGAAGCTTATTTAATGAAAGATTCTCACTGTTAATACAATCGTCTTCTTTAACGTTTAATAGAGCATCTTTTTTTTGTGTTAAATTATTTAAATGTCCACTTTCCTTATCCAGGGATAATTGCGATTTTTTTAAAGCGATTGCCTGTGTATCTTCAATCGTCTTTTTAAATTCTAAAACCTTCTGAAGTGGAAAATGAAAAGATTTTGCCATAATTTCCTAATCTCCAGCAATTGTTATCTGTTTCAATTTCGACAATGTTGTACTAAAATCTGAGGATTCATATATATCTTGAGTGAGAAATTGGTTGATTTTATCGATATTTTTGATAGCGAGATCGACCTTTGGATTACTACCGGCTGCATAAGCACCAATGTTGATCAAATCTTCCGAATCACGGTAGTTAGCTAACATCTCCAATACTTTTTGGGACTGTTTTAACTGTTCCGGGGAGGCAACCTCACTTTTCAAACGGCTGACACTTTCAAGAACGTCAATGGCAGGGAAATGTCCCCTGGTTGCCATTCTTCGCGAGAGAACAATATGCCCGTCAAGAGTAGCTCTTGCAGCGTCACTAATTGGTTCGTCCATATCGTCGTTTTCTACTAAAACCGCATACAAACCCGTAATACTCCCGACCTGATTTGTTCCGGCTCTCTCTAAAAGTCTGGGCAGCAGAGCAAAAACTGATGGAGTATAACCTTTAGTGGTAGGTGGTTCCCCTGCTGCTAATCCAATCTCTCGCTGCGCCATTGCAACTCGCGTTAAGGAATCCATTAGTAGCATTACATCCATTCCTTGATTTCGAAAATATTCAGCGATAGTCGTTGCAATCAAAGCTCCTTTCAACCTAACCATTGCCGCTTGATCTGATGTTGCAACTACAACTACAGAGCGTTTTAATCCCTCTTCACCAAGGTCTCTTTCAATAAATTCACGGACTTCTCGGCCTCGCTCACCTATAAGCCCTATAACATTTACATCGGCATCAGTAAATCTCGCTAACATACCAAGCAATACACTTTTTCCAATACCACTTCCAGAGAAGATTCCAACACGCTGACCCTTACCAATCGTCACTAATCCGTCAATAGCTCTAATACCAGTCGTAAGAACCTCATTAATTCTTTGCCGAACAAGAGGATCTGGAGGAGAATTATACACTAATTGCCTTTCCTTAGCAAGGATTGAACCTTTGCCATCAATTGGATTTCCCAAACCATCAAGAATTCTGCCGAGAAGTGGAGTTCCAACCAATACCGATAACGGCTGTGGACTTCGACTGACTCTATTACCCGGTGATATCCCAACAGTTTCATCCAGTGGCATCAATAGAACTTTATCTCCACGAAATCCGACAATCTCTGCCCTGATCAGATTTCCAGATTTTGTATGAATTCCACAGAGTTCTCCAAGTGTTCCATTTGGCAAATTAGCCTCAATTACAAGACCTACAACTTGAGACACTCTGCCATCTACCTCAGTAATGTTTAGAAGATTCACCTGCTCCAGGTAATTTTCAAATTTTTGGATTAGTGCATTCATTTTATTTCCATATTTAAAATCTGTCTTTCGATGTTATCCAGCTCCCTTGCCAGCACACCTTCAACAATACAATTCTCTGTCTCCAACAAACACTCTCCAGGATTCAGTGTACTTTTATCAACAAAGCGAATATTTGCTTTTGGTGGTAAGTTTATCTCTTTAAGAATATCTGGTTTGGAGACCCATTCCATCTGGTCTGGATTCAGGTAAATAGTTATTTTGTTCTGATCCGTGACTTCGTTAAAAAATTGCTTGATCTGTTTAATAAAAAACTCATTATAATCATCTTTATATCGAAGCTCTCTACCGAGTATCTTCTCAGCAATTTTTCCAGCAAATTTTAGTAACGGTTGGCTCATATCTTCCAATGCTTGATCATATTGTGACTTTAAAGATTTTATCATGGAACTAAATTTGTCAGAGATGTCTTTGAGCCGTTGACTTGCCTCTATCCAGGCATTTTCTTTTCCTTCTTCGAAACCAGCCTGAAAAGATTCCTCTCTGGCGCTTTGCAAAGCGGATTCAAGTTCCTTAATTTGTTTCTCAAGAATAATAACATGCTGATCAGCATTATCAATCAGAATGTTTTCCTCAGTTTCATTGCCAATTCTATCTTGAGTATTTGTTTCCTCTCTAAAGTTACCAAATTCTGATGAATTTATAGGATTCTGAAAGCCTATTACTTTATTTTTGATTTGTAATGTAGTCACCGTCATTCGATAATTTCCTCATCTTCGGCAGGATGGATATTAATTTCACCTGATTCTTGCAATTCGCGTATGACGTCAAGGATTTGCTTCTGTGCAGCCTCTACTTCTCGAACGCGGACTGGTCCAAGGTACTGTAATTCATCTTCTAGCATCTCTGCTGCCCGTTCCGTCATATTTTTAAAAATCTTATTTTTCAACTCCTTACTTGATGCCTTAAGAGATAATGCCAGAGTCTTTGAATCAATTTCTTTAACAATATGTTGAATATCTGAATCGTTTAGATTGATGATATCTTCAAATATAAACATCAGGCTTGTGATTTCATCTGATAAAATAGGGTCTCTTTCTTTCAAATTATTGAGAATGTTTTTTTCAGCTGTATTACTGGCAGAGTTTAATATTTCTGCAACCGCTTCCGGTCCTCCGGTCTTACTCAGGCTAGCACCAAATACTGTTCCTATTTGATCGTGTAAAGCCAACTCAATATCCTTAATCAAGTCAGGAGATGTCTTTTCCATTGTTGCAAGTCTATAGGCAATTTCGCCTTGTGATTCTTCTGGGAGTTCTGATAAGATCATAGCTGCTTGTGCAGGTTTCAAATTTGCAAGGATCAAAGCTACTGTTTGCGGATGCTCACTTTGTAAAAAATTAATAAGCTGCTTGTCATCTACTGTCTGAAGTAGATAAAATGCACTGACTTGCGTCTCTGCCTCCACGCGCTTGAGAATCTCTTCTGCTTTTTTATGTCCATAAGCGCTCTCGAGAACTTGCCTAGCATAATCAATTCCTCCGCTTATAATATATTGATTTGCCTGCATAATCTGGTAAAATTCCTCAATGACACTTCCTAAAACATCAGCGGGAATATTTTCCAGCCGGGCAATTTCTACAGAGATATTTTCAATTTCATTTTCACTCATGTTCTTCATTATTTCGGCTGCATTTTGTGCACCCATGGCAACTAAAACCAGTGCAGATTTCGTAAGATTAGAGATACTCTTATTTTCCTTTTCCGGCATTTTCCAATCACTCTTTTTGCGTTAACCACGAACGAATTAATTTGGCAGAATCTTCCGGATTCGATTTGGCATAGTTCACAACCTCACTTGTCATTTTATCTTTTGCTTTAATTTTTGCTCTGGCTTCTGGGCTAAGTTTTTTGATAAAAATATCTTCCGAGATATCCCCTCCCTCCTCCGGGGCTAACATTCCGGGTTTACTACTTCTCTCTGTAATAGTCTTTGTTTTAGCATCACTCGCCAACGGTAGTGCAGTAAGAGATGCTTTTTTAAACAATGTTCTTATTATGATGAATGCCGCTAAAATCCCAATTCCAATAATTCCTTTGTTTACAATACTTGCCCACATTGTGCGCTTTTCCGCATTAGCAAAATATTCCTTATCTTTTTCTAAAGAACTCCTGTCGAATTGAAGGTTTTGTATCTCGACGATATCCCCTCGTTCCTCCTTATATCCAACAGCACTTTTAACAAGAACTTCCATTTGTGCCAGATCTCTATTACTCCAGGGTATATACTGCTTTACTTCACTCCCATTATCATCTTTAATCAATTTATTCTTCCCATTAACCAGCACCGCTATAGAAAGCCTTTCTATAGTTCCTGTATTGCTTAAGAAATGTTCGACAGTTTTATTCAATTCGTAATTTGTAATAATATTTTCTTTCTCATGTTTCTCGTTGGTCTTTTGTGTAGTATCTGAATTAAAAGATGATTCAGTGTTCGATTCTTCACTGATAACTGCAATGTTATCAGGGTCAATTGTTTCCATTGTCCTCTCAATCTGTTCAAAATTAAGGTCTACTGATACTTCCACAACTGCATTATTACTACCAACAATATTTTCAACAATACATTTCACTTTTTTCTGTAGTTTTGCCTCAATTTTATGTCGAAGGTCCCACTGATTCCCTGCCGAGCCAAGGACATTATCTTTATCTTGATTGTCTGATAAAAGACTTCCATTTGCATCCACAACTACTACATTTCCCGGTTCGATACCTTTTACACTATTGGAGACCAGGGCAGCAATTCCTTTTATCTGTTCTTCAGTAAGAAATTTGCCCTGTTTTAAAAACAATACGACAGATGCAGAACCGTTTTTTTCCTCTTCAAAAAGCTTTTCTTCAGGAAGAACAAGATGAACGCGGCTATTTTTCACTTCCGAAAATTGGTTTATTGTTCTAACCAATTCTCCTTCAAGTGCTCTCTTCATATTTAAACGCTGCATAAACGTTGTCATTCCAATTTTTGCATTATCAAAAATCTCATAACCAGAAACTGTATTACCTACATAGCCAGATTCGGCAAATTTCAGCCTCAACTCTGCAATTTTTTCTGTCGGGACATAGATTGTCTTGCCATTGTGTTCGATCTTATATTTTATCTTCATTCCTTTCAGATCGCTGACAATTTTTCCTGCTGTTGAAGGGTCCATATCTGTATACAACGCCTCATATTCCGGACGACTAGCCCACAATACAAGAGAAATAATTGCCGACAGTATACCTATAAATATTACGATAATGACCACTCTCTGTCTTAAAGAATATTGCCCAAGTAGTTTTCCAATTTGTTCAAAGAATTTATTCACTATTTCCCCGTTTATTCAAGAAAGATTAAACTGGCATTCGTTTTATTTCATTGTACGATTCTAGTAGTTTGTTTCTGATCTCTAACATCAATTGGAAACTGAGTTGTGATTTCTCCAGACATGTCATTGCCTCTGCAAGGTTCTCAGAACTTCCCTGAACGATATCGGCTACTTTTTCAGCTGCTTCTTTTTGACTATTATTCACAGCTGTGAGAAAATCTTTAATCGTATCTGCAAAATTTACTGGACTACTCTCTTTCTGATCATTTTTATTATTTATTAAACGCTTTTCTTCCAATCCTGTCAGTTTATTTACTTGAACTAATTCACCTATTTTAGTCATGTTTCCTCCTAACCAATAATATCAAATAAATGACCTTTGTGTATCTGGAGGATTTTACTCTTACCATAAAATGCAAATTCCTCCGGTTTTTCACCTCCAAAAAGCATCTGCAAAGTTGTTTTCTCAGTGGGAGATAAAATTTGACTTGGGGATATTGATTCCTTTGCTTTAATACCGCTATTCCTTTCAAGTTCTGTTGCCTGTGAATCAGTATTGGACCAATCTTTAATTTGAGGATCAGCAGGTTTATATGGTTTTTCTATAAATTGCTTGCTCTGAATAGATGTAAAAATATCCATTTGTTTATATTCTATATTTTAAGTGTGTTTTTAGTCATTTGCTTTGCAGCATTCATGACGCTAATGTTAGCTTCATAGTTACGGCTTGCAGAGATCATATTAACCATTTCCTCTACAAGACTTATTTTTGGCATATTTACATATCCATTTTCATCAGCTTGAGGATGGGATGGATCGTATAGTCGTTTTACACCATCTAATTCTACTACTTCGAATTGCTGTTCTTCATCGTTAGTGAACTGAAATTTTAGTTTTTTATGTCCTGAAGAATGATTTGGATTTGATCTTCGAAGACTTAAAGTCATGTGGTCTTCAAATGTCCTATGGGATTGATTATTTGGAGTTATTTCTTTAACTATCTTTCGTTTGTAGACTTCACCTTTTTCATTGGGCAATTTTTCCACATTGGCAATATTTTCGGAAATTACTTCCAGCTTCTTCATTGATGTCAATAACCCTGAGAAACTGGTCTTGAGTGTCGAAAAGAGTCCTTCTACTTTCATACTATCCTATTCTTTATCGAATTTTCCCAGCTATACTGGTTTTTAAAATATTATAGTATCTATTAAGAGTCTGGGCAACAAATTCATGCCTGATCTGGTTTTCTGCCAGGTCGCCCATCTCCTTCGTAATATTAACATTTCCTCCCGTTCTCTTTTCATCAATATTAATATTTCTATTTAAACCTGAAGAAGAAATATGCCTTTTATTCGTGACTTTGAGTTTTGATTGAGATGAGGCTGATTTCAGAACTTGTGAAAAATCGGTATTAGTACGATTGTAATCAGGATTACTTGCATTAGCTACGTTCTGAGCAATCGCTTTGTTCTGCTTCGCATAGACGTCCAGCGCTTTTTCCAGTAACTTTTCATGATTCGTATTAAATAGATTAATCTTCATTTTTCTGTCCACCTTTTCTCAATTATTGTGCCATCTAAAACGATAAATTGTACTGAGACTTTAGAGAATAGTCCATAAGCCATTTATTATCAATATGCTATTGAAATATTATAACAAAGATAATAATTAAAAAAAAAGACAATCTCATTTTTTGATTGCCCTGTTAAAACAGGAAATTATTTCCAATCTGTGGTGAAATTGTCCATAAAAATTATATACCGAGTTAGTTTTAACGTTTTAATTGTCAATAATATACTATAAATAAAAGATATAACGTCATTTCAATATCAGGAAAAGTTCACTGCGTTTTTCACTAAATCGTATCATTTATTATACTTCTAGATTATTATAAAATGAACAGTGCAATATTTAGGGAAAATTTACATTTAGAGAAAGTAAAGGGGTTCTTTTAAAAGGGGAAATTACTATTGACTATTAACGATTTGAGATTTTGGATTTTACTTCAAGCGTATATAGTATCTCAAAGAGATGTATTCGATACAAGAATCGCTCAATTTAGATAAGTGTAATAAAGAGTTATTGTTATTATGTAGAAATATAATTGAGTCCACTAAAAAAAGCATCAGAAGTTAAATCCATATGATGATTATGGAAACTGTTTGCCAAAGGCATCTCTATCCCAACGGGATCTCTTTGAGATGAGAAAAACAGTTCTATACCTACGTAACTTACTATTAACCTCCAACTTAAGTTGGGGGTTAATAAAACACAGCCCAAACGATCCAACCGTTTCAACGGTTTCTTCTTGTAGAATTATACCTTTTTTTAGTGGACTCATAATTCAATATTTTAAATGAGACCAAGCTCTTTTAATCTGCTTAGAAGTTTAATTTTGTTAATAGGTTTAAGTACATAAGAGTCACACCCAAATTTAATAACAGATTCCATAATTGTTTTGGAATCATCACGTGCAGTCGTCATAATAATTTTTACACGATTCGCTCTGGGAATTTTTTCCTTTTCTTCTATTCCACGAATATGCTGAAGAACCGTCTGACCGTTTATTCCCGGCATCATTATATCTAAACAGATCAGATTATAAGGCAGTCTGTTTTTCTTTGCTAATGTAAAAGCTTCCATAGCCTCTTGTCCATTAACCGCAATAGTACATTCTCCAAGTGGTGATAGAATTTTCTGCAGGATCATTCGACTGGTAAGTTCATCATCTACAATAAGAGATCTCATTTTATTTCTCCATTGCTTGATTTAAATTTAGTTGTAAAAAATCCTTAACAGCAAATTTAAATTTTTCAAGCTCAGACTCAAGACTTTTGAGATAGAAATGAGTTTTAACAAGATCACTGTTTTTGCCTGCCATTTCAATCTCCAAAGCTGCCTTTTTTATCCCGTTCGCCTCTACGTTTGCTGCTGCTCCCTTGATTGTGTGTGCCCGATGAATAACAGAAGATATATTATTATCCTTAAAAGATTGCTTTATATTTTCAATATATTCTGGAACTTCTTTAAGAAGTACCTTAACCAATTCTTGACATAGTTCGACATCATTATCCAGTCGTTTCAATAATGCTTTCTTATCGAATATGACTTTTTTGCGGGGCTGTATTTTTCTAGCCGTTTTTGTTTGTCTATTTATAGCATCGAGGAGCTCTTTGGGTTGAATAGGTTTGGATATGTAGTCGTCCATTCCACTTTTGAGACAGAGTTCGCTATCACCTTTCATTACATGGGCAGTCATGGCAATAATTGGAATATTGTGATTCCTAACATTAGAGCCCTGTTCACGGATTATCTTTGTTGCTTGGAGACCATCAATTCTGGGCATCTGCACATCCATTAATACAACGTCATAAGAATTTACTTCAAGTGCCTGGATGGCCTCTTTTCCATCAGTAACTAAATCAACAGAGTAACCCAATTTTTTAAGCATGTGCATTGCGACTTTCTGATTAATTATGTTATCTTCTGCCAGAAGTATATTTAATTCCCTATTCTGGTTTTCTAAGATCAAATGATGTTTGATACGAACGTCTGCTTGTATTTTTTTCTTTGAAGTATGCTTATTATTAACGTCAATAATAGCCTTATAAAGTGTAGAATATTTAATTGGTTTAGTTAGGTAAGGACCAATCCCCACTTTTTTAAATTCTGAAAAATCACTCCATTTCCCCAAAGAAGTCAGCAGGATAAGATGTATTTTATTCAAATTAATATCATTTATAATCTTTTGTACAGCTGTTTCTCCATCCATATTTAGAACTTTCAAATCGATAATAGCAGTATCAAATGGTTCACAATTTGCATTTGCTTTATGGATCTTATCTATTGCTAATTTTGCATTTAATGCTTCGTCAAAGCGGCAACCCATTACCTTTAAATATTCTTTAATAACGAAACGGGATGTTGTATTGTCATTTACTATAAGAATTCGGTTATTAATAACATCCTCATTATCAATAGTCTTTTTATCTAAACTTCCAGGTTGTTTTTCAAAAATTTCAGTAAACCAAAATGTTGAGCCTTTTCCCTCTTCACTTTCGACACCAATTTGACCACCCATCATTTCGACAAGACTTTTCGAGATCGCCAAACCTAATCCAGTCCCTCCATATTTTCTTGTTGTAGAGGCATCAATTTGAGAGAATAATTTAAATAATAGACATGAGTGGTCTTTTGGAATACCTATTCCTGTATCAACCACAAAAAATTTTAATGTTACATGGTTATCTGTCTGATTTTCCAGACGGACATTAATGAATACTTCGCCTTTTTCGGTAAATTTGATAGCATTGCCTACAAGATTGGTTAATATTTGCCTAAATCTAATAGTATCACCTCTTAAAAGGAAAGGTACATCGCGAGGAATTAGACAGTTGTATTCAAGCCCTTTGTCATAAGCTTTTAACGCCATTATATTACTAAAGTCTTCCAAAGTTTCTCTCAAATCAAAATCAATGACTTCGAGTTCGAGCTTTTCTGATTCCATTTTGGAATAATCGAGAATATCGTTAATAACTCTTAAAAGGGAACCAGCGCTACTGTTAATAATCTCAGTATATTCTCTCTGCTCTGGAGTGAGTGAAGTTTCCAAAAGCAATGTTGTCATTCCAATCACTCCACTCATTGGTGTACGTATTTCATGGCTCATATTCGCCAGGAATTTACTTTTGGTAATAGAAGCGACTTCCGCATGCATCGCCATTCGATTAGCTCGTTCTATGGCTTTTTGCAATTGCCTATTAGTTTCTGCTAATTCTCGATTGGTTTTTTCGGTTTCAATTCTCGCTTTCTGCAATTCCTTTCTTGTTTTAACGCGTTCGGTAATATCCTGAGCCAGGCAAATAATATTTTGAATGTTACCGGCCTTATCATCCATTGTTGAAATAGAAAATGAAACAGGGATTTTCTTGCCACTTTTAGTAGTATAAAATGTTTCCAGGCCACCGATTAATCCATTTTCAATAATTTCTTCAATCCATTTCTTGGATGTATTCTCTCCTTTAGCGATAGTTTCTTTAATAGATTGATATATGTTTTTTTCAACAATATTTTTAATTGATAATCCAATTAACTCAGTTCTTGAATAACCCAGTAATTTGCAGGTAGCATCATTTACAATTTGAATGATTGAATCGGAAGAAGCTACAATTAAAGAATCTTGGATAGCCAAAAGAATATTATTAAAGTAATCCCTTGAAATAGTTGTGCTTTTTAGCCTGAAATCTCTATCCCAGCTATTGCATAAATTTCTAGCCATTTGATAGATTTCTTCATTATTAAAAGGTTTATGAAGGAAAAAAATGTCATGTTTCAAAACATCCTGAATTTCATCAACGGACTTATCCATAAATCCAGTGACAATGATAATGTAAATCTTATTATCTATTTCACGGATGGCTTTTGCTGTATTGAGCCCATCCCAACCTGGAAGCATGCGCATATCAATAAAAGCAACAGCAAATGGTTTATTATCTTTTATACTTTGTTTAACAAGTTCATATCCAGCCTGTCCATGTGGTGCAGTGGTGACTTCAAAGCATTTAGAGTCCACCGGGTTGGCATCAATAGAGCCAGTAACGGAAACTTTTTCCCCTTTAGGTGTAAGTATATACCGGTATATACTCAACAAATTTTTATCATTGTCAATAACTAACACTCTTTTATTCATGGTGTTGCCCTCATTTTGAAATTTTTCAGAACATGTTCGTTCTGTTAAGCATCCCTATTTATTACCGTATAGTATTTAATTTTCTAATGCGTTTTACTAATATTCCTTCTCTATATTAAATTACCAAGAAGTAATAAAGGCAAATCTCAAGCCAATGTTTTTATAGCATCTATTTGGCATGATCTGTCAATTAGTTGTTACAAAAAACAGGTAAATTTTCAAACTCAAATCCCTGTCTGTCGATCCCTACGGATCCGTATGGACAGGAAGGCATCATCCAAAATCAACCTGGTAGGTGGACTACATATGAATATAATCAATAAGTTTCTTTCTCATTTAGAGTGGGTAATTTCGCAATCTATTGAATATTGAATATCGAACAAGGAATTTCGAATTATGAAGTTTTCCTTTCCATATTGAAGAAATCACGAACTGCTAAATCAGAGAAAGCACCATATCAGAAGATTCCGATAAGCAGTCTGTTTCAGAATGAGATTTTTTCAATAGTACAACACAATATAAAGTAAGTAGATGCAATCATATTTTTATATACAGTATACTTTTTCACCAAAAGGTCTATTTTGCAACAGCCTGTTTGTCGGGGAATAGTACTGTTTCCAGCTAACATAGCGCTTTAGTGATCATTCTTTGATTCAGCGAACTGATTTGTCACTTCGAATCTTTCCTTTTACATTCATTATTCCTTGTTCGATATTCGATATTTAAGCATCATTCAAACTACGGACTATTCCGCCTGTACAGGTTGAGCAGACTACATATTTACCCACTCAATTCGAGAAAGAGCCATCAATAAGCCTGTCTGCTATCCCATACAAAAGGCAAGATAATATCTAATTATTGATAATAACATCAAGATTGCTCAGTTTAGATATAAATAAATATTTTCAAATTTATTTTATTTAATTAACTTAAATTAGAATTAATATAGATAATTGAGATATATGAGTTACCCAGGAAGAAAAATATGAGAAAAGTAAAAATTAATTTCCGAAAAACTTACAAACGCCTTAATAGAGTACAAAAAGTTATTATTGGTTTCGGAATATTTTTTACTTTTTTAAATGTTCTCGGTATCCTTATGAGTGGTTTTTATGAATTCTGGATTGCTTTAGAAATAATTCTTTTATCTCTAATTATCATATTATTTTACTGTTGGGGACCATATTTACCTTTCTACATGACAAAAGTAGAGCTAAAGAATTTCTATTTGTTAGGAGGAAAGAAGTTTCGGAAGGTAGAAAAAGATTTTCTTGCACGGCACCCATTTGTTAGAAAATACAGCTCCAATAAAATTGTCTCAATTAGAGAATATCGTGAAGATGGAACATTATTACGCGAAACACCTTATAATTCCGGGCGAATAAACGGGGAGATGAAGGTTTATTCTATTTATGGGAAGCTAAGAAGATTAAGTATGTACAAGGAAGATGAATTAGATGGATACAGTAAACAGATTGCCGGTAACAATTTATCCTTAGAGCAGTATTTTAAAAGGGCAAAACTACATGGAATAACAAAAGAATATGACATAGTTACTGGGAAACTGGTTAAAGAAATTAACTATGAGTACAACAAAATTGTTGGGGTAATGAAAATTTATGATCCTGAAAGAGGAACAATAATCGAAGAAACTTCATACAAAAATGGCATTAAGGAAGGTTTATCCAAATATTATTATCGTACAGGACAACTTAAATCAGAAACTCCTTACAAAAATAATATAGTATATGGGACTGTGACAGTTTACTATAAATCAGGAATATTACTGTCGGAAACTCAATATATAGATGGCATAAAAGATGGACTGTTTAAGTCTTACTATAAGACCGGACAACTTAAATCAGAAACTCCTTACAAAAATAATATAGTATATGGGACTGTGAAAGTTTACTATAAATCAGGAGTATTACTTTCAGAAACTCAGTACAAAAATAATAAAGAAGATGGCCCAACGAAATATTTTGACACTGATGGAAAATTGCTGTATGAGGATGGACTGTTTAAGTCTTACTATAAGACAGGACAACTTAAATCAGAAGCTTCTTATAAAAATGGGCTTCTGAACGGTGTTAAAAAAATCTACTATAAGTCAGGAGTATTACTTTCAGAAACTCATTACAAAAATAATAAAGAAGATGGCCCAACGAAATATTTTGACTCTGATGGAAAGTTGCAGTATGAGGTTTGAAATATTAGGTACTACCTTACAAGGTGACCACCTTGATTTTTATATTGATGAAGTTTATTCCTGAGTGTACGTACACTAATATCTAATGTTTCTGCTGCCCGGGTACGATTATTATTGGTTTTTTTCAATGTACTATAAACCAATTTCTTTTCCATTTCTGCAATTGAAAACAAAAAGACTCATTTTGCTTAAAATAATTCGGTTTACTACTTATCCTTCCTGTAAATATCACAATATTAGGATCAAACATTTCTACTGTCTCATATTTCTAAAATTTAATTTATACTTTGTGCGACTCATATATATACAAACCACTGCCAGTTCATTTTGTGTTTTGAAATACAAAAAGTTTGAGATTTTTTTGAGTGGAAATTTATGTTGTGGAAAGACTGTTGTTAATAAGATTAAATCCGTATATGTCGTATACGTGTCAATATAGGGTAATATTTGACAACTTGAAATGAGGTGTAAAAATAGAAAAAAATCACGTCTAAAACTGTGGTTTCCCGTCGATAAAATTCTCTGTACCCCGAGCAGGACTCGAACCTGCAACCCTCTGCTTAGAAGGCAGATGCTCTATCCAATTGAGCTATCGGGGCTAGAAAATTAAATATCAAAAATTGTCGGGGTGAGAGGATTTGAACCTCCGACTTCCTGCTCCCAAAGCAGGCGCGCTAACCGGACTGCGCTACACCCCGTTTTTTCGCAAAAATCTTTTTATCAAATAGCTCTCTTTTTCCGAAGAACATACGACTTTCCAATTCTTATTGGGAAACATTAATCAGATGGAGTTTATCCCAGCAAAGATATTTTGAAAAATTACAAGTAAAAAAACCAAGCAAAATTATTGACTAACCCTTATAAAAGTCAAGATTTATAATAATATTTATTATTAGATATACATCTTGTGTTGACAAAAATATCAAATTATTGTATGTTTAAAATATGATTTCTTGTCCCGAAGGGATCCTTCGGAAAAAAACGGGAGAAAGAATCGAGAAAGTATGACAAAAAAAGTTACAAAAGATTCAAATAGGGCTTTAAGTAAATACCTTGAAGAAATTGGCAAATTCAATCCTCTTACACCTGACGAGGAGGTTGAACTTGCTCAAAAAGTTCATGCTGGTGACCGTGCAGCTTTAAAAAAACTCACAGAATCAAATCTACGCTTCGTTGTCAGTGTTGCCAAAGATTACCAGGGACAGGGTTTACCCTTAACAGATTTAATCAATGAAGGTAATTTGGGGCTTATAAAAGCAGCTGGACGCTTTGATGAAACACGTGGATTTAAATTCATATCCTATGCTGTATGGTGGATCAGGCAATCTATTCTTCAGGCTCTAGCAGAACACTCAAGAATTGTTCGGCTTCCACTAAACCGTGTAGGTACAATAAGTAAAATCACAAAACAAGCTGAGATTCTTGAACAACAAAATGAACGTGCACCCCGACAGGATGAAATTGCACACGGTCTTGAAATGCATACACATGAGGTTTTAGATGCAATAAGAATATCCAGAAGGCATCAATCTTTAAATGCACCATTTCGTGATGGAGAGAAAAATTCTCTAATAGATGTTATACAAGATGACGGTCAACCTACTCCTGACTTTAATATCATGAGTGAGTCCTTGAAACAAGAGATCAAGGATGCACTCAATACACTCAAAGAACGTGAAAGAGATGTCATTAAAATGTACTTCGGTATAGACCGTGAATATGCTCTTACTTTGAATGAAATTGGTGAAAAGTTCAATGTAACCAGAGAACGTGTCCGCCAGATTAAGGAAAAAGCAATTCGCCGTCTTCGTCATAAATCCAGAAGCAAAAAACTAAGAGCATATTTAGGATAGAAATTTGAAAGTGAGGTGAGTAATAGTTATATGGTGCAAGTAACAGTAAATGAGAGAGAGCCTTTGGAAAAAGCAATTAGACGCTTTAAAAAGAAATTTGAAAAAGCTGGTATTCTAAAAGATATTAAGAGGAATGCCTACTACGTTAAGCCCAGTGCTGATAAAAGGATGCGAAAAGCTAAAGCACTCAAGCGTCTTCCGCATAACATTGGCAATGGAAAGATACCAACAAAGGTCTCAAAGTGAGTCTCAGTATGGGTTTCAAGACCTATCCCCACGGTATTAATCGGAGACCCGTTCAGATCGTACGATCCGTCTGGACGAATCGTATGATATGGCGATTGTTAATAATAACTTAAAATTAGAACTAATCCCACTTCCTGATTTCTGGTGTGGGTTCCATTTTTTATTGGGTTAAAATGTTAATAGAAAGTTTATCAGGTGTAAGAGGTTATGATACTGACCTCTCAAGAAAATTTATCAAATCCTACTGTTACGCATTTTCAGAGATGATTAATCCCAAAAAAATTGCTATAGGTAGAGATACCAGGGCAAGTGGTAATAAAATTAAAGATATTATTACAGAAGCACTGAATAATTCCGGAGTATCAGTTATAGACCTTGGAATATGCCCAACTCCGACAGTTCAATACGCTGTTGAATATCAAAACGTTAGTGGAGGCATAGCTGTAACTGCCAGTCATAATCCACTTCCCTGGAATGGCCTAAAATTTATTGGACCAGATGGCCTTTTCCTGGATGCTAAACAGATGGTATGTCTTAAAAACAGAAGAATTGAAATTGGCGAAAATCTACCTGAAAAAAAATCTTCAAACGTAAATGTAATCCGGTACGAAAATGCGATTAAAGATCACATTGACTCTGTCTTAAGAATACCTTATTTAAATATAAAAAAAATCCAGGATAAAAGATTCAAAGTAGTAGTTGATGCTGTTAACGGAGCTGCATATAAGGCAATTCCCGAACTTTTAACTGCATTGGATTGTGAAATTATTCCTATCAATTGTAATTGCGATAAGCCTTTCCCCAGAAGCCCGGAACCTCTACCGGAAAATCTCGGTGAATTGAGGGATAAAGTGTTATCTTCAGGAGCGGATATTGGTTTTGCTATGGACCCGGATGGTGACCGCCTTGCTATAGTATCAAATAAAGGAAAACCCATCTCAGAAGAATACACACTTGTATTGTCAGAGAAATTAGTGCTTTCAAAATCTACTAATAAAAATAAAATAGTAGTCACGAATCTATCTACTACAATGGCAGTAGATGATATTGCAAGAGATTTCAATGCGAGAGTTATTCGAACCCCGATTGGTGAAATCAATGTAGCAAAAAAGATGCGTGAAGTTAATGCGGTAATCGGAGGCGAGGGAAATGGTGGTGTAATTCTTCCAGATGCTCATTTAGGACGTGATTCCCTTGTTGGAACTGCACTAGTACTTCAACTTCTTTCTGAACTAGATTGCTCACTTTCACAACTAATGGTCCAAATACCAAAATACTCAATGGTCAAGAAAAAAGTGCCTCGAGGTAAAGTTGACCTGAAAAGTACTCTTAATCAACTTAAAAATATTGTGTCTGCTGAATCAATAAATACAGATGATGGAATAAAATTTATTTGGAGTGATAGATGGATTCATATAAGACCGTCAAATACTGAGCCAATTATTCGGATTTATGCAGAAGCAACATCAAAAGATGAAGCAGAGCAAATTACTAAACCTTTTGTAGAATATTTAAAAGCAACTAATAACTACAAGAGGATGTAACACCTCAGTCTCAAGTCAAAACGAAATAACTACGAGACAAATAAAACCTATATCTGAGGATTTACAAGAGGATTGCAAAAACATGATCCCTGATATTACTGAAATGAGTTACTATGCTTATTTTATAGTTAAAATCTATTATTTACCTTCAATCGTTTGATAACTCATATGAAGCTGATTGAAAAGAAATGCATAGACATCGGCCTCTTCTGCTATTTCTTCATTTAATGAGGTTCCAATTCCGTGACCTGAGCTGGAACTGGTACGGAGAAGGATAGGAAAATTTGAACTTGTTGCCGATTGTAGTATAGCAGTCATCTTACGTGAGTTTGCTGGATCAACACGCCCATCATTATCACCTGTTAGGAATAATACTGCAGGATATGCTTCACCGTCCTTAACATTATGATATGGTGAATAAGCATAAAGAGCCTTGAACTGTTCAGCATCTTTGACAGTTCCGAATTCCGGTACGTTGAATGATCCATTTGGGAAAAGCTCGCTTCTGAGCATATCATAAATTCCAACATAACTTACAACAGCCCGGAACAACTCGGGATGCTGTGTTAGGACGGCACCCATCAAGAGTCCGCCGTTACTTCCACCTTCAATTGCCAGTTTTTCGGGGTTTGTATATCTCTTTTCAATTAGATATTTCGCACAGGCAACAAAGTCATCAAATACATTTTGTTTTTTAGTTAGCATACCCGCTTTATGCCACTTCTCGCCATATTCGCCACCACCGCGAAGATTTGCCAATACATAGACCCCACCCTGCTCTATCCATAGGTGTCGTCTCTCAGAGAATCGTGGGTTTAGACTTATCTTATATCCACCATAACCATAAAGTATAGTCGGATTTTTACCATTTAAATCAATATCCTTGCGTTGAATTATATTAATAGGAATCTTAGTCCCATCTTTTGATATGGCAAAGTCCCGAATTACTTCTGCATCACTGTAATCTACCGAGGGTTTAGTTATTAATGCTGTTTTGCTTATTTTTTCGGTTGCAGGATTAAAATAATACCACGCATGAGGTTCAACAAAAGTTTGACATCCAAAAAGAATTTCATTGCATGAGGTTCAACAAAAGTTTGACATCCAAAAAGAATTTCATTGCCTTGAATTTTAACTAAACCACTGATGGAAGATATTGGTTTTGTGGGTATATATTTTAATTGGTTATTTGCAATATTTAAGACACGTATTTCTGAGGGACCTCCCACTTGATAAATGATGTATAGAAGATTATCAGTAGGTAAAAAATGCTGGATAGATACATCGCTTTCTTTAACAACTGTCTCAGCTTTAGCAATTTCCGGGTTTGAAAGTGGTACGGAGAGAATCTTTCCATTTGGAGCATTATCTAAAGAAAGTAAGTAGAGCTTATCATTATGCCCAAAGTCTGCATAAGTAGCTTTATCAGAGAATTTAGTCACCTGCTTCCATTTACCTGATGGGTTCATTAAATAGTGTGCATATTCTCCACCGTCACCATTTGCCACAGTAGCCAGTAGATAGCGGGCATCATTAGTTGTTTTAAGTGTTGTTTCAGCAATTCGTGGGAATTCCTTCCCAATAACGTATCTATCTTCACCAGAAGGAGTGCCGAGTTTGTGGAAATAAACCTGTTGATAGAAATTCATATCTTCTTTTGGTCTTTCATTACCCTGAGGATAACGAGTGTAATAAAATCCAGAGGCATCTTTATTCCAGGCACAATCACCTCCACCTGTAGGAAATTGTACCCGTGGAACTATATCTTTAAACTCCTTGCCACTTGCTACTTCAAACACATGAATTGATCCATTTTCACTGCCACCCTCAGAGACTGAAACAGCAACCAATTGTCCATCTAATGATGGGACATAGAAATCAATAGCGGTTGTTCCCTCTGGATTTATTTCATTTGGGTCAACAACAACTTTTTCCGATTTTAGATCATTTACTGAGTTTAATGTTACTAAAAAAGGTTGATTCTTCGGTGGCTGATATTTCATTGCAAAAAGAACATTACGCATCATGAGTGAGTAATAGACCGAAGAACTTTTAATGTAAACCTCTTTCAGTCTTTCATATATTGCACTGCGAAAAGGAATTTCGTCAAGAATAGACTGAGTGTAACAGTTCTGTTCATCATTCCATTTTCGAACTTTTGGATCGTTAAGATTATCAAGCCAGCGATAATTGTCAATGACTTTGATGCCGTGATATATGTCTGTCACAGGAATTTTCTTTGTTGTTGGAAAATGTTGGGTTTGTTTACGAGCACAGTTTGTAAATAGGATTAAAAAGCAAATTACAAAGGATAAAAATGTAGTGTGTAAGTTTAATTGAGATAACTTTAAACTTAAATTCTCTTCTTTCAACTGTTTATCCAAAGAGTATTTAGAATTGGTTTGATTTGTCTCTGGCAGCATTTTTATTTCCTCCATGTTAATTTTAGTAAATTTCATTAAAGTAAAATGAAATGAGAAGAAAAATATTATCAATAAAATAATCCATTAGTTATTGTAAATAAAAATATCCCGTAAAACTGCCTATACTTTATTATAAAGCTTTTTTCAGAACTTCAGTTAATTCCTCATCAGTCAGCTCAACCGGATTCCCTTTCATACTGCTTGCTTTCCGAGATTTATCTACTATAGTCGGTAGATCTTTATCTGTCAATCCAAATTGAGCTAGTGGCGGTATTTTTAAAATTTCACAAAGATTTTGAACAAATGAAATACCATCTACTGCTTTCGCCGTAGGTTTCCCTGTAAGAATTATAGCTACTTCATCATAGCGTTTCAGAGATGATGAGTCAGGTAAACGTTCCTTCAATGCTTTGAAATTGGCTTCTATCACATACGGCAGCAATCGAGCACATATATTACCATGCGGAGCAGAGAACATCCCTCCTACAGGTCCGGCAATACCATGCACTGCTCCTAATTTGGCGTTAGCTAATGCCAACCCGCCAAACAGACTCGCCAAAGCCATATCTTCACGCGCAATTCTATCACTCCCATTTTCATAAGCCCGTCGCAGTGAACGTGTAACTCTCTTCAGTCCTTCCAGACATATTCCATCCGTTAATGGATTTGATTTCTTAGAAACAAAAGGCTCTAAAAGTTGCGTAAAAGCATCCAGCCCGGTGCTTGCAGTTACAGACGGCGGCATCGAATATGTTAACTCAGGATCAACCACAGCTAAAGAGGGCAGCATTAGCGGACTTCGTATACTTACCTTGACACGATGTTCAGGAGAAGTCAGTACAGCATTGCGAGTAACCTCGGAACCCGTACCGGCTGTAGTCGGAATAGCAATATAAGGAGCAGAAGCATGTGTAAGAGGTTTTCCACTGCCGATAACTTCCAAATAGTCTAATGGTTCACCACCGTTGGTTAAAAGAGCAGCGACTACTTTTCCGGTATCCAATACACTCCCTCCGCCCATACCAATGACAAAGTCGCACTTTGCCTTCCGGGCACGCTGCAATCCTGTGAGCGCTATCTCTGTTGTCGGCTCACCAGAAACACTAAATGGTACAGATTCAATTTCTTTCTTTTTCAGCAATTCCAGTAAAGGCTCAGCACGTTTAAGACTACTTCCCGTTGTGACAAATGCACAACGCCCCATTTTAGCTGCTAATGGTACAATTTCGCTTATCATCCCTGGTCCAAATATTATACTAGTAGCAGAAGCAAATTCAAATCTCATTATTAACTCCAACCTCTATTATAGATTCAATGGGATCGACCTTTTTTAAAACTTCTTTGATTTGGCTTAAATAAATAATCTTTGCCATTTTCTATTCTCCTTTAAATAATATTTCCCTCAGTGTATCCATGCCTATTTTAGCACCACTCACTATTAAAACGACATTCTTGTTGGTGAATCTTTCCTTTGCTTTGATGAAGGAAGCAATAGAAAGAGCTGCCGCACCTTCAATTAGAATATAATGCTTCTCTAAAAATAATTTGACTGCTGTTTTGATCTCATCCTCGTTGATGAGAATAAAATTATCAATATAATTTTTACAAATATCAAAAGTAATAGCACCCTGCTCAATACCTCCTGCAGTTCCATCCGAAAGTGTAGGTTTTGACTCCATTTCTATAATTTTACCGGCTCTGATTGATTCATACATTACCGGAGAGTTTTCAGGTTGACACCCAATCACTTCAATGTTTTTATCAACGGATTTTAAATACCCAGCGACCCCGGAAATTAATCCACCACCACCGACAGGAGCAAGAACAGTATCAATTTTTTTGATCTGTCTCGCTAACTCCATTCCGATTGTAGCCTGTCCTCCAATAATTTTCAGATCGTTGTAGGGTGAGATGAACTGCTGATCATTCTTTTTTGCCATTTGCTTTGCAAAGATCTCTGCTTCGACACAATCAGTTCCGCAAAATTTTAAATCCGCATCGTAATAACTAAGGGTTTCAATTTTGGTTTTCGATACACTCTCTGGAAAATATATGGTTCCTTTGCAGCCCAGTGTTTTGAGCACATGGGCAACCGCAATTCCATGATTTCCTGATGACGCTGTTATAACACCTCTTTCCCTCTCACTTTTAGTTAAAGAAAGTATTTTATTCATTGAGCCACGCAATTTAAAAGATCCTGTCATCTGTACATTTTCCAGCTTTAGATAGACTTTACAGTTCCCTAATCTACTGAGATAGTATGAGTATTCAACAGGCGTTTCTCTGATATACTTTCTTATTCTCTTTTCTGCCTCCAGCGCTTCTTTTTTTATATCTATACCAATTACGCAATCGTCAATATTCATTTAGTATGTCCTCATGTAATTATACACTTTAATAATATAACCTGATTTTATTGAATAAAGGATGTTTTAATTGAAGATTATCATTTTCTTAACACATTTTTATTATTAATAATTTTTTTTCTTGACAAGCTGCAATTTCTTTTATATTTTTTAATAAATACCAATTGATAATGAACAAATGTGCAATCAATGCCAGCAAAATCAAAACATACGTCACTATTGGTAGAAATCGCTCGCCTTTATTATGAACATAACTTCAGCCAGCAGAAAATAGCCAGTAAACTCGGTATCTCCCGATCCGGAGTTTCTCGTTTACTGCAACGAGCTCGCGATAGTAAAAAGCAAATAACCATCGTGGCAGGTTATCTCAGGCGTTAGGCCGTTAATAGATAGAGTAATGCTTTATCGGTTTTTAAGATAGTATGCAGAAATGGCGAGAGCACCTTAAAATTAAGATCATTGGTAAAAAAATTCAAATCACCTAAAAATAAAAAAGGGAGAAAGAAATGAAAAGACAAATATTAATACTTTCTTTATTTATGTTTCTAATTTGGAATAACGCTTATACACAAGAGTAAACTCAGCAGAAACAAGTTCAACTCGGATTAGGTATTGGAATTTCAGATATAAAAGATATAACTCCGTTATTTAGTAATATTAGAATCGCTCCTATCGCTCCTAATGTTTTCCTTCCTATCAACATATCACCAAAACTTAGAGTTGAGCCAGGAATAGGGTACATTCAAACATCAAGTGAAAGAACTAGCTATGAATTATCCTCAAAAATACTTTCTATTGGGCTAGGTATTTTTCCAATGACCCTAAAAGGTGCAATAAATATATATTATGGCGCTCGCATAGGCTTTATTCATGCAACATCCTCAGAAAAATTGTCTAGTGGAGAGAGTTGTGAAGAATCAGGAAATGGTTTCTATGTTGCACCTACTATAGGGGGTGAATATTACTTGAGTAATAGTTTTACTATAGGTGGTGAATCTCAACTAAGATATGTCTCTTACAAAGAAAAGGATGAAGAATCGACTTCTACACTTATGGGTACCAGAACCATCTTTTTTATACGCGTTTACTTTTAATTATATAGAGTATATGAGTTAAAAAATACTTGACCGCTTAAAAGCAAGTATATATATTAGCAGGTAAGTCAAAGCATCTTCGAAAAGATGCAATAAATACGGTTAAGCATCTGGCTATTCTAAGAATAATGAGAGATCCACCCACGTAAATATTTTTGATTTGAATATTAATTATTTCTTGTTGTTGTTTACCTTTTAAAAATGGAGTGTTTGATGAAAAAATTAATTGTTTTAACTATATCTCTTTTGATGTTTGTCGCCTCCTGTAACAATTCTGTTAAAGGATTTGTTATTAAAAGTTAAATAATTGAATTTTAAAAACAGGTTAAAAAGATGTCTGATGGATTAAAAACAAAAGGAGAGAAACACATGTTGAATTCCAAAACTTCATCTATATTTATAATCATTTTCTTAATTCTTTTTTCTAGTGCATTTTCACAAGAAGACATTAATAACTCCATGAAATTTTCAAAAGCTCTTCAATTTCAAATTGATGAGAATTTTACACTAAAAGATTTTCAAGGAGCGCTAATTTCTTTTAAAAAGCATCTCGGAAATTCACGAGCGTTAAGGGTAGGCTTATCCACAGGTTTTCAATTGAATACAGGAGAGTGTCATCCTGAAAGCACTTCCTCTGAAGTTCGTAAAACAGATTGTCATAACTTTTCACTGGGAATCTATTCGCAATATCTATTTTATTCAAAGTCAAATTCCAGCATACAATTTTTTTGGGGAGCAGGTCCTACAATAGGATATTCGCGAAGAAAGTCTGACATAGAACACATAAGATTCAATAATATTATAAATAAGGAGGGCCATGTCGAATATCATATACAAGGCGGGTTATCAGGAGTAATGGGAGTAGAATGGCTATTCCGGGAAAACATGAGCTTATCGGCAGAATACGGAATGTATTTTTCATATAATTATTCCAAACTTAAAATAACACCAGATGATGAATTTAAAATTGAAAATATAAATAAATCCTTGAAACTGGGATCAAATTCGATAAAATTTGGCTTATCGATATATTTTTAGCCTAAATAATTCTTAAACCCGTTTTCACGTCTCGTAAGAGACCTCTTGAGGAAGCCAAACGGGTTTTATCCTTTGTTGTGATGGAATCGTAAAAAATCTATTCCTATATTTTTATTCATCCTTATGATGAGCATATTTGCGGCGGTAAATTCACGTGCGGGCAAATTAGGTCTGGGTTTTGAATTTTCCTGGGGGCCCAGTTTCATACCCTCCGGCAGTTTTTGCGATGACGGAATTGACAAATACAGTTATGCCGATGGATGGCTGGGTAAAGTGAAATTCGAACCAAGGCTGGATATGACTTTTCGTTGAAATGTAGAGTATGTAAAGGCGGCAGTACTGCCGAAGATATACATTCTGTGAACGTCTATTAGTTGAAAAAGGTATAAGTGACGGGGAGTTTTGCTCCCTCGCTGTCACCGAATGGGTTAAAAAACAAAGGAAAATTTCATGAAGAAACTTGTTGTTTAAGTTGTTTTTTTGCAAGTCTGTACCATTTTCTAAGAGAAGAGTTATTAATCATGATTTTCTCCCATCCATTTTTGAAAGTGAAATATTTGTCAAATTTCATTTTAAGATTAATCATAATTAAATCAAAACTCTTAATGCCATATGGCACAAATATAGGAGTCCTAAGTGACCCACAGAAAGACATCTCTTTGAGATAGTGAATTGAGATGTTAATCTCATGCTGATATTTATCTGAAAATAAAGGCTTGACATGACACTACATTTATATAAAAAATAGTTTAATCCCCAAAAATTAATAGTTGAAAAAATATTTTTCTTGACAAGGTACATTTTATTTGATATATTTGAACAGATGTTAATTGATAATGAACAAATGTGCAATAGATGCCAGAAAACTCAAACCATATATCACTACTGGTAGAAGTAGCTCGCCTCTACTATGAGCATGACTTCAGTCAGCAGCAAATAGCACGGAAACTTGGTATATCCCGACCAGGAGTTTCCCGTCTACTACAACGAGCTCGTGATAAAGGCATCGTCCGAATTGAAATCTTCGATCCTACAGAACATGGAACCCTATTAGAAAAAAAGCTGCAAAAGAAATTTGGATTGAAAAAAGTCCTAGTCGTTCCAAATGACAATGAAGAAACTCAAATTATTAAGAAACGGCTGGGACGGGTTGCGGTTACATTACTGAACCAGCTAGTTGAAGAAGGTCTTATCCTGGGTGTTTCCTGGGGCACAACTATGCAGGAAGTTGCACGGCAGGTGAGAAAAAAACCAGTTGAAGATATGATTGTAGTACAGCTAAACGGTGGTATCTCACGTGCGGAATACGATACTCATGCAACTGAAATTGCACAAAAAATAAGTGAAAAATATCGTGCTATTCCATTTCTCCTACCACTTCCCGCTGTTGTAGATAGTGCCGATCTAAAACGGGCAATTATTTCCGATAGAAATATTTCCCGAACATTAAACCTGGCTCGCAAGTCGAAAGTAGCAATATTCACTATCGGTTCGTTCAATCACGATTCTGTTCTCGTAAAGGCAGATTATTTTGAACACGAAGAGATTGATTCCCTTTTAAAACAAGGTGCTGTAGGCGATATCTGTTCGAGGATTATTACTCATGACGGGAAAATCTGTTCACCTGAGTTAAATTCACGAACTATTGGAATCGAACTGGAAGAATTGAGTAAAAAACGTTATTCTATTGCAGTAGCCGGCGGTAAAGAAAAGTTACAAGCAATACATGCGGGATTGCGTGGTCATTTATTTAATATTCTTATAACTGATGAACGGGTTGCTGAAGAATTATTGCGGGATTAAATGATTATGACTACAAAAAAGGATGAAGCAATTGCAATAGGATCCGACCACGGTGGTTTTGCTTTAAAGGAAAACTTGGAAAGTTTTCTTAAAGAACAGGGATACTCAATAATCGATTGCGGTACCTACGGAACAGAATCAGTTGACTATCCAAAATTCGCATATGCGGTTGCAAAAAAAGTAGCAGATAACGATGCAAACTTTGGGATAATCGTAAATGGCACTGGAATTGGTTCTGCTATGGTAGCCAACAAAGTTAAAGGTATACGAGCAGCACTTTGCTACGATATTTCAACAGCCCAAAATGCGCGTGAACATAACAATGCAAATGTTTTGACACTTGGAGCAGGATTAATAGGCTCTGAGTTAGCCAAACAAATTGTAAAAACGTTTTTGACTTACAGCTGCACTGTTGATCGTCATTTACGTCGTGTAAAAATGATTGATGAATTAGATAACAAAAACTTTCCTGGTTATAACTTAGAAGAAAGAAGTCAGCCGAAAATCAAGGAGGGAAATTTGACAGATATATCAAGTGAAGATATAAAACGAATCGCTGAGCGAGTTGGCGAATTAATGACAACTCAAAGTACAAAACAGCCGACCACTAATGACAACTACTGTGAAACTGATATGGTATGTTTATATGGAGTGTATGTTGAAAGAAAGCCGGAAACAATACGACAATTTCTCAACTTTGGAGTAGATAGAATTGGGTACCATGATGCAACGGGATGCGAATGTGTTCCGGAAGATATTGCACGCTGTATTGATCATACACTTCTTAAACCTGCTGCTTCAGAGTCCGATATTAAAAAACTCTGTGCTGAAGCGCGTGAATTTCACTTTGCCACAGTTTGTATCAGTCCAAGCTATGTCCAATTAGCGGCAAAAGAACTTGCAGGTTCACCTGTCAAAGTATGTACGGTGATAGGATTCCCATCAGGAGCACATATACCAGAGATTAAGGCATTGGAAGCCAGGCGTGCAATCCGAGACGGCGCTGAAGAAATAGATATGGTAATTAATATAGGTGCTCTTAAAAGTGGAAATGACGATTTAGTCTATCGCGACATTCGGATGGTCTGTGAAGCCTGCGAGGACGGCAGAGCGACCAGTAAAGTAATTATTGAAGCAGCATCTTTGACAGATGATGAAAAAGTTCGTGCTTGTGAACATGCAAAAAAGGCTCGTGCAAATTATGTCAAAACATCAACTGGCTTTGGTCCCGGCGGAGCAACCGCTGAAGACGTAGCACTGATGAGTAGCGTTGTAAGGCAAGCAGGAATTGGCGTTAAAGCTGCCGGCGGTATTAGATCATATGAGGATGCTCGGAAAATGATTGAAGCTGGTGCAACACGTATTGGTGCCAGCGCAGGAATTAAGATTTTGCAAGGAGCAAAAGGTGTGACTGTCTCAAATTGATTAATAAAATGAAACGTTCACCCCGTGTAATAAATAAAAATGAAAATGACAAGATAATGAAATTGAGAAATATTACACGGGGTTAATATGTGAATTTTGAAAATTAAAAATCTTAAAAAGGAGTATTTATAATGGTTGATCTTCGAGCTTATGTATTTTTAGACAAATTGCAGCCGCAATATGCTGCTTTTCTTGGAACAATTGCAAAGGGATTTTTACCAATTGCAGGGATGGCTTCCCTTTATGTTGAAATCTCTCCCGGCATAGAAATTAATCGCATTACAGACATTGCACTCAAATCAACACATGTGACACCGGGCATGCAGATTGTAGAGCGACTGTATGGTCTGCTGGAAATTCACTCGACTTCTCAAGCAGATGTGCGTCAGGCAGGGCGTGCAATTTTGGATGCTTTGGAATTGAAAGAGGAAGACCGCTGGAAACCCAAAATCTTTTCAAATCAAGTAATTCGGCGAATTGATGACTATCAAACACAATTGATCAACCGGATGCGCCACGGCAATATGATTGTCCCCGGGGAAACGTTATTTGTAATGGAAGTACAGCCCGCTGCTTACGCAGCCCTTGCTGCAAATGAAGCAGAAAAAGCCGCTGAGATTAATATCTTAGAGGTTCGTGCCTTTGGAAGTTTTGGAAGAGTCTATTTAGGAGGCGAGGAACGTGATATTGACGTCGGGTGGCGTGCTGCGGTCAAGGCAATTGAAGAGGTAACTGGCAGAGAAAAAAATAAGTAGCATTTTAGAAAGTCAAAATTATAAACTAAAAATAATCTGGAGGAAAAAATGGCAGAAGCACTTGGAATGATTGAAACACGTAGTTTCCCGGCTGTTGTAGAAGCCGCAGATGCAATGGTAAAAGCGGCAAAAGTCGAGTTAGTTTCGTATGAAAAAACCGGAGGTGGATACACTACAGCTATTATCAGAGGAGATGTCGCAGCAGTAAAAGCTGCATGCGATGCCGGTAGGTCCGGTGCATCTCGTGTTGGCGAAATTGTAGCAGTTCACATAATTGCACGCCCTCATCACAATGTGGATGCTGTTATGCCATTAGGCAGAACAGAAGAAGGTAAAGCTGAAATGAAGGGGAAAAATTAGTAATCCGGAGGCAAAATGATTCTCGCTAAAGTGGTGGGTACTGTCGTATCTACCCAGAAAGAGAAGAGCATGGAAGGACTAAAATTCCTCGTTCTCCAGCAAATTGATTTAGAAGGTAATAGCAAAGACGGCTTTGTTGTAGCTGCTGATGCAGTTAATGCTGGAATTGGGGAAATAGTCCTCTATGCAAGCGGAAGTTCTGCTCGACAAACCGTAAAAACCGACAAACGCCCATGTGATGCTGTTGTTATGGCTATTGTAGACAACTGGGAGATAAATGGCAAAATCAAGTACAAAAAGGGCGTAAACGATTAGGTGATTATCGAGCAAAAGATGCGGAATAGCTATGTAAAACATAGCTGAATCCAGTTCTGACTGGAATATTCACACTGGCAAATTCTGCATCTTTACGCATTACATAGAAGTGAAGTTAGAAATAATTCTTTAGGGAGAGAAATCGTGTCCCAATTAACGCAAGAACAAGTAGATTTAATTGCCTCACAAGTAGTCAATATACTACAAAACCATCCTGAAATATCTGCTTCAAATATTAACAAAACGAGCGTCCCTCAGGCTAAACAATCTCCTGGAGCGGGAGTTTTTACTGACATAGATTCAGCAGTTAATGCGGCAAAAAACGCTCAGTCCCAATTGATGACAATGACCCTTGAAAGACGAAATGAGATAATTGTAAATATCCGCAGCAAAATGACACAGCATGCGGAGGATCTGGCTAATCGGGCATACGAAGAAACAGGTTTGGGTCGTAAAGAGGACAAAATACTGAAGAACCGGCTTGTCACAGAAAAAACACCGGGTACAGAGATACTGAAGCCAACTGCATATTCCGGAGACCGGGGCTTAACATTGATGGAATTAGCCCCTTATGGTGTAATCGGTGCAATTACTCCCAGTACAAATCCAACATCAACCATAATTTGCAATACAATCGGAATGCTCTCAGCAGGCAATGCAGTTGTATTCAATGTCCATCCATCAGCAAAAAATGTAAGCATCTACAATGTGGAACTTCTCAACCAAGCAATAACTGAGGTTGGTGGTCCTGCAAATTTAGTTACAACCGTAAATGAACCAACCATTGAAAGCGCACAGGAATTAATGAAACACCCCGGAGTTAGATTACTGGTTGTTACAGGTGGAGCTGGTGTTGTAAAAGCTGCAATGACAAGTGGGAAACGTGCAATTTGTGCCGGACCGGGCAATCCACCAGTAGTAGTTGATGAAAGCGCTGATATTGAAAATGCTGCCAAATGCATCGTAAAAGGCGGCTCAATGGACAACAACATTATTTGTGTTGACGAGAAAGAAGTCTTTGTCGTTGAATCCGTGGCTGACCAACTTATATCCGCATTGACCAAAAATAATGCGGTTCTACTGAGTCATCAGCAAACGCAGCAATTGGAAAATTTAATATTTGCGGAAAATTATGGACCTCGAAAGCCTGCCCTTATGGAAAAAACACTTATCGGTAAAAATGCAAAACTCATTCTCTCTAAAATTGGAATGCAGGTAGAGGACAGTATTCGGCTGGCGGTTGTAGAAGTTGAGCAGGGACATCCATTGGTTTGGACTGAGCAAATGATGCCAATAATGCCTCTTGTACGTATGCCTAATGCAGATGCGGCAATTGATATCGCAAAAGATGCTGAACGTGGTTTTGGGCATACTGCGGTAATGCACTCAAAAAATCTGGATAACCTCAGTCGAATGGCAAAAGTTATGAATTGCAGTATTTTTGTAAAAAATGGACCTTCATTAGCAGGTCTGGGTTATGGCGGAGAAGGCTACTGTTCTTTTTCAATCGCAAGTCCAACCGGCGAAGGAATTACAAATCCCCGGAGTTTTGCAAGAGAGCGCCGTTGTGTTTTAGTAGATCATTTTAGGATTATATAATGAAAAAATATCCAGCAATTGCAATAATCGAATTTTCAAGTATAGCAACAGGAATCCTTGCCGGAGATGCTATGGTAAAACGTGCACCAATCAGTGTATTGAAATCCGGCACTGTACATAAAGGCAAGTTCCTTGTTCTAATTGGTGGGAGTGTCGCATCCGTTGAAGAGTCCTTCTCAGAAGGTTTGCGCATCGGAGAAGAGCAAATCATTGACAAAATGATCTTACCTAACGTACACATTCAGGTTCACGATGCTATTTTGGGCACTCGGAAGCCCTGTTGCGATGTAGCTATTGGCGTAATAGAAACAGCAACAGTTGCCGCTACAATTCAATCGGCTGATGCCGGAATTAAAGGAGCAAATGTAAATATTGTTGAGATCAGAATAGCCGACGATATTGGCGGTAAGGCATTTGCCATTTTCACCGGGAAGGTTGAAGAAGTTGAAGCCGCTATAAATATTTCGAAGAATGCCGTAACTGATTCGGAATACTGGATTCGAGATACTATCATTCCCCGATTGCATACTGATATGGCAAAACAGATTGATCAGTCTACAAGCTTCTTTAAAACCCATCTAAATAAAATAGAAAATAGTGAGGTTTAGCATGCTTCTTGGTAAAGTCATCGGCACAGTAACTCCCTGTTCTATTTATGAAGGAATTGAAGGAGTACCTATGCTGCTTGTTCAACCTCTTGATAAACATCAAAATCCTGAGGGAAGCCCTTTGGTAGCAGCAGATTCAACACGAATGGCGACTTCAGAAGAATTGATATACTACGAGGGAGGACGGGAAGCTGCGCTTGCATTGGAACCCTGGTTTGTGCCGATAGATCATACAATTATTGGAATAGTGGACGATGTTCACCTTTTATAATTGTCAATTGACAATTGTGAATTGATAATTGTGAATTAAAAAGTTGGAGAAATAATGATCTTGGGTCGAGTTTGCGGTAGTATTTATTCAACGATTAATCATGAATTTTATGACAATAAAAGATTGCTTTTTGAGAGAGAAATAATTGTCAATTGACAATTGTGAATTGATAATTGTGAATTAAAAAGTTGGAGAAATAATGATCTTGGGTCGAGTTTGCGGTAGTATTTATTCAACGATTAATCATGAATTTTATGACAATAAAAGATTGCTTTTTGAGAGAGAAATAATTGTCAATTGACAATTATGAATTGATAATTTTGAATTAAGAAAGTCGGGGATATAATGATCTTGGGTCGAGTTTGTGGTAGTATTCACTCAACAATTAATCACGAATTTTATGATAATAAAAAATTACTGATTGTTAATAAACTAAATATAAAAGGAAAGCCTTCAGGGAAGTATTTAATTGCAGTGGATTCAGTTGGCGCCGGTGCCGGTGAGACCGTTCTGGTTATTGATGAGGGTAACTCGGCAAGACAGATTGTAGAGGATGATAAAGCACCTATACGCTCTATCATTATCGGAATTGTAGATCAACTCTCTATCGAATAAATATTGAAAAAAACCTGTTAGCAATATACAGAAGAAATCATTCAATTATCTAAATCTCAGCTATTGTTATATTTTAGCGGCATGGCTCAGCGTACACAAATAAAATGCGACGCGTTTAGCGTCGCCAATATCTGAGCATGAAGCCAAAACTTTACCTGCGGTTAGAGCACATTTACGTTCCGTTGCAGCTATTGGTCAGCCGTACCTCTATATTGAAATTTTAATTATGGTCTGAATTTTTTTATTTCGAGTTCTTTGATCAATTTATATTGTTTATCATTCGCTGTTAAAATCTTAATTCCATTCACCAAAGCAGTTGAAGCAATTAATGAATCTGCCAATTGCAGGAATGACTCAAATAATGTCGTTCAACAAAAAACATTGCCTTAGCAGAAATTTCTTCGTTGATGTACAAAATTTTTGTATTCCAATTGCAAAAAGCCTTCCGCAATTCTGTTAATTCATTTTTATTCCGCATTCCTTGAACTAACTCAATGTAAGTTACTGCTGAAATAAAGAATTCATTTAATTCCTCAATTACTTTAAAAGCCTTATCATTTCCTCTCATATACCAAATTAAAACATCCGTATCTACAAGCATTAAAAGCGACCTTTCCTGAGATTTTTCATATATTCTTCAACATCCTGGATTTCTTTATTATCTTTCCAGATACCAAACAAATTATGTTTTTCTTCTTCAGAAGACTGCTTTCTCTTCCGGATGGGTACAAGTTTAGCGTAAGGTTTACCTCTAATGGAAACGTCGTTTATGATCTTCCCTTTTTGGTTTTTCGTTTTCTTTCTTCGGTTCAGATTTATTTCTGTTTCGTTTGTCTATTTCTGAATCAAATTTCTTCTGATATTTTAGCATTCCATAGGCAACACGAAGTATCTTATGATGGATTAAACTTCTGATGCTTTTATTGTCAGACAAATATGAGTATGAGAATAGGCCACAATTTATTGTGGTGAATAATAGAAAAGTGTGTAATCTAAAAGTCGGCTTAAGCCGGCTTCCAAAGTGATAGTAGGTGATTCTATCCTCACCATTCTAAAGAATGGTGTTCATCTCATTTCATTTATTTTCGACGTTTTAAACTTGACACGACACTAGTTTTAACTCTCACATATTAAAGTATCCAAATTACCTTCAAGGTCTTGCATTTCCTCACCTATATTTTCAATAGAGTTGTTTGTTATTTCATTACTCTGTATATAGAACTTTTTTTTCACATAATTTTTCAATAATTTACCCCCTGATTTTTCTCAAAGTTTATATGTCATATTATCGAAAATATATACAAATGGTATAAATAAGATTTTTTTTATCAACGGGAAGGAATCGGTATATCAAACTTCACAGGCTGGATACAGGAGTTTTTCCGTAAGGAACTCCTATTGAGGATTCTCCTCATCTGCTCTTTTTAACTAATTACAGTTTTTCAAGGTTATATTTTTTGACGTTTGGTTAACTCATAATCTTTGTATAAATAAAAAATTTTATGTTAGAAATTATCTCAGTTAAAAGAAACAGTATAGCGGAACAGGTTGGGATCAAGATTAATGATTATCTTGTATCAATTAATAATCAAATTATTAATGATTTTCTTGATTACCGCTTTTTCCAGTCTGAAGAAAATCTGGAAATTCAGATTGAACGTAATGGCAAAATTCTATCTATTAATGTCGAGAAATCTTATGATGATGACCTTGGAATTGCATTTCAAGATATTAAAATGAAATCGTGCACAAATAATTGCATATTTTGTTTTATAAAGCAGAATCCTCCAGGAATGCGTAAGTCAATTTATTACTATGATGAAGATTATAGATATTCATTCCTTTATGGTAATTTTATAACACTTACCAATGTTGATAATAATGATCTCAATCGAATCGTTAATCAACGACTATCACCTTTATATATATCAGTGCATGCTACTGATCCGACTGTTCGTAAAAAAATATTTCGATTTCATGGTGATGATTGCCTAATGGATAAGTTAGAATTTTTAAATAGAGGTAGGATTGAGCTTCATATCCAGATTGTATTGATGCCGGGAATAAATGACGGGGAAATTCTTGAGAAAACTATAAAAGACCTTTATCATTTTCGAGAGTCGATAAAATCAGTAGCGATTGTACCGGTCGGTTTGACGAAACATAGAAAAGGGCTTCCAAAAATTCGTGTGGTAGACTCTATGTATGCATCAAATTTAATACCTTATTCCCGAGCCTGGAACAGGAATTATTTTAACATTGAAGGTGATCAATTTATTTATCTGGCAGATGAATTTTATCTACTTGCTAACAGATCACTTCCGGGAAGAAACTCTTACGGTCGCTTTTATCAAATTGAAAATGGAGTTGGGCTTGTCAGGGAATGTATTGATAATTTTAAGAGACAGATTCGAAAACTGCCTGAATCAATTCCTCGTCTTAAACGAGTTCTCTTTGTAACTGGAACTTTAGCAAAACCGGTACTAGAGAAATATATAGTTTCAGTATTGAATAATATTCAAAATTTAAAGATTGATGTTTTTTCTGTAGTAAATGACTTTTTCGGTGAAACTGTAACAGTTGCCGGGCTTATAACAGGAAGAGATATAGTGGAGCAGTTGAAATCACATCTTGAATATGATTTGATTTACTTGCCGCCGAGGTGTATAAATGATGACAGACTGTTGTTAGATGATATGACTCCTGAAGATATACAAAAAGAACTCAGTATTCCAGTAAAAGTTTTTAGCGAAAATTATATGGAAATGTTAAATAATGTCAGTATCTGAGCCAATAGTCGCAATTGTGGGACGTCCCAATGTAGGGAAATCTACTTTATTCAATAGAATTGCTCAGAAGCGGAAATCCATAATTCATCCTGAAGCAGGAATTACAAGAGATAGAATTTATGAGATTGTGAATTGGGCTGGACATCAATTTATACTGATTGATACAGGTGGGTTTATACATGAAAGTAATGATCAGATAGAGAAAGCTGTAAAAGTACAAGTTAGGATAGCAGTTGACGAGGCTGATCTTGTATTGTTTATCGTTGATTCTATGGATTCAGTAACCCCGATGGATAGAGAAACTGCATCGCTACTCCGTGAATCCGATAAAGCGGTTTTATTAGTTGTAAATAAATGTGATAATGAGAAACGAGAGCAGAATTTGTACGGGTTTTATGAGTTAGGGTTTGGTGAACCCTTTCCTATTGCGGCACTAGATGGTAGAAGAATTGGAGACCTTCTGGATTGTATTCTTGAGAAACTTCCTATGGAAGCTCCTCTTGAGCAGGAGAAAAAAGATCAGTTGCATCTTGCTATTGTCGGAATGCCCAATGTCGGGAAATCGTCTATTGTGAATGCTTTATTGGGTAGTGAAAAATCTATTGTAGCAGAAGTGCCTGGAACGACAAGAGATTCAATTGATTCGGAATTGAAATATTATGGTGAAAAAATTACTTTGATTGATACTGCCGGTCTGAGGAAAAGAAGCAATATTAAAAACAATATAGAATTTTACAGTATGGTTCGTTCTAATATTGCAATTAACCGTTGTCATGTTGCGGTTGTCGTGATTGATGCGGTAAAAGGTTTTGCGAGGCAGGATGCAAATATTATTAGAACAGTAATTAGCAGAAAAAAAGGGCTTGTAGTTGTAATTAATAAATGGGACTTAATAGAGAAAGATTCAAATACGCTGATTGAATTTCAACGTGACTTAATTGATAATTTCAAGCAGCTCGAACATTATCCGATAATCTTTATTTCTACTTTAACAAAACAACGAATACATAAAGTTATTGAAACTGCTAAAGAAGTTTATATTGCCCGTAAGCAGCGTATTAATACCAATAAGCTGAACAGGTTTTTCCAGGATGTTATTGATAAAACGCCTCCACCTGCCGTTAAGGGGAAATACATTAAGATTAAGTATGTAACTCAAGTGAAAAGAGAACCTCCTGTGTTCGTGTTTTTCTGTAACTATCCTAAAGATATTAAAGAGGAATATCAAAGATTTCTTGAGAATCAACTTAGAGCTGAATTTGGTTTTAAGGGTGTTCCTTTAACAGTATTGTTTAGACAGAAATAATCTATGGATAGATTAACCACAAAGCCGCTAAATAACACGAAGGAGCACTAAAAATATTAACCCTACAACGTAACTTACAAAGTTTAGCACTATATGTCGTTTTATATTTAATGGTACAATACAATATGAAGTATAAAAAACATTAAGTAACATAATAGGGTTAAAGTAAAACTAATATTTCGTTTTTTGAATGTTATAAATAACCTGAAGAATCTATGAGTATTCCGAAAGAATTTTTTGGATCGACTTTTAAAACCTCAGTTGCTGGTTTTATTTGTACCCCGCCTCGAAGAGGTCCCGATGGGAAAGCTCTGCTTCGGAAACCTTTTTTTAAAGATCCCTCTATTTTTGCGAAGCAGTACATAGGATGCGGTACAGATATTCTTTTTAATCAGAAGATTAGAAGAAACGCCTGTACACGTCTGTGCCTGAAACTGAGGGATTACGTCGACTTTTGGAAAGAGATTACTATATTAGGATGATTAAGTGAAGAATTTCTGTCTATTAAAATTTCAAAAGGATATAATATTACGGGATATTTTTCAAAACTTTTCTATTTTCTTATAATGTTGTTGAAGAAATCACTTATTATATTTTTCTTGTTATTTAATTTTGCTTTTGCAGAGGACGTGGTTCAAGCATTTATAAATTATAAAAATAAATCACAGATTGAACATGTACAGGGTTTTGATAGCGCCAGAGCTATTAAGTCAATGCTTATACATCCTGAGCAGCGAGCTAAAATTTTAGGTAAAGCGGTCTGGGAAAGGCCTGAACTTCCTTATGAATATATAACGCCGGAAGGGAACTTCAAAATTCACTATACAACTTCCGGTTATAACGCTGTTGAATCAACAACTACAATTGTCGAAAATGTACCGGATTGGGTCTATGAAACCGGTAAAACTGCAGAGCGTGCTTATCGGATATTGGTTGACACATTGGGATTTCAACCACCTCCACCTGATAATAATATTGACGGTGCTGAAATTGATATTTTTATTAAGAACTGGAGTGGGAGCTATTACGCTTTGACTATCTTTGATGATGATACCAGAGTTACGACTACGCCCAGACCTTATGATTATTTTTCCTATATGATAATTGATAATGATTATATTGAAGGTAATTATTATACTCATGGTTTAGATGCACTGCATGTAACAGTTTCACATGAATTTTTCCACATGATTCAGTTGGGTTATAATCTATATGATTCTAATGGATTGGCCGGTTGTAGCAATGGTGATGTTTATTTTTTTGAGTGGAATTCTGTTTGGTTTGAAGAAAGAGCCTGTCCTGATGTAAATGATTATTATGGTTATCTCTCGGATTTTTTTTACAATCCAACGAATTCTATGTGGTCAAGCCAATGTTGTTACTCTTTGGGAATATTTTTGCGATTTATTCTTGATAAATATGGAGAAGATTTATTGATTAAGGTATGGGATAAAATAAAATATAAATATGCGTTTCAGGCGCTTCAGGAAACACTCAAAAAGGAAGAAGGAATAGAATTATCACAGGTGTGGAATGAGTTCTGTCGCTCATGTTACTATACGGGACAGCGATTTGATGAAAATTTATCACCTTCACCGGATGCGAGAGATTTTCCCTTATTACGTTTTCCAGATATGAACAGTGCTTGTTTAGCTGATGAAGTTACTTTTAATATAAATGCAATGCCGTTTTCCACAAATCCATTTAGAGTGACTTTTGAAAAAAACCAGTTTGTCGGAATAGAAAAACCGCAGGATGAAAATGATTCATTTATAGGTAGTTTTATTTTTGATTTGTTCTTTTCTAATGATGTCATATCGAATTTATCTTTTAATAATGACCGGTTCATTGGTGAAGCAAGAACCCGGGATACACTGGCGATATTTTTTACCAATACTTCAAATAAATTATCTTATGATTTTAGTTTGACGGTTTCAGAGTTTCCCGATACCATACAAATACCTACAAAATTTATTTCTCTGTATCCAAATCCTATTAGAATTGATGCAAAATATGATTTTCAGGTTGAAATTCAGTTAGGTGAAATATTAGACTGTCTTACTTTTTATATTTTTGATTTACGTGGAAGAAGGATTTTCAAGAAAAAAATTACTGCAGAGAATCTTAACTTTGGTGTCACGAATTTAACTATTTCTTTTAATGAAATTCAGAGATTGAATCTCTCTTCAGGGATTTATTTTACAGTAATCAAAGCTGGCTCGAAAAGAATAACAAGAAAATTCACGGTTATAAGATAGATGTCCTTTAAGCAAATATCAAAAAAAGCAACTTTTACTGACAAAATCAAAGGGTCAAAATTTATCGGAATATGTTTTAAGATAAATTCTGCAAAGGAATCAAAAGAACTTATTTCTAATATAGAAAAGGAATACAAAAAAGCATCGCACGTTTGCTGGGCATTCAGAGTTTATTCACAAAATGATGTGCTTTCGTATTCTTCTGATGCCGGTGAGCCGCATAGTTCAGCTGGTCCCCCAATTCAATCGGTACTCGAGGGGCGAAATCTTGTTAATACTTTATGTATAGTCATCAGGTATTTCTGGGGTACGAAACTTGGAATCGGTGGACTGATACGTGCTTATGGCAGCGTTGCAGGTAAGACTCTTGATAAAGCCGGAATCATAGAATTCCAAACAACTACCAAATTTAATTTGGATGTACCTCACTCAAGATATTCAGAAATAATGCGAATTTTAAAAAAATACGGAGTGGAATTCAAACAGGTATTTAGCGAAGAGAGTGTAAATTTTACTGTAACAGTTTCGGGTAAACAGAAAGACGATTTTTTGTCAGATGTTCGTGCTTTTCCAGATGTGATTTGCGAAGGTGTAAATCAAAAACCCGGAGGTTTAACTCTGTCAGCCAGTCTCCGAGAGAAAGCTTGACCTCAGCTTCGCTGAGGCGCGACGGACTTTCTGTAATTTAGCCATTGTTTGACCCTATGAGCCATGCTTTAATTAAATATTACGGCATGGCGTATAATGGTATCGGTGCATATGATGTCCCGACTTTTGGGATTTTTCATTTTACATATGCACTGTGTTATATGCCGTTGGGCAAAAGCTATCCTCTCATTATCTCAAAAGAAGCATTTTTCTCGTTTTCTTGATGCCGTTCGATTCCTTCAATTGATACAGGTAAATCCCGCTGCCTACATCCCTGCCAACCTCATCCTTGCCGTTCCAGCTCACCAAGTGGCGTCCGGGCTCCCTTATGCCACTCACTAATGTATTCACCTTCTGCCCGGCGAGGTTGTACACAGAGAGGTTCACCTTCCCGGAAGATGGCAGGTCAAAGGCTATCACAGACCCTGTATTGAAGGGGTTGGGATAGTTCTGAAAGAGGGCAAAGGAACAGGGTTTCTCAGAAGAGCCAGGAGGAGAGTTTTCTTCCTCCACCCCTGTGACCACATGCCTGTAGACAAAAAGTCCGTTGGAGCCTGCTTGATAAAGCAATTTTCCCGGCAAAGCGATGAGGTCATAGATACTGTAATATGTAGACTGGGAAATCTCGACAAGATACGGATTTGTGGGATCGGAGATGTTATAGATTCCTATACGACCATAAAGGGACATATAGGCATAGTCACCCATTACTGGTAGGGAGCAAAAACCCCAGTCCGCAGGAACATCACATGCACCAATCAGGGAGGGATTTGTAGGATCTGAGATATCAAGGACCTTGAGACTGTCATAGTCCACGACATAGGCATGGCTATCTACGACTTTAACCTCTCGAGCCCAGCATCCAGGTGGATCGTAGCGGCCGCAGATATAGGGATTGGTTCGATCAGCTACGTTTATTACCACCAGGCCGCTATCCTTACTGGCAACATAGAGGTAATCACCATCCAATGATATGCGCTGAGACTCACGATGCAGGGTTAGTATGCTCACACAGGAAGGACTTGTTGGCACAGAGATATCGGCAATCCAGAGTCTATAGCCATTTTTTTGACCAACGAGATATGCATAGTTCCCGTCCACAGCAATGTCATATTCACTGAATGAGCCATCTGGTGGATTGATGTAGGCAACAACACTCATGTCAGCAGGCTCGGAGATATCCACTACCTTTAACCCTGCTCCGCACCCCCCGGACCCAATGGCAACAAAGGCATAGTTCCCGTATATTGCTACAGCTTTATCCCCGTATACAGCTTTACCAGATTGTAGCTCGCACTTGCCAAGATAATTTGGTGTCGATGGATCACTCATGTCTACCGCATGAAGAAGCCACGAGTTATCCCCAGCATATACTATACTACCATCCACAGCTATTCCTTTAATCAAAGATGTCCAATACGAGCCCAGAAAAGTGGGATTAGAAGGCTGGGAGACATCGACAATTTCAAGTCTATTTTGGCCACAATCTCTACCAGCAATAGCTACGTATGCCCTGTTGTTGGTCACAAAGATACCTCCATTCCACTCCCCATCGCTAATAAATGAGCCCACTACCGAGAGGGTGGAGAGATCGACCACTGTTACCGAACGGTCCCAATCTCCTGTGAGGTAGGCATATCCACCCACTACCTGGACATCGTTGTGTGTTTCTCCTAAGTAGACCGAAGCTACCTGGTATGGATTTGAAGGGCTTTTGACGTTTACAACCCTCATGCTGTCATCACTGGCAAGGTAGGCAAGAGTATCTGCTACGAAGACATTCTGACATCCAGAGGGATTTGTTCCTGCCAGGGGGAAAGAACCTGCCAGTTGCAGGTCAGCAGGATCAGAGATATCCACAATATAGAGGATGTTATACCTAGCCATGTAAGCATAGCCGCCGGAGACAAATACCCCCAATAGTCCACCACCACCAAGCTTTTCAAGGGTGTCCACAAGAGTGGGATTCGTCTTATCCTTGACATTAATCACGATTAAACCCCATTCCCTATCAGTAACATAGGCAAGTGTATCGACCACGAAGACGTCCTTACATCCGTTGGAAGAGTATGTAGTACGAAAATAGCCTACTCTGTAAGGATGGGCCTTATCGGTGATGTCGATAATCTCGAAGTTATGGTCACGAGTGGAGCCATTTGCGATATAAGCGTAGTTGCCGGAGACGAAGACACCACGACAAGAATATGTATAACCAGAACCGACAAGTCCTGTATAAATATAACCGACAGGTCTTGGATTAGTTGAGTCGGTGATGTCGATGATATGCAGCTCACCATGAGCTTGGTAGTCGCCTACCCCCAGATAAGCATAGTTGCCGGAAACGAACACATCGGTCGCATATTCCCTCATCGGAACAAGTGTTCTACCCACACACTCCAGACTGTCTGGAGAAACGGCAAAACAGAGACTGGTCAAGCTCAAGAGAGCGACCATTGCAAAGACATATTTACTTCTCATTTTGCACCCTCCTTTCTTAATTAAAACTAATTAATGAGTGATAAGCATAGATTTACCCTTTTACTCAATCCTTAGGTTTATACCATTCACCGCCCATTCTCACCACTGCTCGTGGATCATTCTTATCGCCTCCTTTCTGTTTTTTTTGCCCAATGGCATATAACGGTTTGTGTTTGCGACGTTGCAACCGAGGGGAGCAATGTGGCTTTAGCCCTTGCGTAAACACGCTGTTATCTGCCGTCGCACTTTCCTTGGTTCTACTTAGTAAGGTTGTAATTTCTCCGCATTCTTTAAAAGATTCTCAAGAAGGTCTTCCACATTCAATTCTCGTGCCCACTTGTGGAGATACTCTTTGTCAAGGGTCTCCCATTGAATTACTGCAATTCCCTGTGCATCCCGGAATTGACGCTCCGACTTACCAGCTTTTGACCATTCTAACTTACTCAAGATAGCATCCTCTGGGGAAACAACAAAAACCTGAACTCCCTCTATCTCCCCCTGTATTCGTCTGTTGAATTCTTCAACGCTAAAAGGACGACCTTTGCGAATAATGATATCCGCTTTCCAACCTGTTTTATAATCAATCACATTAAACATAGACCGGTTCCGAAATGCTTCATCGGCAGCTTCTGAACTGACATAGTAATCATCACCTAATGATTGAATAAAGATATTCAGTTGTCTCCCAGTGGGAGCAATTATCAAATCAATATCATTAGTTGCTCGCGGTTCCCCATGCAAACTACTTCCCAGTGACCCTGAAATCATATATGGAATCCCAGCTCCCTTAAATTTCATTACCAGTCGTGCTAAAAAATCCTTCTGACTCATTAACCTTTTACCTTTATATCAGAATAAGCTTGGCGAAACAGTTTTTCTCCTATTGCCAGACGAAGAGCAGCCAATCGCACCATGTTATCATCGTATTCTGGATGTCGCTGTCGAATTCCAGACTCTATGGTTGCTCGAAGTCCATCACTCAATTCAATAGACATATTGGCACGCTCCACATTACCTATCTTCCGCAAAACTGAGAACTGAATACGAGCAACCTCCAATGTCGTGTCCCTTGAAACTATGTTTAAATCCATGGTTATCCTCCAAATAACGTTATGTTCTTGCGTGATGGCAGATAACGATTTGCAGGTTTACGAAGTTCTCGGCTGCTTAATTTCTATAAACTTTCGCATTGTAGACAAATGCCCAAAGAACTAATCTACCTTTGATACACCACTTAATTACCAGCCAAATATTTAGCGATAGCGTCGTAAACCTGCTGTTATATGCTGTGCCGTGCCCTTTACTTCTGCTTAAGAATTTTCTTTGCTTTCGTCTTAATGTAACTCACAAATTCTTTTGAGCCCATTCCTTGGGTCTGCTCATGAATCTTCAGCCGTGCATAATGCAATTCTCGCAGAGCAGGATCATTAGGGAAATCCTTATTAACCTTTTCCCAGAGCTTATCTTGTTTTTTCATCCTTAATACCTCCTCACAATAGTTCTGCCGGGGTTATTATTTCCAAATCTGGATAGCCTGCCGAAGCGTTAACCATGTTTACTATCTTTCGTGTTTTAACCTTAACAATATGTTCAAAGTTCCAACTTAGAAAATAATCAATTTCGTTCATTGTAGAAATAGCAATATGAAGTGCATCCTCTGAGTAATCAGAAGGAATAGCTTTGTGTTTTACATATTCATCAGCTAAGTTTCTACTTTCTTCATCAATTGGCAAAATCTTTAAAGAGACAGCTTTCTCCCTAAGTTTATTTCTTAATTGTACATCTCTGGTATCGCCAATTTCGGCTAAAACCACTTCAGACACATAGGCATTAAACATTTCTATCCTCTCAAAAAATGTCTTGGTTAGAAATTGTCTTTCAGGGTTTCTATTATCAAATACTGCTGATATTACGGAAGTATCTAAATATACTTTGACCTTTCTTTTCATCCTATCATCCTCTCTTTAGGGCACGGCATTGCATATAACGGCTGGCGGGTATCTGAAGCCCTGAGCGATAGCGAAAGGTTTGGGCGAAGCATAGCGTAGCCAGATACACACCTGTTATATGACCGAGCCCGAAGGCGAGGCAAGGACACGAAGTGTCCGCAGAGTTGCCCGCATGTGTTGCCGTGTGCCCTTCCTCATTCGTATTTCGATCGTTTTTCAATCTTTTTTCTATTTACTAAACCGCTTCCGACGTAGGGAAGTTATATCTCTAATTATCTATTAAAAATATCTGTTTATGCTGTTGATTCCACTCGGTCATCATGTGACATATTAGCTAAATTCTCAACTTCTTTTACATCCAGTTTAAGCCCCTCAGCCACTCGGCGACCATACTCTGGGTCTGCTTTGAAAAATAGAGCTGTCTGGCGAAGTTGTATCCGTTTTTGTGCTCCACTGAGATGGTCGACGATATTGCCTATTAGGTTTTCACGGTCTTGGTCTGTCATCACATCTCGATACAAATTCCCAGCCTGAACAAAGTCATCGTTGGGATGAGTATATGGGTATCGGTTTGCTTCTCCAGAGATTTCGAGAGGAGGTTCTTTTGCAGAGATGTCTGGCTCTGGCCCATTGAAACTGTTTGGCCAGTAATTCGGACCGCCACCACTGTTTGGATCGGTGCGCATAAAACCATCACGCTGATAGCTCATCTCAGGCGCATTCTTTGGTCTATTTACTGGAATCAGGTGGTAGTTTGGTCCAAGTCTGTGGATGTGGGTATCGTGATACGAGAAAAGACGTGCCTGGAGCATCTTATCGGGCGAGGCGGCTATACCTGGCACCAGGTTCCCGGGACAGAACGCTACCTGCTCGACCTCAGCAAAATAATTTTCAGGGTTGCGGTTCAAAACCAGCTTGCCTACCTCAATCGGTGGAAAGTCGGTATGGGGCCAGACTTTAGTGATATCAAAGATATCAAAACGGTAATCTTTCGCCTGCTCTGGTGTCATTATCTGCATCTGGAGAGTCCATGACGGGTAATCTCCCCGCTCAACAGCCTCATAGAGATCCCTTGTGGCATGGTCAGGATCTTTGCTGCGCATAATCTCCGCTTCCTGTCGAGTAAGGTTTTTGATTCTCTGATCAGTCTTAAAATGATACTGTACCCAGAAATATTCGCCCTTTTCGTTATACCACTTAAAAGTGTGACTGCTATAACCATTCATGTGTCGGTATGTAGCTGGAATGCCACGATCGGAAAAGAGAATGGTTACCTGGTGGATCGATTCAGGTGTTAAGGAAAGGAAATCCCAGAACATATCTGGATCTTTACAGTTGGTTGCCGGGTTACGCTTCTGCGTGTGTATGAAATCTGGAAATTTTAACGGGTCACGTATAAAAAAAACCGGTGTGTTATTTCCTACAAAATCGTAGTTGCCTTCTTCGGTATAAAACTTCACCGCAAATCCTCGTGGATCACGCTCAGCATCTGCCGATCCCTTTTCTCCTCCTACAGTGGAGAAGCGGGCAAATACTTCGGTTCGCTTGCCAACTTCAGAGAGGAACTTTGCCTTGGTGTACTTGGTTACATCTGCAGTAACTTCAAAGTATCCACCTGCACCAGCTCCCTTTGCGTGCACTACGCGTTCAGGGATACGCTCACGATCAAAGTGACCCAGCTTCTCGAGCAGATGAACATCCTGCATCAAAACAGGCCCTCGTTTCCCAGCAGTGAGGCTATTCTGATCGTCACCAACGGGTATCCCAAAGGCAGTAGTTAATTTCTTTTTTTGATTCTTGTTACTCATTGAAATTCCTCCTATTTTTTTATTCTTTAACCTTTCAATTTATAATCGTTAAGGGCACACGGTATTTAATTTTTTTCTCTATTATGCGAGCAATTTCATATAAAGGTTTGCGTGTTTGCGAAGTCCCGAAGGCATTTAGCGAAGCGTCGCAAACACGCTGTTAGGCGAAGTCGTAAAAGTTTTCTATTCCAAAACCATTTCAAGCATATGTTATCATCTCCCTTTTCATTGTTTTGAAGTTCGAATATAGAGAATATGTATAGTAACGCCAATAGCTATTAGAATCAAAATGATCCTAACTAGAAAGATGTGAACTACAAAAACAACTGAATATCCTATGGTTATCCATAGAAGAGAAATGGATAAAACCTTACCTTTTAATGGAATCCCTTTCCCTTCTCGATAATTCTTAATGTAATTTCCAAGCCATTTGTTATTTAAGAGCCAATTGTAAAATCTTTCTGAAGCTCTAACATAGCATGCAGCAGCAAGTAAAAGAAAAGGAGTAGTAGGCAAAAGAGGCAAGAATATTCCAAGAATTCCAAGTCCCACAAAGAAGCTTCCTGCAATAATCAATACCCGCCTGCTCAAATTGCTCGTTATTTGTCTTTTATCATTCTTTTTTATACAGTAATCAGTCATTCTACACTTTTCGATTTCGCCTAACGGCGGGCGGATGAGCGAAGTGCCCCGAAGGGGCATTTTGGCTTCAGCCGTTCATCCGCTTGATAGCCGATGTGACGCTTCGCCATCTTAACTAACCCAAAAGATAGATGAGCATTTACTCATGCTGAAGCCTCGCTCATCCGCCCGCCGATAGCCAAAATGTGAATGCGGCCACTTTTACAAGAAATATTGTTTCTTCCAATACCTTTTTATTTCCCCACATACCTTTTCTTTATTCCTCAATCACCGCATTCAAGCGAAGCGCCATTTTGGCTATCTCATTTATATCCGACAGTGTCGGATATCGTTCCATTTTGGGAGTATATGCGACTGTGTCTCATATACATCCCTATCACAGAGTAAATTTGTTCTTCATAGATCCTTCTTGTTCACTTTTATACTATCCAATGGACTTTTAATCTTGCCTATTTCTTTGTTTGAGACATGTGTATAGATTTCTGTTGCCTGCCCCGTAAGGAAGAATGACTGTATCGGGGTTTTTGAAATTTTATGACCTAATAACTCCTGGATATATCTGAGATCTATCCCCTGCTCTAAAAGATGGGTAGCCCCAAAGGGATCCCTATGGGACAAAGCTATACCTTAAACTATGAACGCTCACTTCCTTCCTTATTTTTACCTTTTCACAAGCATTTGAAAATATCCGTTGAACCGTTCTCGTAGTTATATGCTTTTCTTTATCTTGACTCTGAAATAGCCACTTTTTCGGTTTATATTTTCCCCAATAATTTCTCAAGGTTTTTAAAGCGGTATCAGAAAGTAGTGTATACCTATCTTTGCGACCTTTGGCACTTTCAATATGAACTAACTTTCTTTGACTATCAATATCCTGTGGTTTTAGTTTTATTACTTCACTCACACGTAAGCCAGCAGAATATACCAACATCAAAATTGCCCTATGTTTAATATTAGAAGTGGAAGAAAATATCTTATATACCTCATCCTGATTTAAAACAACTGGTAATTTCCTATCCTTTCGAGGTCTTTTAATATTGTATGTAAAATCACAATTTAAGACGGCACCATAATAAAACTTCAGGGCATTAATAGCTGAGTTAAGTGTTGAAGTTGAAATCTTTTTATCTTCTACCAAATGGTAAAGATAATCTTTAATATTACCATCAGTTATATCATTAATTTCTTTACCAGTAAATTCAAGAAGACTTCTGTTATAGTAAATATAAGCCTTGATTGTTTTTGGGCTATATTTCCTTCTCACAATTTCTGCTCTTAAATCTTCGAATAGAATTTTGTCTTCTTTCATCCGTTTTAATTTTCAGTATGTGTAGATATCTCTATCTTTAAATATCCTTCGTTTCTCGCTTTGTCTTTTTTAAAATTTATTTCATAAGAAATTTTATGATAAAAAAGTTAAAAAAACAATAAAAAATACCCTGCAATAGCTAAAGACAGAATTAAAGGAACCGTGCTAATCACGGTGGGCACCTCCCGAACGGCTCGAACTTCCTCTACAAGGAGGCTTGTTTTCCACGCCCGGAGTACAGTTCCCAATTGTATACTGTTGGTTCCAATAATGTACTGTCTTACTGCCATTGCAGGATAGATTTTCAAATAACTTTTCATACTGTTGACAATATAAATGATAATTAGTTTACCGTCAAGTATTTTCCTTATTTATTGCAATTTTTTTCCCTGCTTTTCCATAGAAATGTTTGAATTTTTCTTTATTTCCAGTGTCTCGATAACTCCTGCACCAATACTATCACCCCAAACATTGACAGTTGTTCGGAATCTGTCAAGAAGCCAATCTATTGTGAGAATTAGTCCGACACCTTCTATTGGAAGTCCAACTGCTTTTAATACGATCACCATTGTTACTAATCCTGCTTGAGGAATTCCTGCTGCACCTATTGCAGCAAGAGTAGCGGTAAGAAAAATTATAGTCTGTTCCACAGGACTCATTGAAATTCCATATACCTGTGCAATGAACATTGCTGCTACTGCTTCATAAAGGGCAGTTCCATCCATATTTATCGTCGCACCAAGTGGAAGAACAAAACATGCTGTTCGATTGGAAATGCCATTTTCTATTTCTACGCCTTCCATAGTTAAAGGTAATGTTGCAGAGCTTGAAGCAGTGGAAAATGCGTTGAGTAGAGCTGCTGCTACACCATTGAAATACTTAATAGGATTTCGCTTCCCGATGAGCAAAAGAATTGCAGGTAGCACAATAATCCCATGTATTGCAAGTCCAATTATGATAGTGAAACTATATTTTCCAAGTGCAAAAAGTTCAGGCAGAAAACCTTTAAATCCACCTGCATCACCAATACGATATGCGATTAATCCAAAAATACCAATTGGCGATATAACCATTATCCAGTGGATAAGCTTCATCATAGCATCATTTAGTATAGAAATAACTTCTATTGCTAAACGTCCTCGTTTTCCTAAAACTGAAAGAGTTGCACCAAATAGAAGAGAGAAGATAATTATGGGAAGAATATCCATTCGTACCATTGCATTAAAAATATTTCGCGGAATTAATCCTTCCTTTTTTGATTCCTTATTTCCAACGAGTACCTCTTTAAGTACTGAACCCATACTTTTTTCTTCTTTATCTCTAATTTGTTGAATGTTAGACAAATTTATTTCAACACCGGACCCGGATGACTTAATATCAGGTTCACCTGAGATTAGTTTGCCATTGTCAAAGAGGAAGGGAGTATTAATTCCGTTTTTAGATTTGATATAGAATATATCTTTTACCTCTTGGGGTTCCCAGAATTTTACAGTTATTGAATTTCTCGAAATAGAATCGATAATTCCCTGAGCTCCCTGGTCTAACAGAATAACCATATAACGATTGTCGTAGTTGAGTTTGTCCCATATTCCATTTTTTAAAGTAATTATTCGATTATTATTTCCTCCGATTGTATATGAATACTCCATATGATTTTCACCTGGCGAGATATTTTTTCCCGGTTTGATGATATTAACCAGTGTGATACCAATAAGGACTGAAATTCCTGTTGTTAATAGGTAGTAAAGAATAGTACGTTTTCCAATTGAGCCAAGTTTGCGAATGTCACCGAGTCCTGTAATTCCTACTATCATAGAGAACATAACAAGAGGCACGACAATCATCATCAGGGAGTTTAAAAAAAGTTCACCAAGGATTGAGAACTTAACAGCAAGATTTGGTATCCAACCGCCAACTAAAGTACCACATAAAATGGCTGTAATAATACCTGTCAGAATCCATTTGCGGCTTTGGTTGTCTTTTTTTGCAGATGAGGTGTATGATTGAGTTAAGATTGGTGTATTATTTTGGGTCATTTTTTTAAGTCTCCTTTATTTCTAAAATTCTTTCATTACGGATAATGAAGTGAATGAGTTTTATAATCAATAGATAATTTCTCAGGGGTTGACTATTATAAGGCAATTTTAGCATAATCAGATCAGTTTTAAGCTATATTAAGTCGATAATATGAAAGAATCAATCTGTTTTTAGTATGTAAGTTCCCCCGGAATTTTTTATAAAAATCTATCGGGATTTATTAAGGAATAGTTTTTATTGCATTCTATATCAATATTTCTAATTGCAATCTATATGAAATGTAGAACAGACCCGACTTCTACCCTGATGAAAATCGGGGGTGCAGGCGAGTCTGTTTGCGATGAAATGAAGTGAATCGCATTTATCATTAAATGATACAATAAACAGGAACTGCACAGACAGTCCTGACAGACTCCTCTGGAGGAGTCCGCCTTCGGCGGACAAGTTTTGTGCAATAGATTTATTTTACCTAAATAATTCGATTCCCGATTCCTATACTCGTCAATTAGATTCTACCCTCATCTCAGTTTCCTGGGAAATTTATGTTCTTAGATTTTTTTATTGAAATTGTTCGAAAAAGAGTTCATATTCGGAAGAACTATGAAAAATTGCATTAATTATTGGGTATAAGAGATTTTGAAGTCAAAACGTTCACCAAAATTGACTCTCCTGCTTCTTTTTATTATCAATTGTATATTTTTTCTACATCTATTTTAAAAGAGTTTACAGAGATTTATTGAAAGATGTTGAAAATCCAAAGCATAAAATGAGGAGGTGATACGATGAAATTGGAGCGCAATCAAACTGTATTGGTTATTATTGATGTTCAATCAAAGTTACTTCCAGTTATTTATGATTACCCTGCACTTGTTGAGAATATGAAGAAGATAATTAAGGGTGCTAAAATACTTGGAATCCCGATTATACTTACTGAGCAATATCCCAGAGGATTAGGTTTAACCATAGATGAGATAAAAAAAACAATTAGTGAATATCATCCAATTGAAAAAGTATCCTTCTCCTGCTGTAGAGAGGAAAGTTTTATCACTAGAATCAAGCAGCTAAATCGTAAGCAAATACTTGTTTGTGGAATTGAAGCACATATATGTGTTTATCAGACATGTATGGATTTACTTTCCGAGGGATATGAAGTTCATCTATTAGTTGATGCAATTTCCAGCAGAAAAATGGCTAATAGAAACCTAACAATCGAAAAACTTCATGGCATGGGTGTTCAAATTACAAGTGTGGAAATGGCGCTGTTTGAGATTTTAAAAGATGCGACAAGTGATGAGTTCAAGAAAATATCCAGGATTGTGAAATAAGTTAAAATAATTAATAACTGTCTTTGAGTGCTTACGGGCTTTTGTCAAGGGAATTTCCTTAAAGGCTGATAAAAATGCTACGGTTATGAAGTGGATGACGCATGTAGAGAAGTTGTAGAGAAAGCGGGTTATGGTGAATATTTTGTTCACCGCACAGGGCACTCAATTGGACATGAAGTGCATGGTAATGGTGTAAATATTGATAATCTTGAGACCAAAGATGAGCGTGAACTTATGCCCGGAATATGTTTCTCTATCGAGCCGGGTATTTATCTTCCAGGCGAAATGGCGGTTCGCTCTGAAATAGATGTATTTATAACACAAGATAGTAAAGTGGTCGTTGCCGGTAAAGAGAAGTCAGAATTAATTTTAATGGATGTGTAGTGATTAATAATTGACAATTGACCCCGTACAGTCGCATGCTCCTTATCCCATAGGGATCTCTTCGAGACGGGGCAGGTAATTGAAAATTGACAATTTATAATTAATATGACTTCAGAGAAAATTGGGAAAAACTAAAATATTAGAAATAGGAGAAACCGAAAATGTATGTTTACCTTTATATTATTTTAGGCTATCTACTAATACTTACAGTATTTAATTTTTATCGCAGTAAAAAAATAAGGAGCCAGGAAGATTTCATGGTTGCTGGACGTAGTTTAAGCATGAAAATTATGGTGTTTACACTGATTTGTACCTGGATAGGTTCGGGTACATTTATTGCCGGAGCAGAGTATGCCGCACATGCCGGATGGTCAAGTCTCTGGATGCCCGCAGGTGCCTGGTTTGGAATAGCAGTAATCTACTTTCTGGCAGCTAAAATTAGAACTTTCGGGCAATATACTGTTGGAGATATTCTTGAAGTCCGCTATGGGAAAGTTGCCAGAGTAGTTGGTGCAATTATGATTATTATTGCTTTTACGACTATTGTATCATATCAATTTCGTGCCGGTGGATTAATTTTAAATATTGCGACAGGGGGAGCGCTTTCTGTTGCAACAGGACAGGCAATAGCCGCAACCTTTGTAATTCTTTTCACAGCTTTAGGTGGAATGGTTGCAGTTGCTCACACTGATTTGCCTAATGGAATAATTATTCTTCTTGCATGTTGTATTGCATTGCCACTGGTGATGTTATGCTCTGGCGGAGCCAATGCAGTAGTGCAAAATTTGCCTGCTACTCATACTGCCGTATTTTCTGAGGATTACGGGCAATATCCTGCATTAAAGGCTGGTGGATATTTTTTAGCGACTTTACTATTATTAATGGGTGTACAATCAATGTACCAAAAATTTTACAGCGCCAGGACACCAAAAGAGGCTAAACAAGCAGTTGGGTTATGGATTATCGGGACAATTGTAGTGGAAACGCTGGTTGTAGCGATTGCTATCTATGCTGCATCAGCGCACTGGGTTGAAATAAAGGAGTTCGATGTTGTAGAAAAAGTAAAGCGGGAAGTAATAGAGGGAAAACTCAATCCGGCAATGTCACTTGATAGAGCAAACTCAATGGTTTCCGTAATGCAGGCAAAAGGCGTTTTAAAAACTGATCAGACACCAAATCTCGTTGCTAAAATAAATACTGATTTAGGAACAGTAAATACAAAAGCAGAACTTCTCAATGTGAATGCAGGTTTAGACCCTGCGGCAATTGTTCTTAAAGCTGCTGAAGATATTTCAGTTGGATTTAAATCTTCAAGTGGAAAAATGACATTAATTTCTATTATTGGATTGATAGCAGGTGGTTTACTTTTAGCAGCTGCTTGCGCAGTTGTTTTATCTACCGGGATGAATTACCTGCTTTCACCAACTACAAATGTAATGCGGGATATTTATCAACGATTTATTAGTCCTGATGCACCACAATCTCGAATGGTTGCATTACAGAAAGTTGTTGTAACAATTCTGGGAGTTTTTGCATTTTTACTAATATTTATACCAACTGTTAAAGGCTCAAATATTTCGGTACTTCGATATGCTTATGTTGCGTATACAATGTATGGAGTGACAATTACTCCAGCACTAATTGCTGCTTTAACATGGAGACGGGCTACGAAAGCGGGTGGTGTTGCATCAATAATAGCAGGCGGCTCAGCAGCGTTTATTTTGGAATTTGTCATTCCCAATGTTTTTCCCTCAATAATTAAGGGTGGAGATCCATGGGGAATTCCCGGAATTTATATTTCGTTTATTATATCTGTCGGTTGCTTGACAATTGTTAGTTTATTGACTTCTCCTCCTGAACCAAAGGAGCTGGAAAAATTGTTTCCTACAGAGAAAATTGCATAAGAAAAAAGTAAATTATAGAGGTTCTAAGAGCATAAAGATTACGTTGTTCCGCTTATATTTGTTTTTTCACTATTAAGCAATAGTATATTTTGATTTTTCTCTTTTGTAAAAAAGAAGTATTTTTCGAAAATTCTTCACTAATGGAGGTATAATTGGAAAGGGTAGTAATAGTATCGAATAGATTGCCAACTACCATACAAAAGCGTAAAGGTAAACTTAATTATTATCAGAGCGCAGGTGGTTTAGCGACAGGTTTGAGCACATTTTGTAAATCACCCGATTGTATATGGATTGGTTGGCCCGGTTTTACTTCGGATGTGGAGAGCGATAAGATAGAAATAAAGAAAAATTTATTATCGAAAAATATGCATCCAGTTTTCCTCTCGAAAAGTGACGTTAAAAAATATTATGAAGGTTTCTGTAATGGAACGGTCTGGCCTATTTTTCATTATTTCAATCAGTATGCAGTTTATGATAATGAACTATGGGAGGTTTATAGACGTATTAATAACATTTTTTGTGAAAAAATGCTGGAGATTGTAAAGCCTGATGATGTTATATGGATACATGATTTCCATCTAATGCTGCTTCCTGGAATTTTGAGAGAAAAACTCCCTGATGCAACTATTGGGTTTTTTCTGCATATTCCTTTTCCTTCTTCTGAGATATTCCGCAGATTGCCATGGAGGAATGAGATTCTTAGTGGTATTTTGGGCTCAGACCTTATTGGCTTTCATACTTATGACTATGCCCAACACTTTCTTAACGCAGTTGACCGTCTTTTGGGTATTGAACATTTGTTTAATCAATTGACTATTGATGACAGAATAATAAAAGTTGATTCTTTTCCAATGGGTATTGATTATTATAAATACTCTGACAGTATCGAAAATCCAGCAGTACAAAGAAAAATTAAGAAGTACAGAAAAGGGATTAGTGATAGAAAAATTGTTTTATCGATAAATCGACTCGATTACTCAAAAGGTATTTTGCAGAGTCTTCAGGCTTTCGATATTTTTTTAGAGATTAACCCAAAATATAGAGAAAAAGTTACTCTGGTCTTAGTTATAGTCCCTTCACGTTCAAGAGTGAAATATTACAGGGAACTTAAAAAAAGGATAGATGAATTTGTTGGTCAGATTAATGGTAGATATGGAACAATTGATTGGACACCTATTCTATATTTTTATCGTTCTCTTCTATTTTCGGAGCTATCAGCATTTTATTGTATAGCAGATGTTGCTCTTGTTACTCCTTTTAGAGATGGTATGAACCTCATAGCAAAAGAATATATTGCAAGTAAAAAGGATAAAATTGGGGTTTTAATTCTAAGTGAGACTGCCGGCGCCTCACTGGAATTAGGAGATGCCTTAATCATTAATCCTAATAGTATTGATGAAATTGCTGATGCGCTTAAGGTGGCAGTAAACATGCCTAAAGAAGAGCAGGTTAAACGCAATACTTTTATGCAAAATAGATTGATGCGCAACGATGTCAAACGGTGGAGACAAGATTTTATGGATAGCCTTCACAAGACCAAAAGACTTCAAAGTGAACATTTGGCAAAAAGAATTAGTACTTCGACAATAGAAGAATTGGTAGCAAAATACTCGTCAAGTGAGAACAGATTGATTTTTTTAGATTATGATGGAACGCTTGTCCCGTTTACTGACTTACCTGAAAAAGCAAAACCAGATGCCGAACTTTTGAAAATAGTCCGTGAGTTAGCTGACTATTCAGTGACTGAATTAGTAATTATTAGCGGTAGAGATAAGCATACGCTACAAAAGTGGTTTGACGAAATAAATGTAAATTTGGTAGCTGAACATGGAGCGATGTTACGTAATAAGAGTAACAAATGGGAGATGATTGCACCTTTGCCTCAGGAATGGAAAAAAGAGATACTTCCAATTATGGAATTTTATGTAGATAGGACTCCTGGCTCGTTTATTGAAGAAAAGGAATTTTCCATTGTATGGCATTATCGAAAAACGAGTTCTAAGGTTGGAGAAGTGAGAGCCCGAGAACTTGTTGAAACGATCAACTACCTTATTGCAAATATGAATCTTCAACTTCTGGAAGGAAATAAAGTTGTTGAAGTGAAAAATTCCGAAATAAGTAAGGGCAGAGCAGCTCTTCACTGGATTGGAAAAAATAAGGCTGATTTTATTTTAGCGATTGGAGATGACTGGACAGATGAAGATATTTTCAGTGTACTTCCTGATTGGGCTTATTCAATTAAGGTAGGACATGGTTCATCTGCAGCTAAATTTAGAATAAAGTCACCAACGGAAGTAAGACAGTTATTGAAAGCAATTTGGAGAGGGATAAGAAGAGGGATAAGAAATGATTCATTTAAATGATTACCGTAAGATTGTAGGGGATAAGATCATTAGTGAAATTTATAAAAAAGCGAGGGGACTTTATGGCAAGAGTATAATTCATCTTAATTCAACATATATGGGCGGTGGTGTTGCTGAAATTTTGAATAGCCTTGTTCCGCTGTTTAATGATATAGGAATTGACGCTGGATGGAGAGTAATTCACGGTAATCCCGACCTCTTTAATATCACAAAGAAATTCCACAACGCTCTGCAGGGCGATAAAATCAATCTGAGTGAAATGAAAAAGAATCTTTATATTCAAACCAGTGAAGATTTCTCGGTCTATACACATCTGGATCATGATTGTGTTATTATACATGATCCACAGCCCCTTCCTCTAATTAAATTTTATAAAAAAAGACAGCCCTGGGTATGGCGCTGCCATGTTGATATTTCAAATCCAAATGAACAACTATGGGAATTTTTAAAAGAGTTCATTTTAAAATATGATGTTGCAATTTTTTCAAGCGAGGAATATAAAAAAGATGATATTTTTCTGGAACAGAGGATAATTTATCCTGTTATTGATCCACTATCCTCCAAAAACATGGAACTGAGTGAAAAAGTAATATCTAAATATCTTAATAAATTCGGTGTTCCAATGGATAAGCCACTTCTAACACAAATATCAAGATTTGACAAGTGGAAAGACCCTGAGGGCGTATTGGAAGTTTTTAAGTTGGTGAAAAGTAAGGTTGACTGTCGACTTGTTCTTTGTGGTAGTATGGCAACTGATGATCCGGAAGGATTAAAAATATTCGAAAGAGTGAAAAGAAAAGCAAATAATTTGATAACGAAGGGAGATGTTATTCTGATAACTTCTGAAAATAATATTCTTGTAAATGCACTGCAACGGCGATCAGATGTGATAATTCAGAAGTCAATAAGGGAAGGATTTGGTCTTGTTATTTCTGAAGCGCTCTGGAAAGAAAAACCCGTTGTGGCATCGAATGTTGGTGGCATACCTTTGCAAATAATTGATAGTGTAAATGGGTTTTTGGTTGAACCTCATGATAATGAAGGATTTGCAGATAGAATTGTTGAGATTATGATACATCCCAATTTAGGGAAGGAACTTGGTAAAGAGGCTAAAGAAGTTGTCAGGAAAAAATTTCTTGTAACAAGACTTTTATCTGATTACCTCGACTTAATGAAAGACATATTTGTCTTCTAAAATGACCTTAGCAACCTTCTGCACAAAATATGATGCATAAATCGAAAAGCATTAGTCTTTCTCAGTATATTTCAGAGTCAAGTATAAAGTTTTAGTTATACATTGTGCTGGATGTTTGCTGTTTATATTCAGGGGAAAATTTGAGAAGATAGAAAATTTAATGGACAAAGAGTTATTTATACTATCCGTTGAAATTGAACACATTTAAAAAATGAAAGGAATTATTGATGAGTGAAAACATGGTTGACCGATTTTTTCGTTATGTGAAAATTGACACACAATCTCAGGAAGATGTTGAAGATCGTTACCCAAGTACCGAGAAGCAAAAAGATTTACTTCGACTTTTAGTAGATGAACTCAAGGAGCTTGGTTTGAAAGATGCTGAGATTGATAAGTATGGTTATGTAATGGCAACTCTTGAGGGAAATCTATCTGAAGAAGAAAATGAAAAAGTACCTGTGGTTGGATTAATTTCTCATGTTGATACTTCTCCTGAAGTTTGTGGGGAAAACGTCGCTCCAATAGTACATGAAAAATATGACGGGGGTGATATTGTATTGCCTAAAGACAAATCTCAAGTAATACGTTTTGATGAAAATCCTGCCATGAAAGAGCATATTGGTGACGATATTATCACTTCGGATGGCACAACGCTTCTTGGAGCTGACGACAAAGCCGGTATTGCTGAAATTATGACCGCTCTCGAGTATTTAAAAGATCATCCGGAAATTAAACACGGTACACTTCGTATTGGATTTACACCCGATGAAGAGGTGGGAAATGGAACCAAATATTTTGACGTGAAGAAATTTAATGCCGATTATGCTTATACCGTTGACGGTGAAACAGTGGGCGAAATTGAAAACGAAACTTTTAATGCGGCTTTAGCTACTTTTACCGTTCACGGTGTAAATGTTCATCCCGGATATGCTAAAGGCAAATTAGTAAATGCTATACGTATTATGTCGGAAGTTATTACAAATCTTAATGAAGACCCTGCACCTGAAAACACAGAAAAGCGTGAAGGCTATCTGCATCCGTATGTTATTGAGGGAGGAGTGGAGAAGGCAACATTAAAAGTTTTACTTAGAGATTTTGATAAAAAAGGCATGAAAGTAAAATCTGCTCGCTTGAATGAGATTCGGGATAAAATCGCAGCAAAATATCCAAAAGCAAAGGTTGATCTTAAGATTAAAGAACAATATGAGAATATGCACGTAAAGATTGAAGAAGACCCCAAAGTTGTTGATTACGCTATGGAAGCAGTGAAGCGTGCAGAAATGACACCAAAACTTCAAATCATTCGAGGTGGTACCGATGGTGCTCGTTTATGTTTTGAAGGATTACTCACTCCAAATATTTTTACAGGTGGACATAATTTCCACAGCAAACTTGAGTGGATTTCAATTCAGGGTATGGAAAAAGCCGTGGATACTTTGGTGAATTTGGTGGAGATCTGGGTGGAGAAAAGTGCCTAAAAGATGTATATACGAAATAATGAGGATATGAACGAAAAATGGGCAGACATCGCTTCGCTCGTCTTTCTATCGGGACGGCGGGCTTTAAAAAAGAGGATATAATGAGCAATCAAAAAGTAAGTTTCAAAACTGAAAGAGAACTTCAAGAAGCAATCTTACAGGAAAAGGTAAGAGGAACTCCCGATATAGAAATTGGGCAAAGATATGGGGTTACATTTAGGTATATTGAAAAGCTTATTACCAAGTCACAAGGAGTCAACATCAGTTCCTTAAAGGTTTCCAAAAAAGTAAAAACGTTTTACCCCAAAGACTTTAAAGAAGAACGAACTACAGTCTGGAGTTTTAAGCAAAGAGGGAATTGGGCTACGCATACTGGAGAATACAGAGGAAATTGGTCCCCTTATATTCCAAGAAATGTTATTCTTAGATATTCAAAGCCTGGCGAATTAGTTTTAGATTATTTCTGTGGTGCCGGAACTACTGCCGTAGAATGTAAACTTTTAGGAAGAAGGTAATTTTTTATGGGAGCAGAAAAACTTACTTGGAAAGATGTTGTAAGAGATGCTTTGTTGAAATTAGGTGGGCAAGGTCATCTATCTGAGATTGATAAAATCGTAGAAGGTCATCCCAAAACTAAGACAAATCCTACATGGCAAGATACTATCAGGAGAGTCGTGAGGCAATATAAAATTTTTGAGCCAGTGCTACCGGAAAGAAGCGGCATTTATAAAGTTATAAAAGAAATTCCAGTAAAGCCAGAGGCACAAAGTCTTACTGAAGAACCAGAAATTGATCATGGAATTGCTCAAGGAATGTTAGTTACGCTCGGGACAATTTACGGATATGAAACTTATGCACCTCCGCACGACCAAACCATCAGAATCTTCCAAGGTAAACCGTTAAGGAATTTTGTTACAGTATCAGACTGCACTGGTATTTTCAAAGGTCCTAACTTAAGAAAAATAAGAGAGATAGATACTTTATGGTTTGATGAAGATGATTATGGATTGTTTCCAGTGTACGCTTTTGAAGTAGAGGAAACAACAAAAGTAAAATCTGGTTTAGATAGGCTGTTAAAAATACCACGAAGGTTTCCTGCTCGATTTTTTGTTATTGGTCCAAGCACAAAGGAAAAAGATTTATTTGAGCGATATATTAATCAAACGCCATTTAGAAATTTTAGGGAAAGGTTTCTGTTTAAACTTTACAAGGAGTTAGAGGAGTTATATAACGTTGCCTTGATACATAGTAACCGACGAAAACAATTTAGAATTATTGAAAGGAGGAGGTAGAAATTATGATCAAAATAATAATTGATTCCCAATATTACCGTAATCAATTTGATGATTGGCTTGCAGGTGGAATAGTTGAAGATAAAGGAAAAACCTATTACTGGTCTGCACAGGATAGCAATTACGGTTTTGGTTGGGAAATTGAGCCGGTTACTGAGGAGAATTGGAGAGACATCAGTAAAGCCGACTTTAGCAAAATTATAAAGTTTATAAAAAGATGTCTTTGCGAACACAAGTCAGAATTCAGATTTTGAGTTCCTCTATCAAAAAAAGTCTCATTTACCTCCTGAATATATTTCGGAATTTCACAAATACTGGGAAGAAAATCACGAGAGGATTTTGGCTCCACGAATCAACCCAAACGGAGAGTGCTTAGCAATTGCTGAAGTGTTAGAAGGCATCTACAAGAATAACACCATTAAGGTTCAGTTGGATACCCTTGATTTGAGCAAAGAGGAGATTGCCAATGTGCGGTTTTTTACCGCAATTCAGGATTTTAATATTGATGTTCAGGCAAAAAGTAATCCATTTGAATTTTACAAGCGGAATCCTGAATGTTTCACCCCTAAAAGGATTCTTGAAAATAATCTGTTAGTAGATACTTTCTTGAACTTCTTGGAGGCCAGTTCTCAACGGGATAAAAGAAAGCCATGGATGCTGGAATCTGCTAAATTGCTTTTACAAAACTATGTAGGTTCTGCATTTAACATTAATAATGTTCATAATGGGAATGTTTTGGAAATAAAAAGATCTTTAGTTGAACCACAGAAATATGGTTTCTCTAATAAAAAGGCTGACATGTTTCTCAGAGATATGGCAGATTTAGATGTATGGAAATATAAATTCAATATAGATAAAATAAATGTTATGAGCGACAAGAATACTATGAGAGTTGCTCTTAGAACAGGAATATTACAATTTAGGATACCATTACTGGCAAGTTATTTAGATGTCTATTGTTATCAATATGAACTGGCGGATAGATATAACCAGATGGCTTGGCGAGAAGTATGGAATGTTTGGGATACAATTGAGGATAATCATAGGCCGCCCATCCCAGCTTCAATTGATTAATCGGAATAAACCACTACCTCTGGTAGTGGTATCATAAAAGGTTTTA
>CAYTUQ010000017.1:0-63218 GCA_964441235.1 uncultured bacterium | reverse complement strand
TTTTTGCAAAACTTATCCTTTATTTTACCCACTCATTTTGAGAAGGAACCGTTTTTTTATTAAAAATATTTTTTCAATATTGAGAAAATCCTCAGTTTTCCTGGCGAAATTAGAGATATTGAATCCCTACCCAGAACGAGCCAGAATTTCCCCAAGGGGACATCTTTGGCGCAAATTTCACCCATGCTTCACTGTGTTATGAGGGACAAGAATTTCAAATTGAAGCGATTTCCCGAAGGCTGACAGGAGTCGGGATTAATAGAATAGGGCCTGACCTTGTGTTTTCACTGAAAATGCCAAATCAAACAATGCCATGCGCTAACATAGCGTCTGCAACTTTAATAAAGCCGGCAATATTAGCACCTTTGACATAATTTATGTAATCGCCATCTGTGCCGTATTTAACACATTGCGTGTGGATATTCTCCATAATAGTTTTCAATTTTGTCTCGATTTCTTCATAAGTCCAGGATAACCGCTGACTATTTTGGCTCATTTCCAATCCGGAAACAGCAACTCCGCCTGCATTAGCGGCTTTTCCGGGAGCAAAAAGAATTTTATTTTTTAAAAATATATCAACTGCGCCGGGATTTGATGGCATATTTGCACCTTCGGAAACACAGATACATCCATTATTAAGCAAGGTGTTTGCATCGTCTTCACTAATTTCATTTTGTGTGGCACATGGTAATGCAATGTCGCATTTAACTTTCCAGGGGCGTTGATTTTCCCAATATTCAGCTCCATATTTTTCAGCGTATTCTCGAATTCTACCTCTTTTTATGTTCTTTAATTCAAAAACGAAATCCAATTTTTCTTTATCAATTCCGTCAGGATCATATATTGTGCCGTTCGAATCCGAAAAAGTAACAACTTTCCCATCTAATTGAAGTACTTTTTCAGCTGAATATTGGGCAACATTGCCGGACCCGGAAATTGTAACTGTTTTTCCTTTAAAGGATTCGCCAATTGTTTTCAGCATTCTTTCGGCGAAATAGACATTGCCGTATCCCGTTGCCTGGGGCCGAATCAGACAGCCGCCCCAGTTCAAACCTTTTCCTGTCAATACTCCAGTAAATTCATTACTTAAGCGTTTATATTGACCAAATAAATACCCGATTTCACGACCGCCAACACCGATGTCTCCGGCTGGAACATCAGTGTCAGCACCAATATAGCGAAAAAGTTCAGTCATAAAGGATTGACAAAATCTCATGACTTCATTATCAGATTTACCTTTAGGATCAAAATCAGAGCCGCCTTTGCTACCTCCCATTGGGAGTGTAGTTAAACTATTTTTAAATATTTGCTCAAATCCTAAAAATTTTAAGATGCTGAGATTTACAGATGGGTGAAAACGTAATCCGCCTTTATATGGTCCAATAGCGGAATTAAATTGTACACGGTAACCCCGGTTGATCTGTATATTACCACTATCATCAAGCCAGGGAACGCGAAACATAATTACTCTTTCAGGTTCAACCATTCTTTCTAATATTTTGTTATGAATATAAACCGGATTCCCTTGTATAAAATCCCATAAAGATTCAACAACCTCTCTGACAGCTTGATGGAACTCCTGTTCGCCTGGATTCTTTGCAATAACCATTGCCATAAAATCATCTACAGATGAATAAGATTTGTCATAAGACATGAAAATCCTCCTTCTATTTTACTTTTTAGATTAACCCTACTACGTAACTTTCCCTAGACGGGTCTCCGAATATCGTATCATATTTTCTATCTCAAAGAGATGTCTGCGACAAATGAGGCTGTAGGGTTAATCAATTTACAATTTTTAATTTATATTAACCTATTTAACTTTGCAAGTTTAATTTCAATTAAAAAAGGACTGTAAAATAAATTATATTTATTTCAATCAAATTTTGTTTCACGAAGTAACCTAATGACAAAGATAATTCTAATATATTTATACGTTACTTGTGTTCAAAACAGCTATGATAAGATATTCAAAAATATGAAAACAATCCGAAATGTTACAATCAATATCGAGAATAAAAAGTATAACAATTCACCGGTGAATCCCAAAAAGTAATCGATTCAACTGATCAATTAGGAGAGTAGAATAAAAAATGTAACTGCTTCGCTGGTAAAGTTATAAAGTAACGAAGATGAATCAGAAAATTATAAATTTTCTTTGTTCATATTAATTTAATTTAATAATTTATTTTGCTTCTTAAAGGATAAAATACTTTAGAAAATAAAGAAGGGTAGAATAATTTATTATGAATAAGATTGTTAATGCAGAGTTTATTGCTCCTGATATTAAATTATTTAGGATTAAAGCCCCATACATTGCTGAAAAAAGAAAACCCGGTCAATTCGTAGTTTTAAGGGTTCATGGGTTGGGAGAAAGAATTCCTATTACTATTGCAGACGCAGATATTAATAATGGAACTATAACCATTATTGTGCAAGGGATTGGAAAAACTACAAAACACTTGAATAAGCTTGGAGCAGGCGATTACATCCATGATCTTGCTGGTCCTTTAGGTAAACCCACTCACATAGAAAAGTTTGGAAGAGTTGTCTGCATTAGTGGAGGAGTTGGTACAGCGGAAGCTTTACCTATTGCTAAAGCACTTAAGGAGGCTGGCAATGAAGTAATTTCAATTATAGGGGCAAGAACCAGGGATCTTGTTATCACTGAAAAAGAAATGGCAGACCGTACCGATGAAGTTATTATAACCACAGACGATGGTTCATACGGTAAAAAAGGTTTTGTTACTCATGCGCTTCAGGAACTTTTGGATGAAGGAAAAAAAGTAGATTTTATTTTAGCTATTGGTCCTCTACCTATGATGAAAGCTGTATCTGAAATGACCCGTCCTTTGAATATTCCTACTATGGTTTCTTTAAATTCCATAATGATTGATGCTACAGGCATGTGTGGTGGATGTCGAGCCACTGTTGGAGGAAAAACCGTTTTTGTGTGCGTTGACGGTCCTGAGTTCGATGGTCACCAGGTAGATTTTAGTGTGTTGGAAAATAGACAGAAAATTTACATTGATGAAGAAAAGACTTCTCTTAAAAAATTTGAAGAAGAGTGTCGACTTGGTAGAGAAATAAAAAAAGTAAAAATATAATTTTCAAATATAAGGAAATGATGTGTCCAAGATAGAAGAACTTATTAAAAAGAAACTAGAACTCACGAAGAAAGAAAAAATGGCTATCCCGCGGCAGGTGATGCCAGAGCAGGATGCTGTTGGAAGGCGTTCTAATTTTAATGAGGTCAATCTCGGTTTCGATGAAGAAACTGCAATGCTCGAAGCTATTAGATGTATTGAGTGTAAAAAACCATTATGTATTAACGGATGTCCTGTAAATATTGACATTCCGAAATTTATCTCTAAAATATCGGACGGAGATTTTTTTGGTGCTATTGATATTATCAAAGAAGACAATCTCTTACCCGCTGTTTGCGGACGTGTTTGTCCTCAGGAAGTCCAATGCGAACTTACTTGCATATTAGGGAAAAAGTATAAACCCGTGTCTATCGGCAGACTGGAAAGGTTTGCTGCTGATTATGAAATGGCACACAGAGAATTCGAGATACCTAAAGTACTTCCCAAAAATGGAAAAAAGGTTGCGCTTTTGGGAAGTGGTCCTGCTAGTTTAACTTGTGCCAGTGACCTTATCAAATGGGGATATGATGTTACTATATATGAAGCTCTCCATGAATTAGGTGGCGTTCTTGTTTATGGTATTCCTGAATTTCGATTACCCAAAGCTCTGTTAAAAAAGGAAATCGGCAATCTTGAAAAAATAGGTGTAAAATTTGTTAAAAATTTCATTGTTGGAAAGACTCTTACCGTTGATGAATTGCTAACCAGAGAAGGATACGATGCGATATTCATTGGAGCAGGAGCCGGCTTACCCTGGTTTATGAATATTCCTGGTGAAAATTTGAACGGTATTTATTCAGCAAATGAATATTTGACTCGTGTAAACCTTATGAAGGCTTACGATTTTCCTAATGCAGATACACCGATTAAAAAAGCCAAAAATGTAATCGTTGTTGGTGGCGGAAATGTGGCAATGGATTCCGTTAGAACTGCAAAGAGGCTCGGGGCAGAGAGAGCAATTGTGTTATATCGTCGTACTGTAAAGGAAATGCCTGCCAGGGATGAAGAGATTCAACATGCAAAAGAAGAAGGGATAGAATTCCATTTACTAACAGCTCCTATTGAATACATTGGTGACGATGACGGATGGGTTAAACAGGCAAGATGTATCCGTATGAAGTTGGGGGAACCCGATGATTCTGGTCGTAGAAGACCCATTCCTATTGAAGGTTCCGAATTTCTCTTTGACATTGATCTGGGCGTTATTGCAATTGGCAATGGCCCAAATCCACTAATTTCTCAGACTATTCCGGATCTGAAATGTAACAAATGGGGAAACATTATTGCTGATCTCAAAACGGGAATGACATCCAAAAAGGGAGTTTTTGCAGGGGGTGATATCATTAGAGGTTCTGCAACGGTTATATTGGCGATGGGAGACGGACGTGTTGCAGCTAAGTCGATTGATAAGTATTTAAAAACAGGCGTTTGGGAAACCGAAAAAGAATAGTGGGTATTTATTGACTTAATGAAGAATTTCAAATCCCGAATCTTTAGTAATTTCACAGTTTGAAGAAGGAAAATTTGGGGAAAATATGAGTACTTCATTCTTTGTCATTTTTATATTCATTTTTACTTCCTTTAACTACTATATATACCCCAAGAGTAATAAGCAAAGCGGGCAAAAAATATCTCCAACCAAATCTAAATACTTGCTCAAATACATTATTAAAATACCACATTTCCCTCATAAAAAATAATAACCCAATAACAACTAAAATAATACCTAATAACATTCGAGCGTTACCGTCACCGGATTCTTTACTTCCTTTAACTCTTGTTTCTTCATTCGCTTCATAATTAAAACCTTCAGGTTCTATGGGTATGATTATCCAGGCAATAATATATGCAAGCAAACCTACACCCCCGAGTAGAAGAATGAACCATATTATTCGAATAATTACTGGATCAATATCAAGATATTCTCCAAGTCCGCCACAAACACCTCCTATTATTTTCTGACTTTTACTACGATAGATTTTTTTCATTTTAACCATCTCCACTTTCTATTGTTGTATCGGAATAGTTTTAATTTTGACTTCTATACTTTCTACTACTTCTATTTCCTCCACTGCTACTACTGCCTACCCTGTTGAATAGTCTTCGCCCCCGTACAGTCGCTTCGCTCCCTACGGGACAAGCATTCCACAGGGTAAACTGCTTACTACTTACTTCTACTGCTACTATCATATCCCTTTCTTATCTCTTTAGAGATTGCGTCAACCCTGCGTATAGGGTCTGTTAAACGATATTTACTGCAACATTTTAACACAATCCTTGCTGCACTCTTAACATTACATTTATTGCCGGGTGATACAAACAGAGGTTTACAATTATCTTTACTTCTTAAAACAACTCCCACTTCTTCTTCCTTAAAAATCAATTTCGATAAACTACCTTTTTTTGCAGCGGGTTCTTTGTATATTCCAACAAGCCTGGATTTTGCGCAACCAATTGAAGGAATATCATATAGGACACCCAAATGTGCTGCCAGCCCAAATCTTCTCGGATGAGCAATTCCTACCCCATCTACAAGTAAAACGTCCGGGATTGTATCAACCTTTTTAAAGAGCGGCAAGAGCATCGGAATTTCTCTAAAACTCAAATATCCTGGTACATAAGGAAAAATTACTCTATCTTTTCTCGTAAAAATCGTCTCTTCTTTGATACCGATAAATCTACCTGAGTTGTCATAGTTAATAGAAAAAATCCCCAAAACTGCATACCCCTGCTTATCCCAACGAGTATAAGATACATCTACGGCTGCTATAAGTCTAATTTTCTTCCGAAGTGGCTTTAATAAAACCTTTTTGCTTAGAGAAATCTGTATCTCTTTTGCTTGTTGAATTGTAACATTCCAGGGATGGCTAATAACGGCTTCCATATTTTACTTAACAAGCATTGAGCTAAAAATAAGTTGAACGAAATTCTCTAACATTCTCTTATTATTTACAATCTTCTTATTGGCTTTCAATATTACATCAGGATTTGAAATATAAAGTGGATTCCGTAAATGTCCAGTTTTTAACAAATTCCAATTCTGCTTTATATAAAACTCCATGATTTGTTTATTATACTCAGGATGGAACTGTACGGTGTAAATAAAATTTCCATATCTTGTCGCCTGAAATTGCGTCTGTTCATTCCACGCCAGGGATATTACACCATCACCAATTTTTGACACAACATCTACATGCGAGGAATATACTTGAATTTTAGCACCAGTTAGTCCTTTAAAAATTGGATCAACAATCCCATCTAATGTTAGTTGAATTCTGGAGATGCTAATCTCAGGGCCAAGCGGATTAGTGATAACCTCACCGCCCAAAAATTTATTGATAACTTGATGTCCAAAACAGATTCCAAGAGTTGGGATTTCATGCTCAATTATATTTTCAATTACACGCTTCATTCCATCAAGATATTGATAATGCTGTGTTAACGTTGCATGTGCTCCTGTTAATATTATTCCCTGATAAGATCCAATATTTTCAGGTTCAACCTGAGATACTGATTTTGTTTTCCATTGAATATTTGGATTATCAATTGACTGCTTGATCCATAAGTCAAAATCACCTATCTGTGATTTCAATTTCCTGTATGTTGAACCCATTTTAATGATCAAAACTGTTGGGGATTTCATAATTCTTCTATTTTTACCTATACGAATCTTAATTGACAGAAGTTTTAAAAATAAAACTATTTACTTTTTCTTGAGGACTGATATTTGTCATTAAAATAGCGAAATTTGATTCTTATTGCTACTTATACTTTTTAACATATTTTTTAAACAAATCCATTTATTTTCTGAGGCGTATGAGAGCATTGATGGTTCCAAAACCGTTACAAAATTTTTTATATCGTTATATTCTAAATCTGATACAATTTTAGTTAAGTCGATTCTCATCAAAATGCTTTTTGTATAAGGTCGTTTTGCATCTAAAAAAGTGATAGATCTTAGCAAATTCTGTATAGGTTCACTGTTTAATATTGCCCAAACAATAATCGCATCTGAAACATCATCAAATGATAAAAAGTATATAGTATCATCTAACATTACCGCTTTCTTATTTTTATTCGGTAAAACAAGTGTAAATGAAGACCTTTTATATAAACCTGATATTGCAACAAAGTGAAACATTTGATACAAACTTATTATTTTGCCAACCATACACTGCGGTAAATAATTCAGGTTAAATAAAAATAACGAGTAAGAGAATTGAAATCATTTTATTATTACTAACTATAGACATCTAGCTTTTTTTACAAATCTACTTCGAGTCCTTCAGTGGCTAAAAATACTTCAAGTTGAGAATCCGGGTAATTGATTTTTTTATAATCCATAGATTTTTTTAATATATTGTAGATTTCATAATCATCACGTTCCGGCTCATGATGAAACAAGGCAAGTTTCTTCACTCCCGCTTGTATCGAGAAATCTATACCTACTAGTGCTGAGCTGTGTCCCCAATCTTCCTTATGTACTGCCTCTTCAAAAGTATATTGAGCATCGAATACCAATAAATCTGCATCTTTAAAAAATTCCAAATTGTGTTTTATCGAATCCTTTGATAAATCCTTGTACTCAGAGTCAGTGGCATATACAAAGGTTTTACCGTTGTGCTCAACTTTATATCCAAATGATCCTCCAGGATGATATAAGGGAATATTCTTGATTTTGACATTACCAATTTGAATTTCAGAGTTATGTTTAAGTTGTATAAATTCTTTTTTAGCAGACATATGATCAAGAGATACAGGGAAAAATCTGAAATCCTGTTGGACTTCCATTCTCTCTTTTAAATTTGGATGAGGGCTATAAAAATAAATTTTATTACTTGGGAAAAATGCTGGAATAAAAAATGGAAAACCCATTATGTGGTCCCAATGAGTATGACTTAAAAAAATATGAATCTCCAGACCGTCTTTATACTGGTCATTTTTTAAAAGATAATTTCCAAGACCTTTTATTCCACTTCCCATATCAAATATAAAAAGTTTATTATCTACCCTCAATTCAACACAGGAGGTATTCCCTCCTACTAATCCCGTATCAATTACAGATTGGTTATTCAAGAATTCTTCAATCTTAATAGGAGAGGAAATTGATGCCAGCGATATTTTCTTTACAATATTGCGTATCTTATTTTTAATCTGTTCACTTGTAGGAGGAGTAGGAATTGATCCTCTGACACCCCAAAATCTAACTTTCATTTAATCTCCCAAAAGTAATTTTTATATAAAAATATTTTGGTAATTAAGTAATACATATTTTTAATTTAACTTAAGTATTAGAAATTTATTATATGGTTTCACATATTGCAATAAAAATATCTCTGTGCTTGTGATTTTCTTTTAATACTATAAAAACTCTCCTTTGCTCCACTGAGGGAAAATTCCTCTCTATAAAGTTGAACGGAGTGAAATCCCGCTATTCGGGGAGAAATAGGGCTTTCCCAACGGGATCCTACGGATAGCCGTGGGGTACGTTATCACCCTCTATCAAGTTGAATCCCAAATAAATCGGGGTGAAATCACGATTTTCGGGATTCGGTGTCTGATAGAATACAAAATAGGAACAACTTTTATTTGATAAACGTATTACGATCTATTTCTTTTTCTTCAATCTTACTGCTGTTCCATAAGCAAGTAATTCTGCGGAACCCTGCATTACAGACGATGTAGTAAACCTGAGACAAACAACTCCATCTGCTCCCATTTCTTCTGCATTTTTAATCATTCTATCAATTGACTGTTCTCTTGCCTCAGCGAGCATTTTTGTATATTCTGTAATCTCACCTCCAACTAAATTTCTTAATCCTGCCATTATATCTTTACCAACATGTCTGGCTCGAATTGTATTACCTTTAACAAGACCTAAAGTTTCAACTATTGTATAATCTGCAAATTCGTCTTGAGTTGTCACTAACATTTTTTACTCCCTATTTTTCGAATTTTTTCGAATAATAATCGTCTTCTTTTCTTGATAATCGCTCTTTTAATACTTTTATAAATAACAGCCCAAAAGCAACTATCAACAAGAGACCTATAATACCGTAAGGAAAGGCGGCAATAAATCCTGCGAGCATACATATAAAGAAAGCCACCGCAATAATTGCAAGAATTGTATATGCTATTTTTTCCATACAAAACCTCTTCATAATTATAAAGTTCAGGATAATTTAACATTTTCAATATATACATATAAAATATGAGAAAAAAGAAAAAACTCAAGATAAATCAAGAATTAAATTACACCGTAAACCGAACACTCCTGTTCGGTTTTCTCAGAACCTTAGTCCTGACATTTAAAAATCCCTTAAAATATTTCAAAATATCACTTCTACACCTTGCATTCCTTGATACTGTTTTCTAAATTTTTAATAGTGAATATTAAATTAATAAAAATGGAGGTCAATAATGAAAAAGTTGTTTGCCCTTATAATGTCTTTCCTTATTCTCTTCAGCTATGCCAAAAAACCTTCAGAGAATGAGATGACAACAAAAGAATTTCTCGATAATTTAACAACAGTTGTTGAACCGCTTTACGCTCAAATGTCACAAGCATACTGGGATGCTACTGCTTCAGGCAAGGATGAGTATTACAATTTGTACGCTGACATTGATATACAACTAACTAAAATATTTTCGAATTCTGAAGACTTTCAGAAGGTAAAAACTTCTAAAGAAACAGGAAAAATTTCCAATCCAATTTTAGCACGTGAACTCGAAGTCGTTTACTATCAATTTCTTGCTAATCAGGCAGATACAAGTTTGTTAAAAAAGATAACCGAACTTTCAACTGAAGTAGAGAAAAATTTTAATGTCTTTAGAGGAAAAATCGATGGTAAGCCTGTTACCGGTAATGACATCAGTGACATTCTAAAGGCATCAAATGATCTTGTACTACGTAAAAAAGCGTGGGAGGCATCTAAACAGGTTGGTCCTGTGGTAGAGTCAGACATGATAAAACTAGCAAAACTTCGAAATGAATCAGCAAAAGCCATGGGATTTGATAATTACTATCAGATGAGATTAGTTGTTAATGAACAAAACCCAAATGAGCTTATTAAACTATTTGATGAACTTGACAGGGAAACAAGGACACCATTTATAGAAGTAAAACAAGAGATGGATTCTGTGCTGGCATCTCAATTCAATATTAATATAAAAGACATTAGACCATGGGATTATGCCGACCCCTATTTCCAGTCAGCACCTGTAATCACAGAAATCAAACTCGATCCTTATTATGCGGATAAAGACATTGTAAAACTTGTTGCTGATTTTTATAAAAGTATTGGAATCGATGTCGAGCCTATTTTAAGCAAAAGTGATCTGTATGAGCGAGAAGGCAAATATCCTCATGCTTATTGCACAAATATTGACAGAAAAGACGACGTGAGAATAATGACAAACGTGAGACCTACTGAGGAGTGGACTGGTACCGTTTTACACGAACTTGGTCATGCCATCTATGAAATCTATATGGATAGGAATTTACCTTTTGCCTTAAGGGAACCTGCTCATATATTCACTACTGAAGCCGTTGCTATGTTTTTCGGACGTTTATCTAAAAATGCAAATTGGATGCAGGAGATTATGGAGATTTCTGATGAAGAAAGAGAAAAGATTGATGAAGCAACACGGAAAACCCTTCGCCTTGAGCAGTTGATATTTTCGAGATGGGTTCAGGTTATGGTTCATTTTGAAAAATCCCTTTATGAGAATCCTTACCAGGATTTGAACAAATTGTGGTGGGACCTTGTTGAAAAATATCAGATGGTGAAAAGACCAGATGGAAGAAATATGCCGGACTGGGCAACTAAAATACATATCTGCTCCGTACCTGTATATTATCATAACTATATGTTAGGTGAAATGCTTGCATCACAGTATCTTTTTGCAATTGCAAAAAGTCAGTATCTCGATTCAATTGATGAAATAAAATTTGCAGGTAACCCTGAAATCGGGAAATATTTTATCGAAAATGTTTTTAATCCTGGGAAAAAATATCGCTGGGATGAAATGATAATTCATGCCACAGGTGAAAAATTAACTGCTAAATATTTTGTGAAACAGTTCGGTAGCAAATAAAATATAAAAGCAAGGCTATTCCTCAGCAATTAATTATCAATTAAAAATTATCAATTATCAATTAACCCCGTATAGTCGCCCTGATACACTTTACCCCGCCTGCCCCGTTAAATTTTCTTCTATATTAACTGGGGTTGGATTTTTTTTAATAGTTGTGGTAGGAGCTACTCCTGCCACTTTAAAAAGAATGTGTCATGAGTGAGCTCAAAACACAACTTTCAAAAGTCAGGTGGATTGACTAAACCTTTGCGAAAGTTGCGTCTGTATATTTAGAAGAAATCCGGTTACTGTTAAAAATTACCATGAAGTTAACCCTACAACGTCATTTGTCGCAGACATCTCTTTGAGATAGGAAATCAGGCAAATGCCTGATATAGTACCAACTTGTAATTGCAAATACTACATTTGGTACATTTAGGGGGTGTGATAGAATGAAGTTTTCACTCAGTCAACTTACTAAAGGTTATATCATCACACCCCCTAAATTTTTAAGTTACGTAGTAGGGTTAACTTTCGCTCCGAAGGAGTCCATCGTGACAAAGTTATTCTACCTGATAAAAATCATCTTATCTGTCTTGCAATAACTCCCACTTGCGATCCTGAGAAAATATATCCCAGAAGAAACTAATTCTCCCTCTTGATTTTTTAACTTTTATTATATACTGTTAATTTTCATTATTTCTCGTCACTTCTATTTGAATATAAAATTAATATTGACCACAGAACTGTTTAGAGTCTGTCTATAATGTCGGTTTTTTCGATAAATTGAAACTTAACTTATCCGGCAGTTGCCGGATGAGTTAAGTTGATTTAGAAACAGAATATTTATCAGAAAATCTATACTTAGACAATTTTGGGGGCGAGCTGGGGTAAACAAGAATACCAGATTCACTAGTTTTCAATTTATATCCCACACCTGGCTCCATATTTGTTAGATCACCGACCCATGAGCCATAATATGTAGCCGATTGGTTCTGGTTTTCAATCTGGTAAATATTAGAAATAATGCTATTTAACGCACTTTCTAACGGTAAAGAAAACTGAGGATAATAAGCAATCCAATTTCATCCTTATACCAGTTCAATAAGAGTATCAGGATCAATCAGCATTCCGGAGACTGTTAATGAGCTAGCAGGGTCTTTCATATTTATCAAATAGGCTTTACCATTATCTATTTGAATAAGGTCTCCGACCAAAACATCAGGCGGATCATAATAAATTGCTGATTGGGACTGGCTCTTAACCTAGCTATTCCACCTATAATAAGATAGTTATAGAAAAAGTGTAAAAAATCAGCCAAACTAATGAAAAGCACCTATTTACTATTATTCTGCCTGAATAAAGCCAACAATATTCGCCGAAGCCCTTCCATTGGGACCAGACACTGAAATACTAATAGTTACTGATCCGGTATATTCTTCTCCGCTCAAAATGTCTTCCAATTTCTTACCTACAATAATCATCTTAAAATTGGTATATGTTGTATCCTGGGTATCAGGTAAACCATTAGTGGGGAAATTAGTACTTATTGAGACTGCATCAGGGTTAGGAGTAATACTCAGTTTTGTTCCCGACGCAAGAGGATTACCATTCTCATCTTCAACTTCGAAATATACAGTAGCCCTACTTGAATCGTATGCAGAGGGATGCAAATTCGGATCATAACTTTTTATTATATAAAAATCTTGGGGATGAATATTTCTGATCATTGGTGCGCCAGAAAATAAAACTGTACTACGTGCTACAATTGAATCATTGATAGTATTAGCAGTTCTATTAGCAGTTTTTGCAAATACAGTTACAATGCCATCTTCGGGCAAAGGCTCACACGATTTAAGTATAGATGTAGCTTCCCCCCCTTGAGTAAATCCAGCTCCATAAATCATCCCTCCTGTTGTCGTAAAATATACAGCTGTTCCATCTTTAACGTAATTACCGTATTTATCACCAACATATGCAGTAATATTATCAGTAACACCAAATTTAACAAGTCCAGGAATATTTAAATATTCGGCTGCAAGAGAAAAATGACTCTCATCAGGTAAGCCTGAATGGATTACAATTATTACTAGTTGGGATCTTATTTCAATATCTTCAGTAGGAATGGTTGCAAGAATTTGAACAACCCCTGCTTTTATTCCACTAACAAGTCTTGCTTCTACTTGCCCCTTGTTATTTGTTCTGATAAACTTATTAGATATTGTTTCCCCTCCACCAGGGCCATGAAGAATAGAAACAATAACTGTAGTATCAATATCGATAGGGGTCCCAGATGAATCACGAACTTCAAAAGTTAAAATGGTTTCTTCAATACCACCGACTTCTTTAACATTTAATTCTTTATGCGTAGCAGATATAAATGCAATCGAAGAAGGCTTATGAGTAGCGTCCTCTTTACAAACTTCCCCCGTAGCAGGAGTTAACCTAATTTCACCTAGATTTATCCCTTCACTATCTGACGGTGATATCCAATATTTTGTCTTTGTAGCAGAAACATAACCATCCTTATTGAAGGTAAAATTAATCTCCCTAACTGGTTCTATAATTTTTAGCCCCAGACTAAAATAGCCTGCTGAATCACTCGTTGCCCATCTACTTGAAAAGTCAGTCAGTACAACGACTTTACTAATTGGTTCATTTGTATTACTATCATATATTCTTCCCGATATTTCTATCCGCTCTTGCTCAGGCATCGGTGCATAATAATCAATCTTTAACAAAATTTCGCCTAGTTGATAATCTCCGCCCCCTGTAACATAAACAGGTATAGTTTCCTTTTCATATCCATATTTATTTATATCTATTTCCAAAGTAATCATAGTATCAAGTTCTACTTTAACATTTAACTCAAAATATCCAGTGTCATTACTTGTTGTACTCGCTGAATAACCTTCACTGGTAACTACAATACTTGCACCGCTAATTGACTTCCCACTATTATCCATTACATATCCAGTAATAGTTGCTGTTTCCTTTTTCTCAGGCCCAGTTAAATCTCCACATGAAATATACAAAAAGATACTAAATACAAAAACAGCGGAAAAAGTTATATGTATTACGTCTCTTATTTTTTCATTCATTTCTTCCTCCAGATTTATATATAAAGTACACTTCCCAGTGCTCCCGCACTGGGTAGTCAGGTTTAATTCTTCATAAAATATTTATAAGAAGTCATTCCATAGCTTTCATCCCAGGACCCGGCACTAACCCTTCTTGCGATAATAAAATCTACTTCTTCATTTGAAGGAATGGAATATTTTCAGCTAATTTCAACACTATCTCCAGTCATTTTCTCTATTTTCAATTTTTCTGGAATATTTCCTATATAAGAGGTGGTAGAGACACATTTTATCAAATATAAAAATATAGCCAAGCCATAAAAATTAATAGGTCTTTTATCTATATCATTTTTCATTATTACTTCCTTTGTTAATCTTCTGGAATTTTTCGATGAATAGCAGTCTTTTAAATTCATTGCTATTAGGCTTTCTATAAAAACTAAACTCAGGCATCATATTGTTTGTGATTTTACTATAGATGTTTAATAATGTCAAGAAATAATTTATCAAAATCAACTTCTTGGCCAATTAAAATTTCAGCATCGTGTTTTATTACTTTAGAAAGTTTCGGATAAATATTAATATTTTTTTACAATGTTGCTAAGAATACTTCGAGCAAAACTGTGAAGGGTTCTTACCTCTGACATTCCATACAATTCTAGAGATAAATCTTCTACAAGAGAATTAATAAAAGTCAGTGTAATTGTATTTTTTTGTCCTTCAAGTATTTTTTTAAAAAGATAGGTTTTGCCTGTATCTGGTCCTGCAACTACTACTTTTTTAATTGACTGCGAATTCAATATTGCTTCAACATATTTTTCCGAGTCATTCTCTGCTTTAGTATATTTAGGAATTCGAATGAATACAATAAACTAGCCGATTACTTTATCCAAATCAGCAAGAGTATAGGTTTTTGATTTAGCTTCTTTATATTTCTTATATCGGTTGTCGGCAATTAATGTATCTAATTCATCAAAGTATAAATTTAGTGCGCGGGCTATAATATGGCTTTTTTTATCATTCAACTCCTTAGATACGAAGGTAAGTTCCTCTTCCAGAGTTTTTGGTAAGGTTATATTAATTCGTTTATGTCTTTCAATTATTTTCCATCTCCAAATATCACATTATAATATACAGTATTATACACACGATTGTCAATAGTTTGATTGACTTTTATTGACCACCCCAAGATTTTTAGTGTAAGGATTTCTATCCCATAGGGAATCTTCGATTAAGTTACTGAAATAGTGAGTAGTTACGAGCAGAAAAGAGTTAAAAAAGAGACTCCTTTTTAGTAAATTACAGTTGATAAAAAAATCATGAAAATCTACCAAAATGAATCTAATTTAAATTTACAAAGAGCACAACTACAAAACAAATTTTACAACTATTTTCGGCGTTTAAACATCTCTCTGACAAAGCCCGAAACCCGTATCATCCGGGATATGGTTCTCAGCATCCTGAAGTCTCAGCAAATCACCTTAAATCAGATCGGAATCCATCTTTTAGACAGCATTAAACTAAAATCGACACTGGAACGTTTTCGCAGACAGTTGAGTAAACCAGATTTGCTCAAAATGCTCATCTCCCAAAGCAAATCTTCGATCCGTCACATCTTAAAGCGGTCAGGAGTCGGGTTCATTCTCATGATTATGCCCTGTTCAGAAGCGTTACAGTCGTTTTTTTCAACGGAATTCCTGCGGAACAGGAGGGTTTGGAGCGGGTACGGAATTGCAGCAGTGGTGAAATCGGAATGGGCTATTGGATACTGAATATTTTTGGGGTGAGCCACAGTGGGAATATTTTTACCCCTCTTTTGAGTCAACTGTATAGTTTTACCAAAAACATGGTCAGTGAGAATAGCGAAATATTGATGGGAATTGACTGTGTTTTAGAAACCATTCACAAGGCGTTAATATGGGTTATTGACCGGGGTGGCGACCGGGATCAGACCATTCAGCCGCTTATCTGGATGAAACAATATTTTATCATCAGACTCAGGGAAAATCGTCATCTGTCATATAAAGGCAAAGCGATGTCGATTCGACAGATTAGCAAGAAAGCACATTTAATTTACTCGACGTATTCGCAAGAATCGGCTGAAGTTTGACAAATATCAGGTTGGAATAGTCCCGGTCAGATATATTGATACCTATACTCATCTGACGTTGGAACAGCCGCTTTATCTTGTTGTGATGAAAAGAGCCGGTCGGGGATATAGTTGTTTTTGGTCAATTCACCCTATAGCAATCCCGATGAAATAGTCAGAGATGTTTTTGAGGGTTATGGCAAGAGCTGGCATATCGAGGAATATCACCGCCATATAAAAGATCAGTTTCATCTGGAAAACATCCAATTACGACGCTATGAATGTCTCCGGATTATATTGATGGTAGTGACAATCAGCATGTATTTGCTCTATACCGAAACCAGATCGCTTCATCATCAATTATTAACGAAAAATAAGATTAAAACAGTTGCTAAAATGAATGTATAGGAATTAATCGGTTTTGTCCATCACAAAATCGGCACGATTTTCCAAATCCTGCTTGCAACGGTGAGGGCAGGAGCGTTTATTCCTTTGAAAAAACTATGTATGAATGAAAATGGTAAACAAATTACTCTCGCTCTCTGATAAAAAACGTGGGGTGGTTAAAATTTAATGCAAAAAGACATTGACAAGTTTAATATAAATCTTTATATTAAATCAATGCTTTGCCAATTTATATATAATGACACAACTTTTTTGGAGAGGCAGGATATTTTGAAAGCGCGATGAGAAAAAGTTACTTTAAAAACCACAAAGGAGGTATCACATGGGAACACAACAATTGCTCATGATCGTTTTGGGTGTAATTATTGTTGGTGTCGCTATTGTTGTCGGCATCAATATGTTCAGCCAGGGCGCCGTCAATGCCGAATCCGATCGTCTGGTCCAGGAAGTTAATGTAGTCGGTTCAAATGCCGCAGCCTACTGGCGTAAACCGGTACAGATGGGTGGCGGCGGAAGATCTTTCGCTGGAATTACAGCAGATGCTCCGGGTCTCGCTAAGTTAGGCTCAGCCAGCAGTGACGCCACAACCCTGGTAATTTCAACAGCTGGTACTGACTCTAGCTTTGTAATAACAGCAACAGGCACATCAGAAGGCGTTATCGTAGTAGCAACAATCGGTATAGATGGCGTATCGGGATCACCAACAATCACATTGCCATAATAATCTTGAGTTGCTAAACAAATTACCGGTCAAGGCTGCGCAGGAATAGTTGCCGGTCTTGACCGGTTTTTTCAGGACAGGATAATCAATGGAGTCTTTTCGCTATATAGCAATTAATCCGCAAGGTCGGCGGGTTAGAGGGGTCATCGAGGCTGATAATAAAAAAGAAGCCAAAAAATCACTCTCCGTTTTATCAAAGAAAAAGGGCCTGAAAATTGAAAACCTTCAGAAGAAGGTTACGTTTATTTATAACGTTAAAAAGGGCGGCAAAGCCGCACTAAAGGGAGAGCAAAAGGCTTTTTCAAAAAAGGAACTACGGCAAACTTTTGAACGCTTTGGTTACACTGATATTCATATTCAACCGAAATTATTTGATTTCAAAGGTAAGGTGCCGAGCCAGGAGGTTACAAACTGGTTGCGGTTATGCGCCGATTTATTGAAAGAAAATCTGCCCTATAACGAGATTCTGAATTTGCTAATAGAAGATACAAGCAATAAGCGCATGCGGGAGACGATCAGGGAAATCAATAAAGATTTAAAAGATGGAAAAGAAGGGGATGAGGTATTTTCCAAGCATCGGGGTGTTTTTGGAAAATTTCCTGCCTATATGCTTGCGGTTGCGTCCACCAGCGGTAACATGCAGGTTGTTTATGAAAGCACGGCGAAGTTCATGGAGAGAGACCAGGAATTCAAACGGAATCTGCGCAAAACTCTTGTTATGCCCTTTATCACCCTGGGCGCTATCATTTTGGTAATCGCATACTACGTGATGGCGATTTTTCCGGCGACAGCCAAGATGTTCCTGAAATTTGGCAAAACGTTACCGCCAATGACAGCTAAAACCATGGAAGTCAGCGACTTTCTGCTTGCTTACTGGTGGTTGATTATTTTGGCGATCGGAATTCCCGTTGGGCTCCTCGTATCCTGGTTTCGAACGCCCAAGGGCAAATACTACAAAGACAAGTTTATGATAAAAATACCTGCTATCGGGGCCCTCTTGCATAAGACGAGTATTGAAATATTTGCAAGAGTTTTCTATTCTTTATACAGCGGTTCCGGAGAAAATGTGCGCGTTATTCAAATTGCCGCCGAAGCCTGTCGGAATTCCTACATGGAAAGCCAGATTAAAAACATATCAATTCCACTGATGTTAAAGGAGGGTAAAGGGATCGTGGAAGCTTTGGAAGCCTCCGGGGTTTTCACACACACGGCGATTTCCCGTTTCCGTTCGGGAGCGGAATCGGGAGCGTTAAAATCCAATGCCTTACAGTTGGCAAATTATTATGAAGCGGACACCTCGTACCGAATGGAAAAAGTCATAAATATTATTAATTTATTTGTAACGACCATCATTATGGTGGCAATGTTATTTATAACTGTAGTCTCTTCCGAAACGTCGGTAATGTAATTCCAAATGAGGAAAGTGGAATAAATGGCGAGACGAATTGGTGACATACTCCTTGAAAAAGGAATAATAAGCCCCAATGTTCTCAAAAAAGCGCTGGAAATCCAGAAGGGGGAACGTGCAAAATCGCGTAGACCTGTGGGACAGATTTTATATGAAGACCTTGGCATAGATCGACATGCAGTTTTACATGAATTGGCTGAGATATTTGTCATCCGTGAATTAGATATCAATCCCGATGGACTCTCAGAAGAGCAGCTCGAGTTCATTTCGGGGTTTATAAATGAAATCGGTGACAATCTCCGTTCCGAATTAATCCAGGTCAAAATGTTGCCCTACAGTATCAGTAAGAAAAATGGACAGACGGAATTGACCCTGATTACAGCCGATCCGGCAAACCCAAACCTAAAATCCATTGCAGATCAATTACCTTATCGCAATTATGAAATTGTATATACTCGTCTTGAAATAATTGACGCCCTGATTGATAAATTATTGAAACGTCAGAATGAGTTCCTCAGTCTGATTGACGAAATTGAATATGAAGAAGAGGAACAAGAAGAGGCGGAAGTCGATGAAGAAGCGCTCGATGCAGAAATCAATCAGAGTGCGCTTACGACTTTAGTTGAGGGAGTGCTGGTAGAAGCCGTCCGGCAGGGCGCCAGCGATGTGCATATTGTTCCAGTTCCCGGTAATCTGACGGATTTTCGATTTCGTCTCGATGGAAAACTGCAAAGTTGGTACTTACAGAAAGGTGTAAAACCGGAAGCGATCGCCGCTGTGTTCAAGGACAAAACCCGGAATGTAGATCGCTTTGAGAGAGACTGCGCCCAGGATGGTTTTATTCAGAAAAAAGTAGATGGATATTTGATTCGGTATCGGGTATCCATCATACCAATTGTAGGATCCGAATTCGACCGACGCCTGGAAAGTATCGTCATCCGTATTCTGGATGATAGGAAAGTAATCACCGATTTGAAGAAGCTCGGTTTACAACGGCAGGCACTTGCCGATTTTCATCGGGCAATTACCAAACCATCGGGAATTGTGATCATTACCGGTCCAACCGGTAGCGGGAAAAGCACGACACTCGTGGCTGCTCTGTATGCTGTTATCTCACCGGACAAGTGTGTTCTCACGGTGGAAGATCCGGTGGAATATCTGATCCAGGGAGCGCGACAGCTAAAAATCAGCGACAAAATGACTTTTGATAATGCAATGCGGTCGATTCTGCGACATGATCCGGATATTGTCCTGGTTGGTGAAATTCGGGATCTTACCACTGCCAGTATTGCTATGAAATTGGCTAATACCGGCCACCTTACCTTTTCCACGTTACATACAAATGATGCGCCGAGCGCCGTCTCCCGGCTTTATAAAATGGGGATTGAACCATTTTTAATCGCCTATTCTGTAAATATCGTCATGGCCCAGCGCCTCGTACGGCGACTCTGCCCGCATTGTAAACAGCCAATCGATGATCTGGACAGGGAAGCCGCTCTGAAGCTGGGATTTAGTGAAGAGGAACTTCAAAACACGACAATATATAAAGCGGTCGGCTGCGAGAAATGCCGCGGTGGTTACAAAGGTCGTTCCGCAATCATGGAAGCTCTCTATTTCACGAAGGAAATTCGAGAGATCATCATCACATCGGGTGAAGAGGTAAACGAGGAAGCAATTCGGGATGCAGCCGTGAAAAACGGAATGCTCACCCTGCGAATGTCCGGAAGAGAGCGTATCAAAGAGGGAGTTACCACAATCGAAGAAATAGCGGCCATTACGGTCGAGGAATAAAAAGGCTATGGGAAGAGCAGAACTGCTGATTTTACTCGGTGCAATAGTAATCTGGGGAATTTTTACGTTATCTGTAAATAAATCGCGCTTCAATAGTGAAGTCAGTATCATGCAATCGCAATTTGAAATTAGCGCCGTGGGAATTGCAAATTCATACTTAGAAGAAGCAAGGTCAAAAGCATTTGACGAAATATTACTCAGTTCAACACCATCTACTCTCCCGGATGAATTCACGGCGCCGGGCAATCTGGGTGTCGATGCGGGCGAAATCTATCCGAATTTTGATGATATTGACGATTTTCATAATTATACTGTATCCGATACTACTTTAGAGGGATTTTTCTACACGGTTTCTATAACTGTCGGATACGTCGCTACGAGCGACTTTGATAACTTTTCAACTATCCGCACTCTCTATAAACGGACGAACGTTACTATTTCCAGCCCTGATTTATCAAATAATTTAAACCTTAGCCGAATCTATGCTTATATAGGTTAAAATATGTTTGACATAGAATTGACAGGAACATTTCTGATCGCCGGTATCTTTATCCTGAGCATATTAGGTATGAATTTCCAGTTGTTAGAGACCAGTGCGCTGAATAATATGCAGACAATGGCCCAGGAAAATTTAACTGAGGTCGCCTCAATAATAGAATTTGACCTTAGAAAAGCCGGTTACGGCGTGCCGGCGGCGACAGCGGCAATTTTAGCGATTTCCGATACTACGATTCGATTTTTAGCGGATATCGATCAAAACGGAATACCCGACACCATGAACTATCGCTTGAGCAGCAGGTCGGATGCCGCAAGCACCGAGAATCCCAACGATCGGTATCTATATCGTTCGGTAAACGGCAGCGAAAATGACGTTGGAATTGGATTGACAGACCTTCGATTTGATTTCTACAGTACGACAGGAAATCAGACGACCGACCTTGACAGTATTCGTACAATCAGGGTCGGTTTCACTGTGCAAACTTTATTTGCTTATAGCGGACAATATGGCAGCGCCGGTTGGAGCTGCCAAATATCACCAAAGAATTTGGAGAATATATAAATGAAAGTTAAAACTCCATACGATGAGCAGATATCAGAAAAGCAGAAAAATATTCCGGATAAAAGTCTGCAGGTGATATCGAAAAATTTAGGGAGTCTTATTTATTTTAACAGACCACCCTTATTCCTGGCCAACTTTCCTAAGATTGTTGCTGAAAAGTTTTTAGAAATAGGGATTGAGGAAAAGTTTGGCGCCCAGGAGGAGATTCTACACAAGGGAGAAGTCGGAAGCTCCCTCTATCTGATTATCGAAGGGTGCATTTCAGTATGGAGACAAGGTACCAAATTAGCAGAATTAAAAAAGGGCGATGTATTTGGAGAACTTATCCTGTTCCGAGAGCACTATCGAATTGCCTCGGTCCGTGCGGAAGAGCCGACAAGGGTTTTACGCTATTCCCGGCATATGCTTATGGATTTTTTCTCTCATCAGGAACAGAAGATCGTGAATCTCCATATGATGAACCTCATCGAAATACTGCGCCAAAAACTGATTATCACGAATGAAAAAATTGTGGAACTCGAGCGAAAACTCTTTGAATTGCGCTCATCATAAATTTTATTTGCACTATTAATGATTATAAATAAATTATTTTAGTTATAAACCCGGATGACTATATGGACGAAGCATTAATCCCAAAAACACATCAGATAACAAAAATAATTATCGGTAAGATGCCGGCTACGCTTTTCGGAATCGAAAGACAGATGTATCTCGCCAAAGCTATACACGAATTGGATGAGGAGGATCGCCGTTCTTTACAGATGTTGCTACAGGGATTTCTAAATCGAATGAGAGAAATTAAAGCTTCCGATATTGATATGGGATCGCTTGGATGCAGAAGCCAAATATGGTATCGCACCCATGGAGACAAAAAACCGGATCCACAATTGGGCGAATATAGCAAATATGAAATGGATTTGATCCTGTTGAACTCATTAATGGAGCGTCAGACAAAAATTTTATTCGAAAAGAAGAGCCTCGATTTTTCGTATTCGTATGAAGTTCCCGGTGAAAACGAGCCGGTACGCTTGCGGGCAAACATATATTTCGATCTTGGAAACATCGGATTGAATATGCGTCTGATTGCCGGCGAAATCCGCCCAATCAGTTCTTATGGTTTTCATCCGAATATTGCTCGGGCAATGAGCCTTGCACACGTAAAAAAAGGGCTCATTTTGATTACCGGCATTACCGGTTCCGGAAAAAGTTCCACCTTAGATTCCATTGTCGATGCCAATAATAAGAGCGTCGATGCACATATCGTTATCATCGCCAGCCCGATTGAACATATACACATACCTCAGCGCTGTGTCGTACGGCATAGGGAAGTCGGCAGCGATGTATTATCATTTAAAGAAGGGACCATACAAGCTTTGAGGCAGGACCCGGATATCATCATTATTGGCGAGATGCGCGATCCGGAAACAATCATTACAGCCCTGGAGGTGACGGATAGTGGCCATAAGGTATTTTCGACATTACACACATCCTCTGCGGTGGATAGCATTGACCGGATTATCGGAGAAGTGCCTTCGATTGAACAGGATCGGGTAAGAGATCGATTGGCTGACGTGTTAACAGTTGTCATGTCGCAAAAATTACCGAAGACAATTGATGGAAAACGTATCCTCGCAAAGGAAATTTTATTCATGACACCACCTATCAGGGCGGCAATAAAAAACAATAATATCGGAGAGATTTACCAGATGCTGCATCAGGGAAGCAATTTGGGTATGATTACTATGGAACAGGATCTCAAGCGACTCTACGAGCAGAATATTATCTCTTACGAAGAAGCGCTGGCAAATGCTAACAATAAAAAGAGGTTCAAAGAAATTGTCAAATACTCCGTCTAAGAAAGCCCGAAGTTCAAACAAGAAGAAAGTCCTGGGATTATATAATGACAGCCTGGAGCTGAAAGCAATTTTAGCATCGCTCTCGGTAAATAAAATTGTCATTGAATCCATTGATAACTCCAAACTTCTAAGCCCTCTTAAACAAATCGAAGAAATTTCCGGTGGTGAATCGGAAGAGGATTTGGAAGGTCTGAGTGCTGAAGATATTTTTGGCATCTCTAATAAAAGCCGGGAAGGTGACGAAGCAAATCCATTCAAAGGTGAAGTCAGCGAAGGTGAAGAAGAAACACCGGTATCCAATGAGGATGTTCTATTGGCTCTGCTTTGCAGAGTGCCTGCGAAAAAATTTAATATAGCAATTAATTTACCGTCGCCGATAATGAATACTATTATTCTGAAGAACGTTTACGACAAACTGAAGAATAAAGAGCGGAGAGCTAAAATCCATGCAGAAATAAGCCAGCAAATCCACGGAAATGTACCCAAAGATCAGTATGCCTATATTGCCACTGACAAAGATCAATTGTTTGCATTTGGGTATATGGGTGACGTTCCGCTTATCCAGACCTATGATGCAATCCGGGATAGGTTAGAACAGAAACATAAATTCCAGATTTTGAATCCAAACGAAATTTCCGTTCTTAATCTTATTAGTTATAATTACGCTCCGAAAGAAGAAGAAATTATTGTAATCGTAGATATTACCCAGAACGAGAGCCGGATCATCATGACTAAAGGGGGCAAATTCATCCATATGGCTCCAATAATCCGGGAAGGCTCTTCTACTCCCTCGGTCCTGAATACACTCAAAGGCAAATTGCTTTATGAACAAGATATTGGAAATATCCCGGATTTTGATTTGTTGGTACTGACCGGCAAGTCGAAACAACTGGAAGCCAAAGAGTTTTTTCAGAAGAACTTAGGATTGGAAAATGTTGAATACGTCAAACTGAATTCGGAAAAATTTGTCGCAAGTCCTGAAGATGCCGCCAGTTTGCAAAATTTCACGGGAGCATTAGGACTTGTGGTCACAGCATTAAAGAGCGATGAAAAGAATCTCTACAAGGTTGACCTCTTACCGGCATACATCCAAAAAAGGCAGCAAGTTTTTATTATTGCCTGGCATGGAATTTTAGTTTTAATCTTGATTCTGTTTATGCCGATGGCCCTCAATTGGCTCAATAATAGTAAGCGTTATTTAAAAGAAAGTTATGAAAGAGAAGTTGAATCATTAGATAGATCCATCGAAGATCTCAACTGGGTTGGGCCACTCGTAGATAGTCTGATATTTGAATTGGGAGATCTGCAGGCGGAATATATTAAATTGGATTCTCTGGCTCGGGGAACAAGGCGGACTACGGTAACAATTAATAAAATTTATCGTACAGCCCGTGATGTAAATGGATTATGGTTTACAGATGTTAATGTAAAAAGTTCATCCGTCGAAATTACCGGTTATAGCATTTATCGAAATCGAATCCCCCTATTTATAAAAAGATTTCCCCGGGCAAGCATTGAAAGCATTGCACCAACTGAAATACGGGAGAAGGTTGTATATCAATTCAAGGTTGTCATTGAAAACATCACCCAAGATGAGAAAGAATTTAACCCGATTGTCGAGTGAATCGAATCAGTTATGGAGGCAGGGATTAAGATTATATACATAGACACTAAGAGATAGGAAGACAATCATGTCCTATAAAATTCGCAATACGCTGATTCTGATACTGATTTTACTGCTCATATGCGGTGGCGGCTATTTAGGACTGCATATCCGGTACGATGAGAAAATCGAGATTCTTGCACAGCAGATAGAGCAGAAGAAAAAAGAATTTTCCAAGCTGGAAAGATATCTTGCCGATCTGGATTACTATTACGAAGAGATCAAGACAAACCAAGAGAAGTATAAATCCTACCCGAAAATCCTTTTGCCCACCTATGAAATTCATCAGACGTATCGATACCTGGAATATCTCGATCGCTTGGGAACGTTCTTCAATTTCACCTTTGTCCTGGCAGATATCAAAGAAAAAAATGATTACGCAGAAGCCATATATCAACTTAGCGGCGAGGGAAAATTCCCGAAGCTGGCTGCATTTTTTATGCGGCTCGAAAAGCTGAAACCGATCTTCCGGATTGATAATTTTCGGATGCGCAACAAAGAAGATTTGAACGACGAGAATCTATTACAGGTTGACCTGCAACTAACGGGTCTCTTTTCCAATGAAGATAGAGCAAAAGCTTTTTCTATTCATTCTTTTCGAACTCAGCCCCAATATACCCTGCTTCGTTACGATCCTTTCATACCATTGGTATTAAGGAAATTACCACCCAACAGTGATAATTTGCCCATTGTTGAAAAATGTAATCTCATTGCCATTACGGGAAATGTAGCATATATCAAGGATCAAACAAATAATCTTCTTAATATGAAAGCTGGGGACAAAATTTATCTCGGATACCTGGCAAAGGTAAATATAAATAAGGGCACGGTAACATTTAAAATGGACCGGGGCGGTATCAAGGATACTGTAGTTCTTAATCTAAATCCAACAAAATAAAGGTGAACAATGCAATACCTATCAAGCGCTCAAACTCAACAACATTATAATTCTACCATTTTAATTTATGTGGTCGTATTACTGTGTCTGTTAATTTTCATCTCCTCGCCCTTGCAGGCGCAGAAGAACCCTGTTCGGAATTTTGTTTCCAAAGAAGAAACCGTATCCTTTCCTCCTACGACAAGTTTTAATGAAGCAATAGAGGTTCTGAGTCAGTTAGCTCTGAAATTTTCCGGGAAGATTATCATCGATCTAACTGAACAATCGGGCCCGATTAATATTGAAGTCCCCCCATCTTATTGGAAAAAGGCTCTGGAATATTTATTGTCATCACGGGGTCTCGAATATATTGAAAAAGCCGCCTGGTTCGAAATCCGATATTCCGGCATGGGAAAAGCAGCGACCGCAGGATTAAAAGAACCCGAAGTTACCGCCGATACAAGGTCTATTGAAATATCAGCCATATTTTTTCAAGGCGATCGTAGAGTTCTTAAAGAATCCGGAATTGATTGGAAGGCATTGTTGGATAAGCTGGATTTAAATATTAAATCTCTGGGCGGAATTGGTGTATCGCAGGAATTTTTGTCGGTTGCCGGCAAATACACTGCCGATGACGGATCCATTACGATCGACGGAATCCTAAACACTTTCGAAGCCTTGAATATAGGAGAGATCATCACCCGTCCAACGATTCAGGTCATGGATGGCAGTGTAGGCAAAATCCAGGTAGGGCAACAGTTTTCAATTAAACAGAGAGATTTTGCGGGTAATACTATTGAACAATTTTTTGATGTGGGATCAATACTGAGTGTTACTCCTAAAATATATAAAGATAAGGATATTACCTTCATTCACCTGAAATTATCCGCCGAGAAAAGTTCTGCTACTCCGGACCCGGTGAGTACGAAAATCGATAAACAAGTCGCCGTAACGGAGGTGCTGTTACTGGACGGCGAACAGACAGTTATTGCGGGTCTTTTCTCCGATGAAACCCAAAAGGTGCGTAAAGGGATACCTTTCCTGAAGGACCTGCCCTGGTGGGTACTGGGAATCCGCTATATAACCGGCTATAATTCGTCCGATATCACAAAAAAGGAGTTGGTCATATTTATTAAGGCTTCGATTGTGCCTCCGCTGGCAGAGCGCATTGAAATGAAGAAAAAAGATATGCAAATGCTCTTGCAAGAACAAAGGGATCAACACAAAAAAGATACTCTCGAACAGAATGAATAGGATGATATTTGCGTAAATAGTATCTCTTAGAGTGGAAAACGTAGAGAACCTTATTCCCACCATTGAATATTTTTTACGCTTCGAGTTACATAGCCACCGCTATTTAGCATGTCCATCACCATTTGAATAGCTTCTTCGCTGTATATGAGCTCCGTTGGTATTTCATCGACCAGACCGATCACCACCGAGTCTCCTTCAGCACCTTCCTCAGGCTCTTCGACCGGAAAGAGGGAGACCAGGGCAACCAGGTCCTGGAAATCATAAGCCGGATCACTCGGGTCTGTGGTCCAAAGCTCAAAAAGATATATGACCTGATTATCTGCGAGAGTGACTGTTCCGGATTCTGAATCAATGTAATATTCCAAGAAATCTGTGATATCTGCCTGTTCGCCAAAAGGTTCGATATCCGGGATTTCTTCACCGTCTCTCAGCACAATTACATTTGGCGAATTATCCCATGAGCTGACTTCCATTTTTTCCCACTCCCATCCAAAAAAAATAAACCATGATTTGCAGGTAATGCCGATACTCGTACCGCCTGCATATTCGGTTGGCGGATAAAATGAATGTTGATTGCCGTCGTTTAAATTAGCAGTAGAAGGACTTGTATAAGTACCCCAAGGTTCAAACCATTCATCACTAATTCGAACTTTGGCGGTAATGGGTAATGATTCAAATGCTACTCCCAAAATAAGAACATGAGCCGTAAAATCCTGCTGGGGTGTGATCTTCCCCTCCTCGATAATGAATTCTATTGTCGTATCCGCAGGTGTACCGGTCAGGTTGAGCCCGGCATTGTTCGGGGCGCCGATAAGAGTCGATCCGAACACCGTGGATGAATCTCCCAGATCAAATTCTATCGTATTCGAATCGACTCCTATGACAACACCATGCCATATAAGACCACTATTTTCGGCGGTGTAAAAAGATCCTTCGACAACCAGTATGCCGTAACCGTTGAGATTTCCAGTCAGGTGAACATCACCATCAACGTGGATAATCTCCGGGTTTAACTGCGTTCCATAGTTACCGGGAGGCAGATTCCCACCCGTATAACTGCTATCTGCAACCGTTTCATAGAAGTCTGCCAGCGCCTGTAAATCTGTGGATGACATATCATGAGTACTGATACTCGGTGAGGCACCCGTTCCAACAATCCTGTTCGTACCGGAGTGTTCATTCGATACGGTTGAACTGTCGACTGAGTTTGAAACGGATAATCCGCATAAATCGGTACCGTCTCCATCGGATCCGTCCATATTCGTATCGTTACCGATGATCTGAGCGATTGTATCGACGGAGACTATTGATAAAGCCGAAAAAAGACCGGCTGCGGCAAATATGGGAGGTATTGACAGAGTTCGACTATTAAGCGATACGCGGCAAGTATATGGAATATTACCGCATAGAGATACACAAGAGATTAAAAGCGTGTCAAAACCGGACCAACTGCTGTGTGCATGGAAATCAATATCGGCGTTCACGGTGGAGTTCAACCAGGTTCCGTTACTTATGGTAGTATCGGATAATCCATAATGTATATGGCGACAAACAAGATACTCTGCCAGACTGGTAGCCACGATATTTGCCTGGATATTTTCATACAACTCAGCCGTTCCCTGAAAAGCTTTTTCGGTTATTTTATTCATGTCGCCTTGTATCATGCCGAAAATCATGATATAGCCCAATACGATAATCAGAGTAGATTTTCCCATCGCGTGTACCTCACTGCCTGTACAAGTAAATTAATGATTTTTTTTGGTTCATAGAGTTTGCTTCACTTTTTTATCAGATTTTTCTATTACTGTTTTATTATAAGACATTTTACTAACAAAATCAAGGTGGCAAGATAATTCCATGAATATTCATAATTTTACCGGTTTAATCTATCACAGCCCATATTATCATCATATACAGTATATTAACCTCGATTCGACAACTCGAATATCATAAGCTCATTAATTTCAAAGGTATACGTTCTCAGAACCTTAAAATTTCGCTCTGCTGTATTATAAAAACGTTGCAGAGTTCTAATACTATCAGAAATTCGATAAGAAATGACCCTCATATACTCTTCATTTGATGAAATAATCTCAGTCAATTCTTGATTACACTTTTCATCAAGGAGGAAAATTTTTAATTTCGAGCTGTCCGAGGGGAAACAATCCTCATCTACAGTAACTTTTAGAGTTATATTCGGAGCACAGGATATAAGAGTTAGCAATAAGGAGAAAAAAAATGTTTTAAAAGTATTTTTATATTTAAGCATCATTTCCTCGATCCAAATTTCTCCATTAAACTTTTGTTTAAAGATAATTTTAACAAAGATCTATTTCAATAAAACTTTAACCTCAGTCACATCAAAAGCTCTTCAAGTGCCAAACAAAGTAAAAATGTAAATTTCGATGATAGTGAGATACAACTTCTGAATTTTACATTTTAAGTGTTAATATTAACACATTTCCAAAATATCTTAAGATAATTGTCTTTGACATATCCATTACAAGAGAATTAGAGTCGAAATCGCATACAAAAACAGTTTTATGATCATTAATAACATTTAATGGGACGGCAATAGCACCTTTTGTTTTTAATAATTTCCAAATTTGTCTAATGTCCCGATATTTTCTATTATAAATGCTTGTATGCAATATTTTATTTTCAATAAGAGCAGAAGCTGCTAAACTGTTACGATTGAAGGAATGGTCGAAAAAATGTATATCCTTAATTCTTGGGTCAAAGAAATATATGCATTCCATTCTGGTTTCATCTTCAGATAGTTTATAAATCCTCGGATAAGTAAAACCGAAACTATCATGAAGCCACTCTACCAATTTATTTTGTATAGACTTTATATCACACTGTATAGCAGATGTAAGCGGATCTAATTTCGTTAAAATATTAGTATATTCTTTAAATATATCTGTCGGTTCAGGATAATCGACAAGGCAAACCATTCCTCTATATTCATATAAAACATGAATGGGAAATAATTTTACATTTAACTTCTCAGATACTTCATTTTTCCCGATATACTTTATTTCAAAACTGGTTATTTCGAGTGTTTGAACCGCTTTATCGAAGTACGGAGTAAATTGATCAATAAAATCCTTGCTAAAATGTTTAAAAAAATCAGTATCAACAAGACCTTCGTGGTCAAGACTTAAAATATGTTCGGCGGCAATGTTAATGCTGGATATTTTCCCTAATACGTCTAATTTAATTACACCTATTGTTCCCTTACCAAAAACCGTATCTTGAAGTATTTGAGAATGAGGAAAATTTTCTTGATATATGTATTGATGAAATACCTCAATAAAACAAGAATGAACAATTGATTGTGCACGTAGCGAAACTCTATTAGGTTTAGTTCTATTGCGAGGTTTATCTAACAATAAAACAGCAACAGGCAAAGCCTCATAATAAATTGGAATATATAGCATATCGTAATCATTCCATTCATCTTTTAAATTTACAGGAATGTCACTTTTCATTCCCCCACTAACAATTTCACGAACTCGTGCATCTCACCATGGTAAGTAATAAAAAGAACCTATTCTATATCTACTTACAGTTGAGCTTAGAAGTTCTTTTCGTTTAACAGGAGAAATATTCTTTGAATTAGCTATAGCAATTTCTTCATCCGAATAACCTGAATATAATGTTTTTGTAGTTTCATATTTACTATTTATAAAAGACAGGCTCACTAAATCCCAGCCGGATTTCCTCAGAGTATCAAGAAGTATTTGACACTTTTCATCGAGGCTTTTTTGTGACCTTAAATGAAACAGGTTTGATGATAAAACATCTAATTGTTGTAACTCACTTTGCATAAATTTTATCCTTTCTTAAAAAAACAAACTTTATGTTTCGCATTGTATTTTATCTGCTGGCATTAATTTCTTTCCTGTAATTCAAAAATGTTCGACTTACATCAGGACCAACTTCTTTAAAATAAAATCCGATAGGACCAAACCAACCCATTCCAATATTGTTTCCGGAATATCCTGAGAAAGGGATAATTTTATATATTTTATACATCCTTCATATCAACCGATTTAATCTATTAAAATTATAGAATGAGAACAAGTAAGTTTATTTTTTATTCTAAAATTTTACGAAATTTCCAAGTAACCAAAAAGTAAAAATTATAGCAACAAGCAATAAATCATACTAAAAATACTACAAAACCAAATTAATAGCTTGCTCTAATGATTTACATTAATTAAAATTTGCGGTGTTTGGTTATTTTACTATTTTCAATATATTTGAGCAGGTAAGAGCATAGTTTGAAACCAAATCCCTTAGCAAAAAATTTAATCAACATTAACCGTTTTGTTATCTTGTATTTTAAAAATACACTTACTATATTTTGTATGTAAATGTTTTTTTACACTATATATTAGATATTATGGGGATAACAGCCGAAGTCTAAATAATGACACTTAAGGCAAATAACTAATAAAAAATGGAGGAGAAATGAGAAAAAACATTTTCTTATTAATCTTGATTCTTTTCGTGGTGCCTGTGTTTGTTTTCGCACAAACCGGGAATATCCAGGGAAGAGTTGTTGACGAATCAACCGGAGAAGGGATTCCCGGAGCCAATGTGATAGTCGAGGGAACAACCCTTGGTGCTGCAACTGATTCGGATGGGAATTTTTTAATTGCTAATGTTCCGGTAGGAAGAGCCAGAATTATGGTTACAGTAATCGGCTTTGAGAAAGTTGTAAAGAATGTTGAAGTAGTGGAGGATCAGAAGGCTTCAGTATCCGTCGCAATGAGAAGCACAGTTCTTAAACTTTCTGAAGTTGTAGTTCAGGGCAACATCGCCAAAGATCGTGAAACACCAGTTGCTTTTACCGATGTTAGTGAAGATCACATACGTCAGAATTTCACAGTTCAGGATGTACCACACCTCTTTGCTAATACACCTGGTATTTATGTCATGACCGACGGTGGAAGTGGAATGGGAGATTCCAAAGTAGTAATTCGCGGTTTTGATGAACAGCGTATTTCAGTAATGATAAACAATGTACCTGTTAATGATCCAGAATCTAAGAAAGTTTACTGGTCTAACTGGGGTTCATTGCCAGCTGCAGCACAGTCAATTCAAATACAAAGAGGAGTTGGCTCATCTCTTTATGGTTCGGGTGCTCTTGGTGGCTCAATTAATGTTGTCACAAAAGATGCCCCTGCTGATAAAAGTCTCGGTTTTTCATTTTCCGGTGGACAATACGGTATAATGAAATTAGGTGTTGACTATAATACTGGGTTGATTGGTGGAAAGATGGCTTTTGTTGGACGATTTAATTATTTACAGGGAAATGGTTGGAGACAGGATACCTTCTATCGTGGAATTCAGTACTACTTATCTGCTATGTTATTTCCCAATGAACGAAATACTTTGAAGATTATTCTTCATGGAGCTCCGCAATACCATGCTTATTCATATTATGGTTTTCCTGCAAAAGACTTTATGAAGTATGGTAGAGATTGGAATGGCCATCCTCATGTTGATGAAGATGAATTAAAGGACACTGATTACGAAGATCGTGGTACAAAACTTTTTGATGTTTTATTTAACAGAATAAAAGTCGGTACAAAATTTGAAGATCAAAAAGCAGGCTTAGTTATTGGCAATGGACGTGCATCACTTGATAACAATGTTTATAACAAGCCACAATTCGAAGTTCATCACAGTTTGAAATTAAGTAAAAATTCCAAACTTACTAATACCGCTTTTTTCTCTAGAGGGTTTGGATATGGAGAAAATCTAAACGGTTATTACATGGTCGCACGTGAAGATGACGGTAACATGGCATACGCCGGAATTGATACAGCAGGTCAATATCAATACAGAAATTATGCTGTAAATATCCAGTCGGGTATCTTATCATCTTTTGATACAAAATTAGGAGAGCATGATCTTACAATCGGTGTTGAAGGTCGTTGGTGGAGAGGTTATCACGCCGGTGAAATTTTAAATGTTTTTGCTGATAGTGATGGTTTGATTTCCTATTACATGGGAAATGTAAAACAGAAGTTCGGTGAAAGTGAATTGTATTATGAATATACAACGACAAAGCCTCAGTTTACAACTTTTGCTCATGCACTCTGGCGTTTTGGTAATTTAAATATCATGACTGATGCACAATATTCTATTATGAAATATCATGTTGTCGAGGGTCTTCCAAGCGGCAGCAATTACCCAGATGATCCAGAACCTCATGGCGGAGATACTTGGACTGGTACAGCATTAGATAATAATGGTGATCCTATTGAATATATTCTCTGGGATCATGAAAGAACATTCAGTTTTGTTTCTCCAAAGCTTGGTGCTAACTATAACCTTACTAAAGACATCAATGTGTTTGCAAACTGGAGTCAGGCTTATAATGAGCCCAGAATCAAATACTTTTTTGCTTATGGTTCTCCTAATGAAGCTTTGAAACTTGAGCAAACAAGTGATATTGAGCTAGGTGCCGGGTACAAAGGTGAAATTGCAGATATTCCTCTTAATGCTAAGTACAATTTTTATCACATCGCATTTCAAGGAAAAGCACTTCAAATAACTGATCCTGAAAAAGCAAATACTCCGGGATATGATTACAAAGGGCGTCAGTATATTCCAATCGGTGAATCAACTTACTCAGGACACGAACTTGCGGTGAATGCTGATCTACCTTTCAACTTTAAAGTAGGTCTTAATATGAGTCTTTCATCAAACCTTTGGGGCGAACCTGAAGATTCACAAGGTGCCCAGTACTTGTATTCTGCTGATGATGTAGTTGCAGGTGTTGATTTTGCTGATACTCTTTCCGGCGCACCCGCTTATAAGGGATATGATGGAAATGGTAAATGGGATACAGGCGAACAAGCACTACATAAAAAATTTGTTGATAAATTCGATCGTAAAGTTGAGGTTGGTATGCCTCAGGCAATTTTCGGTGGTACGATCAATTACTCAATTGGTGGATTCTTCATAAACACAGCCCTTCGTCATTATCGCGATATCTACGTTCTTGAAAATAATTCAAAGGTAATTGTTGAAGTTGATAAAGATGGTAACTCTGTTAAAGAAAGTGAAACAATTCCACCTGCGACTGTTGTTGATATGGTACTTGGATATCGCCTTGCAGCTGCAGGATTCCCGATTAATGTATCATTACATATTGTAAACCTTTTTGATACCGAATATTGGCAAATAGGTGATTCTTACGGTTTCTTACCGGGTGCAGCAAGAACAATCATTCTGAATACAAGTGTTACTCTTTAGTTCGATTAAAAAATGGATTAAAAAAGGGCTGGGAGAACCAGCCCTTTTTTAATATCGCAGTACTCTAATTATTTTTTCAAATCTCTTTTACGCCAATACCAGGTCTATCACTTAGAACCAATTTCCCGTCTATAACTTTTACACCATTATATGGATCATTGGAAATAAGCAGATTACCGTCAAGGTCGGCATAATCAATCAAAGACGAAAGTTGAGCAGCTGCGGAAATCCCGACAGAACTTTCAATCATACACCCTATCATGATCTTCATATTTAGAGATTTAGCCAGCCATATCATTCTAAGTGCTTCCTGCAGTCCTCCTGCTTTCATTATCTTGATGTTAATACCCCCGTCCATAGGCTTCTGCAAGTTTAGGTATATCTGAGGCTATTTTAACCGCTTCATCAGCAATAATAGGAACCTCCACCCTATCTCTAAGCCAGCGAGTTTCCTCAAGCATTTCCGATGGCATTGGCTGTTCGATAAATTCCACACTATTTTTCAGTAACCATTAAATTTCTTTAATTGCTGTCTCTTTATCTTTCCAACCTTCATTAGCATCAACAGGTATAAGTTATTCCGCGCAGCCGAACGAACTGCTCCTATCAGCTCTTTATTATTCTTCTTGCCGACTTTGACTTTCAGGATTTTGTATGGTGCAGCTTCTCTTGTTTTTTGCTTTCCAACCTCAGGAGTATCAATTCCAATAGAGAAAGAAGTCAAAGGTAACTTTGTGTGGTCAAGTCCCCACAACCTATAAAGCGGTATATTTAGTGAATTTCCAATCCAATCCATGATAGCAATATATAGAGCATCTTTTGCATATGTTTATTCCGTTGTCAAACTCTTAATATCATAACTTAGTTGAACATATTTCAAGGGATTGCAATTCTCAAAAAGAGGAATAGACTTTTTAATTACTTCAATAGTTAATTCAGGAGTTTCATTATATCGTATATTTGAAGCCGCTTCTCCTATTCCAACTATTCTATCCTTCTCAAGATAAACAAAAATATTATCTTTATAGTTACTCGAATTGCGGGAAATTGTCCATGCTTGTGTCAAATTTAATCTCTTAACTTCAAATTTTACATTCATACCCTTCTCCGTGCTTAATCTCTTACTGCCACATGAAATTCCCGGGATGCTACCGGCGAATCCTGCAGCTACAGTTGCCAGTCCGATAGTTTCAAAAAATTCTCTTCGTTTCATGATTATTTACACCCTTAAGAATCACTAGGTAAAATTTAATTGTTTATATATTTTAGACAAACAGAAATGTATGCCTAACCGCATTAGTAAGTAGTAGCCCCGTGAGGGGCGATATATTTGTCCCATAGGGATGCCTTAGGCATAGATTATTGAGAGGTTTCAACCCCAAACTCCTGTAGGAGTGACACGTAATTGATAAAAATAATAATACACAAATAACATATCACACATACAGGATTAAAATGTTCATTTTTTCCACTATCTGCTATGAGTGAGCTCATAGCAGAACATCTTTTGTTAGTTGGTTTTTATAAAAATATTTCGTGGTAACTACACAAAAATTGTTCGAAAATCGCTTGAGAAAGTAAGAAACAAAGTTTGAATAAAACGCTACTATATCAGAAAAAAGGAAAAACTATGCTTTTATATTTCTTTCGATATTCTCTTTTTTTCAATCCTTAAGTTTTTGTGCTTGTAATAGTGCATAATATTGTGTATAATCAGTAAGTATATATATGAGCATGAGGAGGTTTTATGGATACAGTTAGATTAAACATCACTCTTCCAAAGAATCTAGCAGAACAATTGGAACGATACGCCGGAGAGAGGGCAAAAAGTTCCTTTATAGCTAAATCAATTGAAGAAAAATGTAAAAAAATAGAAAAGCAAAGATTGACACAACTTCTATCAGAGGGGTATAAAAAGACTAAAGCTGAAGGTGTTTCGATCACACAAGAATTTGAATCGTCAGATTTCGAGGGATGGGATGAATATTAAAAGAGGTGGAATTTATATAGCATGTCTTGATCCAGTGATTGGAAAAGAAATATCCAAAACCCGTCCTGTGGTTGTTATATCCAATGATATTAACAATAAGTATGCAGGAACTGTGACTATACTTCCCATCACATCTAAAAGCCTGAATAAAATATACCCGTTTGAGGTATTTTTGCCAAAGAGAGAAGGCAATCTCCCCAAAGATTCTAAAGTAAAGGCAGATCAGATTCGCACACTTGATAAATCAAGAATAATATCAGAATTGGGAATAATTGAATCTCAATATATTAAAAAAATTGAAAAAGCGATGGCAATTCATCTGAACCTTTAAAAAATGCTTACAGATAAAATCATATTGTATTTTATCGCCTTTCCTGACAAAGATATATAGGAAATCCTCTCGACATAAAAGTTTTCCCATCTGCCCTCACCCAGAGAGCCTCACAATTTGGATATTTTTTTATAATATCAAGTCCTGCAGTAACTCCAGCAACAAATAACCCGGTTGCCAATGCATCGGCTAGTTCTGTTATTGGCGCTATTACCGTAACTGATTGACAAGAATCTGCAGGAAAGCCTGTTTTAGGATTCAGTAGATGATGGATACGTCTGTTTTTATAAAAGTAATATTTTTGATAATCTCCTGAAGTTGTAACTGCTCCATTTGAAATTTCGATAACATCAATAATATCGTTTTCCTTACGAGGATTTTGTATTCCTACTCGCCAGAGTTTTCCATCTTTTCTTGGAATAACACGAAGATCACCACCAGCATTAACAAGAGCACCCGCTACTCCCCTTGCTAATAAAATATCTATTGCTCTATCTACAGCATAACCTTTAGCTATCCCACCTGTAGTTATTCTTGCTTTAGAATATATTGTAGTTAGTGTTGATTTTTCAAAGTTAGTTGTTAAATTCTTATAACCAACATACGGAAGTAAGTCTTTAACAGAAGATGAATCAGGAGGAACAAGAGAATCTCCGCTAAACCTATATAGAGAAAGCAAAACCCCTACCGTTATGTCAAAAGCGCCATTTGTTTTTTCAGAAATATTCAGACTCCTTTGTATAAGTTCTAAAATTTCAACAGGCATTGAGGTTTCATTATTTTTTCTATTATTAAAAGTATAAAGAGGACTTCGTGGATTTCCTTCATAAAATAGAGAAGCAATACGCAATATTTCATTAAAAGCTTCACCTATCGCTTCATTTGCTTTTAACTCCGAAGTATCAAGAACTGTTATTTCAATAATAGTTCCCATAGCAAAACGAGTAGATTGTACTATGTGGTAAACCGGCTCTTTTGCACAAGAATTCAGGAGAATAGCACCGAAGACCAGCCCGAATATACTGGTCAGGCGGGCACAAAGACACAAAATATTTTTTATATAGCTTGTTTTTTTCACCCTTTATTTAATTTCAAAATTTTATTGCCTATTGTCTATTGCTTGCCCTGTCTCAAAGAGATCCCTCTGGGGTAGGGAGCGAAGCGACCGTACAGAGTCTATTGTCTATTGAATATTAACAATCAACAATCAACAATCAACAATTGTCTATTGGTCATTAGAAAATCTTCACGTTTCACTTTAATCACTTTTCAACTTTTAATCTCTTTCATGTCAAATATATGAAAGTTTTTTAAAGCCTTTCTCCTACTCCAAATATTTGTTATATATCCAAAAATAATAATTGCCACAACTCCAATAATAAAAAGTATAATATCTTCCGGAATTCCAAATATAGAAGACGATATAAATTGACTCGCTACTAATATAGAAATTAGAAAACCCAATAGCGGCAATCCATACTGCATAGTGGCTAGCTTCAGTTGATTAGGACCCAATTGTTCAAATAATACTTTATCTCCCACTTTCGCATTAAGTATATTGCGGACATATAAAATTCTTTTGCCTGAATCATTTGGACGACATACAAATCTGGCACCGCAAGAGTGGCAAGCATCCTTCGTTTGAAGCTCTACAGAAGCAAATTCGCCTTTTACTTCTACTACTTCACCTAAATCCAGGTCTGGGTCATGCATTTAAATTCTAAGTCTCGTCTTTATGCCCAACAATCACAATTGCTTTTGTAGGACATTTCTCAGTAGGTAGAACCAGCTCTTTTGTATATTTGTTATAATCTACTTCTGCTAAATTATTCACAATACTAAAACCTTCACCTTCAACTGCACGCTCACAAATTTTACAACCTATACATGCATATTTGCAAACGCCTCGTGAAGTTTTAGGATTATCCCTGTTCTTACATAAAACAAAAACATGATGACTAATTGGATGCAGCTCAATTACATCCCTTGGACAGGCTTCGACACAATTTCCACAGCCAGTACATTTCTCACGATCAACAACCGGTAATCTTTCAGAGTTCATCTTTATAGCATCAAAAGGACAAACTTCAACGCAATCTCCATAGCCAATGCAACCGTAGCTACATGCACGCTCACCACCACTCGCAAATGTTGCAGCAATACAGGATTGTATCCCCTCATATTCGGCTTTTTTCTTTACACTGGAATCGCCTCCCTGACATTTTACAACTGCAACTTTTCTTTCACTTGACTCAACATCTAGACCAAGAAGTGTTGCAATTTTTTCTACTGCTTTATTATCACAAACGGCACATGATGAAATCTGGGTTTTTCCTGCTACAAGGTTTTCAGCAAAATTAGCACATCCGGCGTATCCGCAGGCACCGCAGTTAGCACCGGGTAAAAGGTCAATTGTCAAAGCAATTCGAGGGTCTTCTTCAACATGCAGTTTTTGGTTAGCAATTACAAGCCCCACAGATAGAAGTAAACTAAGTCCTCCCATACTTAGAACGGCATATATGAGAGATGTATAATCCATATTGTAACTCCTAATAAAATGTTAGATTAACCCAGCAAATCCCATAAATGCAAGAGCAAGACAACCTGCAACTATCATAGTTATTGGTGCCCCTTTAAAATATTCCGGTACATCAGCTAGATCCAATTGCTCACGAATTCCAGCCATAATAACTATCGCCATTGTGAATCCGGCTCCGGCACTAAATCCAAATACAACACTCTCTATAAAATTATACTCCTTTATCACAAGAAAAAGAGCAACTCCAAGAATTGCACAATTAGTTGTAATTAGCGGAAGATATATTCCCAACGCATCATAAAGCGGCTTACTTACTTTTCTTACAAACATTTCAACAAGCTGAACTAACGAAGCAATCACAAGTATAAAGGAAACAATCCTTAAAAATTCCAGATGCAGTCCGACTAATATAAAGTGATTGATTAACCAGGAAACGGATGCTGCCAAAGTCATAACGAAAGTTGTCGCCATTCCCATACTCAACGACGGACCTATTTTCTTTGAAACGCCAACGAATGGACAGATACCAAGAAACTGAATTAGAACATAGTTATTTACAATTGCCGCTGAAATAAATATTAGAATAAGTTTCATATAACTCCTTCAGAATTTAAATATCTATTGTTTTTTCGCTTTGACCCAATTAGCTATACCTATCATTAAACCCAGAGTTAAAAACGCACCGGGAGGAAGACCCATTACCATCCATGGTTGAAAACTCGCTGGCATTATCTGGAAAGAAAATATTGTCCCGGAACCCAACAATTCCCTTATTGATCCTAACACAATGAGAGTCAAAGTAAAACCTATACTCATACCAAGAGCATCAATAATCGCTCTATGAACTGGATTCTTTGAAGCAAATGCTTCCTGGCGACCCAATACAATACAGTTCACAACAATAAGAGGAACAAACGGACCTAATGATTTACTAATATCAGGAAAGAAGGCTGCTAAAGTTAGATCAGTTACCGTTACAAATGTAGCTATTACAATAATAAATGTCGGTATGCGCACTTCCTTGGGAATTATTTTCCGAACAAGAGAAATCAGCGTACTCGAACACACCAGTGTAAAAATAACTGCCAAGCCCATTGAAAGTCCATTAATAGCACTGTTTGTAACAGCAAGAGTTGGACATAAACCAAGAAGCATCACTAAAACAGGATTTTCTTTCCATAATCCTTTTACAAACTCCGCAAATAGAGACACTTTTTCTTTTGCCATTTTATTTTACCTCACGATTTCTGATAGATTTTACCTTTGAAAGAAAAATCTCGCGATTCGTTTTAATAGTAGAATTTAAAATATCAACAATTAATTCAGATGAAATTGTAGCACCGGTTATTGCCTGAATTTCACCCGCTTTTGAAGGTTTCTTGTTTAAAATATAAGTGATTCCCGAATCAACTTCTAAATTTTTAAATTGATTCATAAACCAGAATCTATCACTTATATTTGTTGAGTCATCTTCTATTTTAGTCCCAATTTCCGGTGTCTCTGCTTGCTGAAGTATTTTTAGTCTCAGTATCTTTTTAAATTCCGGGTCTATTCCCACAAGCATCTTTATTTTGCTCTCAAAGCCATATCCCTCTGCAATAAATGCCACACCTACTAAATCACCTTTCTTATTCTTTCCTAAGTAAAACTTGGTATCATTAATAATCTCTTTATCACAAGACACACTTCCTGGAATAACTTTATATATTTCATTTTTTATTTCACCTTTTTGATCCTTATTTACACAATTACCAGAAAATTCAGCAAAAAAGGCTTTACGACTTTTATCTATTGTATCATTCAAAATATTAACAACGGATTTAGACGAAATCGTAGCACCGGTAATTGCCTGTATCTCGCCTTCCTGTGAAGGCTTTTTATTCTTAACGTAGGTAATTCCAGTGCCGACTTTTAAATCCTTGAATTGATTTAAAAACCAAAATTTGTCACTTTTATTTGTTAGATCATTTTCTATCTTTGTGCCAAGTCCAGGTGTCTCCGCTTGCTGAAGAATCTTTAACCTTTGAATTTTTGTAAATTCAGGATTCATGCCTACGAGAATTTTTATTTTACTCTGAAAACCGTTTCCTTCAGCAAGAAATGCCACACCTATTAAACCACCATCTTTATTCTTACCAAGGTAAAATTGAGTATCATTTATAACCTTTTCATCATAAGATATAATTCCAGGAAGTACTACACCTATTGCATTTTTTAACTCATTACTTTGATATGCAGCTATAATAGGAGACGTAAAAAGATCAAAATATGCTAATACACCACCAGAGAGTATTGCAGTGGCAGTTAAAACAATTACCATTTTAGCTGATTTATTCATTTCTTCAACTCCCCAAAATATTTAGGACGGGTATATCTATTAATTAATGGAGTAAAACCGTTCATCAGCAGGATTGAATACATAACTCCCTCTGGCAAACCACCATATAATCGAATAATTACTAAAATTACTCCTGCACCCATACCAAAAATCCAGGCACCTTTAGGAGTTACAGGAGAAGTTACCATATCTGTTGCCATAAAGAATGCACCAAGCATCAAACCACCAGATAGTAAATGAAATATCGGATCAGGATATTGAGAGCGATTAACTAACCAAAAAATTCCACCAAAAATAAATACAGTACCTAAATAACTTACAGGAATACGCCAATCAGCATGCTTTTTTACAAGCAGGAAAATACCACCTGTTAAAATAGCAATAGCACACGTTTCCCCAATGCAACCTCCAACATTTCCTATTAACAAATCAAAATATGGTGTCAGTGTCTTCTCAAATTTAAATGAACCGAGTGGTGTTGCAGTTGTAATCGCATCTATAGTTCTCGGAGTAGTCCAGGTTGTCATTTTAATTGGGAAACTCGCCTGTAAAAATGCTCTTCCTATGAGCGCAGGATTAAAAATATTATATCCCAGCCCGCCGAAAATCTGCTTACCAATACAAATTGCGAAAATGGAACCTAAAGCAACTGAACTTAATGGAAAACTCGGCGGTAATACTAAAGCCAGAAGTAAACCTGTAACAACAGCACTTCCATCACCAATTGTCAGATCTCTTTTGCGCATCTTATTTACAACTGCTTCAGTCAATACAGCTGCAAGAATAGAAACACTTATAGTTAAAAGTACATGAAACCCAAAATAATAGACTGCAAATACAACAGTCGGCATCAATGCAACAATAACCGACCACATTATTTTAGGAACATTCTCAACTGAAGCCATGTGAGGCGAGGAAGATACTATAAAAGATATTTTCTCAGGAACTTTTGGAGGCTTTATCTTCTCTGGAACTTTTTCTCCGTAACTTTTCATTTCACTATCTAATTTTTGGTTTTTACTTTTTTCTTCCATTCTACTTTACTCTTTCTTTCTCAACTCCGATACATCAAGACTTTTTTAATTAGTGAAAACTATTACAATAACGATTACTTAATTATTTATTATTTTCATAAATATATCTCTGATAGAAAAATATTCCCCTTTGGATAAAAGGGTTCTTTAAGATAATTACAATCTTTTAACTTTAGTCACTTCTGTCAAAGACATCTCTTCGAGATAATTTTTAATTGTCTATACCGGAGACATCCAATCGGGATTTTCGATTGAATATTGACCATTAACCATTGACCATTTACCATTGTCTATGCCGGAGGCATCCCTCCGGGACTTTTCACTTTTCACGTTTTACGTTTCACTTTTGTCAATCGAAGATTCCTTTGGAAAGACATCTCTTCGAGAAAACTTTAGTTACTTTTATTTTCCTTCATCTTTTTGCTTTATTTTTAATTCATTTACCCTCATTTTACCAATACGAATCCACTGAACTAAAGGAATATTTGATGGGCAGACAAAAGCACATGAGCCACATTCATAACAACTCAAAATACCTAAATCTTCAGCCATCACATACATTCCATTCTCAGCTAATTTCGCAAGGCGTGTTGGTAAAAGATTCATCGGACAAGCACTTACACAGCTCCCACATAAAATACATGGGTACACTTTTTTCTTTACTACTGAAGATTCAGTTAAACATAAAATTCCACTTGTAGCTTTAACAACCGGAACTTGAAGAGAATGCTGAGTTAAACCCATCATGGGACCGCCCATTATCACTTTAACAGTATCATCAACTAACCCACCACAAAAATTTATAAGATCCTGAAATGGTGTTCCGATACGAGCTATTATATTTTTTGCTTCTTTTATTCCATCACCTGTTACAGAAACTACCCTTTCAATCAGTGGCTTTCTCCTGGTAACAGCCTCAGCAACAGCAATAGCAGTGCCTATATTATTAACAACAACACCTACATCCATTGGTAAACTGCCAGCAGGAACTTCCCTGTTCAGTACTGCCTTGATTAACATTTTCTCAGCACCCTGTGGATATTTTACTTTAAGAGGCAAAACTGATATACCTTCAAATGCGGCAGAACTTTTGGTCATTATTTCAATAGCATCGGGTTTATTATTTTCTATGCCAATAATTGCTCTCGATACTCCTAAAACTTTCATTAGAATCTGAATGCCAAGGATCACCTCTTTATATTGCTCCAACATCATTCTATGGTCTGCCGTTAGATACGGTTCACACTCACACCCGTTTATTATAAGAGTGTCTATCTTCTTGTTCTTAGGCGGGTTTAATTTTACATGAGTTGGAAAAGCGGCTCCACCCATTCCAACTATACCAGCATCTAAAATTATTTCTAATAAATCATCTTTACCGAGTTTCTCCCAATCAACTATTGAAGTTTCTCGTTCAATCCACTCATCATTACCATCACTAATTATATGGATCATCTGACCTTGAATTCCAAGGGGATGAGGAAAAGTATCAATCGCTTTCACTTTACCTGAAATCGAAGCATGAATTGTACTTGAAACAAAACCGCTGCTCGTACCTATTACCTGCCCTGTTTTAACCTCCATATTTCTCTCAACAATAGGTTTACAGGGTGTGCCGGTATGTTGATTCAATGGAATATAAACTTCCCTCGGAAGAGGAAGTCTCTCTATACTTTTGTTTTTACTTAGTGATTTGAATTCTTCCGGATGTATCCCTTTTTTGAATGTCTGAAGTCTCATTTACTCAGTTCTCCTAATAAATCGCAATAAACAATGGCAAACAAAATGCCAGCCAAATTTATGAGAAAAATTTTAATTATGACCAACTAATTTATATTGAAAACTTATTTTATTAAGAAAAATATTCTAATAATTGGGAAGTGTATGAAATTAAAAACTCCGATAAATCGGAGTATCTCGAAGAAACCTCTTTGAGGTAGCGACAAAACGAGTTTTTTAAAAACTAAACGGGGTTCTATTACAATATAAGCCCATCTGGCTTCACGAAAATGGGCTTTTCTGCACTATCATTAACACCGCTATTTATTTGTCTGACGATAGATGTTATATCAGAGAAAAGCCTACAAATCCGTAACTATGTCTAATCCCTGAGGTGGTGGCATTACCCATTTTACCGGCTGGATGTTACCATCTTTTCTAACGGTTCTTTCCACCTTTTTACATTTAAGTACTGAATGTTCAATTAAAATCTCATCTTCAATCTCAGAACCAAAAATATAAGACGTCCCTTTTATCGCAACATTATTACCAATTTTAATGGGGTATTCATCGCTTCCCGTCATAGTTACGCTGGATTCAATACGTGTCCCATCACCGATAGAAATATTCCCTTTTATAATATCACCACGCATTATAACACAATTTTTGCCAATCAACATTTTTTGATGCGTATAAGTACTAATAGAAACATTTTCCTGAATTACAATTCCTTCTCCAAGAATTATATTTCCATCTAAAATGCTGCCTGATTTAATAACTACCCCTCGATTTAGTTTCACTCCCTTCTCTATATGAACACCTTTTCCGATACTTATATCAAGAGATGGAAATTTCGAATCAAGTTTCAAAATCTGGTCAACGACCTCATCGGCAATAAAAAAATCATCCTCATCCTCAATAAAGATAATATCTCTTAACCGAATCCATACTTTTCTACGATAAATACTCTCCATTTTATGAAGAACACTCTTAACATTAAATCCAATCACGGTAGTATTATCATCAGCAGGAAATGCGCCAACACTGATATTATTTCGGTTAAATAATGAAATCACATCTGTCAGATAAAGCTCTCCTTGAATATTATCTGGACTCAATTTCGAGATATGAGACTTTAAGTGATCGTAATCTACTGCATAAACCCCAGCATTATATTCATTAATATTTAAGAGCTCTCCTTTAGAAAATCTATATCTTTTATTTCTATACATTAGATCATAATAATTCCCATCCTGCATTGCAAGAATATCTTTATGCTCTTTAATCTCAATTACTTTACCCTTATCTTCTCCGGAAGTCGTTCCAGAGATGTCAAATTCAGGTACACGTATAATCCTCCCATAGACATTTTCATAAGGGTTCCCCTTGTACACACCCGTTAATATTTTCATTCCGCAGCTCGATCCCTCAAATCTCGATTTAAATTTACTTAAAATTTCAGGAGTTATTAATCCCATATCTCCAGGAAGAATGTAAATATCACCGATATTTTTATATTTACTTAATATAGCGAGAGCTTCCCTTGCAGCATCTCCAGTCCCTTTTTGCTCTTTCTGTAAAACAAATATACGATTTTGAGCTTTCCCTACTGTCTCAGCAACCTGTTTAGCTTTTTCCCCTACAACAATTATCTGATTTTTAGACTGTAAGCCTTTAGATACAGCATTCGCAACACGTACTACAGTTGCTTCTCCCCATATTTCATGAAGCATTTTAGATCGCAAGGATTTAATCCTTTTCCCATGTCCAGCAGCCAGAATTATCGCAACAGGAGTTCCGGTATCATCAATATCATCACTTAAACTCTGTAATAATTCAGTTATTCCACTACTATTTATTTCACTCATATTTTACTCCACCCAAACTTTATCCCGCAGGGATCTCTTTCCCAAAGGGACCTCCTTGAGACGAGATAATAACAAAAACACTCTCCCTAAATTACTGGAAGATACTATTCAAGATACTTTACTTACTCTGTTATAACTTATCTCTGGTCTTATACCGAATCTCCTCAGATTATAAAATTAAGAGTATATAAAGGTAAACTAATGGCGAAGCAATAAAAAATGCATCAAAACGATCCAAAACACCACCATGTCCAAGAAGAATGGAACTCGAATCTTTTACTTCTGCATCTCTTTTAAAAAGAGACTCAGTAAAATCACCAACTTGTCCAAATATCCCGGTGATTATGCCCAAAACTATTAACTGAGTAAATGAAAGCAACTCCGGTGTCCACCCTAAATAGTAAAAAATTATTACTGTCGCCAAAGAACCAAAAAGTCCAGCAATACAACCGGCAATTGATTTGTTAGGACTAATTTTAGGAGCAATTTTTCTTTTCCCGAGCCATTTTCCAAAAACGAAAGCTAAAGAATCACAAATCCAAATTGAAACAAACAAAAGTGTTACAAGTTTTCCATCGTCTATATTATCTAATTTTCTTAATAGAACTATAGTAGATAGAAAAATAGGTATATAAATAAATCCTAAAATTGTCGAAGATATATCAGTTATAGATCCAGACACATGCCTAAATAAACCAATAATTATAAACATAATTGCTATTAGAATTAGTAAGTAGAACAAATATTCAGATAAATAAAAAGAGGCTATTATCCAGATAACGCCACTAATTATGGCTGTTAAAAAGACAGGATTGCTTCCCTTTTTCCTTGCAAGTGAATAAAACTCATTTTGTCCGATTATTGAAACAATTACGATAAAAATTACAAAAGGTAATCCTCCTAAATGGGTCAAAAACAGAATTGCTGGAATTCCAACTGCATTTATCATCATTCTGCTTGCAAAATTACTCATTACCTTTTCCCTGCCTCAGACCTCTTTTTTGTCTCTCCATCTCCCCACTTTATTAAAGTTACTTTTACTTTTCCCACACCATCTTTTACCAGCCCGATCTTTGCAGCAGCGCCATAAGATAAATCAATATCTCTTCCTTTAACAAAAGGTCCTCTATCATTTATTTTCACTTCAACTGACTTGCCGGTTACAGGATAAGTTATTTTTAATATCGTCCCAAATGGTAATGATTTATGGGCTGCTGTAAAATCATCTTTATTAAAAATCTCTCCATTGGCAGTATTTTGCCCATTAAAACCATCATTATCACCATAATAAGAAGCAGTGAAAATAGCTGTATGTTTTACTCCTTTGGTCAAAAGGGCAACATTTGAACCACTTTTGCTTGAAACATTTTTATTTGTAGAATAATGATACCGGGGTGCTGATATACAACCAATAAGTATGCAACTTACGATAACAATGGTAATTGCCTTTAATTTCATACTTTTGCTTTCCCAATAATATCCCTAATTGACAAAATATTATTTTGAAAACAATATTCTTTTAAAAATTGCAATATTCCATTTATAACTAAAGGATTATAAAAATGGACAGTCCCAAGCTGAACAGCCGACGCTCCTGCAAGCATAAACTCTATGACGTCTTTTCCACTACTTATACCTCCTATACCAATTATAGGCATATCAATTACCTGATATGCCTTAATTATATTTGCAATTGCAATCGGTTTTATAGCCGGACCTGAAAGTCCTCCTATCACGGAATTTATAAGAGGTTTCTTCGTATTAATATCAACTGCAGAACCATAAACTGTATTTATCATCGAAACTGCATCAGCTCCACATTCTTGCGAGGTCTCAGCAAGAATTCTAATATCCGTCACATTAGGCGAAAGTTTTATCATAAGAAATTTATCAGTAAGGCCTCTTAATTTGAGAACCAATTTTCTTAAAATCTTTGGATCTGTTCCAAATTCAATTCCACCTTCACTAACATTCGGACAGGATACGTTTATTTCAAAACCATCAATCCAATTATTTTCAGTTAAACGTTTCAGGATTTCGCAATATTCAAGGTCTGTTCTTCCAGCAATATTCACAATTACTTTGCCGGTATAATTTCTTAAAAATTCGGACTTTTCTTCCAAAAATGAATCAACCCCAATATTAGCAAGTCCGATAGAATTAATCATACCACACGGCGTCTCGATAACCCGTGGAGGAGGATTTCCTTTACGAGGTTCCAAAGTCAAAGATTTTGTTACAATTCCTCCATAAAGCTCAATATCAACAATATCGGAAATCTCGTCCCCGTAACCGAAAGTACCTGAAGCCGTGAGTGTCGGGTTTGATAAAGATAATTTATTTCCCAACGCAATAGAATAATCAACCACCAAAAACTACCTCTTCCCCTTTAAAAACCGGTCCATCTTTACATACAAGGGAATAATAATTATTACCTGAGATATCTTTTGTTTTTATTGCACATCCCTGACAAATTCCTAATCCACACGCCATCACTCTTTCAAGTGATACTTGGACTTTCATTCGCCGCTCAACTCCCAATTTAGCCACTTCTCTATTCATTTCATCCGGACCACATGCATAAACCGATACAGGTTTTTTTATGGAATTAATCATTGATTTAAAATGATCAACTACATTTCCTGCAAATCCGGCTGATCCATCATCACTTGAAAGATATAATTTCGATTTTGGATCCTTAATAATAGGAAGTTCACTTTTATTTTTCGCTCCGATAAAGAAATAAGGAGTTATTTCCATCAAAGAGAGCTTATCACGAACAAATATTAAAGGCGCAACGCCTACTCCACCAGCAATTAAAACATGTGAAATATCACTGTCTGAAGACAAATCAAATGAATTCCCAAGAGGACCTAAAACTTTAGTTTCATAACCCTTCTGCCATGAACTCATCTTCTCAGTCTGTTTACCAACAACTTTATAAAGAATCAAGATATTATCACCATCAATTCCAGCGATACTGAATGGTCTTGGGAAAATATTAGGGGAGTCCTGAAAATAAATATTTAAAAATTGACCCGGCTCTACTGAGTTTACGATATCAGGAATATTCAATTTTAATCGATAAATATCTTCGGTAACCTTAACATTTTCAACTACTGTAGTTTCTTTAAATTTCCTCATTCCTGTATTATGTCTTCCTTAGCCTTCAATAAAGGATCTGAGTTAATTGGTAATTTTTTGGAGGATAAAGTATCCGGTCTAGTGGATGTATTATCAGGCGTAATGTTCAAATCTTCAGATTCGGAAGGTGATATTTGAGGAAGAGCTTTGGTTGAATCCTGATCAGTTGTACTGACTGTCGTATCAGTTAAAATCTCGTTGAGTTCATTGTATTCGCCTTCTGCATCGGGGAAAAATGGGCTGTTAGGATAAAAATCCATAAATGACTTGTACCACAAAATAGAATTATCAATATCAAAAATCCGGTTTTGATACAACCACGCAACACTCAGCACACTTTTTTCACCATATAACGACAATGGATAGCTGTCATGAATTGATGTAAGAAGCGTTATTGCAGAATCAGGATTTGAATCAAAAACATTTTCGGCTTTGAGATAAAGTTCCTCTGCATCTCTTTCCATTTTCGGCATGATTATCTCATTTTCTTCTATATAAGAAAGATAAGGAGAATCAGGATATTGTTCTTTTAAAGCATCTTTATAAAAATAAGCCGTTACTGAATCCTCCTCGTTATCATAAATATAATATAGAGCATAGAAAGCTTTATCTATGTACGGGTTGTAAAGCTCGGAATGGGAAATTTTTTCAAAATTAACAACCGCACTGTCAATCTGTTGAAAATTGAAATAGTAAAGTTCTGCCATTTCATAGATTTTTTCATAATAATCAGCAAAAACTGCTATTGTATCAATTTGCTTTCTTTTCTCCATTTCTTGTTTTTCAATAGCCTTTTTTAAAGCTTCCGGTCTTATATCCTCATCAATTTCATCCGAAGTCTCATCTTCTGATTCCGTTGTTGTATTATTTATCTCTGAGATTTGATTCACTAAAGCATCCAGTTCTTTTTTAACTTTAAAAAATCTTTTAATCTCTAAGGATTTCTGCTTTGCTTCTAAAGCAAATTTGGATTTTGAGTCCTCTTTACCAACCATATCAAACTGCTTTTGAGCTTTTTCATAATCATGAAAATAAGTCATATTCAGTGTTGCGCGATATTGATACGCTTCAGCTGATTCAGGCGTTCTTTTATACGTTTCACTTATGTGAGAAAAACGGGACTTTGCCGATTCATAATCCTCCTCAGCTAAATATATGAGGGCAAGCTCTAATTCCAGTGCTGGCCAAATATTTTCGTTTTTAGGATTATTTAATTTGGACATTATCATCACTCGAGCTTTATCATATCTCCCTGATTCCCTGTAAATCTTTGCCAGAAGAACTTGCATCTGATCTCTTAACTCCGGAGATGGTGAATAACGCGAAACTCTCTTTAAATTTTCAATTGCCTCCGGAATCTGATTTTTCTCCAAATAAATTTCTGCAACTTTAAACTGAGCTTCAGAATAAATATCTTCACCCTTACCTAAATTGGTTATCTCGGCAAAGTAGAAAAGAGAAGAATCAAGATCATTTTGCTCCTGGAATAATTCTGCAATTGCATAGTAAACTTCGGAAATGAGTAATGGATTATCAATTGAAGTCGCTGTCTTTCTCAATTGGTGTAAAGCCAAATCTTTCTCACCCATCTTCCATAAATTACGTCCATACCAAATCTCCATCTCAGGAAACAACTTGCTACCGGGATATTGTATAATAAATTCTTCAAATTTCTTCTTAGCACCTAAATAATCACCCTTATAGTAATAAGAAAGTGCAATAATATATAATGCATCATCAGTCCATTTACTATCAGGATATTCAATTATGACTTTATTTGCTTTCTCTATGGCAGAATCAAATTTCCTTCGTAAAGCAACAGGCATTTTATCATCTTTTGCTTTTTTATGTTCTTTTACAGCCTCTTCAAAGTATTGCTGAGCATTATAGAAAGTGTTATAATAAGCGCAACTATTCATAGTAGCTATCCAAAGTAGTCCGCAAATAGTGAAAATATATACTGAATACTTCTTTAATAAAATCTTAGGCATAAAAATATAGGTAAATGAATTTTGTTAGAGATTAGGTCTCCAATATACTCTCGTATTCCTCAACGAATTTAGGCAGGATCTCTCCTGCTTTGCCTTGAATCCATAAATCTACAGTATCTGTAAGTACTGTCCTATTTGGATTGACTTCAATTAATAAAACTCCATTACGCTTTGCGTATCTCGGAAAATCTGATGCTGGTACGACTTGTGCAGAAGTTCCAATTGATAAAAATACATCTGCATTTACCGACGCTTGATAAGCCCTTTCTATACTTTCAGTGGGAAGCGACTCTCCGAACCACACTACATCAGGACGAATTAGTCCACCACAATTGCATCTGGGAATATGATTCATAGCATTTAAATAAACCTCATCAAACTCTTCAGATGTGTACCTTTTGCCACATTTTATACAATAACTTTCCAAAATGTTTCCATGAAGTTCAATCACGTCCTTACATCCTGCTCTTTGATGAAGCCCGTCTATATTCTGAGTAATCAAATCAAAAACTTCAGGAATCTTGCTCAATTCTACTAAAGCATAATGCCCGGGATTAGGTTTCAAATCCTCAATAATCTCCCTCCGATGCTTATACCATTCTGAAACTATGGCAGTGTTATTATAGAAAGCCTCAAAACTTGCCAGCTCGTTAGGAGAAAGCTTAGTCCATAATCCGTTTTCACCTCTAAATGTTGGAATACCGCTTTCAGCAGAGATACCTGCACCCGTCAATACAGCTATTTTTTTTGCCTTCTTAAGGCATTCAATCACTTTTTCACTATTTAAAATTTCCATTGTTATATTATTCCAAATATTTTTTAATTTGCATTTACAATCTCTTACAAAATACGCAAACGATCACAATTCTTCTAAAGGAACCCACCTGGAGGAAATTAGTCCCGATCTATCGGGATGAAATTAGTATTATCATCCTTTTGTGCTATTTATAAACGCATTCAATTTGGGTCCAAGTTTTTCCCCAACGGGACTCCTGGAATAATTACTTTTTGATATCGGGATGAATCCGGCAGCTGCCGGATAAAACTTCTCTCCTGATGAGTTTCCGTAACCATGATTTTGTTTCCTCAAGCGATCCCCTTGAATATACCCAGTTAAATATTCTGATAAAAAAGAATTTAACAGGGTAAATATAAAACTTTCTCCTGTCAGATGGAGTATTTCGTCCATATCCTTCTGCATAAACATCCGTACGGACTCTTTTCATTTCTTTTCCCAATTTCTAATTTCCAATTTCTTTGAAAGCTTACCAAAATATATACTCTTTTATCACTCAAACCAATGAATTAATCCTTCTTCAAGTGGACAATCTAAAGCTTCATGCTTGGGAATTACTCTTATAGTAAAACCATTTAATCCACTTTCCCATGAAGATATTTCACTTTTATAAATATATTTCTTTGAATCTGGATTATCTTCAACTGACATTGACACTAATTCACCATCTTTAATTAATCTATCACTGTCCAATTTCCCATAATATATCTGAACATCCACATCATCAGGCAAAATGTTCCCAAGATATATTTCAGCTTTCACAATTATTGAACTTTTAATAGATATACTACCAGTTGTTCCTGATTCCACGTTCAAAAAGCGAATAGAATTCCATTGCTTTTTAATACTCTTTTTCCATTCTGACAAATCTCTCGCTATCGAAAAATCATTTTCTTCCATTTTGATTGCCCGCACTGCTGAGGGATAATAGAAATCGGATGTATATTCAGAAAGCATCCTATTAGTATTAAAAATCGGGCAAATTCCAACCATTGATCTCTTTATCATTGAAATCCATTCTCTCGGTAAAGCATCATCTCTTCTATAAAAAGTAGGGATAATCTCTTTTTCAAGGACTTCATATAGAGCATTGGCTTCATGTTCATTGCGATAATCGAGATCATCATAATCTTCCCTTTTTCCAATAGCCCAACCAATGCCTGGTTTATAAATTTCATCCCACCATCCATCAAGAGTACTGAAATGTAGAGCTCCATTGGCAATAGCTTTCATTCCACTTGTACCACAGGCTTCTAAACCCCTTATGGGAGTATTTAGCCACAAATCACACCCCTGAACCAAATATCTGGCAATATTCATATCGTAGTTTTCCAAAAAAACAATATGCTGGCGAAAAGGTTCTTCAGAAGCGAGCTTTACGATCTGCCGTATTAATTTTTTACCCCCTTCATCTTTCGGATGCGCCTTGCCTGCAAAGATAATCTGAACAGGAAAATCTTTATTTGTTAATAATTTTGCTAATCTATCCGGGTCATTCAAAATCAGAGTAGCTCGCTTATATAATGCGAATCTTCGAGCAAAACCTATAGTAAGTGCTTCACTGTTTAATATACTTTTTGCCCGCTCTATTTCAGATTGTGATTTTCCAAGATTACTATATTGTTCTTGTAATTTTTTCCTGGCAAATGCTATGAGACGTTCCCGTCGTCTTTCATGAGTTCTCCAAAGCTCACCGTCCGGAATATCTTCAACTTTTTCCCAAACAGACTTATCAGCAGGCTCTGCCAGCCATTTTGGACCAAGATAACGATCAAAAAGACCTGATGTCTCCCTCGAAACCCAGGAACCATGATGAATCCCATTAGTTACATTTCCGATTGGTATTTCTTGAGGTAAAATGTCTGGCCAAAGTGACTGCCACATTTCAGAAGCAACTTTTCTATGAAGTTTGCTTACTGCATTCGTTTTATAAGATAACTTCATTGCAAGTATTGCCATTGAAAAGTCCTCTTCAGTATCTGCGGGATCCCTTCTTCCTAATGCCAGCAACTCATCTATACTTATTGATACTTCCTTGCAATACGTTTCAAAATATTTTTTAATCAATTCAGATGGGAAAATATCAATTCCAGCTTTAACAGGTGTATGTGTAGTAAAAACAGCACTTGATTTAGCGACTTCTAGTGCTTCGTAAAAAAATAAGCCATTCTGAACGACTAACTTTCTTATTTTTTCCAGGGAAGAAAATGCTGAATGACCTTCGTTCATATGGCATATAAATTTTGAAACTCCAACTGTGTCAAGCACTATAAATCCACCTATTCCTAAAACTATCTCTTGTTGAATTCTTACCTCTCCATCGCCACCATAGAGTTCAGCAGTTATTTTCCTGTCCTCTGGCAAATTTTCAGCAATATTAGTATCAAGAAGGTAAAGAGGAACTCTTCCAACCATTGCCTTCCAAATTCTCGTATAAACCGTTCTACCCGGAAAAGGAATCTTAACAAGTTCAGGATTGTTCTCTTCATCAACTACAAGAGTTAATGGCATATTGTAGAAATCGTTTACAGGATATTTCTCTTCCTGCCAACCATTAATGTTTAATGTTTGTTGAAAATAACCTTTTTGATATAAGAGCCCTACACCTGTAAGAGGAATGCCCAGTTCTGACGCTGATTTAAGATGATCACCAGAGAGAACACCAAGACCGCCGGAATAAATTGGCAAACATTCAGTTATCCCATATTCCATAGAGAAATATGCCACGTTGAGGTCCTGTACAAATCCATTTCTCTTTTTATACCAGGGTGTCCTCTGCATGTATTGATCAAATTTTTCCGCTACCCTTTCCAACTGATAAACATAACTGTCATCCTGCTCTCTTTCATATAGAATCTTCTGGTCGATACGACTTAAAACAAGCAATGGATTATGTCTTGTTTCTTCCCATAAATCCGCATCTAACCTCCGGAAAAGCTCCCTTGCATCAGATTCCCAACTCCACCATAAATTATCGGCAATATCACGAAGACGCTGAAGACGCTGGGGTAAAATGGGAGAAACGGTAAAAGTCTTTATTGGTTTCATAAATATTTTCTCTCATTAGTTAAAAATCAGTTTTAAACTTACTGATTCATTAAATATTCGGCAAGTCAATCAGTTTAACCTGTCCCATAGGGATTCCTTCGGAGCAAATATGCAATGAAAGTTTGGAATTCTCGACGCTAAAAACGTGTTTCAACTTTATATCAAATATCAAATTGCAAATATTAAATGTCAAATTTTTTCAGAGACATCTGTGACACAAATTATTTTCGGAGGCTGAGATTAGAGAAGGCGATCTTGAATTTGCATTTTGAAATTTGAAATTTGAAATTCTGGTTTACCCCGTTGAATATTGCTATTTATTCTGCTGAACGATCATTGGGATAGTTATTCTACGGGGTTTATCCAGGTTAGGTATTTCTAAAAGTTTATATTAAATTTTATTAGAATGAAACCACATATAGAAATGATCTTAAACTTAATAAAATGAGGATAATATTTTGAAAAGTATTAAAGTTAAATATATAACAATCTACTTAGTTACTATTATTTCCATTGTATTTCTAAATTCACTTAGTTCCTGTATTCGTACTACTCCTATAATTGAAACAACAACAGAACCATCAACAAAACCAGAAATTCAACCCACTGTAGAACCTACAACTGAATCTATAATTGAAGATACCCTTCAGACAATTCTAAAACTCACGTTACCTATCATTCCTGCACGAGAAGTTCGGGGTGTTTGGATGAGTAGATTTGATTATACTCAAACTTTAAAAACTTACGATCCTGACACCCTAAAGCAATATATTACAGATACCTTTACCAAAGCCAAAAATGCAAATCTGAACATAATCTTCTTCCAAATAAGAGGTAATGGAGATGCATTTTACAAATCGAACTATGAACCGTGGAGTAATATGCTAACTGGGACATTGGGTAAAGACCCTGGTTGGGACCCGCTTGAATTTGCAATTAAAACTGCTCATAAACTTGGATTAGAACTTCATGCCTGGATTAATACTTTTCCGGCTTGGCGCGGTATGGAAGATCCAATCATAACTAATCCTCTCCAACCAATTCTTGCACATCCTGAATGGGTTGTATGCGATAGTACAGGCAATCCAATGCCCCGTGCAGAGAATCATTACATTTCCTTTTCTACCGGAATTCCGGCTGTTCATGATTATATCGTTAATGTTGTAGATGACATAGTATCCAAATACAATATTGACGGTATCCATTTCGACTATATTAGATACCCGGAAGGCTCACCAACACTTGGCTACTCTCACGATTCTATAAGTGTTAAAAGATTTCATTCTAAGCAAGGCAATCCCTTGAATATTGATTGGGAAGACTGGCAACGTGACCAGGTGACAGCTTTTATTGCAAAAGCATACGATAGCATTATTTCTATAAAACCATGGGTTAAAGTATCAGCAGCAGTTATAGGAAATTATAATAGCTCCAGATGGAACGGCTACCATATTGTATATCAAGACGCAAGGCGCTGGTCTGAAATTGGTAAAATTGATATGATAATACCTATGATTTACTACGGCAGAAATGGGGAAATAAATAAATTCCCTGTTACAATCAGAAGATGGAAGGAAAAATTTAGTGTCGAAAGACCAGTTCTACCGGGTTTAGGAGTATATACATTACCATGGGAAGAAATTCTTGAAGAAATTGACGATGTAAGAATGATTGGAATGCCGGGTTGTGTATTTTTCGCAGCAAGTTCTTTCGATGATGAAAAATGGTTATCACTAAAATCAACAAAATTTCAATACCCTGCCCTTATACCGGCATTCCCGTGGAAGGATTCAATACAGCCATCAGCACCTGAAAACTTTATTATAGAAAAAAGTGAAACGGGGATCAAACTTACCTGGAATCCTTCCAATTTCCAAAATTATAGCGACACAATACAGCATTTTGTAATCTATCGGTCAAAATCATCACCTATTGATCTAAGCAATGGAAAAAATATATTTGCCATTGTCCCTGGTGATCAGTTCGAATATACAGAAGAATCAAATGAAATTGATGACGATTGGTATTATACCATCACTGCTCTTGATAATGCCGAAAATGAGAGCGAACCTGCTCAGGCAGTTAAAGTAGAATAAGAAGCTTCTAAGCGAACTTAACACAAGTTCATGAGGCAAATCAAATGCCATCGGTAAAATATTTCCAGAACTTGTGTCAAGTTACGTATTGTATTAAAAATTATTCCAAAAATGTGAAGAAGTTTAGATTACTTCTAAGATTTTATCTTCCAATTTCTTTTTCGGCAGCGTGCCGATGATTTGAGAAACTACCTTACCGTCTTTAAATATCAACAGAGTCGGAATACTGCGAATACCAAATCTCTGTGTAACTGCCTGATGATTTTCAACATTCATTTTTCCAAACTTCATTTTTCCGCTGTACTCGTTTGCAAGTTCTTCTACTATGGGTGCAACTTTCAAACAAGGCATACACCAGGTCGCCCAAAAATCAACTAAAACAGGAATATCTGATTTCATCACATTATTGTCAAAATTAGTATCACTGAGTTCTAACATTTAAGATCCTATCTAATTAGAAATTTTCAAAATCAATCTACAGAAATATAAAACATTCATTTAGACATCCAAATTGAAATATAGTTATACCGAAAGCAAATCTTTGATTTAAAATGATATCCAATTTTCACTACAATATATTTTTAAATTACTAATTACAAACTGCTATTCTTTAACCCACTGCCAAATTTCAGGAAGCGTAGGACGTTTACCATAAATTAAAACAGCAACTCTAAAAATTTTGCCTGCTGCTAACATTGTCAGCCAGACAAATAGAATTAGTACACCAATCGTGCCAAATAATTCCCATAATGGTGGCATTTCTATCCCTATCCTTAGAATCATAAAAAATGGTGTAACAATTGGTATAAAAGACAATATAGTTGTAGTAGTTGATTGTGGATTGGCAATAACATAGGAAGATAACATTATTGGTATAACACAAATAATTGATAGAAAAGAAGACAACTGCTGAGCTTCATGTTCAGAATTAAATATAGTCCCTATCGAGGCAAAAATACTGGCATATAATAAGTATCCTAAAACAAAATATATTAAAAAGAGTATCACATTTAACGATGTTACAATTTGAATACCTTTATAAGAAGATGCAAAATATCCAACAATTAAATATAAAGCAAGCTGCGTTAATCCAAGTAATCCCAGGCCAATAATTTTACCGGACATAAGTTCTCCTGGAGTGATTGAAGAAAGAAGGATTTCTAATAATCTATTTGTTCGCTCTTCGATAACGCTTCTAAGTAAAATTTGAGACGACATGAAAATTGCGAAAAAAAGCATCAATACAAAAATAATGGGGGTTAAGTAAGAAATTATTTCACTTCCCTCCTTTTCCTCACCTCCCTTACCAGTTTCAAGCATTTTTAAATCTACTTCACGACTCAAGAAGTTGATGACTTTTGGATCAAAATTAGCCGCAATCATTCGTTGTCTCGATATTACTCTATTTACCGCTCTATTAATTTGCTCCTGATCTTTAAAATTCCCCAGATTTCTGGCATAATACCTGACTTCATTGGAATCCATTACATTCCCTGGAATTACCAGATAAGAAAAAATAACATCTGAATCAAGAAGCTCAGAAGCCTGTTCTTTTAAGGAATTAAAATTACCACCTTGTAAAAGTACAACTTGATATTTGGGACTACCGTCTTTCAGTTTATATCTCTCTATCAGTGCTCTTTCTAAAATATTGCCCAAATCCGAAGTCCCATCAACAACAGCAATCACTTTTGCCTCAGTATCAGGACCTGTCATAATAAGCGTAGGTATAAACATAGAGGCAATAATAATTAATGGTATAATGACCGTAGAGATAACAAACCACTTCGACCGGATACGAGTCAAATATTCCCATCTCATAACTGTTAAAATATTCTTCATGCTCTATCTCCTCCCTTTACCTGGTCAATGAAGATTTGCTCAAGAGAAGGTTCTAATAGCTGAAAATGTGTAACGGAAACACGATTCATTACTTCAAGAAGGACATCATTCAAGAGCATCCCTTCAGGTATTTCACCCGTAAGGCTTTTATCCTCTAAACATAAATTTCTAAGAGACTTTAAATCCTCTAATGTTTCTTTCTCTCCTTCAAATTTAATAGTAACGACCTGAGTGCCATATTCTTTTTTAATCTCTCTTAAATTACCATATAAGATTTTTTTACCATTACTAATCAGGCAAATTTCATTGCAAAGTTTTTCTACTTGCTCCATCTGATGTGTCGAAAATATGATCGTTGCCCCTCTATCCTGTAATTCCCCAATAATCTCCTTAAGTAACAATTGATTTACCGGATCCAAACCTGCAAAAGGTTCATCCAGTATAAGCAGAATAGGATCATGAATTATTGAAACGATAAATTGAACTTTCTGCTGGTTACCCTTCGACAATTCCTCTATTTTTCTATTTGCATAGCCTGTAAGTTCAAACCGTTCCAGGAATTCATCAGTTTTTTGGGCAGCATTAGTTCCGGATAGGCCTTTTAATCTTCCCAGATATATTATAGTCTCCTTGAGTCTCATTTTTTGATATAAACCTCGTTCTTCAGGTAAATATCCAATTTTATGATAATCACCTCTCTTAAACGGTTCACCTTTAAATGAAATTATACCGGAATCAGGTTTTAAAATATTCATAATCATGCGGATTGTAGTTGTTTTCCCGGCACCGTTTGGCCCAAGAAGACCAAAAATCGAACCTCCTTGTACATCGAAACTTAAATCATCAACAGCTGTTGTCCTGTTAAAATTTTTTGTAACATTTTGAAGAATAAGCATCAGCTTCGTACTCCATTAGTATTTAGTAGCTATTCTATCAGTTCACTAAATTTATATTTAGTTTGGACTTTTATAAAAAGATCAATAAAAGTAAGACTGCGAAAAATATCAATGTTAACCCTACTACGTCATTTAGTACTTTTGTATACAATATGTTGTTTGTGTATGTTAATGTTAACCTAACATATAGTGCTATATTTTACTAGTTACGTTGTAGGGTTAATTTGTAACAAATTTTACGAATCTTCTCTTTCCCACTTTCACAATATATTTGTTTGAAGGTTTCAATTGATAATTTATATCCGAAATTTTTTCATCGTCAACTTTTACAGCTCCCTGCTTGATTAACCTGCGACCTTCACCATTTGATATAACAATACCATTATCAGCTAAAAGTTTAACCAAAAGAAGAGATTCTACGCCCTTATCCACATGAATCTCATTAATATCTTCAGGGAGTTCTTTCTTGCTGAAAACATGTGTAAAAGTTTCTCCCGAAGAGTATGCATCCCCTTGAGAATGATACATTGCAACTACTGTTCGTGCTAACTCCTTCTTTATGTTCATCGGATTAACATCAGGATCACTCAATCGCTTTTCTACATCTTTTAACTGCTGAAGGGAATAATCGGTAATTAGTGTAAAATATTTCAAAATCAGGTTATCCGGAATTGACATTATTTTACCATACATTTCATCAGGATGATCATCAATCCCAACATAATTACCGAGACTTTTTGCCATTCTCTGCTTTCCATCCAAACCTTCCAACACAGGAAGAGTCAATATGACCTGTTGTTCAATCCCATACTCTTTCTGAACTTGACGTGCAGTTAATAGATTGAATTTCTGTTCCGTAGCCCCAATTTCAACATCAGCTTCTATTGCAACAGAATCAAAACCCTGCATTAATGGATAAAAGAATTCATGCAAGCTTATCGGTTTTTCTTCTTTATAGCGTTTGGAAAAATCATCCCTTTCCAGAATTCTGGCAATTGTAAATTTTGAGGCAAGGTTCATAATCTCATCAAATTTCATCTTTGAAAACCATTCGCCATTATAGCGTACTTCAGTAAGATTTCTATCCAGAATTTTGAAAAACTGATTCTCATAAGTTCTGGCATTTTCCATTATTTTCTCATGTGAAAGACGGGGGCGAGTTTCATTTTTCTCGCTTGGGTCTCCTACCATACCGGTATAGTCTCCAATGATCAATACAATTTTATGACCAAGTTCCTGGAATTGTCGCAATTTTCTGATTCCAACAGTATGTCCGAGATGAATATCCGGTGCTGTTGGATCAAATCCCTGTTTTACTCGAAGCGGTTTGCCGGTTTTTTCTGATCTCTTAAGTTTCTTCACTAATTCATCTTCAGAAATGAGCTCTTCGATACCTCTTTTGATGACTTCTAACTGTTCATTAATTGGAGGAAACATATCAATATCTACCCTTTCTTAATCTATCAATTTCTCTTTTAGCGTCTTTGGCAGCAAGAGCGGCACGTTTATCATATTGACGCTTACCTTTTGCTAATCCAAGTTCAACTTTAACTTTTCCTTTGTTATTAAAATACATTCTCAGCGGAATAAGAGTTGCTCCTTTAATATTAACATTACGCTTTAATCTGCGAATTTCTGATTTATGAAGCAAAAGTTTCCTATCTCGCTCAGGTTCATGATTATCAAATCCACCATATTTATATTTAGATATATGACTTTTGATTAAAATAATTTCACTATTTACAATTTTAGCATAGCTTTCCTTTAAACTTCCATGCCCGGCTCTAAGCGATTTTACTTCGGTTCCTCTAAGCTCAATACCAGCTTCTACCCTCTCAAGTATCGTGTAGTCATGAAAAGCTTTACGGTTGGTTGTAATATTTCGTTCTTCATTCTTTTTCACGACGAAAAAATTAAGCCAACTATAAAGAATTTGCAATAGTAAAACTTGGAGAAGACAAAAGTGGTATTTAAATTTAATTGTTAATTGAAGCCCGGGTGGTGGAATTGGTAGACACGCTAGGTTCAGGACCTAGTCCCGATTTCCGGGGTGCGAGTTCAAATCTCGCCTCGGGCACAAATGGTGAAGTGCTGGTTCTCCCGTCTGGACCTCTTCGAGGAAGTCCAGTCCCGGGCACTAACAAATGATAAATCCTATTAAAAATAATGCAAATCCTCCTATAAACCTAAACGATATTTTAATAACATATCTTATTGATTAATGCTATTTGATGAATTACTTATAAAATTGAAAGGAGGTGAATGAACATGCCAACAATTATAGTAGAAGGTCCACCGATAAAAACAGAAAAGAAGAGAGAATTGGTAAAAAGGTTCACCGATACTACTTCTGAAGTATATGGTATTGAGCATATAATCGTACTTATACATGAAAATGCTCCTGAGAATGTCGGAGTTAATGGACAGTTGATTGCTGATCGTCAGAGAAAATAAAATTTCATCACCGCCTTTATTGCTTCGTAAAACAGAACCTGATACGCAAAATCTTTTATAAAAATTAGAAGGAAACTATAATGGATAAAACAAAATCCAACCTTGATTTTAAACTCATGTCTTTCTTCTACAAATTTCGAGACTTAATTAATCCACGCTTGAATATCTTAAAAGATGTGGGAATAAAACCGGGGTCTCATGTACTCGATTATGGTTGTGGACCTGGTGGTTATACAACCGCTATTGCAAAATTAGTCGGCGAATCAGGAAAAGTTTATGCACTGGACATCCATCCGCTTGCAGTCCAAATGGTTAAGAATATCGCTTTAAAAAACCAGCTGACAAATGTGGAAACTATTTGCTCTGATTGTAAAACTAGTATAGAGTTTCAATAAAATCTTTACATTAATAATATTTTTTGCTATATT
>CAYTUQ010000016.1:0-64672 GCA_964441235.1 uncultured bacterium | reverse complement strand
CTGGTATTAATTAATTTTTTTGAAAATATTTTAGCATCAAAAACTACATCTCGTTCTAACTCTATTTCGTAGATTTCATCCAGGATTTTCCTTTCAAACTGCCAATCAATATTTTTATTAAAAATTAAAAGAATATCAATGTCTGATTTTACTAATTTGTCACTTTTCAACTGGGAACCAAACAAAATAATTCGTTCTAAACTTGGAAATTTTATCTCTAATTTCTCTTTTAATTCTTTTAATAATTTTAACTTATTCATTTTTTTTGCCTTTCAATGTATTTTAGTTATTTACTATCCAAATGCTTTCGTTATTGGATTTAAAATTTCTCACCATCCCATATCCTCTTGCTACTTGCTTGCCAATGCCGAGGTAATCGGGGATAAGGAAATTAACTGTAAATTCACCTGTAAAACAGAGCATTTTTACATTCTTAAAATTCATTGTGCGTGATTTGAAATACCCTTCGACCTTGACCGAATCAATATCCGGAATACGATACTGAAATCCTTTGGAAACGGTTTTCAAATTCTCCCTGATAAGATGTTTAAGGAAAACTTGTTTCTCAATTGAGTTCAGCTGCTTGTATGTTTCAAAATTCTCTTCCTTTAATGCCATCCAGGGGGAAAGAAATCTATACTGGAAAAACTCATCAGTTTGCCCGAACGGTTCTTCCCTCACTTTTATAGACTTTTCCCATATTTTTTGATGTCTTCCGTTGATATTTAATTCTTCTACATCCATAAAAACCATTTTAAGAATTTCAAGTCCTTCTGATATTCCTATAATCGTAGGGATTTTTTTTATCGTCTTAAATTGAATCTGTGGATAGCCGTATCTGAATTTGCCGTTTTCAAGATGGTTGTGGAGCAATGTATATTTTGGATAAAGTTTTGCCAGGTATCCTCTAAATTTTGGAATATCAAACCTGTTCATAAGATTATTTGGAAACTGAATCTGGATAATTTTAACTTTTATAGTACCCGGGTTTATAACCATTAATTTTCCTTTTCGATGTCATATTTTGTGTATTATTGATGAATGGACTTTGACAGACTATCTGTTGGGAATTTAAAGTCAAGAAATCATTAACGGTATATTGGTCAATGATTAACCCTACAACGTAACTTATAAGATATAGCACTATATGTTTGGTTAATATTAACATATACAAACAGCATATTGTATACAAAAGTACTAAATGACGTAGTAGGGTTAAGATATGACAATTTTTATTGTATTGGATAATTAGTTCAGGGTATTTGGTGTAGTATTTTGGTTTCAATCTCATAAAAACTCCAATTCAGTTTTTCAAAATGGTACCGAACCTAATTAAGCAACCTATTTCCACTACCCCTTTAACTTATAGTTAATATATCTTTATTTTTTTAAAATAAAAGGTTTTTTTGATTGTATATTGATAAAATCAGAATCATGAAAATTTTATCACGATTCGGCATTGTGAATTCACTTCTCTTTTCTAACAGCATCTTTAATCCGTTGAATATGTCCTCGCCCTAATCCTTTGACCTCGCAGCCAAGCTCAAAATATCGGTGTATTTTTTCATCGTCAAGAATGCCAAAGCAATCAACTATTGCCGCTAGTTTGCCGATTGTATTCACGACAGTTTCCGGCTTAAGGTCAAGATAATCTTTATGCCTAACAGCTAAAACGACGCAATCAACGCCTTGCATCGCTTTTCCCATGTCATTTTCAATCTGAAGTTTGCTAAGCTCATCCTGATTTCTGAAAAATTGTTTCTTACTGTGATAGGATGCCGGCGGAATATCCTGGTTTTTAAATTCATACCAATGTTTGACATAGGGATCATGCACTCTGATATCAGCTCCCATTTCCGTTAATTTCCTGATCAATATCTCAGAACCACTATAGCGTGTATCACCAACATCCTCTCTGTAGGCAGCGCCAAGAACGAGTATTTTCGCTGCAGCAACATGTCTGTTCATATTTCTCAGGGCGTCTCTCACAAGTTCTGCCGCATGAAGTCCTCTTGTATCATTTATGTCAATAGCCATTGGTGTGAATTTAAAAATATCATCCTCGAATCCTAAAATATGCTTATAAGCCCAAACTCCAAGTCCGCCGTCCTTTGGCAAACAATACCCTCCGATTCCCGGTCCAGGAAATATCATATTGCTGTGAGTTGGTCTTACTTTAATCGCATTAATCACCTTTATAATATCAACTCCATTTCTTTCAGCATATAAACTCCACTCATCCAGAAAAGCAAGAATTGTTGCTCGATAGGAATTTTCAACAATTTTTGCAGTTTCCGATTCAATTGGTCTATCGAGAACTGTCAGCGGAAATTTATCGGTGTTCAGGACTTCGTTTAAAAACTTAACAACTTTAGTTCTCGACTCTTCATTGATTCCGCTGCAAACTCTCCAGAAATCCCTTATACTCGCAACGTAATTTTTACCCGGCATTACCCGTTCATAACTATGGGCAATCAATGGTTCGGTCTCGATTCCTCTTTCCACAAAGATTTTCTTTATAGTAGGATATGCAATATTTTCCGTAGTCCCAGGAGGTACGGTAGTTTCAATTAGAACAAGTGCTTCGGCTGGAATATGTGTTCCGATGATTTCAAGAGATTTTTCCAGAGCGGCGATATCTGCTTCACCACTCCGTACATTACCCAGCTCGTTTTTCAAATAATCGCATTGAACATCTACTACAACGACATCAGCATACGAAAGTGCTTCGTAAGAAAATGTAGCTATAAAAGTTTTTTTATCAAGTACGCACCTTTTTATCATCGGATTGACTTCCGGGTCTTCTGCTTTGACGGGAGATTCACCTCGATTGATAAGTGGTATTTTCCAATAACTTCTCACACTTGGACGCTGCATTCCAATGACAAATTTCGCTGAATTACCAGTTTCTTCTTCAGTATCTGCAACAATAGCCGCCATTACAACACCTACAAAGCCAACTCCCATCACAACTACAATTTCTCTACCCAAAGCACGTTGACTCTCAACAACCTCTTTCAGTTTTTTGTTTTCCTTCTCATAATCCGCTTCACCAGGCAAAGAAAAAATTTCACCTGAGGGACTTATCGATACATTTTTGTTCATTTCACTACTCCTGTTTTCGTTTTGTTAAAATTTTAATTTCACTCATTTATGATAGTTTCGTAAAAAGTCACCGTGGATGTCATTCTGAGTGATAACGAAGAATCTCTAACTCCTTTGCAAACAATACAATGGAGATTCTTCACTTCGTTCAAGAATGACATATTTATCTCTTTTTACGAAACCATCATTTATATTTATACGATTCAATTTTCATTATCATTGAACCTATTGTCGCTTCGCTTTCAACTTTAACAGGCAAGCGCCGGACATCGTTACTCAAATATATTGTAAGCTGACCTTTATACTTAAATAAATTCCCCTTTTCTGCATAAGGCTCTAATACAAAACATTCAAACTTACCTGCCGGGACTTTGATTTTTTCAAGTTTGCGGACAATTACTTTATATGGTTTAAATTTATTGTTATCAAAATTATTAAGATTGAATACCCGCCCAACCCAAAGACTTTCAGCACGCATATAATAAATAATTGAAAGAGCATCGTGAACAGGCAATGATATCGGAATTGTGTCAGAAGAGGAATAAGCAAGTGAGTCATCATAATCAAAACGAACAGAATATTTTTTCTTATAAAAACCTTCTCGTATCTTTTTTTTGAACTTTCTCGAAAACAACCCATCAACATCCACCCAGGACTCAATATGGTCTCTGACCTTATAAACCTTATCTAGAACTGAAAAAGACTGAGTCTTCAATACCGTATAAAAGGTTGGATCACCATCAATGGTATCGATACAAACAGTGGTCATTGTTGACTGACCGGCTTTAATAAAATTAAACCAGACCGAGTAAGTAATTTCTTCTCCTACCTGAAAAGGCAATCTGCTTTGCGATTGTGCATGAATTGAAAAAACACAAACAGGAAGCAGTATGAAAATCCTGTAAAGCATTTTTTTATATCGAAAACAGTTATTCAATTTCTATCTTTTATTTTTACGCAATGACTTTACCTGCTTACGTAGTCTGTTTCTTGCAATCGCTTTCTTGAGAATCATAATGTTATTATCGTAGTTATCCGGACCATAGTTCCTTAAAAACAATAGCCACATACAATTTTCATGTACTTGTTCCAAATTGCATTTGCATAAATTCATTTTTGAAATATCATACATCTTCATTTTAGGGGTTAACCGCCAATTATGAGTAAGGCGATTCAAATCAATTAAATAGATTTCAGCGTAATCAATATCTCCGACAAGAAAGTTTCCCAATGTTAAATCATTATGCAAAAGATTTGCTGAATGTAAACTCAAAACAATTTCAGCAATAATTTTAACAACATTCTCTTTTAATTCAGTATCGAATGTCACATCTCGCAGTATTTGGCGTGCAGAATGATAATCAGAAATGTATTCACTCAGGAGAAAGTTCTTTTTAATAAACCCAAATACCCTTTCAGTGTAAACGGATATGGGCTTTGGCACAAATATTCCTGCATCTAATAACCAATGTGATGCATCCCAGGATTTCTTCGCTCTTGATCTCATAACCGGGCTCAATATGCGGGAAATTGTATTACGCCATCCGAAGTTCTTTACGACAACCTTCTTTATTTTGCCGTTAAAATTCAATTCCAACGCAGCAACAAGATTAGTCTTGTTTTTATAAACATGAAATGCTCTCTCTAAAATCCAACCTTTATTGCACAATCTGTCAATTTGTTCTTTACTTAATTTCTCGCCCTGTAATGATTTATATATCACGATCCCTCATATCCAATGACCAAATTTTCTACGCACATTATATTTTCTATATAGATTCAGCGGCTTTTCCTTTAAATCCTTCATAACCTTTGAATTCAGCACTTCATCAACTGCATCTAAAACACGTCTGCTATTCTGCGTATCCCTATAAGGATGAATCTGATTCAAAACCCTTTTTCTACCTAAACAATATTCCTCTGGATTAGCGAGAGACCTATCAACAGCAGGTCGAAGTTGCCCGGCTTTGGTAATATTTATACCCTTTTTCAAACGGACTTTTGAATCGATAGTAATAACAGGCTTATCCAGAAGCATAAATTCGTAAACGACTGAAGAGGTATCAGAAATCAAAACATCTGCAATTTGTAATAATGGAATATTATCGGGATTGGAATACAACAGAAGCGAATCACTCTGAAGTTTGGAAAAACGTTCTATATCTTTTGCTTTCATAAGATCATGGAATTTGACTATCCACAGCTCATCATCTTTCGGTAAATCTTCAAGAATAGGTAATATTTTCTCCGACGATTTAAACTTCGGACTAAAAGTCGGTGCATAAAGAATTATCCTTTTTGCTGGATCAATATTAAGACTTTTGCATATCTTTTCGCGATCAAATGGTTTTAACAATAAATCAATTTTAGGCCAGCCTGTCTCTACTACATGGAAATGCCTTTTCTTTTTAGCCAGTTCTTTAAACCTATTAGTTATAAGAGGACCACTTGTACAATAAAGATCAAAAAATCCTGTTATTTTATAATGTCCGCCCTTTTCCTCGCAAAGACCGTGAAAAATTTGAACCTTCAAGCCGGGAATCTTGTCATGTAGTACATTTCCGGGAACAAAAACCACATCAGGATTGAATGAGATCACTTCTTCAATTGACATAGTATAAGGCAGATCAGAATCAATATACTGCTCTACCTTTTTAGTAATAAAAACTAAAGATTCACCGCGTTTACTTTTCCTGATCTCGTATAATAATGGTCTGATTATATTAATAGAGTAAGGCTTTGTAATAAAATGTAGATATTTCTTCTTTAACTCCGGCAATTTATGATATTCCTACAGATTCTTTCTTTTTTTTATGTCTTCTACAACACGTTTAGAAGCTTTACCATCAGTAGCCCCAAGAAAAAGCTCCTTTCTTTTTTCCAATAACTGGGAATTTTGTTTTCTTTTAGATAATGATTTTTCAATTGTTAACGGTAATTCATCCGGATCTTGTAAACGATATGCAAAATCCAGATACTTCGTAATCTCCGTATCCATTCGGCTCTTCTGAAATTTCTTAAAGAATATCTTATGTTTCCTCCTGAGATGATAAAAATCACAAACAATCGAGGGCTTGCCCGTCGCAAGATATTCAAAAACTGTGGAGGAAGCCTCTGACAGTAAAACATCTGAAATTTTAAAAAACGGAATAATATTGAACTCTTCTACTGGTAAAAGTTTAATATGAGAATAACGTTCATTTAGTTTGAGAAACATCTCTCTTTGATGGCGATACTTTTTTAAAACCCATGAAAAATGGTGAAGTTTAACTATTAGATTAATATCTTCAGTCAGTTCTGCTATTCTTTCTCCAAATACTTCTATAGAACTCGGATAAAATGTGGGTGCATATAAAACTATTGGCTTTGAAGTATCTATTGACAATTTCTTTAATATCTTACCTTCATCGAAATCTTCTAACAGTAGATCGAGTTTTGGAAAACCTGTAACTATCAGTTCGGTATTGATATTCTTCTTTTCTAAGCTATCCAACCGATATTTACTCTCTACATATCTAATATCAATCCTCGGATTATAATCAGTATAATAGCAGGATTTCACACCAATTCCATGATAGAGCAACACTGCCAGTGTACCTTTAGAACAATACTTTTCCGCATGTGAGCTCTTTCCAAAAAAAGTTACATCAAAATTTATATCAAGAATTTTTCTGCGGCGTTCTGTCTCACTCTCTGCATTAATGAATTGCCCATTATACTCACCAATTACTTTTTTAACCAAACTATAATCCGTCCGCTTTCTGTCTATATAGGCAGAATACCAGACATCAAAAGAACCATCCTTCTCCATAACCTTTGCTACTGGTAGAAATTGAGGAAGATAATAAAGGTGATGGATATTAAACAGAATTGATAATTGGCGATTGTTAATTGACAATTTACACAGCCTCCGGCATCCAATTATATGAGTATCTAATATATAGACCTCATTCGAAAAGTCTGCTAAAGCAGACTATGTAGGTTTGGGTTTTTCTTTCCCCATGCTAAAGCATGGGGTTATTCTTATATTTATATTAATATTAGCCCCAAACTTCAGTTTGGGGACAAAGAAGCTCCCTACTAAAATTACAGTACGCTTCAGCGGACTTCCTACTCTCTTCGAATTAGTTCTAGATATCATACATCTACAAAAGACAAAATTTTGGGTAGTAGTACATTCTTAGCCTTTTCCAAATCCTCAGGAAAGTCTATTTCTATTACCGGTATTTCGGTAATGTCCTCGTAATATATTTTATGTTTAGCAAGAATTAAGTCAACAGCTTTTTCAAAAAATGACATCTGATCGCCATTATCTATTACGGATTTCAGACTTGCAATAAAATCCTCAGTCAGGGAAGCACCAAATTTTCCAATGCCAACAAACTCACCGATGCTTTTATTTGGGTCTATCTTTTTCCCGATACGAATCACTCTTTGATCTTCATCAGGAATCACCTTAACCTCTTCTTCTCCACACTTTTTAATTTCTACTCCAAGAGTAGATTCCTTTTCAGATTTTAACAATCTACCAACCAAAGAATGGTGAAAAAGCACATCCGCATTGAAGTAGAGAAAATCTTCGTTTTTAAAATATTCTCTGGCAAGCCAGAGTGAATAAACCGTATTAGTTGTTGCATGGTCGGGATTGTCTATGTACTGAATTTTTAAATTTTTGTAACTATCGCCATAGCGCCCAATTATCTGCTCCTTTAAGAAGCCAACTACTATCAAAACATTATTAACCCCATAGTGATCAAGTGCATCCAATTGATACTCTAAAATGGGCTTACTCCTAATTTCAAGCAAAGATTTGTGCTTATTATCAGTAAGTGGTGAAAGTCGCCTGGCAGAGCCAGCGGCAAGAATAACTGCTTTCATATTGTCAATCCATTTATTTAGTTAAATGTAATTCTAAAGTTGATAGAAATTAAATGTTTTTCATTCGTTAGAAATTGATTTAAGAAGATTCACAGCACGTTCTACGGACTTGCCATCATTATAATAGAAACAACTGTTTAGCATTTTTTTATAATCGTTTTTATATGGTTGATTTAAAAGATTTTCTTTTACCATTTTCAAAATATCTTGAGAACCATCATAGATTCCTGCATACTTCATTATGTTCATCTCATCAGGCATTTTATGTAATTCTTTATAATTATTTTTTGCAACAATGATTGGTTTTCCTGTAATCAAGTATTCATATAAAATTGAAGATGTATCGCTGATCATTATGTCTGATGCCATAAAATCGTGCATTGTATCATTAGTCAGAAGCCTTGATGGATTTGAAAAATATACATGCTTTATTCCATGTAGTTTTGCCCACATTTTGAGATAAGGAATATATCTTGAATCAAAATAATGTGGACGTACAATGAGGTTAAAATCTTTCGTCAATATCCTACAAAATTCATAGACATATTTATGTAAAGTACCCTTTCCCCATTTCCATGTTGGTGCATATAAAACGTTTTTTCTGGTTCTATCAATAACACCGAGATTATCAAGCACTTTTTCTCTATCGATTTTGTTATTCACATAATCATCAAAGCGCAAGTTTCCGATTTTGAATAATTTTTCTTCAGGTATATTTAATTCTACATCTCGTAATTTTTCCAAATGCTTGGGCCCTGAAATAAAGTGATAATCATAGCTTTCAAGTATTTTTGCATTTTTACCATATTTTTTATCACCTGTCCCATGTCCAACGAAAATTGTTTTACATTTTTGATGATCGCAATTAATTCGGGTATTTGAGTGAGAAATGATTATTCCCTCTAAATCATAAAGATTTTTTATATCGAGTTTTACTATCGGTGGAGTATTTAAAAATGTTTTTACATTTGGGAAAATATTGGCATTTCTTAAACGTTTTTTGAAGGATAGTATTTTTTTTAACTTTCTAACAATGAATGTTCCACCTACCTTTTGATAAATTGGTAGTGCATACGAAAATTGGTAAATCTGGTTGGCATAAAAATAAATATTCAAGAGTAAATCCTTATACTTTTACTATTTTATTAAGTAATAGATCGATGGAACGTTTTACATCTTGAAACTCAATTAAGTTGAGACAACTAAAATTATATTTGCAATTTCTATAACATCTGAATTTTCTACAATCAATATTCTTACATAATGCAATATGCAATGGATCATTTTCTTCATTCCATCTTTTTGCATTCACGTGACCAAATATAGTTATGGTTGGAGTTCTAACAGCTGATGCAAGATGCTTTATTCCCCCATCATTACTTAAATGTAATATGGATCGTTTCAGAACATATCCAAAAACTTTTAGTTGATTGAAATCAATCATTGCTGCTGGTTGATACTTCATATAAGATTTTACTTTTTCAAGAAAGTTAAATTCAGCAGGCCCACAAACAAGGACTACTTTGTAGCTATGTTTTTCTAATATATAATCCGCAACTTTTGCATAATTTTCAAAGGACCATAATTTGTATTTTTGTAAACTCACCGGAGAAATAGTTATGAATATATCATCTTCACGGATACCATTTTTAATAAGAATCTCTTTTCCAACCTGTTCTGCTTGTTCAGTTATAAAAAAATCAGTAAAAGTTCCATCTGTTTTTTTATTTAACAGCCTGAGTGCATTTAACCTATAACCAGCAATATATGAAGTAACATCAGGGAAAGGCCGAATGACATAATTATAAGCAATTCTTCTAATTCGTTTTTTTAAACCAATCCTTATGGGAGACCTAACAAGCATGGTAATAAAGGCACTTCTTGGATTAGCAAGGAAATCAATTGTTATATCATACTTTTCACTTCGTAGAATAAGCGCACTTTTTAAAAGGTTTTTTATAGAACCATTTGAGTATAGTAAAAACAATTTATCTATATTAGGATTACCTGAAAGAACATCCTCATAGTCCTTGTCTATAACGACTGTAATTTTAGCATTTGGGTAAGCTTTACGGAGAGATCGAATAGCAGGAGTAGTTACCAGTATTTCCCCTACACGTTTTAGAATTAGAACTAAAATATTGGAAACGTTTTTCACTTTATCGTTTCCTTCGTTGTAATATTTTCACTTTTCCCTGGAAAAAGTATTAATTCATTGTGATTTATTTTTGAACTATACGGAAATTTATTTCAAATCTCATCTATTCTAAATTTCAAGAATACGTTTATATATTTGTATAGTTTTTTTTGCTGTAATCTCCCAGCTAAAATATTTTGATTGTTCAATGCCTTTCTTTGCGTATTCCCCACTTATATTTTTGTTATTAATAATTGTTTCAATACTTGTAGCAAAAGCTTCTACATCTAAGGGATTATGTAAAATAGCTGCGTCACCAGTAATTTCAGGAATAGATGATGCGCTACTTGCAACAACGGGACAGCCAGATTTTAACGCTTCTAAAACCGGAAGTCCAAAACCTTCATAAGTTGATGGAAATGCAAATACATCAGCGGCATTGTAAAATTCTGCTACTCTCTCTTCTGGTTGATTTCGTTTAACATAAAATACATTTTCCTTTAAATCTAACTTTTCGATTAACCTGCGGGACTGTTTTCTTTGCCTTCCGAGTCTTATAAAAAGAATATCCGGCATCTGTCTCTTTATTTTGTTTATAGAATAAATTATAGTTTTAACGTTTTTTCTATGCTCTTCTGAGCCAACATGCAATACAATTGGACGGTTCAATGGCAGATTAAGTTTCTTTCTGATCTGGAATTTATCTCGTGGTTGAAAAATATTACTTACACCAAGATGAATAACGGCTGTTTTTTCTACATTATAATTAAAATGATTCAAAAACTCCTTTTTCGTATAATTAGAATTAAATATGATATATTTTGCTCTGGTAATTGCCTTAAGACTTTTTCGTCGTAAATGTTGAGATATAAAAGAGTGGCTAGACTTACGTTTAAAGGGAATAATATCATGACATGTTACTACAGCTGGAGAAACATATTGAACACTTTTCCCCATCATTTGACTGGAAATATGATACAAAGAAAATCCTTGTGGTATTTTTTGGGGGAAATAATAATAAGCCATCAGATCATATTTTTTACTAAAGCCTGACCTTTTAGGGCTCAATAGTCGATGCTGGACAGTGGTATTTGGTGTAGAAGGTGAATAATTTTTTCTCATATTTTGCATAAGCAAATGAAATGAAAACTTATCGCTTTCTTCTTGACAAAGTTTTTCATAGAGTTGAAAGGTATATTTACCAATACCCATATTTGCGGCATGATCATTAACTATTAATATTTTTTTGTGTTTTGACAAACTTTACTCCAGATGACCATTTAGTTTAACAATAGTTTATTTTCCCAATTTGCTGATAGATGAAATTTATTTGGATATAGGACTAAATAATTTTACTGATTACATCATGAGAATTTAGAATCTCAGGTGTATCAACATCAAGCCACAGATTATCTTTTATATCAAGTCCTTTTATTTTATTTTTTTGTGCTAAAATATTGCAGGCGTCGGAGAGGGAGCATTTGTTATTTTTAATAGATTCCTCAAGTATAGAAAAGAAATTATAATTAAACTTAAAAATTCCACAGTCAATTGCATTGTAGGAGTTCAGTTTTTTCCCGAATTTTTGGATAGAGTAGATTGTTTCATCAGTTTTTGTACATTGGATTTTCATTCCATCATCAAGATCAGGGATTTTGCTAATCTTAAAATCCAGTGCCAGAAGTGCTTCATCTTTCCCAATTTTAGTTTTCACAGTCTGATTTAGAATTTCTTTCTCAAAAATGTGGTCACTCATAAGCAGGATAAATTGTTCATCTTCAGAAATATAATCTTTTGCACAAAGTACTGAAATACCATTTGCCTTTTTCCAATTGGGATTATAGACAAAAGTAATCTGCAATTCATCTTTTTTATAATCATTAAGTGCTGATACAAGCATTTTCCTCTTATAACCAGTAATAATAATAATCGCATTTATTCCGCAAACTCGGATTTTACTAATTATATCATCAATCAAACGTTTGCCATTAATTTCAATAAGTGTTTTAGGCATGCCTTTGTGCATTTTTTCAAGGCGACTTCCACAGCCAGCTGCGATAATTACTACTTTCATACTTTCTTTTTAAAATTATTTTCCACCAGAATACGAAGATATAAACTTCGAGGAGATAGGGTGGGCTAAAACTTTCTCATCTCAAGGGAATAATATTTTGTCCACTTCACAAAATGATATATCGGACCAACACTCAATAAGCACGAAAATATTCGTGCTTTTAGACTTAATTTTTTATGATTTTCCCGAGATAAATTGCCCTTTTTCAACTATATACTTGAATTTTCATGAATAAAAATCTTGATAATTAGTATCCTTCGTAACCAGATAATATTTTACTCTGATTCAGCCTTATTTTCCTCATAATAATTCATACCAAGATGCGTAATCATATCTTCGCCTCTCAAATAACGCAATGTATTTTTCAGTTTAGTCAATTGTATAAAGAGATCATGCTCAGGATATAGGGTTGGGAGGCACATAGGACTTTTAAAATAGAAAGAGAGCCATTCCTGAATTCCTTTCATTCCTGCTCTTCTTGCTAAGTCAATAAAGAGTACAAGATCAAGAACGAGTGGTGCAGCGAGAATGCTATCTTTGCACAGGAAATCGATCTTTAACTGCATTGGATAGCCGAGCCAACCGAAAATATCGATATTATCCCAGCCCTCTTTGTTATCACCTCGTGGTGGATAGTAATTTATACGAACTTTATGATAGATGTCTTTATAGAGATCGGGATATTTATCAGGCTGTAATATATAATCCAAAACGCCAAGTTTGCTTACCTCTTTTGTTTTAAAGGATTCGGAGTCATCTAATACCTCTCCGTCACGATTACCGAGTATATTTGTAGAAAACCACCCATTTATTCCAAGAAGGCGAGCTTTTAGCCCAGGCGAAATAATTGTTTTCATTAAAGTCTGACCGGTTTTAAAGTCTTTTCCTGCAATTGGAACGTTATTAACATTTGCCAATTCCCACATTGCTGGCATATCAACTGTCAAATTTGGAGAACCATTTAGAAATGGAATTCCATTCTTTAAAGCAGCATAGGCGTAAATCATGCTTGGTGCAATGTCCTGGTCATTTTCTTTTAAACCTTTCTCAAATGCCTTGATGGATTGATGAACGGTTTTTTTTTCAATATATATTTCTGTCGATGCACACCATATCATCACTAAGTCATTTAAGCCATTGGATATTTTGAAATTTTCTATATCATCCATTAGCATTTGAGCAAGTTCAAGTTTTGTTCTGCCTTTTTTGACATTTGTACCATTAAGTTTTTTAACATAATATGGATCAAAGACTGCCTTCATAGGTTTTATTTTTATTAAAAAATCCTTTACTGATTCAATATGTTCATCTGATAGTACTGCTGCATTTTTTGCTGCATCGTATACAGAATCCTCGAAAATATCCCAGCCGCCAAAGACAAGATTGTTAATATCAGTAAGCGGTACAAAATCTTTTATAAGCGGAACTCTGTTTTCTGTTCTTTTACCTAATCGAATAGTTCCCATCTGTGTTAAGCTTCCAATTGGTTTAGAAAGTCCCCTTCTAATTAATTCAACACCGGCGATGAATGTTGTGCTTACAGCACCAAGTCCTGGAATCAATACTCCAAGTTTTTCTGAGGGATTATCAATTTTAGTTACCATCTTATTAAACTCCTTTTTCTAATGTGATTTTGTATATAGACTTTAAAATATTATGTTATATCATTTATCTGATTTTATTTTTACTCTGTGCTAAATTAACGCTACTATGTAACTTTCCCTAGACGGTTCTCCGAAAAATTTAATGTACCAAATGTAGTATTTGCAATTGCAAGTTGGTACTATATCAGGCATTTGCCTGATTTCCTAAATGACGTTGTAGGGTTAATATTGTATCTACTATGGAAATTAGCTTAAATTAAAGAAAAATCATCTGCATAAATTTACTTGATATAATCGAATTTCCAAATAATTATTGAGACCTTAAGAGCCTATTGCAAGGACCGAAATTAATTCAAAACGGAATTAAATTGGGCATAGTAAAGGTATTTATATATGCCATTCTTTTTCAGCAGCTCTAAATGTGTTCCGCTCTCTACAATCTCTCCGTTTTCAAGAACGACGATCTTATCTGCATTCTGGATAGTCGTTAAACGATGGGCAATGACCAATACTGTCCTATCTTTCATTAACCTATCTATTGCCATCTGCACTTTTTGTTCAGATTCCGAATCTAAAGATGACGTCGCTTCATCCAATATAAGTATCGGTGGATTTTTTAAAAGAGCTCTCGCAATAGCCAGTCGTTGTCGCTGACCACCGGAAAGTCTTGTCCCCTTTTCTCCAATTTTTGTCTGAAATTTTTCAGGAAAATCATTTATAAATTCCAGAGCATTTGCAGCATTTGCTGCTGCTTTGACACGTTCCGGATCAGCATCTTCCATTCCATAAGCAATATTATTAAAAATAGTATCATTAAAAAGGATTGTTTCCTGAGTAACAACTCCCATCAGAGAGCGAAGTGACTCAAATGTTACATCCCTGATATCTATGCCATCAATTTTTATACTTCCTCCTTTCAGATCATAGAATCGAGGTAAAAGATCAACAAGCGTTGATTTACCTGCGCCGCTGTGCCCTACAATGGCAACGACCTCACCTTTTTTTATTTCGAAATTAACATCTGATAAAATATTATCCTCAGAAGTATCATAATGAAATGAGACGTGTTCATATTCTATCTTATCTTTAAATCCTGTCAACTTTATCGCATTTTGCTTTTCAATAATATCAGGTTCTTCATCAAGAATTGAAAACACTCTCGTGGCTGAAGCAATCCCCTGTTGAATATCCACATTAACGTTATTCAGGCTCTTTATCGGCTGCATAATCGCAAAGAGCATAATTACGAACCTGATAAAATCTTCAGATTCAATGCCCGTTCCAGATAATACCTGAGCACCACCATAATAGAGAAGAAATACACCAATTAAAACGCCAAAAGTCTCATTTACCGGCGGGGATACTGTCCTTAATTTTGTCCTTCTAAAAAGCAGACGAAAATATTTATGGGTTTCATGAAAAAACCTGTTTTTTTCAAACTTCTCCATTGCAAATGCTTTGACAACGCGTATTCCATACAAAGTCTCACTGAGAATAGACATTATCCCTGCAATTTGTCTGGATGTCCTTATAGATTTCCTCCTTATACTCTGCCCTATTTTTGTTATGATAAATCCTGTAACCGGTAAAATAACAATTGCCAATAAAGTCAATTGCCAGGAAATAATAAATAGTATCACAACAAATGTTAAAATATTTATCGGCTCAACTAATAATTTATTAAAACTAACTGCAAATGAGCGACGCATTACTTCAACATCATTTAGAATAATGGATGAAATTTCTCCGGACCTTTTTCTATCGAAAAAGGAGAAAGAGAGCCTATGAAGATGAGAATACAATTTATTTCGCAAGTCTGTAATGAGTCTTAACTGTATATATCCGAGTAAAATTCCTTTCAAATAGAAAAATACATTTTTAAGAAAAAAAGTAATGAAGATTATTATACATAGGGTTTTTAAAGTTTCAAGAGGGCTATCTTTAATAATCAATTTCCTTGTCAAACCTTTTAGTTTATCATTTGCGCTCATATTTTGAGCCGTTTCAGGAATAGACAATTCTGTCTGTATCGACTGCTCTATCTTTTTGGGGAAAATCACATTTACAAATGAAGCTGTTAGCCATGCTGAACTGCTATTAAATACTACATACAAAAGTGATGCTAATACTCCACATATTAACACCTTCCAGTAGGGTAATATAAATTTCATCATTCGTAAATAAATTTTCATCGAGTCGATACTTTCTCTTCTATTTGTTCAAAAGTTACAATTCCCTGTCGTAAAATCTCATATCTCGAATCACAAACTTTAATCACAGTGGAAGATAATACTTTTGAGGGTCCATTGTCCAGAATAATTGAAATATGATCATCGAAATAGGATAGTATTTCTTGCAAATTAGTCGCCGGAGGTTTACCAGACGGATTTACACTTGTAGTAGATATTGGATTAGGATATTTACTTAAAATTTTATTTATAGCATCAAGCTTTATGACTCTTATCCCTATATAACCACCTTTTACGAATTCCGAAGGGAATTGATTTTTATCACTAATTGGTAAAATTAATGTTACCTGCCCTGGTAAAAGTCTTTTTACAAATTCCCTTTGATAAGAATTAAGATTACCAAAATCCCTCAATGCCAGGTAAACATCAGGGTATAAAATACTAATTGGCTTTTGATAATCTCTTCCTTTTAATTCAATAAGCTTCTGCACAGCACAAGAATTATATACATCCACTCCAAGACCATAAATTGTATCAGTCGGGTATGCAATTATCTCACCTGACTTCAGAGCATTAATAACTTTCTCTTTTTCTCTTTCAGTAATCGAATTAATTGAAATAATTTCGGTCATAATTTTTACAGTTTAGGGGGTGTGATAGAATAAAGTTGTCATTCATGGTGAATTATCATTGTGTTATTTATGAATTTACAATATTAATAATGTTCAGGGTGTAAGAAAAAACTAATTACAATTTACAGAATTATATTCATAATATTTTTTCGGAGACCCGTATGGCGATTGAACATAGAATAATACAAAAATCCATTTTATTTCCTTCTTCCCAGGGATGTCTTTCCAGCGGAATCCTATGGATCGACAAACCCCCTAAAGGTCATTTTATCACACCCCCTTAGAAAAGGATAAAAACTCCTTTGGAATATATAACATCAAATTTCTTCTCCATCGCTTTTCCGCATTACTTCACGTTTATATTCCTCAGGCGGTTTAGTTTTCCATAGCCGGTGAAACCAGAAATACTGCTCTGGATATTCCCTTATTTTCTTTTCAAAGTAGTTCGTATAATACTGCGTAAGATATTCAGCTGGTGTTTTCATAATGTCTTTCGGAACTGAAGTCGAAATGTCCTTAAAATGTATCATATATTTACCATTTTTTTTCAATAAACATGTTCCGGCAACTAAAGGACATTTCTGGCGAAGCGCAAATACTGCAGGTCCACGGAAAGTCGAAGACAAGCGATTAAAATATTTTATAAATATTCCCCTTCTCCCTGCATCCTGATCAGCAACATCACCTAAGATACCATTACCCCTCAGAAATTTCAGGATTGTTGCAGAGGATTCTTTCATAGAAAATAAGCACATTCCATGCCTTCCACGAGTTTCAGAAACAATCTTTTCTGCAGCAGGATTCTTTAATTTTCTAGCAATTGCACCAAAATTATATCCTTTTCTGACAAACCACTCACCAAGTGCTTCCCAATTTCCAAAATGAAAGGTAACGATTATCGCTCCCTTACCAGGCTGTACTGCTTTTTCTATAATCTCACTGTTAAGACACACAACAGATTTACTAAAACGATCTGAGGAAATTTTATAAACAGAGAAAAAGTCAAAAAAGATTTTAGCAAAGTAAATGTAGTTCCTGAATGCAACCTTTCTACGCCACTCCGGATTGGATTCAGGAAACGCAATTTTTAAATTCTCCATAACTTGCTTTTTCCTGATTGGAATAAAATAGTAAAAAATTGCTCCTATAACAGTCGCAATACAATGACGTGCTTCTAACGACATAGGAGTGAAAATTTTATCAGCCAATAAAAGAAAGCAACGTTCTACACGGTATTTCCATTCAACCTTATTTCGAGAAATCATTTATAAAATTAACTGTTTACCATAAGTTCAAGGTATTCTAATATGATCCAAGAGGAGAATTAACTTATCTGCAAATAACAAATAAATTAATTCCTATTCATAAGTATCCTTATAAGTGTCATAAAGCGACTTTTTACCAGTTTTCACCTTTTCAAACGCGTAAACAAGCGCGCCATAAAATGTTTTTTCCTTATTAAAATCACTTTTGTAAAAAGTGTCTATCCAGTAAACAAGATCTTCTTTCTTTTTTTCATCAAGAGCACTGAATATCTTAAATACAGGATCGGCAACTGAACTTTTAAATTCTTCAGAACAAAGATTCATTTTTCTGTTTTCCTTAACCTGGTTTAATATTTCATTTGTCCTGTATAAATAAGCATAGAGAAAAACTTTCTTCTCATCCAATTTCAATGCTTTCCAATAAATCATCTGTCCATAGGACATATAATCAAAGTCCTTATCCTGTATAAGCCCTTGACTGAACAAAAGTACATTAATAAAAAATATTACAGCAATCACTTTTAGAATTTTTATCTTTTCTCCTCACTGTTTTCAGAGTTATTCCGACTAAAAATCTTTTCAGGATAATTCTTTATTTCGGTTAAAAGTCGAACTACAGCCTCCGATTCCTTGATTTTCTCTATTATTTTGCCTTTTCGGAAAAGCAGTGCCTCACCTTTTCCACAAGCAATACCAATATCTGCCTCACGTGCTTCACCAGGCCCATTTACCACACAGCCCATTACAGCAACTGTTACATTCTTTTTTATGTCTTTCGTTTTTGCTTCTAATTCCCTGACGATTTTGAACAAATCTACCTCTATTCTGCCACAAGTCGGACAAGAAATTATATTAACTCCCCTTGTTATAAGCCTCAACGATTTTAGTATTTCAAACCCAGTTCTAACTTCTTGCACGGGATCATCAGTTAGAGAAACACGAATTGTATCTCCTATTCCCTCAGACAATAAAGTCCCAATCCCAATACATGATTTTATCGTTCCCTGCCATGGGGGTCCAGCTTCGGTAACTCCCAGATGAAGGGGAAAATCATATTCTTGAGAAAATAGCCTGTTAGCCTCTATCATAAGACAAACATCACTGGATTTAAGAGAAACGACGATATCATAAAAATTATTTTCTAAACACATATCAATATGTTTTTTCGCACTCTCTACCATCGATTCTGGTGTTGGATACCCATATTTTTCAAGAAGGTCTTTTTCCAATGAGCCTGAATTCACCCCGATTCGTATCGGGACTTTAGCCGCTTTTGCCTTTTGAAGGATAGCTTCAACACGCTCTTTTGCACCAATATTTCCGGGATTTATTCTAATTTTATCAACACCGGAATCTATTGCAGCAAGCGCTAACCTATAATTGAAATGTATATCAGCAACGAGTGGGACTGACATACGTTTTTTAATTTCCGGTAAAACTTTTACAGCAGCTTTATCCGGTACAGCTACACGAATAATTTGACAACCACTCTCCTCAAGACGCTCTATCTCAGGTAAAATAGAGATTAGATCATGAGTTTTAGAAGTAGTCATTGACTGAACAGTTATCGGCGCACCACCACCTATGGTTAAATTCCCTGCAAATACTTTCCGTGTTATCTTCCTTTCAGTAACAATCATAGTAATGTCAAATTAGTTACAAGTTCTCAACAAGACAATTAAAAAATCACTGCAAACATCAATGGTCAATTGTTGATTGTTGATATTCAATAGTCAATAATCAATAGTCCCTGTACGGTCGCTTCGCTCCCTATCCCAGAGGGATCTCTTTGAGACAGGGCAAGCAATAGTCAATAGACAATTAAAAGTGTCTAAAGTATCTAAAGTGCATAAAATAAAAAATGACTAATTACCAATTATCAATTAAGAATTAACAATTATCAATGGTCAATCTGAATAAGGTTCCTTTAGATATCTTTTCGACCATCTACACGCAGATGCCCTATTATTTAACTTAACCGCTTTAACATAATATTTAACTGCTTCCTCACGCCGTCCCTTTAAATCATAAACATTTCCCAATCTCATATAAGCATAAGAAAGATGCCAATCCATTTCAAGATCATATGAATCAATGACAGCTTTCAATTCTCTTTCTGCAGTAATGAGGTCTTTTTTATAAAGTGCCATAGAACCGTCTAAAAGATGAAGTTTTAAAATATACTCTTTCATCATGTTATCTTTTAAAGTTGGTAAAAGGTTTCTGATTTTGTCAATACACATATCTGCTTCTTTATATTGCTTCAAAGATATTAGAGCCTCTGCAGCTAAAAAGCGATAGTATGGATTTGCAGGAAATTCATCCGCCAGCATTGTTGAGAATTCCAGCGACGCAGCATAATCTTCTTCCATATAAAGATAAACGAAAGCTAAAATTCCCCTTGCCTCATATCGTCCGTAACCATTATTTCTTGCCGATAAAGTAATCTGCCTTAGACCTTCCTCCTTAGAGCCGGACTCTTTCATAATCCAAGAGGCTATTTTCATATAGGAAGCCGACATACCAATATAATAATTAAAAACACCTAATGGCAGATAGACGTCCCAGAATTCAGGGTTCAATTTTTCTGATTTTTCAATATACCTCATACAATTGTAACCACTTATTAGCACACCAAACCAATTCTTTTCCGCTAATAGAATCCTGGACTTTAATCCCATTGTTGTTCCATAATAAAATGGCAATTCTGCATTATCGGGCTGAATAATAATTTGTCTTTTATAAATATTAAGAGCTGAACCTATTTCATCTAAAAGTTTCTTATTCCCAATTTCATAACCTTCTCTTTGCTGGTTATAAAGCCATTCTGTAGCAACAGCGCCCATCGGAGCTAATGGATGAAAAGGCTCGGTTTCTAAAATTTCCTGGAATAGTTTGTTAGACTCCATGTAATTCAGGTTGTATAATTCATTAATCGCTTGCTTTGCTCTTTTTCCCTGTGTCTCGAATGTGAGTGTTTCAGCACAAATAGAAATAAAAAAAACAAAGATTATTACTACAGTATTTAATATTTTCATAGTTGGAAAATTAAAAGAGTCTTATTAAAAAACAAATTCAAATAGGTAAAAACAAGTAAAACCTCAGATATGGGTTTTATTTGTCTCGAAGAGATGTCTTCGATCATACCCCGTCTCGAAAAGGTCCTCCAGAGGAGTCCGTTGTGACCCATTGGAAAGCTCCGCTTTCTTACGAATCGTATGATCGGAAATCTTTTTTAAAGAACTTCATATATTTGCGAAGCGGAGCTTTCCCATAGGGACCTCTTCGAGGCGCGGTACAGAAATCGGTACAGATATCTGTTTTAATCAGAAGACACATCTGTGCCTGAAACTAAGTTTTACAAAAACAAATCTATTTTATTCAATGCAACATATTTCAATAAAAATTAGCCCCTAGTAAAAGGGGCTAAAACATTTAAACTGTTAATCTAACAAAAGCATTTATTCTATAAAATCAGCCTCCATAAAATCTTCTAATTTCAATACATCACTTAATATATCCTGTGGCAACTTCGTCATATCTTCAAATGAAAAATAGTAGCGTTTTACCTGCTCACCTAAATCAGGTACCTCTTTTTCGAGACGTTCCAAAAATTTCTTCTCATCTCTGGGGCGTAAATGACTTAATATCCCAGCCAGTTTTTCAGCACATAAATTTACTAATAAACCGCCTTGTTTTACTACTATTCCTTTATACCTTGCAGATATTTTTTAGCTAAATTAATATACTCACTTTTAGGATATTTAGAAAGTAAGTTATGTAAAACTTCAGAAGCCCTCTCTTTTTCTCCTAACCTTATATAACAGATACCAGCCATAAGCAAAGCATCGTCATGTTTTTGACCTTCTTTATAAATTTCTATCATTTTAAAATGTGCTAATGCGGACTGATAATCCTCTAATCCAAAATAGCATTCCCCTATCCAATATTCAAAGTTACTTGCCAGCCAATGATTCGGAAATTGCTTATTTAAAGTAATTAATTGATGTAAGGCTTTTTTATATCTTCCATTATTAAATTCATTTAATGCAGATTGATAAACTTCATATATCTTTTTAGGAGAAATATAATTAGTATCTTTTAGAGTCGTTTGAGTTAACGATTCTTCTTTTTTAGTATGATTTAATTTTTCATATACTATAGTAAGTAATGAATCTTTCGTTTTAATAATTTGTACTAACTCTTCAATTTTTCTATCTTTATTTTCAAGTGATTGGCTCTTTTCTGAGAGCTGGTTTGCCAAATTTTTTACGTCTTCATTAAGATTTAATACCTTCTCATTATATTCCTGCATTTTATATTTTAAATCTCTAATTTTTACAGAATCAGTTTTTAATTGGGTTTCTATAGAAGCAGTATCCTTAGCCTTTATTTTATGTTTTGTCTTGAAAAATAACTTGTCCAAAGAGTAATCTAATCCCATCTGAAAATTAAAATATCCATCTTTACTAAAATAACCTCCTGAATAATTTCCATCAAAACCATCTTCTGTTGTATAATGATATCCAGATAATAAAGATAATGACCATAGTCTTGATATCTTTATATCAGCCCCAATACCACCTAAAATTTTACCATCATAATACCAACTGGATAAATTACTTTGTTTAGACCTTAAAGCACCAAATCCACAATAAACAAATGGACGGAATAATTCATAATTAAAAAAATTATATTTTCCAGCAATCTCAACATTAATCAAATCGGTATTGATTATGCTTTTAGCATCATCCATTTTTAACTGACCATATCCGGTCAATAACCGGATAGATAATTTTCTAGTAATAGGATAACTTCCGTAAACATAACCGTTATAACCAACTTTTGAATTTGTAATATTATTATCACCATATAAAAGATTGCTGCCTAAAGAAAATCCAATACGCGGAACCATAGATTGACCAATCAAGATCTGATAAAAAATTAATGTGAAAATAATTGAAAAGGTAAATTTCTTCATAATGATTCCCGTCCTTTAATCTTTGTTAATTAAAAACTAAAACAAATTACTCTAAGTAAAGCCACAAGGAATTAGCAATCTCAATTATAAAACAAAAACCATAAGTATATATTATTTCTCACCACTTTCATAAAATTCTTGCTTGTAGTATACAATATTTTATCAAAAAAGTCAAACAATTAGTCATTGTGAAAATAATAAATTGATGATAATAACTACTGACTTTACTCCCAACTCCTTCATAAGGCGGGAGGTGTAACGAAAACAACATTTAAACACAATCTAAATACAAAAAAAGAGGCTTAAAAACTCAGCATCTTCCACGTATTACTACATTTATTCGGAGTTATTTCAGAAAAGTCATTTTTTTAACTTTATTGAATCCTTCGGCTTTCATATAGTATAAATAGAACCCTGAACTAACCAATTGACCATTGTTGTCACGACCATCCCACAGAACTGATTTATAACCGGCATTTTGCTTTTCATTTACCAATTTACGGACTATTCTGCCTGTAATATCATAAATCGTGATATTGACAAATGTTTCTTTCGGTAATTCGTAATTGATAAAAGTTGTTGGGTTGAATGGATTAGGATAATTACGATAGAGTACAAATTTTTCAGGCAATAACAGACCTTTACCAACTTCAATGCTGATAGCTTTGCTGGCAGCAATTGTGTTGTCTTTACGCAGATTGATCTGTTTACCATCAATATTTGTGACTACGTCGAATTTCGCTGGAATATTAGAAACATCGAATCTTGCTTTCTGACCATTAGCAATATGGAAAAGCCATTTACCCGCTTCACTTCTTACATCAGCCAGATACCTGCTGAACATTGCACTATTGTTATTTTCAAAATAAGAACTATTATTCTCAGAACCCGGAGCAACAGGAGGCATAAGAACATCGTAACTATCAAATGCACTTACAGCTGCTTCAGCCTTTCCAAAGCTATAGATATTATCATTAACTGTAATCCGACCTACCCATTCAGGCATAGGCACTGATGCAGCATTGGCTTTTGCAAGTAATGCAGCACCTAACTCAATCGTACCTGTATCAGTAGCTGCAACCCAGTAGCCCTTACCAGGCTCAAGTGTAGTGGCAGCTTCATAAGCTTTCGTAGCTGCATTGTATTCATACAACCATCCGCTCACCAGTACGCCCTCAGGATCTTCAAAATCAGTGAAGCTTGCAGTGGCAGCAAGAGCGCCAACCAAATTGAATCCAGTTACTACATCAAGAGTATATTCATTAACATCATAACCTACAACGTCAACCGTATCTGCTGCCGAAGATGCAACCCAGAATGCCATACCGGGCACTAAGGTTGTGTCGGTATAGTCAACATAACCAGAACCATCATAACCTTGGATAGCAACCTTATTCAGAAATATACTGCCTAAAGTTGTAGCATCTACCGGATCAACAGATATTGAAACTAAATTGTAACCTGCTGCAAGCACAATCTCCTTGGTTTCAACCCCAATAATTGTAAAACTTGTAGTGTCATAGGCTATATTACCTACTATGTCGGCGGCTTCAATAGTTACAGTATGCAAGCCAACTTTAAGATAAGCTACCGGTGTGTAGGCTACATTATAACCATCGGTAATTGCTGTCAGTGTCGCTACAACGATACCGTCATCAACTTTCATGTTAATTGCTGATGTATCAACTCCTGCTAATGCATCTGTTACATCTACACTGATTACTGGTTTCTGTTCTGTGATTTCAGCTAAATTCACAGGTGTCCAATTATCAAAAACTGGTCCGGTTGTATCGATTGTAATGTTAACCGTAGTTGTGGCTTCATTATCTCTAACATCAACAGCTTTTACAACTACTGTCGTATCACCTTCGTATATACTAAAATTAACTGTTGTTGAAAAAGCATCATCTGTTACTATTGTTGTATCACCGTTAACTATCAAATAAAACTCTGATGCATCAGTTACAGTTCCAGTTACAATTAATACACTATCTGCCTGGAATAGACCTTCAACAGGTTTCGTTACAGTAAGTAGAGGAGCATCATTATCAGCCACTAAGATGTTGAAAGTTGCCGATACACCTATTGGTTTATCGATAGTAGCCCCACCAACAACTGTTGCATCATAATATTGCAGATATTGACCTGTATAAATTTTTCTAGCATTAATATTATATGTAAAAGCACCTGTAATAAAACGTTTATTAGAAGCGATATCTACTACATAAGGATCTTTCGATGTTAGATAAAATGTAATTTCTTCTGTACTATTCTCATTTCCATATTCATCAATAGGAGTAACACTGCAATCAAAATTTTCACCGGCATAAACATCAGCTGTAAGTATTTTAATACTTAAAGAATCAACAATATCCGGTTTAAAGCCAAATTCACCAGTTGTAAGCGAGATAGCGTTCGCTGCATCTTCCAGGGTAATTGTTAATCCGCTATCAGCCAACTCATGATATAATTTCAGGTTCATTTTCCCATCTGTAAAATATGCTTCTACAGACAATGCGGTATCTTTATCTGCTGCCGCCAGCCCCCCTGCTGTGCCATCTTCCCAAATAACCTGATTTCCTGTTCCGTCAGAATTATTTAAAGTAACGGTAACGGTATCTTCATAATTATATTTTTTGTTTCCATTAATGTCATAAGCCTCGAAGCTTACTGTTTTCCAGTCACCTACAGTAGTAGTATCAAATGTCATTTCTGACGAAACCACATTAAAAGTGTCAATCGCAGTATTTTCTATACAAAGAATTGATGTTGTATCATACCGACTACTGGTACCAGCACCTAAATCAACAATTATTGAAGCTGAATCCTTTCCGCTATCATCTGCTAAGTATTTTACATAATGATTGCCACTAATAGTTGTATCAAGTGTAGTAAGAGTTCCAAGACCTACATATTCACTGCTACCAGTATCTTCAAGCGCGAAAGTAGGAGCAGCATTAAATAAAGTATCACCTGCAAATGTAGAATTACCATAAACATCAAAAACATAAGCAATAAGTTTTTCACTTTCTGAATCAGCAACCAAACCCGTAATAGATTCCGGAAGTAGTGATACAGAATCAGGCGCTGCAGGAAGTACGTTAATTGTAAAATCATCAGAGATAGAACCGTAAGTTGCAGTAATTTTTTGTGATCCTGCTACTGTTCCAGCAAAAAACTCTAATCCGGATCCAGTAGTTCCAGCAGTACCTACCGCAACAGTAATATCTGATTTACCATTAGCAAATTTTCCGTCACCATTTGTAGAATAAGTAATTTCATATGTATCATCTACAGTATTACCATATTCATCTCTAAGACCAAAATAAATAATAGAATCCGGGTCTGAATTAGTTCTACCGGCAATTAAAATACTGTCATTTGCAGTAGTATAAGCAGTATCAGTTCCAACCGTAAAATCATAAGGTCCTGCTGAGAATTGTGTTATTTCTACTGTGCTTGTATAACCACCTGTAGTATTGATTGTAACAGAATCAACATTATTAACAGATCTTATAACATGACTTACTTCAAAACCAGCAGTAATGCTTTTATCACTGTCTAATTCAACATTATCAACTTTATTTGTTACAGTAGAATCACCAAAACTCCAACTAATATCGCTAGTTGATGTGGCATCAATATGGTTGCCGTATATATCCTGCAATTCAGCAAGTAAACCCGTAGTAGTACCAACAGTATCTGTTGCAACTTGATTAACTTCACCTGTCAGCCCCTGTGCAGACCCTGTTACTTCCAGAACAACCTGAGCAAGCTCTTCAGGATTGATTGTAACGCTTTTTGTCTCTACAACAGCACTTTCTCCTGTATGACCATCATCTGCACCATCGTTATTTCCGTCCCAATATACGATAATGTCTTGAGAACCTGTATAATACCAGGAAGGATGGTAATATACTTTTCCTTTACCATCAGCATCAAGACTAACCGGCTCAGATATCGCTTCACGAGGAGTGTTTTCTGAAATCAATCCGCGTCCACCAAGATCAAACCAGACTTCTTCTGAATCATCAACAGCATTTGAATATGCATCAACTACTGTGATATCCATTCTTGTATATTCATCTACAGTAAATTCTGCCTTGGATAGCGATACATGTATATTAGCAGGATCAGCAGCAGTTACAGTAGCAGGAAAATTATCACCAGTCTGGCCGACAGAATCAATACTTCCGGCAACTGCTTCAAGATAAATAGGTTCTGCTTTAGTGTATTTCAATTCAAAAGTTTGCGTTGAACCAGAAGTAGTCCTTTTCATTTTTGTCAAAACTCCATTACCGGCAGTTGTACCCGCAGCATTCAACCATGCATTAAAAGAGACAGATGTATTTATGTCTCCTGTTACATCACCATACTTATCTAAAAATTCAACATCAACAATAAAACACTTATTACTTCCAGCGACTAAATCATCTTCAACCTTTTCAGTTAATCTTATTTTTCTATTTGCATCCTGGAACGTTGCGTATGTTGCCGCATTTACAGATTCATATTCATCTGAATCTGTCCAATCTGAGCCATATCTAACAAAAGCACGAAAATAGTAATTAATTCCATTCGTTAAGTTTGTTACATCTTCATTCGTTCCTGTTCCTTTATAAACAACATAATTTCCTGACCCTAAATCAGTCCCTGATTCAAAATCAGAATCTGCGTTATAGGCTGAACCATCTCCTGTCGGGGTGGCATCTACTGGAGAACCACTTTTTACCAGAATCAAAACTTCATCCCACCATATACTCTGTGCTCCGGAATAATTTGTCCAGCTTAGATCTTATCTGCTCATTTCCAATACTTGCAGCTGCAGCAAAATCTGAAGTACCCTGAACTTCTGCTACGTCATTTACATCACACGTACCACTCGACCAATCAGAACCAGAATAAGCATAAGCTTTAAAATAGTAATCTGTTCCTACTGATAATCCCGTTATTGTTACACTTGTTCCTGTACCGGAATAAAGAAGTTTATTATCTACATCGTAAGTACCTGAACTACTCCAGACAGGATTTGCATCATTATAGGCAGAACCTGCACCACTTGGTGAATAATTTACTGCTGAACCAGACCTGCCAAAAATAAGTACGTTATCATAAGTTCCAGACGGCTGCGTCCAGGTTAGACTCATCTTATCGCTCGTTATATATTGGATTAAGAAGGAAGTGGGATTGTTAACTAGTGGTGTTCCAGAGACCATTATATCATCTAATCGTAAATATTCCGTATCAGCACCATTATTCATTGTGACGCGAATTTGGAGTGAATTTCCTGATAGACTAGATTGAGTTACAGTTTCAGTTCCCCAATCTTCATTATCAGGTTTATCTCCTATTAATGTATGAGTAGCATCACCAAGGCTACTCCAATTTTCTATCAATGTAAAAGAACCCGCATCTATTTTGTATTCAACATTGAAATAATCAGAAGATTCAAGATCACCACTTTCTGAAGCAACTAATGAAAAAGATACTCCGGTATAACTAGATATATCTATACTTTCTGATAGCCAAATAGTAGCTCCCCCAACATCTCTACCTTCCATAACACCACTTACAGTTTTCATATAATCATCTGTATCAACTAGATCCGAATTAGTACTGTCAAGTGTCCATTTGGACACGCTTGCAGGATAATCACCAAGGTTTCCCGTTCCATCAATACCTGTATTTTCTACATAGGTGCTAAAATCCTCTGTCCAAATATCCTCAGCCTTACTTAAATTCACAAAAAATAAAAACCCAACTATAAATAAAGCTATTCTTCTCACAATGTCCTCTCCCCTTTCATCAATTAAATTTCTGAAGAACTAAAATTTCAAGAATCCAATGAGCTCGGTTTTAATTTTTTATCTTGATGTAATTAATACAAAGAGATTGATAGAATCAAGTTAATTTTTCGCCTTGTGATTTGAGATATTTCAATCCCTTTTACAAACTCTTGTAAATCTCTTAACCCATCACTCAAAATTTTTAGAAATAATGGTTACACTCCTGCCTATCCCAACCTATCGTTACGTGGGACAGGTTAGTTGAATTAGTTATATTGCTTGAATTGGTTGATTGGTTTGTTTTGCTCCATCACTCCATTACTCCATATAACAGATTTGAAATTTGATATTTGCAATTTGAAATTGGGGATTGAATCAGCTCCACCGGATGAAGTCCCGATGTGCTGGGATTAACGTTTTGAAATAAACAAGAGTGTCTCAAGGAGATCCCGATTGGGTTTGTTTTACGTTCTGTTCAAACAAACAAGAGTGTTTGTTTTACAAAAAAAGGCTGCCCGAAGGCAGCCTTTTTTATTTTTTCTGTAGCTATCTGAATTACTTTAGTAAGATCATTTTTTGGGTTTTGTGGAAACCCTTCGTATCCATTATATAAATGTAATAACCTGAACTTACTTTTCTTCCGTAATTATCGGTAGCATTCCATATAACTGTCCGATAAGCCGACCGCAGGCGGTCGGCTTATCGGCACGGGAGTTGTTGGCTCACTCCATGAAAGTCCGCCTGCGGCGGCCTATCAATGTCGTTCGAGCCGACCCCGCCTACGGCGGCTACGTCCTGTACTCGCATCTGAGAGAAATCCTTTCTCTCCTTGCTGCGTACAGGATGCGGCTCAACTCCCGTGCCGATATCCGGCATTCTGGTTTTGATTTACCAGGTCACAAACCTTATTTCCCATTAAATCATAAATTGCGATTGTTACAAAGGATTCTTTGGGCAATTCGTATTTTATGGTTGTCATGGGGTTGAATGGATTCGGGTAATTCTGGCTAATCTCATATTTTTCCGGAATACCCAGCTCTTCATCTATACCAACCTGTCCTACTTCGACAACCGCTGTTGATGTATCCGATAGAGTACCATCAGAGACCACCGCGACTATGTAATAGGTGCCAGCCTGTCCAACGGTGGGAGTCCATGTGAATACACCCGCTACTTCCATCGATTGCAGCGCCTTCCGGAGCATCAACTAAGCTGAATGTCAATCCATCACCATCAGCGTCAGTAGCTGTATAGGTGTAACTTAATGCCTGACCTTCGTCAATACTGAGCTCTGACTTCATCCCCCAAATTCATTCGGGAAACTCTCCGACTTAAGTCGGCAGGGTTGAGGAAATCGTTCTTCCCCATCGAATAAATTCGATGGTTAACCTTTTACCTGTAGAATTAATTCTCATCCTCCGGCTAAAGTCCCGATGCGCTGGAATTAACGTTTTCACAATTACTCCTCTCCTAATCATCTTTCAAAGGTTAACTACCCAATTTATTGGGTGGATCCAGGGATACGTACTAAACCCCCGAATTCATTCGGGATATCAACCGACTAAAGTCGGGACTGGGGTGGGTATACTCTCTCCCACCGAATAAATTCGGTGGTTAACGATTTATCACCATATATTAATGGTTTAGTGGTTTACTCAAACCTTCCAGTGCGTTCGCCATCTTCAATACTCCATATAACAGATTTGATATTTGCAATTTGAAATTGGGGATTGAATCAGCTCCACTGACTAACGTCCTGATGCGCAGGGATTTGAAAACAAACAAGAGTATTTGTTTTAAAAAAAAGGCTGTCTTAAGACAGCCTTTTTTAAAGAATACTTATTAAATATTTCTATTTGACAAGTATCATCTTTTTGACCTTATTGAAAGCATTATTCCCATCAACGGATTTCACTTCAATAGAATAGAAATATACACCTGATGACATTTTACCAGCGCCCCATATAGCATTATAGAATCCGGCATTCTGTTTCTCATTAACAAGTTCTACAACTTTCTCACCAAGTATATTATAAATACTTAATTTTACATTGCTATCAAAAGGTAATGCGTAACCGATTGTCGTTGACGGGTTGAATGGGTTCGGATAATTCTGATTCAATGAGTACACTTCTGGAATTTCAAGTCCAGAATCATCAATAGCAACCATATTTGAAATATCAGATATAGCCCTTGGTTTCAATTGATAACCATCATCTGCGGGAATACTGCTTGTATACTGATCAATAACACCCACAACGTCAAAAGACATCCACATAACCGGATGATCTGCCCAACCATCAAGATCCGTATCTTTATCAATTCTCATTACTATTGTGTCCTCACCGAAAAACAGTTCCAAATTAGCTTCATTACCGGCTTCTGGCCAACTATCAGGATCAACAAGTTCTACCACCTGAAACTTTACCAACATACTCTCACCAGCTTCAAGATCAACGGCTTCCAGAGAAGTAATAACTATAGGTGCGGGAAGATCATTTCCACTACTTAGCACTGTTACATCATCAGCGCTACTGATTTCAACTTCAGTCTTTCCCTTATATTGACTAACAGTACCTATAACTTCAACTTCATCACCTTCAGTAAGGACAACATTGATTCCATAAGAATAAACAGTAATTCCAGCGTTTTCATCCTGAATACAATAATCAGTACCCGATGAAAAATTAGGTGTTGTTACAATACCTGTTACTTTTACCAGTTCACCCATTAGGTCAGGTACAAAGTCTTCATCTGCATCTGCTCTTGCAGTAGCAATATCCATAGGTTTAGCGGCATCAGTTATAGTTACAACAGAAGTATCTTTTACAATCGCAATACCATCAGTTACTGAAACTACTATATCATAAGTGCCGGCCTGCTCATAAGTGGGAGTCCATGTAAATGCACCGCTAGTACCATCGATTGCTGCGCCTTCGGGTGGATCGATTAAACTAAAAGTAATCTCATCACCCTCAGGATCATCTACCGTATAGGTATAACTTAAGGCTTCGCCTTCACCAATTGTCGTATCTGGCATCGTATCAACAAAATATGGGGCTGCATTATCAAAACGCTCTAAAACTAATGCTTCACTAGCTACAAAAGTATAAGAACTCGCTTCGTTTAGATAAACATTGCCTAGTCTGTATGTACCACCAGTAATTGCTTCCGCATTCCAGTGAATCGTTCCACCCAGTCTAAATGTTGCAATATTCCATTTGTCATAAGAATTGCCTACATCTCGAACATCTGTGGACAACTTATCATACGGAGTACTTTGAGCACTAATAAAACATGCATAAAAACCTTCTGGCGGTGCCGGAGGGCTTATAGCATCTATACCGGCATCAAACTCATCAGAAGCATCGACACACGTACCAAAAGTAAGAATAATAGTATCATTCTCTGATGAAACAAATATCAGATCATTGAGGTTGTAATTCTCGGCATTGTACGTTATATCAATTGAGGCACCTTCCGCAAAGGAATATTCACCAGCTACTCTCATATCAATACCTTTTAAGCGAAAATTGCCGTCCGCCGGCAAATCAGCAGAATCCCAATACACAGTACCAGCAGCATTGGAGGTAACAAGAGCCCAACTCAGTAAATTACTCGATACACCCCTCATATCAGTAGAAAGATGATTATAGGGCGCCGGATCAGTGTTGCTAAAATAAGCATCAATTTTGTTAGGTGCTGCAGGTGGACCGATAAAATCGATATTTTCATCATAACCATCTGTCGCATCATAGCTTATACCGAAAGTTACTTTCACCGTATCTCCGGCACTGCTCACTAACGTTAATGGAATTCCAGGCTTTTGATATTTGAGAATAAGCGTACTATTTGCATCAATAGAACAAGAATCCTTATCGCGCATATTTATATCACCGATCGTAAACTTTCCTAATGTAGGAAACAGCGCATTATCCCAACTCACCTCTCCTGAGAGTTCGCCCTCTGCCTTTACAATCCACTCTTTTGTAAGTCCTGAGTCAGATCGAATATCCTTTTCGAGACTGCTGAGAATACCGGTACTGGCAAGGTAAGCGTTAAAATTATCCCCCGGAACAGCTGGAGGCGAAGGCTTATCAATACCAGAGTCAAAATTATCGGTAGCTTCATCACTCATCCCATACGTTAAGACGATTACATCTCCACCACCACTAACATTTAGATTAAATATAAGACTACTAGAAGTAGAATATGAAATAACTATTGTCTCAGAAGCATTAAAACTGTATTTATCATTATTATGCATATCGATACCAGCTAACGTATAATTTTCACCTACAGGAATATCAGAAGCTTTCCAATTAATAGTTCCACTTCCACTTCCTTCAAACAATAATTTCCAAACATTACTCAAATTACTTACAGCTCGAATATCCTTAGTTAACTTCGGGAAATTAGTATCCTCTATCAGGAAATAAGGTACAATGCCTGTAAAGCCTGGAGGAGATGGTGGTAAGATCGCATCTAGCCCAGCATCGAGACCATCCGTTCCATCTGCATCTGTTCCAAAGTAAATACTGGTGGTATCCGAGTCTGCGATGACTTGTAATTCTATTAAGTCTTGAGAGAACGCTATGCCTGCAAAAAACACAAACACAGAGATCACTAAGAATATCTTAATAGGATTTTTCATTTTAATTAACATCATTCAATCTCCTTTTTTACTCGTATTACAGTTGACAATTTAAATGTCGTGATCTCAAGATAAGAAAAACAATAAGAAGGGTAGGCTGTGAAATCCATCACAGCCTACCTGCTTATTCAGATTATCACTTCATCAATAGTCAACAATATACCACCTCTTATTTCATCAAAATCATCTTCATGACTTTCTGATGGTCTGCAGCCTGAATTCTATAAAAGTAAATACCACTGGTAACGTTAATGCCAGCATCATTCGTGCCATCCCATTGATATTGATATCTACCAGCATTAAGATTTGTATTCACTAGAGACCTTACCCTTTCACCAAGGACGTTATAGACCTCTAATGAAACATGTCCCGCTGTCGGCATATCAAACTTGATGTTCGTCGTCGGGTTGAATGGGTTCGGATAATTGCGATAGAGTACAAACTTTTCCGGTAAGATTAAATCTACACCAACTTCAATGCTGATAGCTTTGCTGGCAGCAATTGTGTTGTCTTTACGCAGATTGATCTGTTTACCATCAATATTTGTGACTACGTCGAATTTCGCTGGAATATTAGAAACATCGAATCTTGCTTTCTGACCATTAGCAATATGGAAAAGCCATTTACCCGCTTCACTTCTTACATCAGCCAGATACCTGCTGAACATTGCACTATTGTTATTTTCAAAATAAGAACTATTATTCTCAGAACCCGGAGCAACAGGAGGCATAAGAACATCGTAACTATCAAATGCACTTACAGCTGCTTCAGCCTTTCCAAAGCTATAGATATTATCATTAACTGTAATCCGACCTACCCATTCAGGCATAGGCACTGATGCAGCATTGGCTTTTGCAAGTAATGCAGCACCTAACTCAATCGTACCTGTATCAGTAGCTGCAACCCAGTAGCCCTTACCAGGCTCAAGTGTAGTGGCAGCTTCATAAGCTTTCGTAGCTGCATTGTATCCATACAACCATCCGCTCACCAGTACGCCATCAAGATCTTCAAAATCAGTGAAGTTTGCAGTGGCAGCAAGAGCGCCAACCAGGTTGAATCCAGTTACTACATCAAGAGTATATTCATCAATGTCATAACCTACAACGTCAACCGTATCTGCTGTCAAAGATGCAACCCAGAATGACATACCGGGCACTAAGGTTGTGTCAGAATAGACGACATAATCAGCGCCTTCATACCCATAGATAGCAATCGCATCTGGAAAGATACTGCCTATAGTTGTAGAATCAACAGGATCAACAGGTATTGAAACTAAATTGTAACCAGCTGCAAGTGCAATTTCTTTAGTTGCAACAATAGAAACTGTAAAACTTGTAGTATCATAAGCTGCATTACCTGCAAGGTCAGAAGCTTCAATAGCTACAGTGTGTAAACCACCTCCTATATCAGCCACAGGTGTGTAGGCAGCAGTATATCCACCGGTAATTGCTGTCGTTGTCGCCGCAACGGTAACGTCATCAACTTTCATAACAATTTTTGATGTATCGACTCCTACCAGTGCATCTGTTACATCTACACTGATTGCCGGTTTTTGGTCTATGATATCAGCAGCGTCTGCCGGTGTCATATTGGCAAATACAGGTTTGGTTGTATCAATTGTTATGCTTACAGTTGCATGACCTACATTATCAAATAGATCAGTTGCTTCTGCATATATAACAGTATCACCTTCACCGGTAAAAGTTAACGTTGTCACAAAAGCACTATCTACAACTGCTACTGCTACACCATTCACAGTCAGGGTTACAGTCGATTCATCTACAACCGTTCCCGTAACATCCACACTCAAGCTATTCAACTTCGCGCTATCGGCAGGAGCTGTAATAGCAACCACAGGTGCGACTGCATCCGGGGATCGAACATCGAATACAGGTGATAAACCCTTTTTCGGTACACTATTACAATCACTGATCCTCAGCTGTTGACCAGTACGCACTCTACTTGAAGTAATCGCATAGGTCTCTGGACCCGTAATAAATCGAGCCCCAGCTGAAAGATTCAAATCATCAAGATAATTAGCAGTCATATAAAATTTGACTTCCTGAGCAGTATTGACATTGCCAAAAGTATCTATCGGTGTTACAGTAAACTCAAACTCGCGACCGGCAAAAATATTATCACTATCCGTAATTGTAATCGGCAATGAATCAACAGCAGCCGGATAAAAATCCAGAACACTATATGTCTTTGAAATTCCAGTTGCAGTATCTTCAACTGAGAATATCAAACCCGTTTCTGCAAGACGGTCTTTCAAATTGAGATTTAATATTCCTGAGCTGAATACAGATTTTAATATTACATCAAATCCTGTAGTGTCATAATCACCTGTCCAATTTACACTGTCGGCGGCGCTGCCTTCCAGCTTAATTCTAACATTACCGGTATAATCATTTTTTGTAATACCGAGAGTATCTTTTGCTGTAATTTCCAAGACAATATCTGTGCCTGCTGCTACAGAACTATCGGTAACAACGATTACAAAAGAGCCAAGTGGCGCATTCGCGGCAGATACCAGAGTTATAGTATCACTAACCGCATTCAACGTACCAATAATAATTGCAGAATCAGGCCCATCAGTATATGCGGTGTATTCCACGAAATAATCATACGCTGCAGATGTGTCAGCCGTACCAATCGTGCCTTTGCCAACAGCACCCGTCGGCGTACCGGCGCTATCCTGAAATGCAAAAGTAGCTATAGCAGCAGCAAACATTGAATCACTGGTTACAGTGTAGTTCCCAGCGCCATCGATACCGTAGGCATCATAGGCTTTCAATGTAAGGGTTGCTACCTGACCGGCTACTAAACTTGTAGGATCGGCTGAGAGAGCTACTTTAGCTACCTCATTTGGCCATACCGTTACATCAAAGGATTTCGAAACCGTACTATAAGAAACCGTCAGAGTCTGGACTCCGGCGACCGAATCAGCGCGGAAAGTTACTTCTGCTAATCCACCAGATGTTTCTATAGTATCCTTACTAAGTCCATTTGCAAATATACCATCCCCATCTGTTTCAAATATCAAATCATATCCATCTGACAGGTTGTCGTAAGCATCCCAGGCAGTGTCACTAAGAGTCTCAGTTATGCCATCACCGGCAACAAAAACACTATCACCTAAAGATAGAAACTTCATAGTAGCTGGAGGACCGCTTATTTTTACAACTTCAATAAAATCGTCAAAACTATTTTCAGTTGTTGTTACGGTAATAGTATCATTTTCTAAAGCTGTTGTTCCAAGAGTATATGTTGTTACAATATACCCATCACTATCAATTGAAGTACCCGTTACAGTACCTTCATCCGTATCTCCATAAGAAAAACTTACTTCAGATAAACTTACTGCCGGAATATGATTTCCATAAGTATCAAGTAACTCTGTCATAAAGACATGAGTAGTACCTACGGTATCCGTGATTGAATCATCTGAAATTTCATAATCGGAAGAAGCTGAGTAGATACGTACATTACCAAGATCAGTATGGGTAACAGTGAATTTCTTAGTAGTTGAAATTGATTCACTTTGTTCCTCTACTTTAACTGTTACGTCCTTATCAGCGTAGGAAGTCGCCGGATCATAGTAAACTTTTGTTTTTCCGTCATCTCCAAGAGCTACAGCACTTGATGGAGATGTACCCTCTGGATCTCCATAGTCATCAGAATATTGTGTAAACACACCACCGCCCCCGACTGTTTCAGTAAAAACAACTTCCTCATTATCGTCAACAGGATTATAATATTCATCGGTAACACTTACTGTAAGAATGTTTTCTTCATCAACAGTAATACTTGATTCTGATGTTGTCATCGTGATATGTGCCGGTACATCGGCGCTAATAAGAAATGCAGTAGAAGTATCACTAACACAACCGGATGCTGAAGCAGCTAATTGAATATTCTCTGCACGAGTATACTTTATTGCAGCATATACTCTTTCTCCGCCATGATCACCAGTAGCAGGACTGCTATCCCATGTCAGAGTGCCATTGCCTGGATTAGTTGTACCATTGAGAACTGCACTCATAGTAACGGCGGTTGTCCGGTCTGTGGTTAGATTATCAAATTGATCATATAGCTCAACAGTACCTGAATTTGCTACACCTGCATCTTTTGCGGCTGGACTAGCAGACCAGTCCAATGAATCAGCTGCACCGGGAAGATAGATGATTTCACCAAACCCTGTATCATCACTGATAGTACCAGGTGTTCCGAGAGTGTTTGGGCCGGCCAATTTACTGGCTGATAATAAATATTTGTCGCTTGAATCATTACCTGCATCTGTAGTCGTTACAATAGGAAATATTGTAATACCGTACAAAAATACCGAATCAGCAGCGTCATTTTTGGTTTTAACAACAAAAAAAAGCGAGTCTAAAGCCTGCGGTTTAAGCGTAGAATCGTCCAAAGCCAACCCAGTACCTAATAAAGTAGCGGTAACCGTAGCGCTGGTATCAAACTTAAATCCTGTAGGTGGCTCGATCAACAGGGTGTCATCAACTGCAAAAGAATCCGCGACTGCGTAGACGTTATACTGTGGTAGTATAGTAACAGTCGAGTCGACAGAATTATCAGCTCTAACAAAAACGCTGTCTACTAATTCAACAGTAGCTGCATCCGCGCCAAAGGCGCTTCCCGCAAATAACAACACAGCTGTTGTCATCAGCAAAATGCTCAAAACATTTCTTTTCATAATTTACCTCCTAAATAAATTAACTTTACATTTTCTAATTTTACTTTTTTCAAATTTACATTTTTCTTTATCACTCTCATATCATACATCCTCCTAAACTCAAGATTAATTTTGTCATCAAAAATAAATTCATTTATTATATTCAAAATAAATTTTTCCCAATCATCACAGATTCTTTAATAATAATAGAAATAGCTGTAGCCAAAATCGAAGCAAGGATAATAAAAGTCAATCCAATATTTATTTTAATAGATGTCTCTATTTTTCCGGTTTTTAATTTAAGATCATTAAAATCATTTTCCTTAAAATTCTGAAAGTATTCTATGAGTTTGTCGAGCTTACTCTGATTTTCCATAGGAATCTCTGTGATTAAATATCAACCAATTCATAAATAAAGTCAAGTCTTTTCTATAATAAAAATTATTAATCCGTTTTCTCCCCATTTTTCCGCTCAACATTTATTACCAACCTCAATTTTATATAATGAATTAATCAATGTCAAGTATTTTTTTTATATATTAGCTAAAAATAACAGCAATGATAATAGTTACCCACATAGGTATAAGAATACCGAACATCCAGTCTCTTATGCCTGAGATTTCACTTCTCAACGAATTTATTTCACTTCTCAACGAATTTATTTCATTTCCAAGATGATTTAATCTCTCATTCATTTGAGAGACTATACCTTCGATTTTTGAAATTCTTTCTTCCATAACATTTATTTGTTTTTATTTAACAATCTCTTTTCATCTTTATTTTTATTTTATATAAAAATTAAATAAATGTCAACTATTTTTTTTATAAGTTATCTAAAAATAACAGCAATGATAATAGTTACCCACATAGGTATAAGAATACCGAACATCCAGTTTCTTACGCCTGAGATTTCACTTCTCAACGAATTCCTCGTGTCTGAGATTTCACTTCTCAACGAAGTTATTTCACTTTTCAACGAATTCCTCGTGTCTGAGATTTCACTTCTCAACGAAGTTACTTCATTTCCAATATGATTTAATCTCTCATTCATTTGAGAGATTATACCTTCGATTTTTGAAATTCTTTCTTCCATAACATTCATTCGTTTTAATTTAACAATCTCTTTTCATCTTTATTTTTATTTTATATAAAAATTAAATAAATGTCAAGTTTTTTCTGTAAAAATTTATTATTTAGCATTTTTCAATTCTCTCCTTAGAAATGTACAACGGATGTAAGTTGTTGTCAAGTTTTTTTTGTGAAAATTTATGAGTACACTTAAAAAAGGTATAATTCTACAGAAAGAAACCTCCGATAAATCGGAGCAGGCTGTTGAAACGGTTGGATCGTTTGGGCTGTGTTTTATTATCCCCCAACTTTCCCAACAGGGACTCCTTCCGGAGAAGTTGGGGGTTAATAGTAAGTTACGTAGGTATAGAACTGTTTTTCTCATCTCAAAGAGATCCCGTTGGGATAGAGATGCCTTTGGCAAACAGTTTCCATAATCATCAGATGGATTCAACTTCTGATGCTTTTTTTAGTGGACTCATTAATTATTTAGCACTTTTCAATTCTCTCCTTAGAAATGTACAGATATTGCAAATTCTTGTTAAGCATAAAATTTTATGTTTATTTATCATTGGTCACTAATGATTGATAATTGTTTATTGCTTGCCCTGTCTCAAAGAGATCCCTTTGGGATAGGGAGCGAAGCGAGCGTACAGGGTCTATTGTCTATTTTTAATTGATTATTGACTATTGATTATTTTTTACTTTAGTCATTTTAGGCACTTTTCCGTCAGTATCCGGATGCCTTTGGCAAGTTCACTTTTCACTTTAGGCACTTTTCACTTTAGGCACTTTTAATTGTTCATTGATAATTGATAAAATGAACTAACTACCAGCAATTGGATAGCGAAGTATAGCCGCAATATTCCCAAATTCAGACATTGAAGCCTTTACATATTCAATATTTACACTTTGAGCAAGACATAAATGCAGTAAATGTTCCACAATATCATTTGTTCTTTCAAGGTTTTCTCCACACTGAGGGCATTCTGATTCTGGCTTCAAACCAAGATAACTACAATTGCGGCAAAATACACCTTTAGTTTTGTAATTTTCCTGAATTATTAATATTTTAATTAAATTTTTCCCGATTGCGAATAATACAGCCTGTATACCCTCTACCCCCTGGTTGATCTGTTTTTTATCTTTTAGTTCATTTAATAGATTCTTCTCAAATTTTTCACGAGCCTTTCCTTCTGTTAATTTCACACGCTCCAAAACATTACTAAGAGGTGCAGAGGGTTCTACATACAACTTACCCTGAATTTTTGAAGCAACATAATCATGAAGATGCTTCTGAAATTCATTTAATGTCTCTTTTCTACCCCCTAAAATTATCCAGTTAAAATTGAACTTCTGGTTTAAATCAAAAATCTGTTGAGCTACCTGCTTGTAGTGTCTAATTACTGCTTGATGTATGTTACGTTCAACTCTTCTCTCTTCTCTACCTTTAAATCCTCCAACTTTAATAGATTCAGGAGAGTTATTCTCTATATAAAAATGTTCAATATTTTCCCCAAGACGCGATTCAGTTATCCGCGCTTTAGTTTTATCAAGCAAAACCACAGCATAATTTCTATTTGTACTAAATAAAGTAGTTAATGGACGAATATACGGTTTTGGTTGTATAACAAGTTCATTTTTTAAAGATTGCTTAAGATTTATTGTTTGCCATAATCCTGCATCTTGTGAGGAAAAACATATCGAACTGAGAAATTTAGACGAATCAAATTCCTCTCTAAACCATTTTAAAATACGATCAAAATCTGCTAATACAGAATGTTGCTCATCTTCAGAAAGCTGCTTAAAGTAGGTTGTATTTTTTTTATACCTGATCATCTTTTTCAATTCCACAATATGGCTTTTCCTATTACCACTTGAATTTGAAGATTGAAAATAAGCACTTGTTACAGGAAAATTCTTTCTCTCAAAAGCAATCAAATTTTTCATTACCTTCTCTTTGATCATACTTGACTCCCCATTTTATTGACTATTGACTATTGATTATTGATTATTCATTATTCATTATTCATTATCCATTATTCATTATCCATTATTCATTCTTCATTCTTCATTCTTCATTGTCGATATTGCTCATTTTAGACATTAAAAAATCAAATTAAAATAAACACCAGCTTTGTAATTTTGACATCTAAAGCTATTGTGAATAAAAATCTGTAATATGACATCTACTCTATGTTATATCTAATATTTCCAACATTTGTTCCCTACTAATTAATAAGGAAAATATTAGAAATAGTCAATACCTAAAAAAGGAATTAGTAAAAATAATCTTCCCGGATAAAATTATCTGTAATCGTTAACCCCGTGAGATAACATCAGAAATAAGTGCATTAAGTAAGACAGTTTTTTTACATCTTTCTATATTTTTCAAATGATAAAAATTAGTAGTATCTAACGGGGCGAACGGAACGTTGAAATTAGAAATTGTCTCAGAGAGACCCCTTCGGGGGAAATTTGGCCTTCATGCTTTTGTACTGTTGATGAACGCATTCAATTTTGGGCCGAGTTTTTCCCCGAGGGGACTCTCCAAAGGAGTCCGTTGTGACCTGCGGAGCAACTATTGCTTTGTATTCTGTTGCACTTGACTCAGTTAAAACTTTTCTTCTGATAAGTTTTCGCAACCATGATTTGGTTTCTTCTACGAAGTAGTCTTCGACAAATGAACCTCTTGAATATACCCCAGTTAAATATTCTGATGGATCAGAATTTAACGGAGTAAATATAAAACTTTTTCCTGTCTGCGGGAGTATATCGACCATACCCTTCCGCTATATTTACAGCTATGCTGTCAGATGATCGTATTATCTGATAGCCCACTGTATTCTGAACCTTTTTGTTCCATTTATCAAAGTCGTGCCAAACCATATCTGATAACTCTTCCGCCAGTTTGTGCCAAAGGCATGCCTTTCCGAAGGTCACATGCCGGAGGCATCCCTTTGGGATAGGACTCCTTCGGAGAATCTTCGATCGGCATAGACATCCAACTCGTAAACTCGTTTCATCTCTCCCTAATTTCCAATTTCTAATTTCTACTTTCCAATTTCCCCAAAGGGATGCCTTCGGCACAAGTTTCAAGCAGTAAACGGATAAAATTATCTTTATTATTTAAATTCACAAACTTTTTATATAACAAATTAAGAAGATAGAAAAAATTACCTTTTGTTTGATTTTCTTACATCAACCACTCAATACCCTCAGTTGATTCAAGAATAGCTGCATAAGGATCCATTAATCTACTATTGCCACATTTTAGCACAAGACATTTAGCTGTTTTCCCGGGTTCAAGACTTCCAACTTCTCTGTGAAATCCTACAGCATATGCTCCGTTCAACGTAGCAAATTTCAAAGCCGCTTCAGGTGAAACACCATATAAATCCACACATTTCGCCATCTCACTCCGAATATCCAGATCAGGAACAATCGCTTTACTTTCTGTCCCCATACAGATATTTAATCCTTTCTTCTGAAACATGTTAACAGGTGCATTACCAAGCATAAGAGCTTCATCGCTTCTTGGACAAACACATATATTTACTTTTGATGGTGATTCTTTTATTGTCTCGATGTCAGATTCATCAACATGTACCATGTGAATTAAAATATTATGTCGAGCATAAAAATGATTATTGAAGAAATATTTAATTGGAGAAATCCCGGGCACTTCCCATGAATAATCATAATCTTCTAATGCAAGTAAATATTGCTTCAAAGCACCACAACCATTCAGAATGAATTCCTTCTCCTCTTCAATCATATTAAGATGAATAGCTATATGGCGTTCATTCACACTTATTTCGCGAAATAGTTGAGGTGAAAGTGACCATACTGATGAGGGCGTAAGGTGTCTTGTTACTTTTTTATCTGTAGGAAAATTTTTAATCTTATCATGGTGTTTTTTCAATATAAATGGCGCATCAAAGCCGCGAAATCCTGTAATCTCATGGAATACTCGAGCAAATAAATAGCTTTCAAGTAAAGGATAACTCGAAGCACCCTCAAAGGAAAAATCTGCTAAAGCAATTGTCCCAAAACGGCAACATTCCTTTATATTATTTTTAGTTATTTCTACTTTCTCATCTTCAGAAACATCAGTGTTATATGCTCTTAAAGCTGCCTGGTAACTAAAGAAGTCCGAAGGTCTTTCTGCAAATACATTATGCTCTAAATGTGTATGAACATTTACAAATCCGGGAAAAACTACTACATCACCGAGGTCTATCGGTGGAGTTGTAAGGTCTCCTTTAATATTTTCAGCAAAATCAACATAGATAATTTTTTCGCCCTCAACGACTATTATCCCATTTTCAATAGGAGGCCGAGATATAGGAACAATCCACCGCGCCTGGTAAGCACGAAATTCATTTAAGTCATTTTTCTGGTTATTTAACTCTGAATCCATTGATTTGTCTAATTTTAGTAAAAATATCATTATCTACAAAGAACAATATGAATGAATTTAAATGGAGAACAGTCTAAAAACAATACGAATAATGTTGCATAGGTAAAAATTTATCATTAAAATTCGCAGTTTTTTATCTATCTATGTGATTCACAACACCTCTAAGTAATAAAATTTATTATAACATTTTAACAAAAAAATTATGAACGTAATAATAAACATTATAGCAAAGCATAGTAAAGCATTCAGGAATTTCATAGTTATAGTGATATTTCTTCTCCCTTTCTTAGAGGGAGACTCTTCCAGCTCAATCCAATCTCACATTAGCAATAAAACGCTTGATAGATATAAAAACCTTATAAATTATCTTGAGGAAAACGGTCTCCCTCGTGACGAGATACAGTTTCTATTTCTCGACCAGAGAGTAGAATATTATCCAGAGATAATATATAACAAATTCACGCCACCTAAAATGGATAGATACAGCAATACAATTTTAGGTACGGAGACCCGCCTAGGGACAGAAGCTAAGAAATATGAAATTTCAGAAGACACGTCTGTGCAGGAGTTTATGAAGCAATATGAAAAATATCTAAATATCGCTAAAAATAAATACAACGTAGAAAAAGAAGCAATAGTTGCAGTATTAATTGTTGAAACAAAATTAGGAACTGATATAGGAAAGTACTCTGTGTTTAATGTTCTGAGCTCAATTGCAGTTTCCGACGAGCAATCTTCCCTCCATATATTAGAAAATCACATAAATGAAAAATATCACTATCTATCGTTTGACAAACGTCAAAAGTTAATAAACATTTATAAAGAGCGGGCAATTAATAAAGCCAATTGGGCAAAGGCAGAAGTGGCGAGTCTAATTAAACTTCATTTCAAGTCAAATATTGACATTCTGGAACTTCCCGGGTCCTATGCAGGAGCATTTGGATACCCACAGTTTATGCCTACCAGCGTATTAAAATATGGCGTTGATGGTGACAATGATGGAAGGGTTAATCTTTTTGATTTCCCTGATGCAATTCTTAGTATAGGAAACTATTTAATGAATAAAGGTTGGAATATTAATACAACTAATAAGAGACGAGCTCTTCTGCGATATAATTATAGCCACTCTTACGTCGCAAACGTTTTGGAAACAGCTTCTTCAATTAGAAATTGCTCCCCTCTTTAGGGAGTGTAATAGAATACGTTGTATATTTGATTATCATATGTTGCTATTAAGCAGTTAGTTATGTATTAGATTTGAATCTATACAGATCCGTCCATACGGATCGTACGATATGGATATGTTATTTTATTACACCCCCTTAATCAATCGTTCTATCTTCCAAAATAAAATCCGCTGGCATAATTGCTAACTCAATATGTCCTTTATCAAAGTCAACGGAAAATGATTCATCACCAATAATAAAATTCACTGTAATTGAAGAATTAGTTTCACCATGCACTATATAGGGCAATAAATCTTTACCTGCCTGTGCGCTGCTTGCGGTCAGGTCTCTTTTTTCACACCATATCGTAACAATATTATCTCCAAACCTGAGATTTTTTACACCGTGCTTATTTAGCATCCATGAGCGCCACGTTAATTTATCATCAGGAGCTTGAACTTCAATCCCTATTATGTCCTCAATTAACATCGAAATTGGTCCATGTCCTGAGAATGCAATACACTCAGGCTCTCCGTACTTATTCGCATCCCATCTTGTACCTGGCGCTTTTTCTTCCGGTGAGTAAAGCTGCCAGATTGTATGAAAAGGAAACTTATGGAAATTGTAATCAATCAGAGAAGAATCGGGCAAAAATTTTGAAAAAATATCCGCCATATTCGCAACGTGATTCCATGCTACTTCCGCAGCGTAACTGTATTCATTATATTTGTGAAGTCCTTGCACAATCATGTAATTTGCAATACCCCAAACTCCGCCTCGCCAATAAAATCCATCAGGATGATAATCCTGTTCATCGGCAGCTACGGAGGGAAACATGTGAGGTCGTTTAAACTCAGTAGTATCTTTTAAATGAGCTATAAGCTTCATAGCATTAGTTCTAGATGGAATTTCAGCCAATAATGGCCAAAAACCAGCAATTGTTTTAACTCTAAAGTGCCTTCCTCCACGAGTTTCGTCAAAGTAAAAAGATGAATCGGAATCCCATAGTTTACTTTGAACCTGCTTTGAGATCTGATTATACCTTCGATGAAAATATTGAGATTTTGACCTTTTACCTAAATGCTCAGCAATAAGCGATAGATCATGTGCAAAGAGAGCCATTTGCGCTGAAATATCTACGCATCCTTCAAACTCAAGATTATCTCTCGGTAGATTCTCCATACCTGACCCAAAAGGTGTGGTAAAATATAATTGAGATACCTTATCTTTCCCTTTACAATGTGTGTCTATCCAAAAAAAGTAGCGCTCAAGAATCGGGAAAATCTTTGAAAAACGTGAACTATCACCGGTTATCTCGAAGTACTTTAGCTCTACCCAGGTGAAGAGCGGAGGGTTGATCATAGGTTCTTTTGTAGTTGTAGAATATGCAGATTCACCAGAAGCTTCTAAATACAATCTCGAAATAAATCCATCAAAGCGCTGCTTATTGTAAAAATTATCAATTGACTCCATGACAGGAAAAACATCATAACCGTATATGGCAAAGAGTGAAGTGGAAATAGTATTCCATTGATGTATCAAATCTTCTTGTTCGGTATTGATATAACTCTTTGCAAAATTATTTTCCCTTGTACCCCTTACAATATGTTTATTTAAAATATCCCATGTTTTCCAGTACAATTTTACCACATCAGGGTAATCGGGTAAAATCGGCTGAGGCAATCGAGACCGAGGTGCTTTGTTTGAACAGCTATTTATTATTAAAAAAAGTGTGAATATAACTACAACAAAACCTGTTCGCTTCTTTATCTTGGTTCCGGTGTAGATTCTTTTAACATTTCTTCTTCTTTCCATAAGTCTTTAAGAGATTCATTAATGAAATTTTTGTATGTTTCAAGCGCTTTATCAATCAAACCGGCGCTTGCGTATGCTTTTGCTAAAACTAACCTGTATCTTCTCATATCAGGATTCAACCTCACAGCTTTTTCTAAATAAACTACCGCATCCTTAATAATCTTTCTTCTCATAAATTAATTTACCGTGATAATAGCAAGATTGAGAACGATAAGGCATTAATTCCATCTGAATTTTAGAGTATTTTATCGCAGATTCCAAATCATCCTTATTTCTCGAAATTTCCGCTAATAATAAGTAGTAAGCATCTGGAAAATTTCTATTAGCCTGTATAGCAGCTTTACAATAATACGTGGCAACTTTTTGCCTGTTGAGATAAAAATGGTTCAATCGAGCAAGCATTATAAGAGTTTGAATTTTATAATCACGGTTAAGCGCCCTTTTGTAGTTTATCACAGCATTCTCATAGTGCCCCTGTTTATATTCCAGAAATCCCCATGCTTCATAAGAATTTGCAGACCTTCTTGCTATCCTGGAAAGTTTCTGACAGACATTTACAGCATCCACAAAATACCCATTGTTGGCTAGAATAAACACAATCAACCGTAATTTAAAGGGATCGTATGCCAGAGAAATAGCATGTTTTGCAGCTGATACTGCTTCTTCATTTCACTCCATATCTCTTAGTAATGAAGGATAAATTGAGTCACAGGACGAATACGCATTTGCAAACTGCTTTTTTAAAAGACGAATGCATTTCACGAGGAATTACTTTCTTTTTTCCCTTATAGTGCAATCCTTTAGGAATAGAAACATCCTCTTTGGCAAATAATATTGAGACCAATATACATAGCAAGAAAAAAGCAGATATTTTAGATAATCTTATCATAGTATATAATATGAATATTTTAGGACGTTTTTTCAAGTTAAAAGAGGCAGAAAATTTATATTAAAACATCGGAAAGTAACAAAACCATTTCTACAGGGCAAAATATTAGAATTTGAGATAGCAATTCTTTAAACATATGGAGCGAGATATTTTAAAGCATTTTCACCATTTCCAACTGACTCAATATGAACAACCCAATCCAAAAGGAGTATAAAACTGCCCGTAAAGAGAACAATGAATGGAAAATTGGTGAGAAAGTTCATGTATTTCCGGTGAAAGGGAAGAAATATATTCGTACTTATAAAAGCGAAATTGAAAAGGATAACCTTGGAATTCTCCCCGAGTTTTGATTAGATAATTATTTACCAAAATCAGCTTTTATATTGAGCCCTGCAAATTAATCTTTACAACAATATCTCAATATTGTATATTTTAAGTGTATTATGTAAAGATTAGTTTACACATATCGTTCATTTTTATATGAAAGTATATTAAAAAGGGGGACGCTATGAAATGGGAAGGCTCAATAATCAAGAAAAAATCGGACGAACGTGGGCTTTCAATAACTAAATTAGCCCAGCAAATCGGGGTATCCCGTCAGGCAGTTAACGATTGGATCAAAGGACAGGTCCCAAAAGGATTGTATCTGATTGCCCTCTGTGATATTCTGGATATATCTCCGGATGATCTATTTATGAAGGGTGAGGATGTTACTATTCAAATGCCTGTTTACAGAACCCGGCGAAAAGCCAAAATCAAGCCTGAACACGAAGTTCAGCTGGCTGAACTTGCCAATGAATACAAAAATCTTTTTCGTGATAAATCAGCCAGTACAATTCATCCAACTCTAAAAATTAGCAATCGAAGTCCGGAAACCGCCAAAATAATAGCCTGTAAGTTGCGAAAAGCCGTTGAAATATCTTCTGATAAACCTATGGATTACGAAGAGGTATTCAGACTTCTCGAAAATTTGGATATCCATGCCATTTTTCGGGATTTTCCGGTATCCCGACTATATGCTTTTTATACCAGAATATTTGAACACCGGGTCGTTTTTGTCGATTTAAAAACCAACGTTCTGGATCTAATATTTCCTCTTCTGCATGAATCTGTCCACGTTATTCGTAATGATAGTAAAATGTTAATAGTCGATGATGAAGAGGAGAAATTTTGCGATATTGTTGCTAGCTATACTCAATTTCCAGAGACTTACATTGAGCAGATATATGAGATGATCGTAGATTTAGACCCGCCAAATCAGATAAATATTCTAAAACAATTTTCACAGACAAACCATCATGCCATCTGTGGTATTATCAAACGGATAAAGGATAATCATTCTGAGTTTGATCTATCTTATGGTGGTGCCGATACAAACCTGAAGAAGAATTTTCCGAAAATCGGAGAAGTACTGAGCAAAACAGACGATGTCCGCCAATTTCTACAAAACTATCAGAGTTTAAGCCCGATATTTTTTGACATTCTGTTAGATAAAGTGGAAAATCTTACTCAGCGAAAACTGGGTGAAATATTCTGTATTGAAAGTTATCTGGATATGGTTTCCGTCAGGGATGAAATGCTTCAGATGAAAAAGCTCAGGGCAAAATAGTAATTCATAATGGTTGTTTTATGTGATACTTGCAGTGTCTTAATGCTGATTCGTGTTACTCCGGAGATGTTCAACGATGAGCGGTATGAGAGTGTCACAATCAGGAAGGTGTACGAAGAATTTACCCGAAGGCAAAAATTTAAGACAAAATATCCCTGGAGAAATATATTCAGGTCAAAGATCAAATCTCTTGGCGCCACTATAGAAGAATCTGAAAGTGTGACGAGAAATTTTAAGTTAATAAGTAATTTAATCGACACCGATACCGTTATAAATCAAAGCAGCGGTTCATTTTTTAACTTGAGCAGGACTGACAGGTATATTGCTGCTTGCGCCGCAACATACCATTATAATGTATCCACCGTCGATGGTGATCTTATGGACTTTTTGAAACAGGAATTCAAAACCAACGTTATAAAACCCCTGGGTTTAATTAACCGATGGCTGGAGAAAGGGTTGAGCCATTGGGATGATGAAAAGCAATCGATTATCGAAGATTGGCATACCTGTAATGAAGCTGCTCAGGATCGAGCAGACATTGGTAAATTTCGTCATTTGACACGGCGGAAATATCCCGGTCCATAATTTGGTATCTATTTGATTCATCCTGTATTTTTATTATTTTTCAGGTGCTTTGTAAAATCAATAGATGGAAATACTTACGGACGGTAAATTCTTAAATTTTAAACAGGAACAAATGAAAAACCTTGAGTCCGATATAGTTGGTTGATTCTTAAGAGAGATATGGAATGATAAAAACATGGTCCCATCCCGGCGGCAAGCTGAGAGAAAAAGGTGCACAAAGTCTAACTGATCAAGAACTCCTTGCTATTCTGATTTCCACAGGAATAAAGGGAAAACCAGCAGAAAGAATAGCCGAAGAAATTCTTGAAAAATATAATTCGCTTGAAGGGCTTGCAAATCAGCCACTTGAAAATTTATTGAAAATTAAAGGCATATCCGACGTGAAGATAATACGAATAGCTGCAGCTTTTGAAATAGCACTGAGACTGATAGAAAGAAAGAAAAAATAATTTGTCTAATAAAAAAACCAGGCTAACTGAAAAAGCAACAAGGATACCCGATACTCGTCCAATTCAGTGGGAAGAAGACATCTCCCAATATTTAAATGAAGTAGAAAAACTTAATAAAGAACAGGCGAGATCACACCGCTTCTCCATGCTGATTCAAAATCTCTTCGGTGTTGAACCAAATTTTATTGAGAACTATACATCGGGAATAGAAAAATACATCAAAACACATCAGAAAGACCGAATTTTACGTGGTGAAGTTGACAATCTTTTTGGCAATGTTGTCATTGAATTTGAAAGAAATATACCGAAAAATCAAAAAGAGGCGGAAGAACAGGTCCGCAGGTATGTCGCTATACTCTGGTCGAATGAATCAGTAGAAAAACGTGCTCCCTATATCGGAATAGCTACTGACGGAGTTCGTTTTATTACATACACTCCTGTTTTAGATGACCTTACTTCAGATGAAATTAAACCGGATGATGTGAATTTAGAAATACTGGAAGAAATAGACTGGAGAAAACTTAAAGCATCTGAAATTTACTACTGGATTGATCGTTATTTTCTACGGCAAGAAATCCTTCATCCCAACAGCGAGACAATTGTTAGTGATTTTGGACTTAAAAGTCATGCTTTTCAAAGCACTACCCAAAAACTTTTAAGATTATGGAAGAGAATTAAAACACACAGTAATTTTGCGGTTGTTTATGAAAGCTGGGAGAAATATTTACGGATTGTCTATGGTAGCAAGGTTGCCGGCGATGAACTATTTATCAGGCATACTTATCTGGCGACATTAGCGAAATTAATGTCATGGATGCGGCTCAGCGAAAAGGCAAGTTTGCCGGAAAATACTGAAATTCTCAAAATGCTCGAAGGGGAATTATTTAAAGACCAGGGAATTGATAATTATATTGAGGAGGATTTTTTCTCCTGGTTATCGCGTGATGCGGCGGCAGAGACGGGTATAAATACAGTTAGATGGCTATACAGCCTATTGCAAAATTATCGACTCAGAGAACTTTCCGAAGATGTGTTAAAATCACTCTATCAGGAACTTGTTGATCCGGAAACGCGACATGATCTGGGAGAATTCTATACACCGGATTGGCTTGCGCATCGGATAGTTAAGAAATTACTAAATGAAAATTCTCGAGGCTCAATGCTCGATCCAGCATGTGGTTCGGGAACTTTTCTATATCTTGCTATACGTGAAAAGCGGGAAATCCTCGGTGATTCCTTAAAAACACTAAATCATATAGTTGAAAATGTATATGGTGCTGATATCCATCCACTTGCCGTAATAGTTGCCAAGACAAACTTTATTTTAGCACTGGGTGAGTTATTGAAAAAACGGAAAAAGGCAATTACGATACCTATCTATCTTGCCGATATGATAAAACTGCCTGAGCAATTTATGAAAGCGCATCAATACCATATTTTGATTGACTCGAAAACGATATATGTTAATGAAGTCTTACTTAAAAATACATCCCTGTATGATCAGGCGATTGAATTTGCCAAAAACTTTGCCCAGCAGTATAAGAATAAGTCAATCAGCTTGGACTTATTTCGTAATTACCTGAATGCCCAGAATTTTTCTTACGGCAAAGATGAAGAAATAGTAAAATCGATTTATACGATTGTTGAAACATTAAAGAAATTGATAGATGCGGGACGGGATACAATATGGGGATTTGTACTGAAGAATATTTATAAGCCACTGTTTTTCAAGCAAAAATTTGATTTTATCATGGGTAATCCGCCCTGGATTTCTTTCCGCTATATGGAACCCGGTTATCAGAAATTCTTGAAACAGCAAATTGTAGATGAATATCATCTACTTAAAGGTCATGGAGAACTCATTACCCATATTGAAGTGGGAGCACTGTTTCTTGTCAGAGCTGCCGATCTATATCTCAAGCAAGATGGAAAGATTGCTTTTGTTTTACCGAGAAGTATATTTAGTTCAGACCAGCATGATAGACTGAGGAATGGACATTTTAATTTTTGTGAAGATATAGATAATACACTTTCATTTAATGAATTATGGGACTGTGAGGAAGTTAACCCGCTCTTTAAAGTGCCTTCCTGTGTACTGATAGCAGACAAGGTCAAACAAAGCAAAAGTAAATACAAAGAACAACCACCTATACGGGGATGGAATATCAGTGGAAAATTGAAAAGGAAGAATGCAGCTCTAATGGAAGCGGAAGAATCTCTTGATATAAAAGATGTTGAGTTTTCATTGAATATTCGTGGAGCACATTCATACTGGACGACGGAAAAGGAAGTAATCTCAGCAGAAGGTCCCAGTTATTATAAGCCTCGTTTTGCTCAGGGTGCTACAATTGTTCCACGCTCTTTCTGGTTTGTCAAAGTGAGACCTTCCTCACTCGGAATCAATCCCGATCTTCCACCCCTGGAAACTGCCGACCGTGCCAGAAAATTTGCCAAAGACGCTTATAAAGATGTTATCTTCAAAGGTACTGTGGAAAGCCGCTTTCTCTATGCGACTATTCTATCAACCGACCTGCTTCCTTTTGGGAATCTTGATTATCGAATGGTTGTTTTACCTATTATACCAGGTGAGAATAAGTACAGACTTATAACTTTAGAAGAGGCAGAGAATAGCGGATATATACATCTGGCACAGTGGCTGAAAAAAGCAGAAAATGATTGGAGTAGATGCAGAGGCGCTAAAGCAGAAACTATGAATATATATGAAAGACTTGACCGAATGAGAGGAATAACGAGGCAAAATCCTAATTTTATGTATCGAGTTATTTATAATACTTCTGGAACGTTTCTTACTGCCTCAGTTATTGAAATTCAAGATGTCTCATTCAAAATAAGTGGTCAAACAATCAATTCAAGAGGTTATATCGCTGATTGTAAAACATATTTTTATGATACCAATGAAAAGAGCGAAGCATATTTTATAACTGCATTGTTAAATTCACCTATTATTAATAAACTGATTAAACCAATGCAAAGTCGTGGTTTGTGGGGACCGAGAGATATATGTAAAACAGTTCTCGAGCTGCCCATTCCGCAGTTTGACGCGGAAAATTCCCAACATCGACAACTGGCTGAATTAGGTCAAGCTTGCACTGACAAAGTCAAGCAGTGGATTGACAGCGGCGGTCCGGGTAATATTCGCAGCATCGGCAAGCTGCGCGGGATGGTGAGGGAGATGCTGAGGGAGGAATTGAAGGAGATTGATGGGGTTGTGGAGAGAATATTGAAATAAGGATATAAGGTTTTCATCTAATGAATATAATTGAATTTATAAAAGTTGTATTAGTTCAAGAATTTGGTGATATTACTGATAGACATAAATATTTGTCTTTTGGTATTATCTCACAAGGAATTGAGTTACTGGGGGCGTGTTTAGATGAGCATGAGTTTGATATAGATGGGCATTCTAAAGAACGATTTAATTTGGCGCTGAAAGAATTATTTCCTGAAAAATATCATGAATTTGGAGAAGGGGCGAATCCAGAAAAGTCACTTTATAAAAATATCAGATGCGGACTACTTCATAGTATAATGCCTAAAATAAATTTCGCCCTGACAGAAGTAAAAGGTAACCCAAGAGAACATCATTTAAAAATGTTTACTCTTTCAGATGGCAGTGAAAGGTATTTACTAGTTGCAGAAGAATTCTATGAAGATTTCAAATGTGCCTCTTATCGGCTTGTCGAGATGATGGAAGATGGTAGCATATTTGAAATGGAGAAGATTAAGGAATGTGAAGCAGATAGCCCGAGTAACGAGGGAAAAAAGAAAAAAATGGAAATTCTCAGATTGGAGAGGGATTTTCTGAGAACGAATCTATAAATGGAAATATCTGATCTTACAGTACGAATACTATTTCTATTTTTACCAGGTATTATTTGCTCAGTAATTGTTGATATATTCACAGTTCATCGTCCAAAAGATGTTTTTCATTACTTGTTGGAATCTTTCATTTATGGGGTTTTAAGCTATTTTATTTATTGGCTATGGTTAAAACTTCCATTTACTGAGAATAAACCAATGAATTTTATGTATGCCTTATTTGACAACAATAAGGTTATTGTATATAAAGAAATATTTTGCGGATGTATTGCAGCAGTTTTATTAGGTATCAGTATCACATACATTTCAACATACAAATTACATACACGTCTTGCGCATAGAATAAAAATGACGAAGAAATTTGGGGAACTGGACGTTTGGGGATATACTTTTAATTCAAAAAACATTGAATACGTAACAGTAAGAGACCATAAAAATAATTTAGTCTATGATGGATGGGTGCAATCCTTTTCGGATGATTCAAAAAATGCTGAATTACTGTTAAGAGATGTGTCAATATACAAAAACGATACAGCAGAACAATTGTACCAAATAGGTGCAATTTATCTTTCTTTGAATAAAGAGGATATTGCGATTGAATTCAGAGATATTGAAATAGATAAAGAAAAAATTTGTAGGAATGATAAAAATGAGTGATAAGAAAATTATTAAAGAAGGATTTGTTAAAAAAGGAAGTGTTAATAAGAAACCTTCATCACCACCCCCGCCCCCTCCAAAGGGGCAAGGAGGCAGCGTTAAAACGAAAAAATAGACCAGATTTTTTATTGATTTGTTTCGGGCTAATAGAGTAAAATGAAAAGAACCAAACTCATAGAAAAGGTCACCCGTTTTGCTGATAGGGGATTATGTGAACCGCGTGATATTCATAAAAAAGTTCTCGAATTGCCTATTCCACAGTTTGACGCGGAAAATCCACATCATCGGCAATTGGCTGAATTGGGTCAAGCCTGCACTGCCAAAGTCAGGCAGTGGATCGACAACGGCGGTCCGGGCAGTATTCGCAGCATCGGCAAGTTGCGCGGGATGGTGCGGGAGATGCTAAGGGAGAAGTTGAAGGAGATTGATGGGATTGTGGAGGGGATGATGAGTATTCACGAAATACACATTAAAAAAACAATAAATCAATAAAAATGTATTAAACAAAATTTGGAGGGATAAAATGTTAAAAAATCGAATTGGTAAAATGCAATTAGTACAAATGATTTCAGATGAAGATAGTGTGTATAATTTTGCAGAAAGAACTGCACCGCCTCTTGGTTTATTATCAATTGGAACATATATAAAAAAAATGTTACCTGATACTGAAGTTGAAATATTGGATGCTGCAATTTTATCAGAAGATGAAATAATAAAAAGATTAAATGCAGGTTTGATTGGTTTCTCTGTAAATATGTGGAATTATCATAAATCGCTTGAAATAGCTCAAATTGCAAAATCAAAAGGTGCAATAGTAGTTTTTGGAGGGCATCATGCAACAGCAGTAGCAGAAAACATTTTATACAACAGAGAATATATCGATTTTGTAATTACTGGTGATGGAGAAAAGTCTTTATTTGATTTAGTTAATCATAAGCACTGTAACGAAATTCAAAACTTAGTTTATAGAATCGATACATCTATTATAAAAAACAATGCTGTAAATATAGATATCAAAGAACTGCCAATACCTGATCGCAGTTTTGTTGGTCTAGAACCATATTACACAAATTACCGGAAGGCACTTCCAGAAAGTAATTTTAAAAAATATACCACTTTTTATTCTCATAAAGGGTGTACCTGGAGATCAAGAAAAAATGGTAAATCTTGTGTTTTTTGCGCAATTGATACTAAAGGTTACAGATCACGTAGTCAGTCTCAAATATGGAGAGAATTGAAACAATTGAATAGTACATATGGGATTAATTATGTAATGGATGTAGGTGATAATCTAAAGAAAACCTGGATGAAAGGATTTTTGCATGAAAAGCCGGATAATCTCGAGATGTTTTTTACAGGATATATTAGAGCGAACGAAATTGATGAAGAGTTCGCAAGAATTTTAAAAGAATTAAATTTTTATAGTATTTTTGTTGGTATTGAATCTGGAGATGATTCTTGTCTCAAATCTTCAAATAAAGGTACCACGATTAAAGATAACTTAAATGCCTTGATGTTATTAAACGATTATGGTATTGAAGCGCGACTTGGAGTGATACTAGGTTTACCTGGTGAAAGTGATATAACTCTATCTAAAACAGTTAAACACATTGATTCCTTATCAAAGAAATGTAAAATAGAAGGAATATATTCATCTATACTTATTCCTCTTCCAGGTTCACCTTCTTTCGATTGGGTTGTAAATTTTAACGGTAATCATGATCTTCTAAGGTCATCTGATACTTTTGATATTGATTGGTTAAGGAGTCTATGGCTTAAATATTTTACAAAGGTTAATTATAAAGATTTAATTAAAGTTGAAAATGAAATTCATAAAATGGCGACACCAATTTGCCAATAAAAAGTTGTGAAAATGAGTTATAGTGTAGATATACAAAAAATATCAGATGAGATTAATAAAACACTGCAAGGTATTTATCCTTATCTTGATATGGATCAGCCTCCCGAAAATCTAGATAAACTAAATAACTGTATTGTTAACGGTCGAAAAAAAGACTTTCAAGAAGTACTTCAAAAAGTATTTAATACGCTTATCCAAAATGAGAACAGCATTATTTATGAAATTCAAAATGCTATTAATACAAAAATTATTGGTTTTCACTATATAAGTCCATCCTTCGGAAATTGGTTTCGAATAATTAATGTTGAAGGTAAATTATATACCGAATTGTTAAAAAAAGAAACTCGACCAATAGAAGATGATTATTTCTCTCAAGTATTTTTCTCCGTACTGAGGGATGTAAATTTGTTAGTGTTTAAAGAACTTAATAAACCAATTAAAATATATTTTGGTGTAGAAAACGATGCCGTTCTGTGTTTTCCTATGGGGTTATGGAAAAGAACAAAAGAAATATTAAATGATGTAAACATTCTTAGCTATATTCGCGAAATACCCGAAGCACTAAATGAAGAAAAATTAAATAAAATCGAGGAATTCATTGGTATTCGGAAAACCAGAAAAAAAATTAAATTAACTCGTTTCTTAGATGAATTAGGAAAACAAATATTGAAGAATGTCACGAATTATAAAGCTAAAATTCTTTTTAAGAAATATTTTCTTCATCTAAACAATATTTTATCTGAAGATGAGAAAACAGAATTTATTAGTAAGCTTATTAAAAGGAACGATGCATCATTTATAAGCGAATTAGAAAAAGTTTCTAAAGGACAGAGAATCGATAGTCATAATGAAGAAAAATCCAAACAAATACGTTGTTGGTACCATTGGCTCTTTAGATTATTCCTTCTATCCTTCTACTATACGATTTATATTGATAAAAGGGAAATTACTCTCGAAGGACTAATGGTAAAAATATTGCCAGTTTTTTGGGAACCACAAAATAAAAATCTTTCACTGAATGATATTGTTAAAATTGGTTCGATCGGTATAGGATACATTCCAAATAATAACCAAGAGCAAAAGGAAAAGATAGAATATCTTGAATGCTATCTGAAAATATTTATGTTGCGTGTTCTAAATCAAGAATTAATAAGCATAAAACACAATACTCAGATTTCATTAAACACCCTCCACTATGAGGATATAATTCGTCAATGTACTAGAGTAGATAAAAATATCTGGTACTATCTTAACGAATACAGAAATTATTTTTTCGATCTTTTTAAAAATCATCGCCAAAATGAAAATGAGGATAAATATTCTGACAAAGAGGTTAGCAAAATTGTAGATGAATTTCTTGGAGCTAATAGTGGTATTGTGACGTTAATTAAAAATATTAAAGAATGTGTTTGGGCTATCGATGAGGGAAAAAAAGCATTGAAAGCTGGAGTAACGATTTTCTTATATAGTGAACCAGGATGTGGTAAAGAGTCCCTTTCAAAAATTTGTCACTTATTAAGTCCAAGAAGCCAAAAATATTCGGATACGCAAAGAGATATTGAAGAATTCTTAGTAGGTAAGCATATCGAAAATAATAGAGATGAGATAAACAAACTTAAAATAGATATCCCAGGAACAAATTATGAGGAAAAGAGATTTTTTAATTACTTCATGCTAAATTGTGGTTCCCTAAATTTAACCAATTTCGATGAAACCTTGTTTGGTTCCATTGATAAGCCTGGCGAGTTATTTAAGACTCATTCATTGAGGGGGACTATCTTTTTTGATGAAATTAATACTATGGAAAGGATCTCGCAAACAGATTATTAAGAGCTTTAGAAGAACCATACCAGATCATTATAAGTGGTAGACCACAGTTGTTAAACATTCAAACAATATTTGCAAGTAACAAACAGCTAAGTGAATTAAAAGATATTGGGTTTAATGAGGCAATAATATATCGAATATGCCAGAATTATTTTGAGATTCCTCCCCTTAGAGAAAGAAAAGAAGATATTGCTATTTTTATTAACTATTACATTTGGAAAAATAATTATAAAATTGAAAATGATAAAATTTCTCAAGATCCTGATAAGGGATGCATTAAGTATATTGACTTGAAAGGACTTCGTCTATTATGCGAATTAAAATGGTCTGATAATTATAGAGGTGTAAAAGGTTTTATTAATGATCTGCTTAGTGATCGTAAAAGACGACGGATACATACACATGAAATAAGCTTTGAAGAAATTTTTGAGTGCATTAAAAGAAGGAAATTACTATCCTAAGAAATAGATTATGATAAATTGTGAGGTGTATATGAATAATAAGCATTTTCAAAAAATGATTACAAGTATCATTCTCTTTTTATCACTTTTTCTCTTGATTAACTGTAGTAAAGAGACAGAACGAATACAAATAGGAGCGATTCTTGATTTAACCGGACCAATAGCTCCTTATGGGCAATGGTCAAAAAATGGTCTTGAGCTAGCCATTCAGGAAATAGATCAAAGAGTTAGTGGAATTGGGAAAAGAATCGAATTACTAATTGAAGATGGAAAAAGTGAACCGGCGACAGCTGTTTCATCCTTTAAAAAATTAATTGATATAGATAAAGTCCAAGTTGTCGTTATTACCACGGGGAGTAGTTCGGTTCTTGCAATTGCACCAATTGCTGAAGCAAAGAAGGTAATTTTATTTACTCCTGCAGCGAGTAGTCCAGATATCACAAACGCAGGAGACTATATATTTAGAAATCGTTTGAGCGGGACATTCGAAGTTGAGGAAATGGCGAGAGTCGCATATAATCAATTGCATATAGATATAACTGGAATATTGTACGTCAACAATGATTTCGGGTTGAGTTATAAAGATATATTCCTAAATATGTTTAATATAATGGGCGGAAATATTACGCTAGTAAATAATTATGAACAAGGAGAGACTGATTATAGGACCAATTTGTTAAAGATAAAAAACGCAGTAAATATCAATTCAATATATTTAATCGGATATGCTGAAGAATGTGGTAGAATCCTGAAGCAATCGAAGGAATATGGACTCGATATTTTGTGGCTAAGTACTATTGGAATAGAATCAGAAGAGGTAATTAATATTGCCGGTAATGCTGCTAATGGAGTAATATATACTGCTCCAACTTATGATTATAGCGATCCAAGCAAAAAAGACTTTGAGAAAAAATATTTTGAGAAGTATAAAGAGCATTCTAACTTATACGCAGCTAACTCATATGATGCCCTGATGATAATATGGAGTGCAATAGAGTTGGTAGGTTATGATTCTAAAAAAATAAAAGACTATATTTATTCAGTAAAGAATTATCCTGGTGTTGGAGGTATAACAACATTTGATAAAAATGGTGATGTAATAAAACCCATAAAAATAAAAACCATCAGAGGTGGGAAGTTTCAGGATTATATTTATTAATTTTAATTACATATTCATTAACTCTCTTATGATTAAATATTATTAATGTTTTTACAACTATTAACGAACGGATTTCTGGTCGGTAGTATCTATTCTCTGGTCGTGATCGGCTTCACGGTTATTTACTGCACGGTGAAGTTTTTCCACTTCGCCAAAGCGAGAGTTTTGACATCCTGCGCGTTTTACCTGTCTTTTCCATAGAATTTTTGGGCTCTCATATATTTATTATCGCTTCAATATCCAATGTATTCGCTGGGCTATTGGGGAGCGGAATAGAGGCTGTAATGTACAAAGCGTTTGATAAAAAAGAACGCATCACCTATGGTGCTGCTGTTAATGTTGTAGATGAGGATTATTTTTCTGTAGAATAAAATTTTAATTTAAGAATTGAGCCACAAAGGAATTCGGAGAAAAAGAGGATCACTAACTTTATATTTATGTCGTACTTCAATTAACGAGCGGAGTAAGACTCAAGGACTGTTTCAGCAATTAGTTCTGCGATCACGCGGTCATTCTGTCTCAAATTATATATCCCGCTATGAGATGGGTCTTTTGGTTCAATAGGATCATGGAGGACTTGAAGAATTCGTCTATCTGGACTTTCTGTTCTCACTTTTTCGCGGACTTCACCGACATTCAGTACAGCCATCTTCGCTTGTGCGCCTACATCAAATGTCTCATGGTAAATTCTCCGAATCTCAGCAATTTCACTTATTCTATCTGTACATTCAAGATATTCCAGCCAATTTACAGACAAGCTTTCTTCAGTCGGACTACCCGGTCTATCTCGTTTTAACATGAAAGCAGTCGGCTGAGGTAGTCCCCCAGCTAATTTCTGAAATGAACAATATCGTGCAATGTGATCTTGATCAGGAATCGGATCATCTTTCATCTGAGATCCAATCACATATACCGGTAAATGCGACCGTTTTCATGAGGGTGTCAGCTGTATCCGTTCCGTAAGAAATAATTTTACGTTCCGGATTATTTTCGTTCGGTTTAAATATAACAAAATGAGTATTTTCATTTGATACAAAATGCACACTAAACACTTGGTTCTGTACACCTTTCCATGAAGCATAAATTTCGTTGTCAGGAGTCAGTGTTATAATTGGGTACTTTAAATAGGTGTGTTTCTGAAGAAAATGATAAAAACTGTGAATTGAATCCACCGAAATACCGGGGCTATCAGGATACTCTTCTTTTGCGGCATTAAATAAAGTTATAAGTCTATTTACCAAACGTGCGTTATTTGGGATAAAAGTTGATATCCTAATTTGGGAAATTAATTGTTGTACTTTATTATCTTCGCTATCGAGTAAATTCGCTTGTGTAAATGGATCTTCGTTCTCAGTCCAACCATTTACAGTAGCCTCTCGATATTCTTGGTTTACGGTCGGTGATATCCCAGCCTTGTACATAGTTGCAGGTTGAGCTCTTGGATCTAAGGGCCAAGTACTAATATTTGATAAATCGACTGGGGAATCATCTAAAGTAAATTTAACACCATATATCGCGGTAGCATCTTGTGCTGCTTTTTCCTGTAAAGCCAATTCAGGCATTTTCTTCTCGCTCCCAAATTTTTTGAATTTTAGGGGTTGTTAGATCAGTAAAGCCTCGGACTATCCATTCATGTGCTAAGTCAAACCATTCACGAATAGCTTTTCTACTCATTGATTCGCTAATTCCTCGCGTCTTTAATTCTAGAACCAGTAAGTGTGCTTTGTCCTCCGTTCTTGTGGCTTGTTTTAAATTAACGATAAGATGCCCCTTTTGTTCCGGCAAAGGAAACTCTGTCTGCCAAGCAACTTTTACAGGATTCGGTAAAAAATGCTTCTTCGTTTGCTTCCAAAAAAAATCCGAAAATATTCTTGGAAGGTCATCAATCTTATTCCATCCTTGTCCCTTTGGAATATGGTTAATATAGCTAAGTTCATATTCGATTGGCTTAAGCTCGCCTAAATCAAATTCACTAAAAAAAGTTTCAATAGTATTTAATACACTTTCAAAATTCTTGATCACATGACTATATCGAGGGTAATCGCTTTGTCTGCGTCGCCAATTAAAATAAAACCTGTCAATCTGAAATTGTATCAGCTGATCATCTGACTCATTAATAAACCATACTCTCGGTAAGGGCATCCCTATAGCTGTATCAATTAAGATTCCTCCTTTAGCTGATGCTATCGGTGGAGCATGTTGTACAATAGGATAATCAGCACGAAATTTATTCCAAAGAAGACCGATATGAGTAACATGGAGTTTATCAGAAGGATCAAATCGCATCCCGCAAACAACTTCATTAACAGGCGGATTCCTATAACTTGGAAGAACGCTTGATGAAAAGGCAGTTTCAACTTCTTTAATCATACAAAAATATTAATCCCACTCTTTGCTTTTGATAGAAATCCTGCAACACAAATATAATTTATCTACACAGAAAAACAAAAAGAATTTCAAAATAACTATTGATTATAATAAATATTGATGTGATAATCAATACAAATATCGGTTATCTTAAATTGTCTTATTAAAGTTTGAAATAAACAAGTACGATGAGTAGTCTATAGGGAAATATTTATCATTTTTATTATAAATCATCCAAATTTCCGGAAATTTCGATGCTATTGAATACAGCCTCCCGAAGTTTCTACTTATCCAGCCACCGGCGAGGGAAACCTTCTGGAAGTTAGAAAATGCGTTGTCGGGCTGCGGAGTGGAGGCTATGATGTATAAACCGTTTGAGAAAAAAGAATGAATAGCCTATGGTGCTATTGGTATCACCGGAATTGGTTTAGAATGACAACCAACGTTTAAATCAGCGTTCAATATAGATATAAAAACAGCAGCAAATTATCCTACTTCCCAGAGGTCAAGACCTCCGAGAGGTTAATTTTTATCAAGGCGAATATAACTTGAATAAGAAACAATTAGACATAATATAAACATAGAAAAAATATAAATTTTCATTGCGGAATGGAAATCCCAAACCTCCGGGAGCTTATCTAACAAACTCATTTTTACTTGCATTTTTTCACTAAATAGATTATTTTCACCGTAACGCTGAAAATGATGAAATGGTGAAAATTTGGAAAAGGTTGATATATTAAATAGAGCTATAAATGTTCTGCGGAATAGTCTGAACCTATCGCAGAATATCCTTGTTGAGACTGAGCCCTTTACCGAATTCAATAAAAAAACAGCTTCTGAAACCAGATTACAGTTGAAAATTACTAAAAACTCAGAAGGAAAATACACCGAAGGATCAATTGAGAATAAGCTTACCGGGAAAAGTTTTATTACGGAAGTGCGGAAAACGGTAGAGCCCAGGTTTTTAAAGAGTGGCATATCACATTTAAAACAAATAAAGTCAAAATATCCGGATTTAAATCCCCTTATTATATCCCCATATTTTGGACCGGGAGGAAGGGCACTCTGTCGTGATGAAGGGGTGAACTATATTGACACTTTTGGCAACGTGGGGATTTTTCTCAAAGATGTCTATATTCTTAAAGAAAGTCAGGAAAGTCCCAAAAGAGACAGAAAGGAATTAAAATTCTTATTTTCACCCAAATCCACCCGACTTATAAGAATTATTCTTGAAAATCCGGAAAGAAGATGGCGGTTAAATGAACTCGCAGCAGCAGCCAATATAAGTCTTGGCGGAACTTACAATGTCATTAAAAAATTGGCTGATGAATTGTATATAGAGCAAACCCAAAAAGGTGTTTACCTTACCAATCCGGCGGGACTTTTAGAAAAATGGTGTTCTGTTTATAAAATTACCAAAGTAAATAAAATAGTTAGTTTCTATCTTTCGGAGAGTATTTATAAAGCACTTATTAAAAGATTAGCAGATATTGCAGAAAAGGGAAGCTACTCTTATGCTTTTACTCTTTTTGCCGGGGCTAACTTTATAATTCCTTATGTGCATACTCCTCATGTTCATATCTATTTGATCGGTGATATTGAAAAGTTTGTTGAAGAAGCGAAATTAAAAGCTGTGGATTCCGGAGGTAATGTCCATATTGTTACACCTTATGACGAGGGTATATTAAATCCAATCCAGGTATTTGAAGGAGTAAAAATAGTTGGCAACGTTCAGCTTTACCTGGATCTACTCAATTACCCGGCAAGAGGCGAGGAACAGGCAAGAGTTTTAAGAGAAAAATATTTCAGTTTCTGATTATACCCTATTCGAAAAGGTAAATTTAGATTTTCAAATTTGAAAAAATATAAACGCAGAGGCGCAGAGAACGCGGAGGATTTAAAAGGAATTTATAAAATTATGCATGAAAATGAAATATCAGAAAAGATAATCGGAGCAGCGATAGAAGTACATAGGATTTTAGGTCCAGGGCTTTTGGAATCAGTTTACCCTGTGTAATAACAAAGGAAATGAAAATGGTGGGTTATTGGATTTACAAAATATTACACGGGGTGAATGAAGATGCACTTTGTCATGAGCTTTATCTTAGAGGATTACGATTTGTAAGACAACAGAGTGTTCCGATTCCCTATAAAGGAATCAAACTCGGCACAGATCTTCGTCTGGACTTGTTAGTAGAAGAAAAGGTAATTGTTGATCTGAAAGCCAAAGAGAAATTATCACCTATAGACAAACCTAAATTATTGACATATTTACGACTGATTGATAAGCATTTGGGTTTGATAATCAACTTTCACGTTGAAGTATTGCGTAATGGAATCTATCGTGTGGTCAACAAGTTACAGTAAAATTTATAATAATCCCTGCTTGCCAAAGAGAAACGGCGAACAAGTCTGCGATCTCTGCGCCTCTGCGTTAAGTATTAAAACGGTTCCTTCTCAAAATGAGTGGGTAAAATAAAGGATAAGTTTTGCAAAAA
>CAYTUQ010000015.1:0-64739 GCA_964441235.1 uncultured bacterium | reverse complement strand
AGGAGAAAGAAATGAACAAAAAACTTATATTAGTTATGCTTCTTTTGCTCTGCATTGTGCAGTACGTTTTTCCCGGGATTACTGGTAAAATTGTTGGTAATGTTACAGATGCTGAGAGTGGTGACCCATTGGTGGGTGTTAATGTTTTTATTCAGGGCACAACCTTAGGGGCAGCTACTGACTCGAAAGGAGATTACTTCATTCTTAACATTCCGCCTGGCGTCTATACATTGTCGGCATCGATGATGGGCTACACAACCGTTAATAAAACTGACGTGTTTTTGTCTGTAGACCATACTGTTACTATCGATTTTGCCTTACCACCTACAGTTTTAAAGGGTGAGGAGGTTACAATAGTGGCTGAGAGGGTCGTCATTAAGATGGATATGTCTGCCAGTCAAATCAGTATGGACGCATCACAAGTAAGAGAAGTCCCAAGTGTTACTAATATTGAGCAATTTATTAGTATGCAAGTTGGAGTGGATTTTGACCAGAATACTAGAGCATATGACGAACGGGCAGAGATTACAGTTCGAGGTGGAGGAAGAGGTCAGAATGCATTTATGGTAGATGGATTAATGATGGTGGATAACCGATCAAACAGACCGATGATGATGGTTAATCTTAGCTCTGTTAAGGAAATTAATATTGTTAAGGGAGGCTTTAATGCGGAATATGGTAATGTTCGATCTGGATTAATTAACGTCGTTACCAAAGAAGGTTCTCCGACTACATATAATGGTTCGCTTGAACTTCGGATGACCCCTGGCCACCTCAAACATGCGGGTGAATCAATCTTTGACCCGAATAGCTACTATTTGCGGCCATATCTTGATCCTGCTGTATGTTGGGATGGTACCGCGAGTGGAGGCTGGGATGAGGCAACCCAGGCACGATATAATTCCTTTATGGGATGGAATGAATTTGCCGAAACGTTAGAGGGTGTGACCCCAGAACAAGCCAGGGATATTTTCATCTGGCGGCACCGGGCTGAAGGCTCTGATGCACTTGGCCGGGAAGCAGGAAGCTACGGTGATAAGCCAGACTGGATTGGAGAAGCAAGTTTTGGCGGTCCGGTTCCCTTTATCAGTGAAAAATTGGGCGGATTGAATTTTTTTGCTACTCATAGAACCAATAATGAACTGTTTGCCCTGCCCAGTAACAGGGACTACTATACGGAGCAGAATTCTCAGTTAAAGCTAAGCACTAAGATAACTCCATCCCTGAAAGTTACGGTCGAGGGAATATATGGAGAGATTCATACCCTTGCTGCTGCTGCGCGGGGTTCCGGAATGGATGCCTATATGATAAACGGAATCGATATACTCTATTCCCCAGTTGCTACGGGTGATGATTATGTACTTGCCGAGAGCGCTTCTACGTATTATCCTGGTGCCCTGAATCCATTCGATATCTATAGGTCTATGATAGGCATAGGTATTGATCATGTTTTGAGTCCACGTACATTTTATAATGTGAGAGTCTCTCATACTCGCGTTAAGAATCTTTGCACTGGTCCGTATAGGTTCCGGGACAACACCATCATTCGAACTTTTGGTGACTTTCCTGTTGATGAAACGCCACTTGGATATCAGGTTGGTATCGAAGCCATGTTCGATGGTATGTCCACTACCGGCGATGGTTCAGTTCGGGATTATTCGGAAGTCAATACCATCAATTTTAAATTTGATATCACCAGCCAGGTCGGCAAATACAACCAGATTAAGGCAGGTCTGGACTTTAATTATGATGATATTGATACTCACTACGAGCACAACCAAATAGGTGATGTAGGTAATAACTGGGTAGTTGAGTGGAGAAGATTTCCGTACCGTGCCGGTATGTATGTACAGGACAAACTTGAATTCAAGGGAATGATCGCTAATATAGGTTTGAGAGCAGACTTGAACAACCCAAATTCAAAAGCGTTCGTTTTGGATAGATATTCCATGTATTTCCGGAAAAAGTTCATGGATACTTTTCAGGATCTTGCTCCGTATGAAGATGCTAAAGTACGCCTGAAACTTAGCCCTCGTTTAGGAATTTCTCATCCAATCTCAGAAGATGCCAAACTTTACTTTAATTATGGTCATTTCTATACGGTGCCAACAAATGATGAGATGTTCTTAATTTTGAAACATCAAAGAGGGCTTTATGATGTAGGCAATCCCAATGCTGATTTAGCAAAAACGGTAGCTTATGAGTTAGGAGTTGAGTACAGTATCTCTGACATGTTCCTGCTTCATTTGTCTGGCTATTATAAAGATGTGAGCGATCAATTAGCCAATATCCATTATGTCGGTTATGATGGAGGTGTCGACTATTGGTCTAGAGAGAACAACAACTATGAGGATATAAGAGGCCTTGAGGCAAGAATTCAAAAACGTTTTGGGGCATGGGTTACTGGATGGGCTAACTATAACTATATGGTGACCACATCCGGATATATTGGACGAGAAGTATACTTTGAGGATCAAAGAAGACAGGCACAAGAGGGTTTAATGAATCCTAAACAGGAACGGCCACTTGCACGTCCGATAGCCAATGCCAATATTACCATAACGAGTCCCGGCGATTTTGGACCAACTATAGCAGGATTTAAGCCCGCTGCCGACATTCGATTAGATTTGCTTTATAGTTGGAGAGCAGGTAAGTATGAGACAGATGAAGAGTACAGGATGTGGAACAAAGTGGGTGATATACTCAAAATAGATAATTTGCAATGGAAGGGTAGAACCACTCTTGATTTAAGAATAAGGAAAAATATAAGCGTTAAAAGATTAGCCCTTAGCTTGTATCTGGATATCGCTAATGTGTTTGACTTAAAATACCTTGAAGACCAAGGTTTTGCAGACGCAGACGATAGGACATTGTATATGAGATCACTGCGCCTGCCTCGGTACGACGGCGACGAGGTCGCGACAAAGGAAGAATATGAGGCATTAGGCTGTATTGCAGGTGACGATAAACCGGGAGATGTAAAGAGCGATGATAAACCCTATATAGACATGCCCAACCGTGAGTTTCTTACCTATCTGCATCCAAGAACCGTGACTATTGGATTTGGACTCAATTTCTGAAAAGGTGAAAACTAATTAGAGAAAAAGAAGGAGTACAGTTATGAAAAGAACTTATTATATAATAGGACTCGCGCTAATATGTTTCCTGTTTTTGTATACGATTGCAAACGCAGGTTTCATTAAGCAGATAAGAGTTGGGAAATATTGGACATGGGTTGATGACAATACCCATCAGGGTGAAACTTCAGGTGGCGATCGTGGATTTATGTATCAGAATGCTTTTTGGGGTGGTTGGCCTGCTCCTGCAGTGCAGTTTTCAGGGTGGTACCTCGGTACCGCAAACTGGACAGCTGAAGATGGAGACGTTTGGCCTCACAAACTCACCGGTGCTGCACCGGTCACGGTGAATGAGGAAAATGCCCAGATGCCTGTGGAAGATGCGGATGGATATTATATTCGCAGATATATGAGGTATCAGCCACCTACGATTATCGTCGATGGCTTCGAGATACAAGATCCGTTTCCATTGGAAGGTGATGAAGTCGCTCCCGATAAGATCCCGGGAACGGCAGACATCATGGTCACATCAACAATTAATACCGATATGGGAGTCACAATTGATCAAAAAGTACTTGCCTGGAGCCAAACGAATCATGATGATTATATAATATTCGATTTTACATTCACCAACACAGGAAATATTGATCTTGATGATGAAATTGAACTTCCAAATCAGTCTTTAGAAGATGTTTACTTTCTCCGATCAAGCAGGCTCGAAAGATGGGACTCACAATACTGGTATAGCGGCTTCGGGGAATATACAACAGATACATTGCGGATGCGGTATGCGTATCCCGGGAGAAGGAAAGATGCCGACCATGATAATACCGGGAATGGTTTCTGGGAGCCACAACCAGGCTGGCTCTGGAACGCGATGTCTGTCGGTCAGAGTGTACTTCATGTTGACAAATCGGTAGATGATATAACGGATGACTTTGATCAACCGGCTATGACTGGCACAGAGAATAGTGACCTCCTCTGGATAAGAAACGATCCCACCTCTACCGGACCTGCGGATTGGGCGATGGTATATAAGGTAATGACAGAAGGCTGGGATTGGAGAGGTAATGTACCGCGACTGACAGACGCAACTAATCCGTATCCTGACAAGACGATTCGGCCCGGGTACCGTTCGGTAAGAATGCAGGACCTGGCTGTGCCCGGTACGGCATTTATTTTGGATTTCTACAATTGGGTTACTTACGGCGCTGCTTATTTTTGGGCCGCCGGGCCATACACGATGAAACCCGGGGATTCTTTCCGGATAGTCTGGGCGGATGGATTTGGAGTTATTAATCCTCTGAAAATCTGGGAAGTAGGAACAACATGGGAAGAGGGAACCTGCCAACCACCACCAGGAATGACGTTTGACGATGCTGCCGGAGTTGGTTTGGTTGATAACATGCCTCCCCCGTATAAAAATAATCCTGATCTTCTTTATAATAACAATTATAATGATTGGGCCAAGGATGCTTGGATCTTTACAGGTATTGACTCTCTTATTCAAAATATGAATAATGCTCAGTGGAATGTGAGAAACGATTATAATGTGCCAACCCCACCACCAGCACCATCACTTGAAGTAAGTTCACAACCTAACAAGATAGCGATTTCGTGGGATTGGGAGGGAACGTCAGCAGCAGCGTCAGATTTTGCCGGCTATCGGCTCTATAGATCTGAAGGTTCTCCATGGGAAGGGCATATACCATGGACCCAAACGCGAGTGCACGGTGAGTGGAAGCTCATAAAGGACTTTCCAGGTAAAGGTACTACCAGTTATGAGGATTCGGACGTGACTCGTGGTATTGCCTATTACTACTATGTGACCGCCTATGATGATGGTGTGAGCAATTCACCTGATGTTAATGGCCAGGGTGAAGTTCTTGAGAGCGGACAATTCTTAAGTCAGACATCACGGGCTGCATATCTAACCAGGGATTCAGGTCCCACACTCGAGAATATTGTTGTCGTTCCTAATCCATATAATATTGGTGCTAAAGAACTGCAATATCCAGGTGAGCCAGATAAAATCATGTTTTTGGAATTGCCCCCAATTTGTACAATCAGGATTTACAGTGAAAGCGGTGATTTAGTGAGAACCCTTGAACATACCGATGGTTCTGGTGATGAAGCATGGGGAGCGACAAGTATGGATCACATGACCTCTAAAACAGGCCAGATTGTTGTGAGTGGTATCTATATTGCCAACTTTGAAACACCAGACGGCGAGAGCATCAATAGAAAATTTGTCATCGTCAGGTAAGGTAATTGTAGACAAAATCTGGGATAAATAAGGAGTAAAATTACTATGAAGAAATTAATCATACTTTTGGTCGTTATTTTTACGGCGACTATAATAACAATACCTGCCCATGCAGCAATAAAAAAAGTGTCCCAAACCGGGTTCCAATTCCTGAAAATTGATGTTGCAGCTCGGGCCGCCGCCATGGGCGGGGCATTTACGATGGTAGGGGACGACGCCAGCGCCATGTTCTACAACCCTGCAGGCATGGCCATGATGCAACAAAGCGTTGATTTTTTCTCGAACAGAACACAATGGATAGCTGATATCAGTTACAGTGCAGCGGGATTAGCTAAAAATTTAGGTAATTGGGGTACCGTTGGTGCAAGTTTTATATTTAGTGATTATGGTGACATCATTGGTACTCGAGTTGATGCGACTAAGCCAGAAGGTTACGAAAAAACCGGAAATATTGATGTTGGTGCGTATGCAATAGGTGTAAGCTACGCCAGATCTTTGACAGACAAATTTTCTGTCGGTGGCCAGGTTAAGTATGCTGCACAGCATCTGGGCAGCAGTGTTTTAAAAGAGGGTGGCAAGGCCGTTAAAAATGAAGTATCCGGATTTGCCTTTGACTTTGGCACCATTTTTTACCCTGGATTTAAGAGTTTAAGGGTAGGAATGAGTGTCAGAAATTTTTCAGGACAGTTTCAATATGAAGAGACACCGTTCCAATTACCCCTCACATTTAAAATTGGTGTTGCTATGAACGTAATGGATTTATTAGGCGAGTATGAAAATCCTTTACTCATCGCAATCGATGCTCTTCATCCACGTGATTATACAGAAAGAATTCATGTCGGAACTGAATATTGGTTCAAGGATATGTTCGCACTCAGGGTTGGTTACAAATTCAATTACGACGTGGAAAGCTTCACTGCAGGACTTGGTTTTAAGTATGCTATTGCAGGAAAAAATCTGAAACTGGATTATTCTTATGGTGCCTTAGGCGTATTTAGCTCAGTATCCAGATTTTCTATTGGGATTTCATTATAGAGTTAAATATACTTTGTGTTCTCCTCCAAAGTATTTGAAGGTGCTAGCTTAAATAGAGGTGCTATGCCTTCTATAAAGGTGCTTTTGTTAGGTGAAAATCGTGATGCTTTAAAAGGACCGTACTTGAAACAGGCCTCGGCAAAATTGTAAACTTGAAAGATTTAGTTTAATTGTCCTTTTTAATTTCACTACAATTGCCGAGGCCTTTTTGTCGGTCTCAAGAAAGAATTTTGAAATCAAATCGAGTAGTATCAAAGTTACATCATAAAAGATCCATATAAGGAGGAAACAATGTTACGGAATATTTTTTATTTTCTTATCGCTCTTATGATAGGGAATTCTGCAATGGCTCAAACAAAGGGTCTAAGTGCTCGAATTAAGATTGACACCGACCGCATTATCGGTGAAATCGATGAAAAAATATACGGGAATTTTTCTGAGCATTTAGGACGATGTATATATGGCGGAATCTACGACCCCGGATCTAAACTCTCCAATAAGATGGGCTTTCGAAAAGATGTCTTAGAAGCAGCGAAAAGTTTAAATGTAACTATCCTGAGGTGGCCGGGAGGAAATTTTGTATCTGGCTATCACTGGGAAGACGGAATAGGTCCGAAAAAGAATCGTCCGGAAAGAACGGATCTGGCGTGGCAAACGCCAGAACCAAATACATTTGGTACCGATGATTTCATTGATTTTTGTCGTGCAGTGGGAACGGAACCGTACTTCGCAGTGAATTTAGGCACAGGTACACTGGATGAGGCCAGAAACTGGGTTGAATACTGTAACGTAAAGGAAGGCCCGTATTATGCAGAATTGCGAAAGAAGAATGGACATAAGGAGCCGTATAATGTTAAGTATTGGTCATTGGGCAACGAAATGGATGGCTTTTGGCAAATGGGACACAAAAATGCCGAGGACTACGGCAAATACGCCCTTGAAGCCGCAAAACTGATGAAGTGGACTTCCCCGGAAATCAAGCTTATCGTAGCCGGTTCTTCAAATTTTTATGGCGGAGCAGATCCGCACGGATGGAATAGAGTTGTGTTGGATTATTTGAAAGATTACGTTGACTACATTGCGCTGCACAAATATGTCGGGAATCGCGATAACGACTATTATTCTTTCATGGCATCGACGATGGATATCGATGAACGGACGAGTATTGTTGAAGGCCAAATTAAGGAAGCGATGTCTAAAATGCAACGACCGAGACAAATATATGTCGCGTGGGATGAGTATAATGTATGGTATCGCGCTCGCGGTGGAGCTGCTGCGAAAGGGAGAAATGCTTTAGAAGAAAAATATAATCTTGAAGATGCATTGGTCATTGCCGGTTTTCTGAATGCGTTTATAAGAAATGCCCACATTGTTAAAATGGCAAACATGGCTCAGTTGGTTAATGTTATTGCGCCTGTATTTACCAGCAAAACGGATATGTATAGACAGACGATTTATTACCCCCTTGCACTTTTTGCGAATAATTCATTTGGAACCTCCCTGGACGTCTTTGTCGATTCGCCAACTTATGATACGGAGCAGAGGAAAAATGTTCCATATCTGGACGTGTCAGTGGCATACAATGACGATGAGGTCGTTATCAATGTTGTGAACCGACACCTGACTGACGGAATAAAAACACAGATTATCAGCCAAAAAGGCGAGTTCAGTGGTAAATTTACAGTACATGAAGTTAATGGCCCTGATGTTAAGACAGAAAACACATTTGGCAGTGAGTCAATAAAAACTGTTGAAAAACCCAGTATTAAAGTCAATGGGAATAGTTTTTCTTATGAATTTCCTCCTCACTCTTACGTGATGATTAAAGGAAAGTTAAAATAACGAAAATATTTGTATCAGAAAGGTTTTTCTAGTTACAAAATTCCAATTCGAGTTTTAGTGTAATCCCAAACAAATATTGGGAATAAGATTTGATTCTGTCGATTTATAGCACTGCATAGTTGAAACTGAAATGACTCTAACGTTAAACGAAAAGTTTGCTAAAAAACGAAATCCATTTAGCCTCGAAAAAATGGATTAGTTCTATGGCAAACCATTTTTACTTTTATATAAATAGTATTTGTCTGTAAAATCGTTTTTTGACATTAAACCGATAAACCCCGTAAGCAAGATACTTGCAATTTAAACAGCAAATATCTAGCTGTAGTAATTGTCTCACATGGTGAATCAACTAACAAAGATTAGAATTATCTAACGGGGTAAATCGGTTATTGATTTAATGGCAGCTATAACCCCCGAATAAATTCGGGGGATGTCTCAAGTATCAGTAAACACAAAAGTTGGACTAGCACCAGACTTTAATTAAGTGGAATTTCCCTTTTATCTTTAACTGCTTTGGCAGTTTTCATACTTTATGAACAGACAGTAATTAATAATTTAAATTGGAAAAGGAGAGAGAAATGGAGTACACTGAGTTTAAGTTTAAGAAATGGTTGTCTCAAATGATGGTGGCCAAATGTGTTGTTGTAGTTTTATCAGTAGTATTACTGGTTGGCGTTGCTTCGCTCTCTGCCGCAGATGAAGTCAACAAATTAATCGTCAACGTTGATTTGGGCAAGCAAACGATCAACCGACACATCTACGGGCATTTTGCCGAGCATCTCGGCCGATGCATTTACGGTGGTATCTGGGTCGGTGAAGATTCGGCCATCCCTAATACGCGGGGTATTCGTAACGATGTTGTCGAAGCTTTGCGCAAGATTCAGATTCCAAATTTACGCTGGCCTGGCGGTTGTTTTGCAGATACGTATCACTGGATGGACGGTATCGGACCGAGAGAAAAACGGCCAACCATAGTAAATGTTCACTGGGGTGGCGTTACGGAAAATAATCATTTTGGTACTCACGAATTTTTGGATCTCTGTGAACAGTTGGGTACTGAACCGTTAATATGCGGGAATGTTGGAAGTGGTACAGTGCAGGAATTGGCTCAGTGGGTCGAGTATGTAAATTTTGATGGGAAAAGCCCCATGGCCGATCTTCGTCGAGCGAATGGCAGGGAAAAGCCTTGGAAAGTAAAATTCTGGGGAATTGGTAATGAAAGCTGGGGCTGCGGTGGTCAAATGTCAGCGGAGCATTATGCTGAAGAATATCTTCAATTTGCTAGCTTTGTTCGCAATTTTGGCGGAACCGATATCTATAAAATTGCATGTGGCCCGAATTCTGGCAATTATGAATGGACCGATGTGTTAATGCGCGATGCAAGCGGAGGTTGGCGCCGTCCTCGAATCAATGGGATTGATTTACATTATTATACCAGACCAACGCGTTTATCGATGCGTTCACGCGGGCAATTGATGATAATTGACAGAACTGGCGGGGAGTTAAGTCGTTCAGCCACACAGTTTGGTGAAGATGAATGGTATGCCATTTTCGACCAAGCGTTAAGAGTTGATGAACTCATTACCAACCATAGTGCGATCATGGATAAATACGATCCTGAAAAGCAAGTGCACTTGTGTGTTGGAGAGTGGGGAACGTGGTATGATGTAGAGCCGAACACCAATCCGGGATTCCTTTATCAGCAAAATAGTCTGCGTGATGCACTTGTTGCTGGGCTTTCTCTAAATATTTTTAACAAACATTGCGATCGGGTGCAAATGGCCAATATTGCTCAAACTGTTAATGTACTTCAGGCAATGGTACTTACGGATGAAGAGAAAATGATTCTGACTCCAACATACCACGTCTTTGAAATGTACAAGGTTCATCAGGACGCCACGCTGCTGCCGACTGACCTGCAGTATGTGGATTATGTATTTTGCGAAAACAAACTTCCTGCCTTGAACGTTTCGGCATCGAAAGATAAATCAGGGAAGGTTCATATATCGCTCTGCAATTTAGATCCAAATAAGTCTGCCAAACTTGATTGCGAATTGCGGGGTATCAAGGCGAAGAAGGTTTCCGGCCGCGTATTAACCGCGCCAGCTATCAATTCACACAATACGTTTGAAAAGCCAAATGTCGTTCATCCAACTATTTTTAAGGACGTCAATCTAAAAAGTGGTAAGCTAACCGCAACGCTTCCTGCAAAGTCAGTTGTGGTTTTGGAAATTGAGTAAAATTATTAAAACAAAGAGACTGAACTATAATATTTTTATAATAATAGTCTATTAAATGTAAAGGGGGAAATGATGTACAATGAGTTTAGGACAAGGTTGTCTCAAATGATGATGGCCAAATGTGTTGTTGTAGTTTTATCAGTAGTATTACTGGTTGGCGTTGCTTCGCTCTCTGCTGCAGAGAATGGTAACAAATTGGTTGTCAACGCTGATCAAGGCAGGGAAACGATTAGCCGGCACATCTATGGGCATTTTTCCGAACACCTGGGCCATTGCATTTATGGCGGGTATTGGGTTGGCGAAGATTCAGATATACCAAATACCAGGGGAATAAGAAATGATGTGGTTGAAGCATTGAAAAAAATTAATATTCCAAACCTTCACTGGCCGGGTGGTTGCTTTGCTGATGAGTACCATTGGATGGATGGTATTGGACCGCGTAACAAACGTCCAAAAATGATAAATACGCATTGGGGCGGAGTCACTGAGGATAACAGTTTCGGAACCCATGAGTTTTTAGATTTATGCGAACAGTTAGGCACTGAACCCTACATATGTGGAAATGTTGGAAGCGGTACTGTCGAAGAAATGTCGAAATGGGTTGAATATATTAATTTTGATGGCATCAGCCCAATGTCCGAGGCGAGGAAAATAAACGGACGGGATAAGGCCTGGGGTGTTAAATATTGGGGTGTTGGAAACGAAAACTGGGGATGTGGCGGAAATATGACACCTGAATTCTATGCCGATCAATATAGAAGGTTCGCCACCTATTGCAGAAATTATGGGAACAACCGTTTACTAAAAATTGCCGGTGGGGCAAATACAGATGATTATAACTGGACAGAAGTTTTAATGAAGAAAATTACCCATCGGGGAATGTGGGGACTTTCATTGCATTATTATACAACAAATTGGTGGAATAAAGGATCTGCCACCGAATTTGGCGAGAAAGAATACTTTGCGGTAATGGACAGGTGTTTAAAAATACCTCCCGTTATTGACAGGCATATAACTATTATGGATAAATACGATCCGGAAAAAAGAGTTGCCCTGGTTGTTGATGAATGGGGTACCTGGTATGACGTTGAACCGGGAACTAATCCGGGTTTTTTGCTCCAGCAAAACACGCTTCGCGATGCATTGGTGGCAGGAATTCATTTAAACGAATTCAATAAAAGGTGTGATCGTATTAAAATGGCCAATATTGCACAAACAATTAATGTACTCCAGGCACTGATTTTTACAAAAGGTAAAAAAATGCTGTTAACACCGACGTACCACGTTTTTGAGATGTACAAGGTTCATCAGAACGCCACGCTGCTGCCGACTGACCTGCAGTACACAGACTATGTGTTTGGAAACAAAAAACTTCCATCATTAAATGTTTCGGCATCAAGAGACAAAGAAGGTAAGATACACCTTTCGATAGTGAATATCGACCCTGAAGAAAGCATTAGTTTATCAGTTGATATACGGGGACAGAAGATAAGCAAGGTTAGTGGCCGGATTCTGACTGCCAGAAAAATTAATTCGTTGAACTCGTTTGAAGATCCTGATAATGTAGTACCTGTAGGTTTCAATCAAATCAAAACCAAAGACAACGTTGTATCCATTGAAATTCCGGCCAAATCGATTATTGTACTGGAACTTATTTAAGAAAAAGTAAGGAGTGATGAGGGTTTACATAAAATTAAGCATTGTTGCAGGTCTGTTGTTGATACTGGGTTCAAATTCGTGCTGGAAAAAAAAGGAATCCCCCCTTCAGCCTGGTAACAATGATTCCATTCCAACAAATACAGATCCCTATGATCCTGAAATAGATGATGATTATAGCAGCATTGCAGGAATTGAGTATTCTAGCTTATGGGGTTCCTATAATTTACACGATCCTTCAATTATCAAATACGATAATATCTATTATATCTTTTCTACCGATGTAGCCTATGGACCTAATGGCGGATGCGGTGTGATGTGGCGAGAGTCGAACGATCTTGTTCACTGGAGATTTAATGGCTGGGTATTCAACGGTGTTCCGGATATTCCTCTTGAATTTATGGAGGCTAATCAACCTGGCTATCAGCAACTATCTATTTGGGCACCTTATATCATGAAATCTGGAGACCAGTTCAGGCTTTATTATTCAGTACCAGGAAACGATTGGCTTAAGCTGGCATGTATTGGCCTGGCTACGAGTGCTTCTCCTCTTGGCCCATGGAATGATGAAGGTATCGTGCTCTCTTGTCTTCCCTCAGATAATTATAATGCCATTGATCCGGCGGTAATAGTTGATCAAGATAATGGTAAACACTGGCTTATATATGGTTCCTACTCATCTGGCATATACACAGTTGAACTAGATCCTGCCACAGGCAAAATACTCAACACAGGCGATAAAGAGAAACGGATCGCCTACCGGGGGGGGAACAACGATGCTATCGAGGGAGGAGAGGTCATCTATAACCCGGAGTTTGATGCCTATTACCTTTTTGTTTCGTACGACTGGCTGGAAGACAATTATAATGTGCGTGTAGGACGTTCTGACAAGCTTGAAGGCCCGTACCTTGATATCCATGGCAATAATATGGCCGAAGTAGGAGATAACTATCCGATGATAACTGCCAAATACCGGTTTAAGAAACATGCCGGCTGGCAGGGAGTCGGGCATTGTGGTCTCCTGAAAGATGGTGACGATTACTTTTTTGTTAGTCAAGGGCGGTTAAGTTCCAATATCTACCTAATGGATTTACATGTTCGGCGAATGGTATGGACTCCTGACGGATGGCCGGTTGTTTCACCTAACAGATATGCGGGAGTGCCGCAAACAGAGATCACTGCCGATAATATCGTCGGCAAATGGGAACATATTGATCTTGATAAAATTACAACAGTAAATCAGTCAATAGAAATTGAATTACTCAGTGATGGATCTGTTTCAGGAATCGAAAACTCAAGCTGGGACTATGAAGGCAAGTTGTTAACCCTTTCGTTAAATAACGGAGAAACAATTTATCAAGCTAGAGTTTTTAATGGATGGGACTGGGTAAATAAATACTGCACGTTAGTATATACGGGGTTAACATCTGATGGTCAAGCCGGCTGGGGTAAAAAAATGAACGAATTTATTCCTTAAAAAAGCGAAAATGAAATATGAGATCAACCAGCGCAAGGGGGGAAAATCTGTCAGGGTAGTTACGATCCTATCAATGGTTCATGTAAATGTAAATGAGAGGAAGCTGGGATGACATATCTTAGAAATCGATTTGTTTTAGTCTTGAGTAGTGAAAAAGTGCTTCACTCATCGAGAAACCTCTTTCCTCCTTTTCTCGAGGTGTTTTGGGTATAAAATTGAAAAAATCAGAAAGGGACACTCCGCCGAAAAGGGAGAGTACCCTATCCAAATCTAAGAAACTTACTGGATGCCGCAAATGGTTTTTCTTTTTTGTGCTAACAGTGATTACACCCGCATTATTATTTTTACTTCTTGAGATCAGTTTAAGAATTATCGGGTATGGATACCATACAGATTTTTTTATACCAAGGCAGGTTGAAGGTAAGCAAGTTTTCACTGATAATATGAAATTTACTTGGCGATTCTTTCGCCCGGAACTGGCTCGTCCATCCTGCCATTTGTCCATCCCTGCCGAGAAATCATCCGATACTTTTCGAATATTTGTGCTTGGCGGGTCGGCCGCTATGGGAGATCCAGACTTTTCGTTTGGCTTTAGCCGGATGCTTGAGGTTATGCTGCAGCATCAGTATCCCGACGTGCGATTTGAAGTAATCAATGCAGCCATAACAGCTATTAATAGCAATGTCGTCTTGCCCATCTCCAGGGATTGCGCAAAGCTCAAACCTGATTTGTTTATCGTGTACCTCGGCAATAATGAGGTAATTGGACCTTTTGGTCCTGGAACTGTATTTGCACCCTTTCTGTCGGGTCTGGGTTTTATTCGGGTTAATATTTTCTTGAAGTCTACGAAGATTGGGCAATTAGTGAATAGCTTAAAGCAGCGATTGGACACGGATGAAAATAGCATGCAGACATGGGGCGGAATGGGTATGTTTGTTAAAAACCAATTGCGTTTCAATGATAAACGCATGGCAGGGGTGTATGAGCATTTTCGTGACAACCTTGCAGATATATGCAACGTTGGGCATCGAGCTGGTGCCAAAATCATTGTGTGCACTGTCCCTACTAATTTAAAAAATTGTGCTCCATTTGGGTCTCTGCATCGCCAGAGTCTGACTGATGCTTCAACTAACGAATGGGATCGTCTTTGCAAGGCCGGCATTGATTTGGAATCATCCGGCAAATTTAAGGGGGCTATAGAATTTTATCTGAAAGCAGCCGGTATTGATGACGAATTTGCTGATTTACAGTTTCGTTTAGCTCGGTCTTATGGGGCGCTCGAGCAATATGATGAAGCCCAAAAGCATTTCATTAAAGCACAGAATTTTGACGCCTTGAGATGCCGTGCTGATACGCGGATTAACAAAATAATCAGAAATGTCGCTGCAGACGGGATTACCAAAAGCATTTACCTTGTAGACGCCGAAAAAGCCTTTCAAGCAGAAAGCCCACACAGAATTCCGGGCGAGAATTTCTTTTACGATCATGTGCACATGAATTCCAGCGGGAACTATCTTTTTGCCCGCCTTGTTAAGGAACAGGTTGAAAAAATTCTTGGAATGGAAAGCCAGGACCATCCTCTTTCCGAAGCAGAATGTGCAGGCCGTTTGGCGTTTACGCGATGGGATAGGTACCGCATTAAAGAGGAGATCCTTAGGAGAATGAAATCCCCTCCGTTCGTTAATCAAATTGACAATACTGAATCTGTACGATGCCTGGAGGCGAAGTTGGACAGCATGCGAACATACTTACGACCGGATGCATTGAAAGAAGCAGTGAAAATCTATCGCCATGCAATAGAAGTAAACAAGCATGATTGGGTACTGCGAAATAATTTTGGATTGTTGCTGCTTGAAGTCTGCAACGACCCGGTCGGAGCGGCCAACCAGTTTCGCATTGTACAACGTGTTCTCCCCTTTGACTATTTGACCTATAACAACCTGGGACTAGCATTCGCGCAGCAGGGCAAACTAAATGAGGCAATTGCCTGCTACGAGGAGGCCCTGCGAATCAAGCCCGACTTTTCAAAAGCGCACTTCAATCTGGGAGAAGTTCTGGAACGTCAGGGCAAAAATGATGAGGCCATCAAGCATTTCTATAGGGCACATTTGACACAACAGGGTCTGGCGCGTGCACACAATAGGTATGGTAAAAGACTTGCCCACGAAGATAAGATCGAGGAGGCTATCAAACAATTTGAAGAGGCACTTAGGCTCTGGCCCGACTTTGCAGAAGGGCATATAAATCTTGCATCTCAGATGTTTATGCAGGGAAATTATATTAATGCTGTCCAGCATTACAAGAAAGCTCTTCAGCTTAGACCCGGCCTTCCTGAGGTACACAATAATCTGGGATTGGCTCTTTGCAAACAGGGGAAATTTGGGAAGGCAATTAAGCATTTTCAAAAAGCGCTATTAAGCAAACGGGATTTTCTTGCGGCACGCAATAACATGGCGGGTGCGCTCAGCCAACTGGGAAGGAATGAGGAGGCAATTGTTCAACTGAAAGAGGCTTTGCGGATAAGCCCGAACAATCCAGATTTCTATAATAATATTGGGGTCGAGTTATTAAAACTCGGAGAAATCGAGGAGGCAATTACTTATTTTAAAAAAGCCTTACAGCTAAAATCCAACTTACCAAGTGCGCGCAATAACTTGAAATATGCTTTATCTCAGCTAAAAGATAGCGACAATGAGAATCTATCCAAAGAATAGCATTAGACGAGTGGATTCATGCTAAATAACATTAACCTTTGGTAACCAAAATAAAATATTAAGGAGGACAAAATGAATCGTCAACTTTTTAATCACATCTCGAGATTATTGTGTATATTTTTAACGATAGTTACGATGTCTTGTAAACTAGCAGAAAATGCTAAGTCAAGAACAGGCTATCCCATCACTCCCGTCTCATTTACTGACGTTGAATTATCAGATAATTTCTGGTCCGAGCGCATTAAAACCAACCGGGATGTCACGATTCCCTTTGGTTTTAAAAAATGCGAAGAAGAAGGACGGATTCGGAATTTCGCCAGAGCTGGCGGATTACTTGAAGGAGAATATGAAGGGAAAATGCCATTCGATGATACAGATATTTATAAAATTATAGAAGGTGCTTCATATTCTTTGGCGACAAATCCGGATAAGGAATTAGAAAAATATATCGATGATATTATCGAAAAAATTGCTGCGGCTCAGGAAGACGACGGTTACCTGTGTACCTGGAAAACTTTAGCTCCCGATACAACTCCCGCACCTTGGGTTAAACCAGGACCACGTTGGCATCATTTGGGAGCCAGTCATGAATTATACAATACGGGTCATATGTATGAGTCTGCCTTTGCTCATTATCGGGCAACGGGCAAGAAAAATTTTTTAAACATTGCTTTGAAGAACGCCGATTTAATTGCAGAAGTATTCGGTCCCGGGAAAAAGCTCGACCCGCCGGGGCATCAGATTATTGAAATGGGACTCGTTAAATTATACAGGATAACCCAGGATACAAAGTATCTCGATTTAGCGAAGTTCTTTTTGGACCAACGTGGCAATGCAGAAGGTCACGAGCTTTATGGACCTTATAGTCAGGATCATCAGCCGGTCATTGAGCAGAAAGAGGCTGTTGGACACGCTGTACGTGCAGTATATATGTATGCTGGAATGGCCGATATCGCTGCTATGATGCAAGATTCATCCTATCTGAAAGCTGTTGACAACATTTGGGAAAATGTAATATCGAAAAAAATATATATTACCGGAGGGATTGGTGCACGTCATCGGGGCGAGTCATTTGGTGATAATTACGAACTGCCCAACCTGACCTCTTATAACGAGACATGTGCCGCTATTGGAAATATTTATTGGAATTATCGGATGTTTTTGTTGCATGGAGATGCCAAATATATTGATATTTTGGAACGTACGCTCTACAATGGTACGATTTCGGGGGTGTCTTTGGAAGGGGATTCATTTTTTTATCCCAATTGCCTGGAATCTGACGGAAAATATGCATTCAATATTGGTGCATTAACCCGTCAACCCTGGTTTGATTGTTCTTGCTGCCCTTCAAGCATTATTCGTTTTATGCCGTCCGTACCGAATTATATATATGCGCACCGAGATGATTCGATTTTTGTTAATCTTTTTATTTCTGGAAAAACCAGAATCGATATAGATAAGTCAACTGTTGAAATCTTTCAAAAAACTAACTATCCCTGGGATGGAAAAGTTATTTTAAAAATCAGTCCTAAAGAGGATAAGAAATTTGTAATGAATATTCGCATCCCCGGATGGGCACGGAATCAACCTGTACCAAGCGATCTATATAAGTACTTGGCTACAAACAAGGAAAAGGTTACACTCAAAGTCAATGGTAAATATATTGATTTAAATATGGAGAAGGGTTATGCTCGCATTTGTAGAAAATGGCAAAAGGAAGATATAATTGAGCTAAATTTACCTATGCCGGTTAGACGTGTATTGGCTTGTGGGAGAGTAAAGGATGATCTGGGAAAGGTGGCACTTGAGCGCGGTCCAATTGTTTATTGTGCTGAATGGCCTGACAATGGGGGCAAAGTTTTAGATATTCTCTTGCGGGATGATATGCCTCTTAAGGTCGAATACCGTGGTGACATGCTGGGAGGAATCGCTGTAATTACAGGCGAGGTCCTCCACTTGGATACGGGCCTGACTAAAAGTTTTATGGCAATACCATACTATTCCTGGGCACACCGCGGGGTGGGTGAAATGTCTGTTTGGTTAAAACATGATCAATAATCAAAGACTGATAGTGTATGGAAAATGAATCATAAATGGCTATATCGTTTTGTGAGTTAAACAATATAAAAAGGCAAAAAGCGAGCTGAAAGAGACCTTGCGGATTGATCCGCAATTTCAGCCCGGTCTCAAAGCAATTAAAGAGTTCAATTAAAAAGTGAGAAGGAATATTATCGTAGAAAAGCTGAGAATAGACAAAGATTATGACAGTTTGCTGAAGAAAGGTTTTTATCCCAATAATTTTGTTATTGTGATGCTTTTCATGCTAATTGTCCAGGTTTTTAAAACATACGCCCAAATAGGTGATGTTACACATGTCCACGATCCCTGTATTATAAAACAGGACAGTACCTATTACCTCTTCTGCACAGGTAAAGGGATTTCAATCAGGCGTTCCAGCAATCTGTATTACTGGGAATACGTTGGCACTGTATTCGATTCCCCCCCGGAATGGGCTGTAGGGGAGGTGCCCGGTTTTCATGGCCATATCTGGGCTCCAGATATTTTTTATCATAGTGGTATATACTACCTGTATTATTCAATTTCTACCTTTGGTAGTAACAGGTCATGTATTGGTTTGGCAACCAATAAAACATTGAATCCTTCTGACCCGGATTATCATTGGATTGACCATGGAAAAGTCATCGAATCTGTACGAAATCGTGATAACTGGAATGCCATTGATCCGAATATCATCATGGATGAAAAAGAGAACGCCTGGATGGATTTTGGGTCCTTCTGGAGTGGTATCAAACTTGTAAAGCTATCTCCTGATCTATTGCACATCGCAACAGACCCTCAAGAATGGTGTCCCCTTGCACGACGATTTCGTTCTCCGGGTATTCCCGATGTAAAAGCAGGTGTCGGCGCCATTGAAGGCCCGTTTATTGTACAAAAAAAAGGGTTCTATTATCTGTTTGTCTCTTTTGATTACTGCTGTAGAGGAGTGAAAAGCAATTACAAAATCATGGTTGGACGGTCAAAGAAAGTAACGGGTCCTTATATTGATAGAGAGGGGCAATCCATGTTGGAGGGAGGTGGTACTCTTCTACTAGCTGGGAATAAGCGGTGGCCAGGTCAGGGCCACAATGCAGTACTTCTGGAAGAAAAGGGCGACTGGTTGATTCACCATGCTTATGATGCTGAAAATAATGGCGTTGCCACTTTGATCATAAGACCACTGCTTTGGGATAAGGAAGGCTGGCCGGTTGCAGGTGAACCAATCTACCAAGGGAAGAAATAACCGATCCTTTGCTTCTATATTTGTAATTTATTTTAGTAAAAATGATTGAATGAAAAAGAAAAAAGGTCTTAAAAAATCCATTCAAAATATTTCAATTAGACGGTCGAACGATTTGTACCACTGGAATTACGTTGGCTCTGCATTCGATGCTATTCCCGACTGGGCCGTTACCAAAGTTCCAGGAGTCGAGAATATCTGGGCTCCTAATATTTTTTACCATAATGGTACATACTACCTTTATTAACAATGCCTTTTTTTATTATGAAAAAGATAATTATTTGTTAAATTTATATAAGTGAACTATTTTGTCCCATTTCTTTAATGTTTGTTTGAAAAATCTTCCATCATAACGGAGTATAGGAAAATGACTGGTGAAAATTATGTTATCGGCGTAGATTATGGAACGGATTCTTTACGTTCAATTATTGTAGATGCTTCAAACGGGAACGAAATATCATCGTTCGTATACAATTACAAGCGATGGAACGAAGGAAAATATTGTGATCCTGTAAAAAACCAATTTCGTCAACATCCTCTCGATTACATCGAAGGATTAGAAATCACAATCCACGAAGCCTTAACAAAAGCTCCCCCTGCAACAGCAAAAAAAATCAAAGGAATCTCAGTTGATACGACAGGTTCTACACCAGTAGCTGTGGATAAAAAAGGTACCCCATTGGCGTTAACACCTGGATTTGAGGAAAACCCTAACGCAATGTTTATTTTATGGAAAGACCACACTTCTGTTAAAGAGGCAGCAGAAATCAATAAACTCGCTCGAACATGGGGTGGAGTTAACTTTACAAAGTATGTTGGCGGGGTTTATTCTTCGGAATGGTTCTGGGCAAAAATACTTCATGTACTTCGTGAGGATGAAAAAGTAAGAGACGCAGCGTTTTCCTGGATGGAACACTGCGACTGGATTCCGGCCCTTCTGACTGGTAATAGAGATGCATTGACAGTGAAGCGAAGCAGGTGTGCCGCCGGCCATAAAGCCATGTGGCATGCATCATTTGATGGATTACCTTCAGAAGAATTTCTATTAAAACTTGATCAATTATTAAAAGGATCAAGAGATCGTCTTTACAAAGAGACTTATACAAGTGATGAGCAGTTTGGCACCTTATCTCCAGAGTGGGCTGAACGTTTCGGTTTGAGTGAAGAGGTTGTTGTTGGAGTTGGCGCTTTTGATGCACACATGGGTGCTATTGGTGGCGAAATTGAACCCTATCTTTTAACAAAGATAATAGGCACATCCACTTGTGATATGCTGATTGCCCCTATGGATGAATTTGGTGATAAGCTTATCCGAGGTATCTGTGGTCAGGTTGACGGTTCGATTGTGCCAGGTATGTTAGGAATGGAAGCTGGACAATCGTGCGTTGGCGATGTCTATGCCTGGTTTAAGGATTTACTGATGTGGCCTTTGGAAGATATTTTAAAAGGGGACGCTACCATTAATGCCAAAACAAAACAAAAGATTATTAATGACATTTCTGAGCAGCTCATCCCAGTACTGTCAAAAGAAGCTGAGAAGGTAGCGATAGATGAATCGGGTATCGTGGCTCTGGATTGGCTGAATGGAAGACGGACTCCTTATGCCAATCAACTTTTAAAGGGAGCGATTGCGGGTTTGAGCCTTGGTTCGGACGCTCCTAAGATTTTCCGAGCTTTGGTGGAAGCAACAGCTTTTGGTGCAAAAAAAATTGTAGACCGCTTTATACAAGAAGGCGTAAAAATTGAAGGTGTTATTGCACTGGGTGGCGTAGCGAAAAAAGCCCCATTTGTCATGCAAGTACATTCAGATGTTTTGAATATGAGAATAAAAGTGGCTCGCTCGGAACAGGCATGTGCATTGGGTGCTGCAATGTGTGCTGCCACAGCTGCAGGCATTTATCCTAATATAGGAGATGCCCAAAAAGCAATGGGGAACGGCTTTGAAAAAGAATACCATCCCGACGAGGAAAATGCAAAAAAGTATGAATCCTTATACTGGAGATATTCTAAACTTGGTGAGTTTATAGAAAATGAATTCACAAAATAAGGGGAAGTTTAATCATATTAAAAAAGTCAAGAATAAAAGTAAATGCCTCAAAGAGGCTCCTTTGGAGCAAGCTGTTACTTAATAAGATCGAAACGAATTTTTAGAAGGGAGGGAATCATGATGAAAAAGAAATCTTCGTTTAGTTGCCGAGTTCGTATGAACTTCTTTATAAGTATCATTCTAATCATTGCATTTGCACTTTTGGAAGGATGTAGCAAAAAAGAATCAATTTCAGGAAAGGGAAAAGAAATGAGAATTCAAGAAGAAACCTTTGGAATGACTCCAGAAGGAGATTCAATTAAATCGTATATATTAACCGATGGAAAAGGCATAGAAGCGAAGTTAATCAACTATGGCGCCATTCTCGTTTCACTTAAAGTTCCTGACAGAGAAGGAAATTCCGAGGATATAACACTTGGTTATGAAACTCTTGAGGAATATGTGCAAGATAAATCTTACTTTGGTGGAACGATCGGTCGCTATGCGAACAGGATTTCAAAGGGAAGATTTACGCTTGACGGTGTGCAATATACGCTTGCGGCAAATGATAATGGGAATCACTTGCATGGCGGTCTAAAAGGCTTTAATAAAGTCATTTGGAAACCAGAGAAGATCGAGAGTACTGATAGCGTTGGAATAAAATTCCACTACCTGAGCAAAGACGGTGATGAGGGTTATCCAGGCAATCTTTCAACTACTGTGACATATATCCTTACTGAAAATTCAGAATTAAAGATTTATTTTGAAGCTGAGACTGATAAGGATACTCCTGTGAATCTCACCCATCACAGCTATTTTAACCTGGCAGGTTCAGCGAAACGAGACATATTAGAGCATGAGTTGACAATTGTTGCAGATCGATATACACCGGTAGATGGAAGGTTGATCCCAACTGGAGAAATTAAATCTGTGAAAGACACGGACATGGATTTCACTAATCCGATGTCTATCGGTGAAAGGATTCAGAATATTGTTGGTGGTTATGACCATAATTATGTCCTGAATAAGGAAAAAGGTAAGCTTTCATTGGCTGCGCGTGTCTATGAACCGGAGAGTGGCCGAGTAATGGAGCTATACACAATAGAGCCTGGAATACAATTTTATTCGGGTAACTTCCTCGACGGCAGCATTACAGGGAAAGGTGGACAGACCTACCATAAACATTACGCTTTTTGTCTTGAGCCACAACATTTTCCGGATTCTCCAAACCAACCACACTTCCCTTCAACGATTCTTAAACCTGGGGAGAAATATACCCATCTAATAGTGTATAAATTTTCTAACCGTTGAGTGACAAGTGACAATATTTAAAAGATACAGATGAATACATACAAAGCGCTCAAGGAAAACGCTTGGAAAGCTAATATGGAGCTTCACAGAAGCGGGCTGGTTATTCAGACATTCGGCAATGCCAGTGCTCTTGATCGGAATCTCGGGGTATTTGCCATCAAACCCAGTGGTGTTTCGTACCAGGACCTAATCCCTAAAGATATGGTTGTTGTGGATCTTGAGAACAACGTGGTTGAAGGAAGTTTGCGTCCATCTTCTGATACAAAGACGCATACGGTTCTCTATAGAAATTTCCCTGAAATTGGAGGCGTATGTCATAGTCACTCCACCTATGCAGTTGCCTGGGCGCAGGCTATGAAATCCATACCTATTTTCGGAACCACACATGCCGATTATCTAACAACCGATATACCATGTACTGAGGTCATGAGTGACAATATGATAAAGGGAGACTATGAAGAAGAGACAGGGAATCAGATTATTCAAACATTTCGGAATCTATCATACAAGGAAATAGAAATGGTTCTTGTAGCATGCCATGGGCCGTTCACGTGGGGTCGAACTCCTGAGAAAGCCGTTCGTAACGGTGTAATACTTGAAAAGCTCGCTAAAATTGCGTTTCTAACGTTACAAATCAATCCATCAATTCCAAGGCTTAAAGAAGCCCTGATTAACAAACATTATCAGCGGAAACATGGTAGAGATGCTTATTACGGACAAAACAAGTAAGGAGAATAATTAATATTAAGGCTGCTTACATGACATCAGCCGGTTGTTTTAAAATACATGAAACAACTGCACCAAGAATCCGAACCGATTTTGATGTACTCTTGCAAATTGAGACGGTTGGTATTTGTGGATCAGATTTACACTATTTTCGCACAGGCAACATTGGAGGTCAGGTGGTTCAGTATCCCTTTCTCCTTGGTCATGAATGCGTGGGAATAGTGATGGATTTTGGCCCAGCTGTAAATTCTGTACAGCTTGATGATCGTGTGGTTATAGATCCTGCTGTTTCCTGCGGGCAATGTGATCAATGCAAACAGGGACGGCCACATACCTGTAGAAATTTAAAGTTTTTAGGCTGTCCCGGTCAAATGGCAGGATGTCTAACGGAACAACTCATCATGCCGGAATCATGCTGTTACCCAGTTCCTCCGGAACTAACAACAAATGAAGCCGTCTTTACTGAGCCGCTTTCCATCGGACTCTATGCCTGGCAGTTGGTTGACGATATTAATATCAATAAAGTTGCTATTCTTGGAGCTGGACCTATCGGACTCAGTGTTTTGCTTGTCGCACGACAGAAGGGTGTTTCTCATATTTTTGTGACGGATAAAGTGAACGCCCGGCTACAGGCTGCGAAAAAATTGGGTGTTGATTGGACTGCCAATCCCAATGAATCGGATGTAGTTCAAGCTGCGTCCGATGAACTGGATGTTGTATTTGAATGCTGCGGTCAAGAGGATGCAATACGAGAAGGTATCAATCTGTTGAAACCCGGTGGTTTTCTGGTGATTGTTGGTATTCCGGAAGTGGAAAATATCCAGCTTCCAATCCATCTACTTCGGCGGAAGGAAATTACAATTCTTAATGTACGCCGACAAAATGGAAAAATGCAGGAAGCCATCGATTTTGCAAAACAACAACTATCTCATATTAATTCGCTTATCACACATGAATATCGTCTGCAAAATGTTCAAGAAGCCTTTGAAAAAACTTCGGCTTATGAAGATGGTGTGATTAAAGCGATTGTTACAATACAATAAAATAAGATGGACAAACATATAAATTGAAAGGAATTCTCATGGAAAATGTACCTGAAGTTAAACTCGGTATTATTGCAGTCAGTCGCGATTGTTTTCCGATTGAACTGTCTCAAAAACGAAGAGGAAAGGTAGTTGAAGCCTGCAGAGCGCAAGGTTTTTCTATCACAGAATTAAAGACCACCGTTGAAAATGAAACGGATGTACTCAACGCGCTTAAGGAAATTCAGGATAGCGATGTCAACGCATTGGTCATCTATCTCGGCAATTTTGGACCGGAGGGTCCAACGACGATGCTTGCACAGAAGTTCGATGGGCCGGTGATGTTTGCTGCCGCTTCGGAGGAAGCCGGAGATAATCTCATCCAAGGCAGAGGTGACGCCTACTGCGGTATGCTAAGTACGTCTTATAACACAGGGTTAAGGAAATTAACGCCATATATTCCGGAATATCCTATCGGTATCCCCGATGAAATTGCTGACATGATACAGGATTTCATTCCCATTGCCAGGATCATGATCGGCTTGAAAAGGCTCAAGATTTTCTCATTTGGTCCCAGACCCCATGACTTTCTTGCCTGCAATGCACCCATCAAACCGCTCTATGATATCGGCGTTGAGATCATGGAGAATAGCGAACTTGATTTATATGATATGTATCTGACTGCAAAAGATCATCCCGACATCAAATCTGTTGCCAAAGATATGGCTCAAGAATTGGGTGCAGGTAACAATTATCCTGATATCCTGAACAAATTGGCACAATATGAGATTGCGCTACTGAATTTTATGGAAAATAACCTGGGTGCCTCACAGTACGGTATTTTTGCCAATAAATGCTGGCCTGCTTTTGAAAAATATTTCACATTTGTGCCTTGTTACGTGAACTCTCGACTTGCCTCGTGGGGCATTCCTATTTCATGTGAGGTGGACATCTATGGTGTATTGAGTGAATACATAGCCGCATGTGCGTCAAATCTATCGCCGACTATCCTTGACATCAATAATACAGTTCCTTATGATATGATTAAAGAGGCAAAAGATGTTGTGGGTGATTATAAACCGAGCGATCTTTTCATGGGCTTTCACTGCGGTAATACACCGGCGTCCTGTATGGCGAACTTTTCGATGAAATACCAGCTCATCATGCACCGTTTGTTGGAGCCGGATAAAGAACCGGATATCACCAGGGGAACGCTTGAGGGTCAGATCCGATCCGGTGAGGTCACAATCTTCCGGCTCCAATCCACAGCAGAAACACAATTAAAAGCCTATTTAGCTGAAGGTGAAGTGCTGAATATCAATCCTAAATCATTCGGTAGTATCGGGGTTTTTGCAATTAAAGAAATGGGCAGATTCTACAGGCATGTATTGATTGAAAAACGCTTTCCGCATCACACGGCAGTCGCTTTCAAACATTCAGGAAAAGTACTATTTGAAGCAGTAAAAATGCTCGGAGTTGATGATATTTCATTCAATTTACCGAAAAGCGTTTTTTATAAAACTGAAAATCCATTTTGATTTAAATGTACTGTAATTTAATGAATTGAAAAGGTAAACAAGGAGGGAAACATGGCTGTTCATACTGTTGATTGGATCATTGTTGCTGGTTATTTTCTTATCATCTTAGGATTAGCATGGTGGGTGATCAAAAAAAGGAAGGATACATCTACCGATTATTTTCTGGCGGGTCGCCACCTGGGCTGGTTTGTGATTGGGGCATCAATTTTTGCCTCCAACATCGGCTCAGAACACCTGGTGGGTTTGGCTGGTTCCGGCGCTACCGACGGCGTTGCTATGGCACATTATGAACTGCATGCCTGGTGTTTGCTGGTTCTGGGATGGGTGATGGTGCCTTTCTACATGCGCTCAAAAGTATTTACTATGCCCGAATTTCTGGAAAAGCGTTTTTCACCGGCGGCACGCACGGTACTTTCGATTATTTCCCTTGTAGCATATGTGCTAACCAAAATTGCCGTAGGTATTTTTGCCGGCGGTATTGTGTTCAGCGTCTTGCTACCGGACCTTCATTTCATGGGGCTGGATAGCTTCTGGATAGGCTCTATTCTTGTGATCGTCCTGACTGGTATCTATACCATTCTCGGCGGTTTGCGTGCAGTTGCCTATACCGAAGCTCTGCAGACCATTGTTCTAGTATTCGGTTCAGTATTAGTAGTTATTTTTGGTCTGAAAGCTCTGGGTGGCTGGGGTGAACTGCGTAATATATGTGGTTCGGAAATGTTCAACCTCTGGAAACCGCTGGTGCCCGCTGGTATCCAAGGAACGTGGGAACCGGTGCGGGAGGCTGGACGTATGGCGTGGTATTTCAACGACAATTACCCATGGCTGGGTATGCTGTTTTGTGCACCGATTATCGGGTTGTGGTACTGGTGTACCGACCAATATATTGTTCAGCGTGCCCTGGGAGCACCGGGTGAGCAAGTAGCCCGGCGTGGTTCCATTTTTGCCTCGTTCCTAAAATTGCTGCCTGTTTTCATCTTTATTATACCCGGAATGATCTGTTTTGCCCTGGCTAAAAGCGGGCGGGTAGAAGTTATTCAGCAAACATTGTTTGATTCGCAGGGACAATTGCTGCGAGATAATGCTCAAATGGCTTTTCCGCTATTGGTGGCGTATGTATTGCCTGTAGGAGTGCGCGGCATTGTTGTCGCTGGACTTTTAGCAGCGTTAATGAGTTCCTTAGCAGGCGTTTTCAATGCCTCTTCTACACTATTCACTATGGACTTTTATTCCAGATTTAGACCCAAAGCAACTCAGCATCAACTGGTTTGGATAGGCCGAGTAGCTACCAGCGTCATGGTTTTGATTGGCCTGCTGTGGATCCCGGTGATCCGAGGCGGCAAGGGTTTGTATGACTATCTGCAAACGGTGCAGGGTTATCTTGCTCCACCAATTTTTGTCGTCTTCTTCTTCGGGGTTTTCAATAAGCGGCTCAACAGCAAGGGATGCCTGGCTGCATTGATTACTGGCTTTGTTATGGGACTATTTCGATTGGCAATCGACACGCCGGTTAAACTCGTCGAGAGTTTTGCCTATGAACAAGGTTCTTTCTTCTGGATTATGAATAACATCTTTTTCCAGTATTATAGCTTATTGATATTTATTGTCTGCGCCGTGGTTATGGTTGTAGTCAGTTATATGACTAAAGAACCATCTTACCAAAAAATCACCAGTTTAACCTACTCAACCATAACAGCCGAAGACCGCAAGCAATCCCGGAAAAGTTGGAATATCAGAGATGTTGTTAGTTCCCTGATTGTGTTGGTGCTCATTGTTGCAGTGTATTTGTACTTCACAGGATAGGATGAAACAAATCGGGCTACAGATGGTATTTGATTCACACTTTAATCATTGTTGATGTCATAGCAGCTTTTTATGTCTAATTTTGGTAAGATTGTAAAGTAATTACAACAAAACGATGGAATTTGCTCCTGCATCTATATAAAGGTGATGATTGAATTGATGAAAAAAGCTGGGATTTGTTTTTTTAAGTCTGCTGGCAAAGAGCCGGAGCTGACCGCCTCGCTGCAGTGAATTTTGGCAGCTATTATCTAAAATGGACGTTTTAAGCATTTTTGTTAGTTTTGATTAAAAGTTACGGCGGGCAGGTTAAACTAGCGTTATCATCATTGAGAATATTTTCGAAATTAAAAAATACTAAACAACTTATGAAACGAGTCATTTTTGTTTCTTTATTAATGGTTACAGCGGTTTGGAGCGCTGAACCTCCTTTTCATCGTGGCGTTAATCTTACAAATTGGTTTCAAACGTCAATTGCACAGCAGATTCAGTTTACTAAATTTACCAGACAGGATTTTATCAATATCAAAAACCTAGGCTGCGATGTCATTCGACTACCTATTAATTTACATTTTATGACCAGCGGCGTGCCGGATTACAAAGTCGATCCGCTGTTTTATTATTTTCTCGATCAAATAGTGAATTTTGCTGAAGAACTGGAGCTTCATCTCATCCTCGACAATCATACATTTGATCCATCGGCTGATACGGGTCCAAATATTGACGATGTTCTGATCCCTGTTTGGACTCAAATGGCGGAGCATTACAAAGATCGCTCAACTTATCTTTACTATGAAGTGCTCAACGAACCGCACGGTATTTCGGATACAAAGTGGAACGAGATACAGCAAAAAGCTATCGATGCTATTCGTTCGGTCGATCAAAAACACACGATTATTATTGGTCCGGCAGGATGGAACAGTTACAATAACCTTAAAAATATGCCTGTGTACGCTGATGGTAACCTGATCTATACCTTTCATTTTTATGATCCGTTTTTATTTACGCATCAGGGCGCCAGTTGGACGAATCCATCAATGGCACCACTTGCTGGTGTGGCCCTTCCCTTATGATGCTGCCCGCATGCCCGATTGCCCACATGAGCTGGTAGGTACGTGGATACAAAGCAGTTTGAATAATTATCGAAATGACGGCACTGTTGAGCGCGTTAAACAATTAATTGATATTGCTGCAGCGTTTAAAACCGAACGGGATGTTCCGTTATTCTGTGGAGAATTTGGTGTATATATTCCGAATAGCGATAACAACGATCGAGTCTATTGGTATAATATCGTACGGAATTATCTTGAAGAGAAAGGTATTGCCTGGACGATTTGGGATTATAGAGGTGGTTTCGGCCTTTTTAAAGCAGGAACAAGCGAAATGTTCGATTATGATTTAAATATACCTCTCCTAGACACGTTGGGATTTAATTCGCCGCCACAATTTGAATTTGTCCTTAAACCTGATACAACCAGGTTTGATCTTTATATGGATTTTATCGGACAAAAAATAGTTGAATCGAGTTGGGCAGATGAAGGCATCGTGAATTTCTACTCGGAAGATAATCCAGTTGGTGGGAATTACTGTATTTATTGGACAGAATTTGACCAATATAACTACATTGGCTTTAATTTCAAACCGATCAAAGATCTTTCTATGCTTGTTGATAATGGGTATGCGATTGATTTCTGGGTGCGCGGGGATTCACCCGGTGCTAGATTCGATATCCGTTTTGTTGACACAAAAACCGATGCTCCTGGTGATCACCCCTGGCGTATGCGTATGACCATTGATGAAACATTAGCGACGTGGAATGGAGAATGGAACCATTTACAAATTCCCTTGAGTGATTTTACCGAACACGGTTCCTGGGATAATGAATGGTTCGAACCGCAAGGTGATTTCGATTGGACAGCTATCGAACATTTTCAAATCGTATCGGAACATCATGATCTAAAAGGTATTAAATTTTGGTTCGATAATATCCGAATCGTTGATCCGCAAGTGGTAGGTGTTCAAAGTGAAGTGGGAAAACAATTTAATTATAAACTTTTCCAGAATTATCCCAATCCTTTTAATCCAGTTACCACAATCGTCTATGAATTGAACGAGACAAGTACGGTTTCACTTAAGGTTTATAATCTGACAGGATGTGAGGTCGGCATTATAGGAGATAACCAGCAAAAGGAGGCCGGACACTACCAGGTTACTTTTGACGGTTCGGATTTACCAAACGGCGTCTATTTCTATCGTCTGGATACTAATAAACAGACAATGGCCAGAAAAATGTTGCTTATTAAATGAGCTTTTTCCAGGCAGCTGATGGGCAATCAAGATAGAGAATAGCAAGGTACTATTCGAAATTTAAACAAGCGGGTGTTATTAATCAAAAATATGTTTTATATTCACTCTGTATGAGGGTAATTTTCACAGGTGAATAGGTAGAATTGTAGCATAATGTCGAAATTGAGAGTACAGAGATTGAAAAGAAATCGGGTGCTGTTAGGGCTGCTGTTATTTTTTCAGTCCCTGGCGCTCTTTGCCTCTGCCCTACCCAGTTTTCGGTTTGAACATCTCTCAATCGAAAACGGACTGTCCCACAATTCAGTTATCGAAATCATCCAGGATCGTCAGGGATTTATCTGGTTCGGGACACTTAACGGACTGGATCAGTACGATGGATACCAATTCGTTATTTATCGACCGATACCGGGCGATTCGACCAGTCTATGTCATAATGTAATCAATGCTCTCTATGAAGACAGTCGCGGAATTCTCTGGGTGGGGACGCTTAATGGATTGAATCGTTACGATCAAGGCCAGGACCGATTTACCAGAATTCGTCATCAGCCCGATAATCCCAATTCACTGGTAGATAATCGTATTCGCTGTATAACTGAAGACCATACCGGTCTTATCTGGATCGGAACAGAAGGTGGTTTAAGCTCTTATAATCCGGAGACAAACCAATTTCAAAACTACCTTCCCGAAGCAGGTAATCCCCATAGCCTGGGTGATTTCATCATTCATGATATTTATGAGGATAGTCGTAATCAACTTTGGATTGCTACGGAAAAAAGCGGTGTGAATTTTTTCAACCGCCGCACCTGTTCTTTTACTAAATTCAAACATGAATCACATCAGTCTTCTACCTCGTCCACCAGTGCCGTTATTACCCTTTGTGAGGATCAATGGAATGTTTTATGGATTGGTACCTGGGGAGATGGCCTCCAGCACTTTAATAACGAAAAACACAGGTTTCAGAGAGTACCATTAATTTCAAACAGCAATGAGCCCTTTTCATCTAAAATAATCACGAACCTTATGATTGACCACTCTGGTCGACTCTGGGTCTGTACCTATGATGCGGGTTTATTCATTTTGCCCCAGATTCCGCGTCAACAAACGAAACTCAGAGCAAGCGATTATCAGCACTATCATTACGACCCTTACGATGAAACGGGTATTCAATCCAACGCTCTGTGGACTGTATATGAAGACCGCACCGGGGTTGTCTGGATTGGTAACGAAAACGGGGGTGTCAACCGTACAGATACTAAACAAAGTCATATACTGCATTATCATTCCAGAGTCGCCTCTGATAATTCTATTTCCAATAACCATGTAACCTCTTTTTATGAAGACAAATCCGGGACTATCTGGATAGGCACCCGCTTCGGTGGATTAAATCGCTTTGATCCGGTGAAAAACCGTTTCAAGGTCTTTCCATCGCTTCCCGGCTTAACCGACAGTCCCGGCTCAGATGCCATTCTCTGCCTTCTGGGCGACGGAAAAAATACACTCTGGATCGGAACCGATGGAAGCGGTCTGGATCGCTTCAATCTCAAGAATGGTCATTTTGAACACTTTCGCCATGATGACCAGTATCCCACAAGTATCGGAGAAGATGTAGTGCTTTCACTTTGTCGCGATCAACAGGGAGTGCTCTGGATTGGTACCTGGGGTGGCGGTCTTTCACGTCTGAATGAGGACCAGAAAACCTTTACCAATTATCCGGTCAACCGAAAAAATGATCGACAAAATGTAGTTACTTCGATTGTTGAAGACCCTGACGAAGGACTATGGTTGGGCACCTACGGCAATGGATTAATCTATTTTAATCCTCGAAAAGAGGAAATGCTTTTCTCCCGCAATGATGAAAAAGATTCCTTGAGTCTCGGACATGATAACGTTAATACACTTTACTTCAGCCAGGAAGGAACTCTCTGGATAGGCACCATGGGTGGCGGTTTAAACTACATGACTGATTTCAGTAGAAAAGACCGAGTTGCTCGTTTTGCCAGATACGACCAGAGCGACGGATTGCCTGATAATATTATTGAATGTATTGTTGAGGATAACAACGGGTTCCTCTGGCTGGGAACCAATCACGGCATTTCACGGCTGGACCCAAAGACGAGGGAGATAAAAAATTTTGATCGTAATGATGGCTTCGGCCAGGATATCTTCTATCATGAATCAGTCCTGCGCGCCAGCAACGGAATGCTTTATTTCGGTGGTATAAACGGATTCAATATTTTTTATCCCAGCGACATTCGTTTTAATCCTTACATACCGCCGGTGGTCATTACTCAATTTCAGGTTTTCAATGAATCGGTAACTCCCGGGGATCAAGGGAAAGGAATCCTAAGCCATTCCATTTTAATTACTGATAGCCTGACTCTTTCTTATAATGATAATGTATTCTCTTTTGAATTTGCCGCACTGGACTTCAGCTGCTTTCAGAAGAATCAATATGCCTATATGATGGAAGGCTTTGACCACCAGTGGCATTATACCAATGCCAGCCGTCGTTTCGCTTCTTATACAAATTTGCCTTATGGAAATTACCACTTCCGGGTGATTGCTTCAAACAATCACGGAATCTGGAACAAAGAAGGAGCATCAGTCCATATTACAATCACACCGCCCTTCTGGAAAACTAATTGGATGAAAATAATTTATATGGTCTTTATTATCGGTGCGGCGCTGGGTATAAAAAAGGCTGTTCAAAATCGGGAACGCTATCGCGCTCAAATGGAGATAAAACGTCTGGAAACCGAGAAAATTCATGAGATAGATCAATTAAAGCTGCGCTTTTTTACCCATATTTCCCATGAGTTTCGTACGCCCTTGACCTTGATTATCGGGCCCGTTGAGCGCATTCTGCATGCAGAAAAAGAGCTGAATCAGAAAAAAAAGGATTTCTATAATCGACTTGTTTTACAAAATGCCCGACGCCTGTTGCGTCTGGTAAATCAGCTAATGGATGCTCGCAAACTGGATACGGGTAGTATGAAACTGGAACTGCAGGAGAAGGAAATTGTCTCTTTTGTAAAAGCAATTGTTTCGGCTTTTCGCTACGAGACGGAGCAGAAGAAAATTCGCTATAATTTCCATGCATCAGTTGATATATTGCGCTGGAGTTTTGATCCTGATAAAATCGAAAAGATACTTTATAATTTGATTTCCAACGCCATCAAATTTACCGATCCCGGTGGTGCGATTGAAGTGAGCTTACATTTATCTTCAACAGAAGTCACACTCCAGTCAAATTCTTCACCGGCAGCAGAGCGCTGGCTTTTAATTAGGGTAACGGATACGGGTGTTGGTATGGCCCCTGAACACCTCAGTCATATTTTTGATCCCTTCTATCAGACTGAACAATCGATAGTTCGGCGACCCCATGGGACTGGAATTGGTCTTTCCATTAGCAAAGACTTTGCAGAAATGCACAGTGGGATAATAACTGTTGAAAGTACACCAAACATAGGGTCAATTTTCACCCTTGAGCTGCCAGAAATTTATCAAAGTGAACACATCGCTGAAGAAGCACCAGAAAAAATATCACCACTTTTAGAAACCAAGGCGGGCATTATTTCCGGAGATTTATTAGATAATGACCTTGAGCCGGTCGTAGAGCAGAATGAAAAGGATGAAGATAATAAACTACTGATTTTGACTATTGAAGATGATAAAGATATGTGTCAATACCTCAGGCTGGAAATTGGTAACCAGTATTCCATAATTCAGGCGCCGGATGGTCTGAGCGGATATGAAATGGCCTTGGATCATATTCCAGATCTGATCATCTGCGATGTGATGATGCAGGTTATGGATGGCTATGAATTTTGCCAGCGGTGCAAAAATGACCAGCGCACCAGCCATATTCCCATTATCTTGCTTACGGCCCAGACGGAGGAAGAGAAGCGGAAAGAGGGTCTGATAGCCGGGGCTGATGATTATATTACTAAACCCTTTAATCCAGACCTATTGAAACTGCGGATTGAGAATTTGCTCTATACCCGGAAAAAAATGCGAGAGCATTTCAGCCGCATGGTTTACCTTAATCCTCAAGAAATACCCATTAGTTCGCCCGATGAACAGTTTCTGCAGAAAGTGGTAGAAGTAGTCGAACAGTATATTGGGGACACTGATTTTTCAGTGGATGATTTGAGCTATCATGTGGGTTTAAGTCGCGCCCAGCTATACCGAAAAATGCGGGGATTGATTAATCAAACTCCAAGCGATTTCACTCGTACTTATCGATTGAAACGAGCTCTGCAGCTTCTGGAAAAAGGTCATTATCCTTCCCAGGTATGCTATCAAATAGGATTCCGAGACCCCTCCTATTTTGCAAAATGTTTTCATAAGCATTTTGGAATGACTCCTCAACAGGTTAAAAATCAAAATCACAATATAAATTAACCTCAATTTTCTTGCCACATTTTCTTATTGTGTGACCGATTTCGACAAAATGCAACATAATTACCAGATTTTGAGATGATTTTTCTGGAAAGCATTCTTATTTTATTTTCAGCTGAGGGAATTAAACAAAAGTGGGGTTTCAATCAATATGGATCAATTAAAAGGAGGTGATGAATTGGAATTTATCTCAAAGTTGAGGTTAACTAATAACTAAAGTAAGGAGAAAAACTATGCGCAAAGTTACTTTGTTTTTAAGTATGGCAGTCTTGTTACTGCTTTTTTCACCGGCAGGAGCCCAGTTTCTGGCTGTGGAATCTTTTAATTATCCCGTTGGCACTTCTTTGGACACTCTTATGGGAACATCGGCAAACGGATGGAGTGGCTGTTGGTATAAGCTTGTAGGAGCTCAGGATAACGCGGCGGTTGTTGCAGATACTGGTTTGGTTTATGACGATCTCGATTATGAGGTCCCGAATGTCGGCAACCATCTTGAGAGTGTACCAGATTCAACTGGGACAGAACAGCGCTATTGTCGTTTCTTAGATAAAACTTGGCCAGACGAGGCCGGACGGGAATACTGGATTAGTTTTATTATGAATGTAAAAAATGCCACTGATGACGCTACATGGTTGGGTATCAAGTTTTATAATGGCGAAACCGGTGAATTAGGGATGCTTGGGAAAGGACATGGACTTGATAAATATACGGTTGGTAGTGGTTGGCACGGCGGCCCAGGGCCAGAAGTATCCACAGTTTCATGGGACTCTGGACCGGTATGGCTTGTAGGAAAAATAGTTATGTCAGGGGGGGTTGGCCCCGACCCAATCTATATGTGGATTAATCCAGATCCTGCTGCGGAGCCCGATACTTCAATCAAAGATGCAGTGGCGAGTGGTGCTCAAATGGATGATGGGTTCAATTGTATTCGCATAGAATTTGGCGGTAACGTGGGAGACGGGCTCCAGGTGAGTTTTGATGAAATTCGATTGGGAACCTCCTGGGCAGATGTTTCTTCGCCTATCACCATTGATTATTATGCTCAAGAATCTTTTAATTATCCCGTTGGCACTTCTTTGGACACTCTTATGGGAACATCGGCAAACGGATGGAGTGGCTGTTGGTATAAGCTTGTAGGAGCTCAGGATAACGCGGCGGTTGTTGCAGATACTGGTTTGGTTTATGACGATCTCGATTATGAGGTCCCGAATGTCGGCAACCATCTTGAGAGTGTACCAGATTCAACTGGGACAGAACAGCGCTATTGTCGTTTCTTAGATAAAACTTGGCCAGACGAGGCCGGACGGGAATACTGGATTAGTTTTATTATGAATGTAAAAAATGCCACTGATGACGCTACATGGTTGGGTATCAAGTTTTATAATGGCGAAACCGGTGAATTAGGGATGCTTGGGAAAGGACATGGACTTGATAAATATACGGTTGGTAGTGGTTGGCACGGCGGCCCAGGGCCAGAAGTATCCACAGTTTCATGGGACTCTGGACCGGTATGGCTTGTAGGAAAAATAGTTATGTCAGGGGGGGTTGGCCCCGACCCAATCTATATGTGGATTAATCCAGATCCTGCTGCGGAGCCCGATACTTCAATCAAAGATGCAGTGGCGAGTGGTGCTCAAATGGATGATGGGTTCAATTGTATTCGCATAGAATTTGGCGGTAACGTTGGAGACGGGCTCCAGGCAAGTTTTGATGAAATTCGATTGGGAACCTCCTATGCAGATGTTTCTTCACCCACTACGGGTGTGGCCCGGCAGGACAATAGATTTCCGGTTCAATTTGCTTTGTCTCAAAACTATCCGAACCCGTTCAATCCCACTACTAATATTTCCTACACGTTGAAGAGCAGGGGTAAAGTGCGTCTCCTGGTTTACGACCTTTTAGGTCGGGAATTAGCTGTTCTGGTGGATGGTGTTCAGAATGCTGGCATGTATAAGGTTGTGTTCTCTGGTGCTGATCTAACCAGCGGTATTTATTTCTACAGTCTGCAGACCCCCAAGGAAGTGATCACAAAGAAGATGGCGCTGATCAAGTGAGTGCCAAGTTAAGAAGTAATTCTCATCTGCGAACATGTAGGTCGGTGTGCAGTTGAAAACGGCTGCACACTAAGCGACTCGACAATGTAACTGTTGGTGTTGCTTTAACTGATCTAATGAGGGGCCAAGGAGAGACAGGGTGATGATCTGGTTTGCTTGAGCGGAATACTCACCCTGAAAAGGGGAAACGGATTCTGGCTCACATAACTTGTAATTCTGTGCTCCTGGGCCTACTCTGTAATCCTTCGGGAGAGCAGAACATAAAGGTTATCTGTTCTTTGATATTGTGATAAATCAACCAAGTTACGAGGTTTGACTCAATGCGATCCTGTAATTTACTTTCCTGGATTGGTTCTTTCGAGCAGCCTGACCCTCAAGAGCAGTTCCTTGGCAGGCTTATATGCCGGATAACGGTTGACAGTTCGTTCAAGGAGGCGAATCGCTGGTTCCGGCCTTTCCGAGATCAGGTACGCAAGAGTAAGCACATAGGCATTTTCGGGAGCGGTTGCAGGATCCTCGGGAAATTTAGTCAGCTCTTCATAATAGCGGATGGCATTCTCTGATTTCCCTTGCTTCAGGTAGATATCTCCAAGAGCGCGGTAAGCGATAGTAGTTCGCTCGACCTGTAATGAAGCAAGAAGTATTGTCTCAGCCTCGGAGAACGCTTTTTGATCGAAATAGAGTTGCGCAAGCCCGAAATACGCAGTAACATTGAGCGGAAATTGATTGATGATCGTTTCATATTCCTTCTCAGCGTTGGTGTACTCGCCGCGCCGCAGGTAATATTCGGCAGCACGTTTGTGCACGCTTACCCAACTAATCTGATTGCGAACAGCCTGTTCAGCAATGAAGCGCAGTGTATCTATTGCTTGAATGGGTGCGACAACTCGAAACCGCTTCTTGAAAGGCCACCCCGATGTAAGGAATTCAATTTTTCGTGCTGCTATAAATTCATCTACATCGGTCAGGTGACGATGTTCCCAAAGAAAATCATCGGTCACGGTGTCGTGCATTAGCCATTCTTCGGATGTAGCCAACAGGCCATGGTAGCGCATCAGCCGCGCGTACTCCTTTGCAATGAAAAAATGTCCCCGTGCATTTGGATGGAGATGTTCGATGCTAAGATTGTATCCGACGAGAGAATCTTGTGAGAGAGACTTGAAAACCGTCTCGATGTCGGCTACAAAGCAGTGCTCGTGATCTTCCATCGAACGAATAAGGTTGTTGAACTTACTATCTGTTCGGAATCGCAGTTCGTCGTAATCTCGCGCAAGAATGTATTCAGGATATGCTTCTTGCTTTCTGCCTTCTGCATCGAGGCATTGGGCAAGTCGATAATGAGCATCGGCATACAGGGAATCCCACTTGATGGCTGACCGGAAAAGGACGATAGCAGAATCCACCAGGCCTTTTGACTGAAGCTCCAAACCGCTCCTGTACAACTGTTGAAACTGGGTCCGTTGTTGTTGTGGAATTCCAGGTGAATTATTCGATATAAAGGGGAATTGGTCCCGAAGGTTTGACACCTGAGTGCTAAGGATAAGAGGAATGCGTCGGTTTTGGCATAGATCGAAGAGTTCTTTCAGGTTCTGCCGAAATACAGCAAGAGTCTTAATATACATGTCACTCCCGTAAGGAACATTTTTTCCTCGAGCAACCTGCTCCATCATCGTGGTACGATTTGAATAGTCGATAGCAGATTTCCTCAATAAGTTAAGCGGCTTGGAAATGATATTTTTAACAAGCTGAAAAGTCCGGAGATGAACCATGCGAAGGTACAAGAGCGTCATCCATCTTGCAGGAGTTCCAATCTCATTGGATGCCATTCCAAGTGCGCCATAAAATTCATTATGACCACCGTATACGATAAACAAGTCAGGTTCATACTTTATCAAGTCCTCGCTAAGGTCTAGGACTGTGTAGCTGTTGGTGGCCGTCATGCCCAAATTAACGATCTCGATTAAACTATCGGGAAAGACAGCCTTTAGGCGATCACGCAGGAACGAGGGAAAGGCGCCATTGTACCAGTAAGGATATCCGACAGTTGTCGAACCGCCAAGACAAAAGATGCGGAATGTTCCGAGCGGCTTGGAAACGAGAAAATACTCCGGCGAAGGGTCAGGGCTGAAATTGATCCGACTGAAATATCGATTCTTGACAGACGGATTCAGGGTGTAATATGCTTTTCCGCCAACATCTTCAATTGTAAAAAGCGAGAGGTCGGGGCCGTAATTGAACAGCCTTAAGGAAAATTCGAGAAGCGTAAAGAAAAGAACTGGAATTGATGGAGCAATAATTCTAAAGATACGTTTTCGTCGAGGAGTGATGTTATGGAGTGGATGTGGGCAAGTTTGATGTTTCAATTTGAATCTCTGATCAGATTTGTCCAAAACAAAATCTCCTGAATGTGGTGTGTTTTGTGTGATATGTATCTAATCTAACCTCCAACCGGAAGTTGTTATACACTCGAAAGATACAAATTTTTTTCGCAAATAAACAAATAAAAAAGAGTACCATATAATTGGAAAAAAAAGCAAGAAAAAAATTAAGTTCTCGAATATTCAATTGATTATTCTTGTTTGTGCTTCTCTTCCCATACTTTGAGAAATCAGTGGGGAGAGTAAGATTCACTCAATTTTTATTATAAACTCTATTAAGGAGGAATTGAATATGAAACAAGTGAAGAGGGTGATAGCCCTGATTCTGCTGTTGGCAATCGCAATGGTGGGCACGCTCTGGTCGGGGATAACGGGCAAGATAGCCGGCATAGTGACCGATAAGACGACTGGTGATCCACTGCCCGGTGCTAATGTGGTCATTGTTGGAACCGTAATGGGCGCTGCATCAGATCAAGATGGGCACTATACCATTTTGCATGTTCCACCAGGTGTTTATAATGTTCAAGTCTCTGTCATCGGATATGCAAAAATGACTATTAGCGATGTCCGAGTGCTTATAGATCAAACCGCCCATGTCAATATAAGGTTGGAAGTGGAGGCTATAAAAGGCGAAATGGTTACGATCGTAGCTGAAAGAAAACTTATTAAGCCAGATGTGGCAACCAGCGTAGTTGCTGTTTCCGGAGAGGATATTAAAACTTTGCCTGCTGCCAGCGTGACGGATATAATGGGAATGCAGGCGGGAATTAACAACAATCAAATTCGTGGAGTTGGTCTAGATCAGGCACTATTCGTAGTGGATGGCGTCACAATGAGGGATCCACGAAATAATCAGGCCTTGACCAAAGTGGCGTTGAGCACCATACGGGAAGTTTCCATAGAACGTGGTGGCTTCAACGCGGAATACGGTCAGGTTCAATCCGGCATCGTCAACGTCGTCACTAATGAAGGGAAAGTAAAAGGTTATACGGGAAGCTTCAATATAAGAATAACACCACCGACGCCGAAATATTTTCGAGGCTCCGACATGCCGGATGTCAATGATCCAACCTCCTATTGGTTACGACCCTATCATGACCCTGATGTATGTTGGACAGGCACGACCAGCGGGGCGTGGGACACGTACACCCAATCAAAATATCTAATCTTTGAGGGATGGAACTCAGTCTCAAAACGGTTGTGTACGGACAATGACCCAAACAACGATCTGACGCCACTTGCAGCACAAAGAGTATTCGAGTATTACACAAGAAAAAAACAGATCAATGATCAGCCGGATTACAATATTGATGGTGGTTTCGGTGGACCGGTTCCTTTTATTTCTGAACAGCTTGGGAATCTTCGCTTTTTCGCCTCCTACCGCGGTGAAAGAGATATGTTACTTTTCCCGACAACAAGACCGGATTACAGGGATTATGATGCAAGGTTAGTGATGAATTCTGATATTAGTAATTCGATAAAGCTGCGTGTCTCGGGTTTGAAAGGTAATGTCAGCACTTTGGCAGGCAACCGTACTACTGACCTAAACTACTACCAGAATCCAAGCGACTTCGCGGGCATTGCACTCGGTACCGGGGGATATCAATTATTAAACATGTTTAGTGATTGGACTTTTAGTTTAACAGATATTCAGCACAGTTCATTATCGGCAAAACTTACTCATATGTTAAGTAAGGAGACATATTATGAAGTTTCGCTGGACTATTTCAAACGTCATTATGATACGCGTCCACCAGCATTGCGAGACACCACACAAAAATTCGAGGTTATTCCCGGTTTTTATCAAACTTCTACACCTTACGGCGTTTACTATGATTTAGATGGGATCGTCGGAGGAATTAATGAAGGTAATCAGGAAGCCTTGGCAAGGGACAATTCCACAGTAAGCTCGATTACTGTAAAAGCCGATCTATCAAGTCAGATCAACTTTAGCAATCTGGTAAAAACCGGAATAGAATTCGTTTACAATGATCTTGACCTGAACTACGGTTTCATCCAAATGCAAACAGGAGGTGTCCAGTATGCTAATCATATAATTATGCATAATTATCCGATTAGAGCTGCTGCCTATATTCAGGATAAACTGGAGACTCAAGGATTTATCTTAAACGCGGGATTGCGCTTGGACTACAGCAACTCCAAGACGGATTGGTGGGCTCTTGATCCCTTCAATCCATTATTGTATTCTTTCAAATATACAGATACGACCACACTTGCAATGACGTCCCCAAAGGGACAATGGGATATCAGCCCCCGTTTGGGTATTTCTCATCCCATTACCGAGAACTCAAAATTATATTTTAACTATGGGCACTTCAAGCAAATGCCGCAATATGAATCTGCCTATCGTTTCGACAGGTCGACAGGGAATTCGCTAGTACGTCTTGGTGATCCTAATCTAACTCTTGCCAGAACTATCTCATACGAATTGGGATACGATCACCAGTTGTTTGATGGTCAATTACTTATTCAACTCGCGGCGTTTTACCGCGACATAAGTGATCAGCAAAACACAACAACTTACACCACAAGAGATGGGACTGCTTATACCATAACAACGAGCACTTCCTATTCGGACATTCGCGGGTTTGAACTCACTCTACGCAAATCTGCAAGACGTTGGTTCTCTGGTTTTTTGAATTATACTTATCAAGCAACATCCAATGGCAATTTTGGTGAGAACCGTGTGTACGAGGATCCTGCGGCACAAAGGGAATATGATGAGAATTCGGCTTTTTCTTATCAGATCCGTTCTATTCCAGCACCGTTCGCAAGAGCCAATCTCAATTTTTCAACGCCTCCAGATTTTGGACCATGGCTAGGACATGATATTTTAGGCGACATTATGGTAAACCTGTTGCTGAGGTGGAATGCAGGCGGATGGACTACTTATAATCCTAATAATGCGGGTACTTCCAAAGGTTCTCTCAATATCGCTGACACCCCCAGCAACAAAATCCAGAACAACGTACAGTTTGTGGATTATTTTAATGCATCGCTACGTGTTAGTAAAGCTATTACGTTCAAACATGTTAACGTTCAACTGTTTGCTGACGTTTCTAATCTTTTCAATGCTATGCGTCTGAATAACACTAATGATATTGATTACAGGTTGTCCCTGCATTTGCCGAAGAGTGAGGCGTACAATAATATTCCTGGTGACGATAAATTTGGCGATTACCGCAAACCGGGTGTTGAATGGCAGCCCGAGGAAAATGGCGTTAATCTAGACGGAGTTCCTGCAAGTACCCGTGCGATCTATTATGACGGAAACACAGAAACATATTGGCAATACACCAATGATCCGAGTATTCCCAACATCAGGGACCGATGGTCACAGGTCGATCAAAAGAGAATCGATCAGGTCAACAAGGACAAGGCATACATTAATATGCCAAACCCTTCTACGTATTGGTTTCTGAATCCTCGAAATATCACTTATGGTCTTAGTGTTTCTATTGATATAGACTAACAATTGACAATCAAGAATAAAAAATGAGAATTTACGATGAATATTAAAAACATAAAAATCCGACTTGTGTTGCTGGAGATTGGTTTTGTACTTATTGCTGGTGGCTTCCAATACGCGATTGCTCAGGAATTAAGGTGGATCCGTGTAGGTCAATTGCAATCTTTTTTCAAGGACTACGGCAACGAATGTGAACTTGAGCCTGGTGGAACGGGATCAATAAATTTTTTAGCGTGGCCCGCACAGTACGGAAACAATCAGTACACCATGCGTGCCAAGGGATTGTGGATGGGCGCAACAAATTTCTATGATCCGGTAGAGAAAAAGGTTAAGTCCCTAAAAGTCATCGGTTCGGGACCTCGCTACGACGATGCAAATTCACCTCTGGAGATTTTCTCGAGAAGCATTAAGTTGATAGGACGCACAAATCCTCCTACCGTGTATGTGGATGATGCGACTGGTTCATCTAATTCGTTGTACGACGTTTTGGATGAGGTGGATCCTAATCTGCCGTGCGATAGAATGGTCTTGAACCAATATAATACTTCTATGGGTGTTTCAGTGACGAAAAAGGTACTTGCTTTTACACAACAGAATCACAACAACTATTTTATTTACGACTATGTTTTTAAAAACACAGGTATCTATAATACCGCTGGTGATACCATCAAGCAAACAATTACTGGTTTACGGATATATTTTAATGTCCGAACCGCATTTAATGGCGTTACAACTACTGGGTCGACTTCAACATGGGGTAGTTTTGATGCTGAGTGGGGCCAAGGCACAGTATACGACGATTTTGGTCCACCATACAGGGAGCGTACTGATAGTCTTAGAGGTTTTTATGCGTTTTACACACCCGTAAAAAGTAGTTATGGTTCGCGTAATCCTGTAATAGCAAAGGGATATGATTGGGACTGGGGTTGCCCGAACCAAACTGGAGGTGGAAAGAACTTAGATGGACTTTTAGGAGCAGCAAAATTTGGTGGTTATGTTACGCTGCTTGCCTCAAAAGGTGTGGGAAGCTTGTTCAATGTTGATGACTACAACCAACCATCAACGGTCAACTATTTCAATCCCGATGGAAACACCTGTACAAACCCCCAAAGCCAGTATGATGAAAATGCCATGGGACTACGCTGGGCACAGATGACGGAAGGCCACCTTCCACAGTCCCTGTGGCAAGCGGTGGGAGATGGACGATATATATCAGATTGGAATGGTACTGATCCTCTTCATCCCGCGGCAGGGGAAATGGGACAAGGATACGGTCCATATACTTTGGCACCTGGAGACAGTATCCACATTGTGTTTGCCGAAGGTGTCAGTGGCATAAGTTGGGAAAAATGCCGAGAAGTTGGCGCCAATTGGTATCAGTATTATACAGGTACAGGCACACCACAACTAATAAAACCTGATGGTTCTGTTACAACCAGTATTACTGATTACCAAAAAGCATGGGTTTGGACTGGGAAAGATTCTATCATACAAACTTATAAGAACGCTCGAATTAATTTTAGGTCTGGGTATAATATTCCCAAGGCGCCCCCACCACCATCTCAATTTACTGTAACATCGAGAGGTGACCAGATTCAATTGGAGTGGGCCGATAATGCTAAGAACTCGTCCCACTTTAACGGGTATGTGATCTACCGGTCCGAGGGACTCGTTAAGGATTATCGGGCCGTCTACGAGAAAGTCTTTGAATGTGATGCCTCAAATGCCCCAGTTGATAATAAATGGGGTGATACTTCGGCCTTGCGCGGATTCAATTATTATTATTACATTCAATCTAAGGACGACGGGACACAGAATGATGTAAGACCGGGTACTCCATTATATAGCAGTCTATTCTTGACAATGACATCGGTGCCTGCCCATCTATTGAGACTGAGTGGTAATTTATTGGGCGAGGTACGTGTAGTCCCGAACCCATACGATATCCGATCTCGGAAATGGCAGTTCGGTGAATATGGACCCTACGACAGGATTATGTTTTATGGTATTCCGCCGAAGTGTAGACTGAAAATTTTCTCTGAAGACGGCGCATTGATATGGGAAACGCTACACACCAACGGCTCGGGTGATGAAGCTTGGGATTCCAAGACCTCTTCAAACCAAATTGTCGTCAGCGGTATTTATATACTGTATGTGGAGGTGACTGAAGATACGTATGCGACGGAAGATAAAATTGCGAGATATGACATTTTTGATGAAAACTTAAAGCTGATATATCCTAAAGACGCTTTGATGTTCCGTACGGGTGAGAAGATATTTAGCGCGGGCCAATCTACTTTCCGCAAGTTTGTCGTGATAAGGTAAGGAGTCGATCAATGAAAAAGAAAACAGCTATAATAATCTTTGGTATTTTGATGGGAATCCTTTTGTTCGCCAGCGGGAATGCCCAAGAAAATCAGAAATTAGCACAAACCAGTTTTAAATTTTTGAGTGTGGTATCGGACGCGCGTGGTGCTGCAATATCAGAGGCGATGACCAGTTTGCAGATCGGTTCCAGCGCGTTATTTTTCAATCCGGCGGGAATGTCTGGTATGCAGAAATTTTTAGATGTATCTATCAGCAATAACCAATGGATAGCCGATATTAAACACAACACATTTAGTATGGCTATCAATCCAGCAAAAGGCAAATATGGTGTGCTGGGTTTTAGTATGCAATATGTGGATTATGGAAACTTTATCGGTACAGTCGTGAATACAGATCCGCTTAATCTCAAAGCGTATGATGATGTCGGCATATTTAAATTGGGTGCATTAGCAGTGGGTGCCGGGTACGCCAAACAGTTGACAGATCGATTTAGTGTCGGAGGGCAGATACGCTGGGCGCGGCAAGATCTGGGAGAAAGTGTCATTCCTAACGAGTTCCAAAAGATTCCGATTTATGATCCGAATGATACAACTACTATTATTGGTTATGCAGATTCGGCGGTTACCGCGACTAATAAATTGAATCCGCTGGTCTTTGATTTCGGGACTCAATTCAAGACTGGTGTTAAAAGCCTTACGTTTGGGATGTCCGTGAGAAATTTCTCCAAAGAAATTCAATATGTCTACGAACAATTTCAGCTGCCATTGGTATTCACACTCGGGATATCAATGAATCTCATGGATCTATTCGAGAAGGTTGCGCTGGATCAATCTCTGTATATGAGTATCGATGCGAGTCATTACCGAGACCATCCTGAGCAGTTAAAAATAGGGCTTGACTATCAGGTGTTGAAAATGTTCTCTATGCGCTGCGGATATGCAACAAACAGCGATGAGAGCGGATTCTCGTTTGGAATAGGGGCGTCAAAATTCGGTTTTGCTTTTGATTACTCGTACACACCATTTGGCATATTTAACAACGTGCAGCGGATGACGGTAAGATTTTCATTGTAATAATATGTAAGGAGAGTGATAATGAAAGCATATAAATTGATTATAGTAACATTCTTCATGGCTGTATTAATTGTGGGCATGACAGGGTGTGAATATGAAGTTGAAGAACCTCTGTGGGATAAAGACTTTGCAGAAACGCCAACGCCCGTAATCACTCAAATCGAACCAGCCCAAGCGGCGACACCCGGGGTGAATTACGTTACGATTCGCGGGGAGAATTTCGCTGGAGTGCCAGATACCAATGGTGTTTATTTTGGCGCTACGCCTGCAGAAATCGTACAGAAATCTGCAACTGCCATAACGGTACGCAGGCCCAATCTGGCAACCGATTCCTGTACGGTGAAAGTGGTTTCGGACAGTGCGCTTGTTGTTGCAAAATTCGGCCCCTATAGAATCGATCCCGTCTTGGAGCAATACGGATCCTTTTTGGAAAACCTAATATTGAGTGTCGTTGCGGTTGACAGTGCAGAGAATCTCTATGTTGTAGAAACAGACAGCAAGAAGATCCACAAAGTTGCTCCTAATGGTGATAAGACGATTATAGGAAAAGCCTCGCGGTCGCCCTATGACGCAAGAATTGGACCCGACGGCAATCTATATCTGGTGGAAAAAAATAGAGCTATCGATAAAGTAGATTTAACAACCGGAGAAGTAACAAGATGGACTCGACTCCCTAGTGGAAAAGTTGTTAAGTTTGGTGACTTTGGCTCTAATGGATATTTCTATACGGGTGGAACAAAAACTGATCTTGTTATTGTCACTCCCGATTTCTCAGTAACATATGCAGGTTTTTATGCTACTGACGAGATCCTCGCAATTCGTGTTTACAGTGGGTATGTTTACGTGGCATCCAGAACGTCCGGTTCACAGTACCCTGCAAAAATCTGGAGACACACGATAGATTCAACCGGTAATGTAGGAGATCAAAAACCTGTTATTGATATGAGTACGACCGTTGAACTTTCATCCCTTTTGATAAGGGCTATTACATTTTCTTCAAATGGGATCATGTATATTGCAACTGATTCCCCGGATCCCATCCTGGTCGTTGATCCTGCAACCAAGAAAGTGGACTTTTTTTACAAAGGTATTTTGCCGTCATATTGTAAGCAATTTTATTGGGGCAGTGGAAATTATCTTTATATGATTTGCGGCGATACAAATTTAGGAGAGGAATGGACTGTATATCGAGTCGACACGGGAACTACTGGTGCACTATAATACAGGGCTCCTGACATAGGATAAAAATTAATGCGACTTTATCCCAAGTTAGGATTGAGATAACACCATCCGGCAGATGCCGGATGGTGAAATGAAAGGACACAATACCTCCATATATAATAACCACTTCAGTGGTTTTTGAGGTGAGGATAAACCGATGAACCCCGTGAGATACCTCTGCCAAATGGAAAAAACGAATTTATAAATATATTCTATCTAACGGGGTGAATCGGTTCATGCGTGTTGTAGATGTTTTCCTAATCACCCAAATAAATTTGGGTGATGTCTTAATGTATTTTAATAATCGCTATGAAGCCTCTTGTAAAAGTCGCATTAATTATTATCCCGCAAGGGATGCCTACGGCACGATTTTCTGAGGAGAGTTTCAATTATTATTAACGACAATAGCAATCCTATGTCAGGAGCCCTGTAATATGGGAAAATAAATAAAATGAAAAATCATTTGTGAAAATACATTATTATTGTCAAAAAAATAGGTTCAACCGAAAAATCAGTCAGGCGGCGGTCTATGAACGATCAATAGATTTGATAAAAAATCTACTGAACCCCACCAGCGGATATAAGTGCCCAACTGAACAAGAAACAACTACATACTTTTTAAAACGGCATATTTATTAACATCAAAATAATTGAAAGGACATTCCGTGAATTTAAAGATATTGTATATCATATTCGCGTTATTCTCTTTTTTTCTCAACTGTCGAAACGCTGACGGATTCGAAAAACAAACCAACGGTGTTCTTTTTGAAATCAAGGTGCAAAAGGAAACTGATGCCCGGTGGGTGAAAATCCAGGTGTGTACCGAGGATATAATCCGAGTCGTGGCATTACCTGAGAAATCCTTCTCTACACATCCAAGTTTGATGACTGACAGAACAGATTGGGAAAATGTGCCTTTCTCTGTGAAAGATGAAGGCGATTGGGTAGATATTGTTACGTCAAAGATCGTCGTTAGAGTGGATCAGAAAACCGGAGCGGTTGCTTTTTACAATACAGAAGCACAATTGCTTTTGCAGGAGAAAGCAGGCGGCGGCAAAATCATCACACCAGCGGAAGTCATGGGAGAGAAAACTTATCATATTCAACAGCTTTTCGACTCTCCCAGGGATGAAGCGTTCTATGGGCTGGGGCAGCATCAGAATAATATCATGAACTACAAGGGGCATGATGTGGATCTCTGGCAGCATAATATTATTGTCGCTATCCCATTCCTAATTTCCAGTAAGAATTATGGAATCCTGTGGGATAACAATTCACGAACGAAATTTGGAGATATCCGTGACTTTCAACCATTATCATCTCTAAGATTATACACTAAAGAGGGTAAAGAAGGAGGACTCACAGCTGAGTATTTCGAAAAACCGGATTTCAAATCACTGTTAACATCGCGTTCCGAAGCGAGGATCGAATATGAGTTTGATGACGCCTCTGATACATTTCCCAAAGGTTTCAATAACAACATGGGCAGCGTACGATGGAGCGGAGAAATTGAGTGTCATGAATCAGGCATTCATAAGTTCAAACTCTACTGTTCCAGCTATATAAAAATGTGGCTAAACGGAGAACTTGTGGTTAACTCATGGCGGCAGAACTGGCTGCCGTGGACTCACCTAATACACTTACCGATGGAAGCTGGGAAGCGCTATCCGATAAAAATCGAATGGGTGCCTTTTGGCGGCTTTATGGGATTGAAGTGTCTCGATCCCGAAAAAGAAATCTATAAGAACAGCTTATCGCTCTTTTCGGAGGTGGCTGATCAGATTGATTATTACTTTATTTATGGGGATAATTTAGATCAGGTCATTCAAGGATACCGTGAAATTACGGGTAAAGCACCCATGATGCCAAAGTGGGCTATGGGCTTGTGGCAGTGCAGGGAGCGTTACCGATCGCAGGAAGAGTTGCTCTCGGTTGTCAAAGAATTCCGCAAACGCCAGATCCCACTCGACAATATTGTCCAGGACTGGTTTTATTGGGAAGAGGATAAGTGGGGCAATCATGAATTCGATCTTACTCGCTTTCCTGACCCTGAAGGCATGGTTGGAAAACTGCATCATGATTTACATACTCATGTAATGATCTCTATTTGGCCAAAATTCTATGTAGGTACACGAAATTATCGTCAATTTGAAGAAAAAGGTTGGCTCTACAAACGTAATGTGGAAAAAGGTCAGCGGGACTGGGTTGGCCCCGGCTATGTCTCGACTTTTTATGATCCCTATAGCGAGGGCGCTCGGCAACTCTACTGGCAGCAGGTTAATGAGAAACTTTATCAGAAGGGATTTGATGCCTGGTGGCTGGATGCAACCGAACCGGACATCCAATCCAATCTATCCCGTGAAGAAACACGTCTTAGAATGCACCCTTCGGCTCTCGGTTCAGCTGCCCGTTATCTGAATACCTATTCTCTGATCTATTCTAAAGGTATTTATGAAAATCAAAGGGCTACCAATCCCAATCAGCGTGTGTTTATCCTAACTCGTTCCGCCTTTGCCGGTCAGCAGCGTTATTCTGCTGCAACTTGGAGTGGAGATATTGCCGCTCGATGGTACGACCTAAAAGCGCAAATTCCGGCTGGTCTGAATTTTTGTCTATCCGGCATTCCTTATTGGACCACAGATATCGGCGGTTTTGCAGTGGAGCAACGTTTTGAGAGACCGAACGATTCCGATTTGGAAGAATGGCGCGAATTAATGACCCGCTGGTTCCAGTTTGGCACATTTTGCCCTCTCTTCCGTGTCCATGGTCAATTTCCATATCGCGAAATGTTCAATGTTGCACCGGATAACCATCCAGCTTACCAATCGATGTTAGCTTATGATAAACTGCGCTACAGATTGATGCCTTATATTTATTCACTGGCCGGCATGGTAACGCACAATGACTATACAATCATGCGTGCTTTGGTTATGGATTTTGGTGATGACAAGAATGTACTCAATATTGGCGATCAGTTCATGTTTGGTCCCGCATTGCTGGTTAATCCAGTAACCGAATATAAAGCAAGAACACGCAAGGTATATCTGCCCGCCGGAACAGGCTGGTACGATATGAAATCGGGTCAGCATTACAAAGGCGCACGGACCATTCAAGCGGATGCACCCTATATGGATATACCGATTTATGTAAAGGAAGGCTCCATCATTCCGTTTGGTCCGGACATTCAATACAGCGAAGAAAAACCTGCCGATCCGATTCGATTGTTTGTTTACACCGGCAGCGGCGGCTCATTCACACTGTACGAAGATGAAAATGTGAATTACAATTATGAAAAAGGCGCCTTCACTATGATCCCGTTTAAATACGATGAAAAAGACCGTTCTCTAACAATTGGTACCCGTCAGGGAGGATTCCCCGGCATGTTAGAGGAACGGACTTTTGAGATTGTTTGGGTCGACAAAGATGATCCTGTGGAGCTTGATTTTGGTGACATTCCATTCCAATCTGTTCGTTATGATGGAAGTGAGCAGATTGTGAAACAGCCTGAGTAACGACGACAATAAAAAAATGGATATTTTTAAAAATAAAAACAAGAAATTTCCAATGCTCAACTGTTATTTTTTGAAACATGTTTTTTCAGTTATTGCGATTTTACTAGCAACGACACTACTCTTACAAGCCCAAACAAGCGAACAACTCCAGCGTGAATTCACTGAATTACGCTTCGGAGCGTTTTTCCATTTTGGTATTCGAACATTTACCGGCGGTAGCTGGGGAGAACCCAACCAGGATGTCAGTCAATTTAACCCTACCGATCTCGATTGCAATCAATGGGCGGAGGCTATCGCCGCCGCTAAAATGAAATTTGGTATTTTAACGACAAAACACCATGATGGCTTCTGTTTGTGGGATAGTGAATACACCGACAATGATGTCGCCAGCAGTCCCTGGAAAAACGGAGAGGGTGATGTGGTGCGTGAATACGTGGATGCTTTTAGAACTCATGGACTGGACCCATCGCTTTATTACTCTGTGTGGGACAATACGGAGGGTGTGGGCAATGGCCCTATTACAAATAATGATATGGAATTTATCAAAGGCCAGCTCAGTGAACTGTTAAGTAATTATGGCGATATTAAAATGCTTTTCATCGATGGTTGGTCATGGAAGATGGGACACAAAAATGTTCCCTACGATGAAATCCATACACTCGTCAAGGAACTGCAGCCGGGATGTTTGTTGGTGGATAATACGCATCTGCGATGTCTGTACAATAATGATATGATACATTATGAAGCCGGCAGCCCTTTTCCGACTAATAACATCCTGCCGGCAATCTTCAGCCTTCTCATTAATAAGAACAGCGGTAATGGCTGGTTCTGGGATGAGAGAGTGCCAACAGACAGTCTTTTGAGTGTCAATGAAATTGTGAATGGCAACCTCAATCGTCTGGAGCCACAATGGTGCTCCTTTATCAACTGTCCACCGAATCCTGATGGCGAACTGGACGATAACATCGTCGACAGGCTTAAAGAAGTCGGGCAGGCCTGGAGCCCGGACCTGAACCGACAGCCTTTACCACCGCAATTACCGCAAATTGAACACCAGATAACACCGGTAACAGCGACCGCAACGAGCGGTAATGCCGGTCTGGCCATTGATGGCTTTAATGACCGTTTTACCTATACTGTCTGGCAGTCATCGACTTCTTTACCACAGTCCATTACCATTGATCTCGGTCAGAAATACAATGACGTCAGTATATTATCGTACGTGCCCAAGTATCAACCTTATATCAATCCCTTGAGCGAGGGGAGTATAAAGTCCTATAAAATTTACGTAAGTACCGATAACACTAGCTTTACTGAAATTGCCAGCGGCGAGTGGAATGGCGATACAGATATGAAAGTGGTCACATTCACGCCAATCAGCGCCCGCTATATCAGACTGGAAGCAATAACCGCGATAGGCAGCTTTGAGATATGGAGCGGCGGCCAGGGACTTACGACGTACTCGTTTTCGGCAGATGTTAAAAAATCATCTTTCCGGTGAAAGGAAATGGTTATGAAACATTTATTGTGCTTAGTTTTCGGATTGCTTGTTTTTGGAGTTTTGTATTCCGCGGCTCAATCCATCCCTGAGGCTGTCGTTACAGGCCACTACGTAAAGCCAAATTGTCCCGAATGGCTGCATCAAGCCGTTTTTTATCAGATTTATCCGCAGACTTTTTACGATACCGATGGAGATGGAATTGGAGACCTGAAAGGTATTATTGAAAAGCTGGATTACGTGAAAAGCCTGGGAGTCGATGGCATATGGATTAATCCCTTTTTCAAATCGCCGTTTCAAGATGGAGGGTATGACATATCAGATTACTATCAAGTCGCTCCCCGCTACGGTACTAATGAAGACGCCAAACGCCTATTCAAAGAAGCCCACAGGCGCGGCCTTAAAATTCTTTTTGATTTTGTGGCCAGTTACACATCCATCGAGCACCCGTGGTTTCATGAGTCTGCCAAACAGGAGAAGAACAAGTATTCCAACTGGTACATCTGGACCGACAATATTTGGCTCAATCCGCCGGAAGCTTATCGTGGGTCCTTTATTAAAGGTTATGGTCGTCGTAGCGGGCAATATATGTCCAATTTTTACTGGTGCCAGCCGGCTTTGAATTACGGATTTGTCCATCCCCAGGAAGAATGGCAGTTGTCCATCGATCATCCCAGCGTGCTTGCTATGCGCAACGAAATGAAAAAGGTAATGCGCTTTTGGATGGATATGGGTGCGGACGGTTTTCGCGCGGATATGGCGGGAGCACTGGTGAAAAATGCCCATGTTGGGGAAGAGGATCCGTTTTTCAATACACGGGATGAAGGTACCAAGCAATTCTGGAAAGAAATTCGAGCCATCCTTGACGTTAATTACCTCGAAGCGTTTATGGTTTCCGAATGGTCTTATCCGGAATCTGCCCTCGAAGGTGGCTTTCACGCCGATTTTTACCACTGGTTTTCAGGTTACAATGACCTTCTGCAAAAAGAAAGTTGGCGTATTCTTAACGGGTATTCTGAAGGCCACAGTTTTTTTGACAGAGAAGGCAAAGGAAATATAAAATATTTCATGGATCAATATCTGGAACAATATAATAAAACTAAGGAGATGGGTTACATTATTCTTCCTCTTGGGAATCACGACGTATCGCGCCTAAACATTCGGCGTTCCGAACGTGAAATTGAAATGATCTTTGCATTTTCCTTAGCAATGCCCGGAATCCCTTTCATATACTACGGCAACGAGATCGGGATGCGTCAGTTGTACGATCTGCCCAATGTGGAAGGTGCGTACAAACCCCGCGCAGGTGCGCGAATTCCCATGCAGTGGAACTCGGAAAAAAACCTCGGTTTTTCCACGGCTGATCCGGCTAATCTCTACCTACCTATAGATTCGAGTGCTGATGCACCGACAGTCGCAGCTCAGGAAAAAGATCCTCAGTCACTGCTGAATCGTGTTCGCCGTCTGATTCGACTAAAGGAACAAGAATCGGCCCTAGCAGCCTATGCGGAATTTGTGCCGGTAGTCGCACAGGAAAACACTTATCCATTTGTATTTATCCGAGCAGTTGATAAGCAAACCCTTTTATGCGTTTTCAATCCATCCGAAAGGATTGAAACTGCTGAATTCAAATTGAATATCACCGCGAAGCGTTTCGGACGGTTGGCAGGAGATACGATAAACATTTCCCATCACGAGCGGAACTATAACATTGAGGTTCCCGCTGTATCGTATGCAATTTATGAGTTGAAATAAAATCTCATCATTCAAGACTCAGAGTTATGAAACGTAAAATCAATCTTCAAAAATTAATAGAGCACACTTTGCTGGCGGGCCACATGAGCCGAACAACCTGGAAGCCGGCGATATGATTTGGGAAAAATGGTGGAAAGATGAATCAAAATCGCAAATTTCATTTTTATAAGGAATAATGACTATGAAAACACAAACATTTAAAATCGGAGCGCATTTTCTCTATTATTGTCTTCTTGCTCTCCCAGCTTTATCGTTGATCATGTGCACGGTTTCTCCATCGAAAGTGAGAAAAACCGAACTCTTCACTAAAGGCTGGCAGTTTCAACTCGGTGATGTCACGAACGGCCAGGAGCCCGGGCTGGATGATTCCCAATGGCGAATGCTTGATCTGCCGCACGACTGGAGCATCGAAGGAGAATTCAGCAAGGAGCATCCCGCAACTCCGGGCGGCGGCGCTTTGCCGGGAGGCATCGGATGGTATCGGAAGACGTTTACCATACCTGAATCGGAGAAAGGTCGCTTAGCTTTTATCGAATTCGATGGTGTGTATAAAAACAGCGAGGTATGGATCAACGGTTACTATCTAGGGAAACGTCCGTACGGTTATATTTCATTCCCGTACGAGCTGACGCCGTTTCTGAAACACGGGGGAAAGAAAAATGTATTAGCAGTCAAGGTTGATAACTCACAACAACCCAATTCGCGTTGGTATTCAGGTTCGGGAATTTACAGAAATGTACGGCTGGTTACTACTGAAAAAATATATGTTGATCACTGGGGAACATTTGTTACAACACCGGAAGTAAGTCAGTCGTCGGCTAAAATTTCTATTAAAACAAATGTGCGGAACGCTTTAGATCGAGATCAACCAATAACACTCATAACAGTTATAATTGATAAGGACGGCAAGAAAGTTAGTAAAGTAAAAACTAATAATACAGCGCCGAAGGATTCGGTATACGAAATAGTTCATGAATTAAATGTTGAGAATCCCGCATTATGGTCAATAGAAGATCCTCATTTATATAAAGCTGTGACTACAATAAAATGTGAAGGTAAAATATGCGATGACTACGAGACGACATTCGGAATCCGCACGTTTGCTTTCGACAGCGACAAAGGTTTTTTTCTGAATGGAAAACAGGTGAAGATCAAGGGTGTATGTAATCATCATGATTTAGGATGCCTTGGTGCGGCGATCAATACTCGCGCTATTGAACGACAACTAAAAATCCTCAAAGATATGGGATGTAATGGATTACGAACATCTCATAATCCACCTGCACCTGAACTTTTAGACTTGTGCGATAAGATGGGATTTATTGTAATGGATGAGGCCTATGATATGTGGGCTAAAGGTAAAACCGAGTTTGATTATCATTTAGATTTTGAAAAATGGCATAAACAAGACTTGGAAGACATGGTTCGGCGAGACCGTAACCATCCCAGCGTGTTCATATGGAGCATCGGGAATGAGGTTATGGAACAATGGGATAGGCAAGATAGCAGCAGTACGATCATAGCAAGGGAGCTGACTGCTTTGGTTAAGGTTCTCGATGCGACTCGACCTGTTACCGCAGCCTGTAACCATCCGAATCCCTTGAATCTTGTTATCCGATCGGACGCTCTTGATTTGATTGGCTATAATTATGCTCAGAATGACTATCCGGTGTTTCTCAAGACCTATCCGGGGAAAAGATTCATCGCGACAGAAACCACATCGGCTCTGGCCACGCGAGGTTCTTATGACATGCCTTCGGACAGCATCCGCCGATGGCCCTATCGGTGGGATAAACCCTTTTATGATGGAAATCCAGACAACACTTGTTCCTCCTATGACAACTGCAGCGCACCCTGGGGATCGACCCATGAAGATACCTGGAAAATAATAAAAAAACATGACTTCCTTTCCGGCATGTATATCTGGACCGGTTTTGATTATCTCGGTGAACCCACACCTTACGGTTGGCCTTCACGTAGTTCTTATTTCGGTATCGTGGATTTGGCGGGTTTTCCGAAAGATGCCTATTACATGTACCAGAGTGAGTGGACGGATAATCCGGTTTTGCACGTTTTTCCCCATTGGGATTGGAGCGAAGGGGACTCGGTAGATGTATGGGCTTATACCAATTGCGAAGAAGTCGAATTGCTCCTGAATGGAAAGTCGCTGGGAATCAAGAAAAAGACTGAGAATGACTTGCATGTTATGTGGCGTTTGTCTTTCACGCCAGGCATTTTGAAGGCTATTGGTTTTACCGGCGGCAAAGAAATTCTGACACGGGAAGTCAAGACAGCCGGAGCTCCGGCGAAAATCGTTCTTGAACCCGACAGAAATGTGATCGCTTCAGACGGCAGGGATCTTTCCTTCGTTACCGTCAAGGTTCTGGATGAAGGAGGCACACTGGCGCCACATGCCGATAATCTGATCCGGTTTGAAATCTCCGGCGAAGGAAAAATTGCAGGTGTTGACAATGGTCTCCAAACGAGCCATGAACCGTTTAAAGCGAATTATCGGAAGGCATTTAACGGTATGTGCCTGGTCGTTATTCAGTCAACAGAAAAGATTGGTGATATTACTCTAAAAGCAACATCAGATGGACTGGAGGAATCTACTGTTAAAATTAGTAGTAAGAAAACTTCGGCTGTATTTTAGAAATTATTAAACCTCAAATGTTTCTTAAATCTGTGAGATTAATGAGAGAATTATAATATGAGTTCACTACCAAGTTCATGAAATCGTTAAATTTTGGAAGAGAGGTAAAGAAACATGAAAATCCGAAGCATCTTTATATTAGCAGTCATTCTGACCTTCATGACTTGGCATTGCTCTACAGAGCGAGCAACGGTGCAACGTATTCAAAATGGCGTTCAATTGGAAATCCGCACGTTGAATGTGAAGGTGCAGTTTTATGCAGACGACATGGTTCGTGTTGTTAAATGGCTGAGCAAAGCATCGGCGGAAAAATCGAGTTTAGTTGTCATTCAAGACAGCCTGCCGGACATAAATTTAGAATTTCAAGAGAATCGCGGAACCGTCATACTCAGTTCTGAAAAAATTACATTAAATATATCCAAAAAAGATGGCAAAATCGAATATTTAACACCCGGCAACGAAAGCATTTTGAGGGAAAAAGGAAAAGCAATCATTACGCCGGTTGAATATGAATACGAAAAAACATTCAGCGTTCAGCAAAAATTTCTACTGACCCCGGATGAAGGCATTTACGGTCTCGGACAACACCAGTATGGGTATATGAACTATCGTGGGCGGAAAGTATTACTCGTACAAACAAATACCGATGCAGTTATCCCATTTCTTATTTCAACCCGTGGATACGGAATACTATGGGATAATTATTCCAAAACCATCTTTGAGGATAAAAATAAAGAAACCTCGTTATGGTCAGACGTTGGTGATAATATTGATTATTACTTCATTTATGGGCAGAACATGGATGACGTCATTAGTTCTTACAGAGACCTCACAGGTCACTCTCCCATGTATGGCAAATGGGCGTATGGATACTGGCAAAGCAAGGAACACTATGAAAGTCGCGAGGAATTATTAAGTGTAGTTAGAGAATATCGCCAGCGAAAGATTCCCATTGATAATATCATTCAGGATTGGCAGTACTGGGGCGATAATGACAAATGGAGCGGAATGATATTTGATAAAGGCAGATATCCAAAACCGAAAGAGATGATCGACATAATTCACGATTTGAATTTTCACATCATGTTCTCCATCTGGCCCGGGCTTGGACCTAACACTGAGATTTATAAAGATATGCAGAAGAGAGGATATCTCTTTAATATAGTTGGGTGGTCAAGCTTTAAATATTACGACGCCTTTATTCCCGAAGCCAATGACCTGTACTGGAAATATCTAAAAAGGGGATTGTTTTCTAAAGGGGCTGATGCCTGGTGGATTGATTCAACCGAGCCGGATATTGTAAACGCGACGATGAAGAAATCTCAAGAATATGAAATGAAAAAGGTTGGAACCAATCATTTCGGTTCCTGGGCAAGATATCTGAATGCATATTCGCTGGTCATGATGGATAAGCTATATAAAAATCATCGTAAAGAGACCGACCGGAAGAGAGTCTATTTGCTCACTCGCTCGGCATTTGCCGGGCAGCAGCGGGCAGCAGCCACTACCTGGTCGGGCGATATCGGAGCCAGTTGGGATATTTATAGAAAGCAGATCGCCGCCGGTATCAACTTTTGCATGACCGGCATTCCCTATTGGACTTTTGACATTGGCGCTTTTGTCCTCGGCGCCTATGGTGGCGTTTTCACAAAAGGTGGCAACGACCCGGCTTATCAAGAACTATATACCCGAATGTTTCAGTTTGGCGCTTTTTGTCCGATTTTTCGTGCACATGGCTCAGAGACACCGCGTGAAATCTGGCAATTTGGTGAATTCGCTCCTACACTGCTTAAATTTGACCGGTTACGCTATCGGCTACTTCCATATATTTACTCCTTAGCCTGGCAAGTGACCAATGATGGTTATACGATCATGCGCGGCTTGCCCATGGATTTTTCCGATGACCAAAAAACTTATACCATTGACGATCAATTCATGTTTGGTTCTGCCATGATGGTATGTCCGGTAACGGAGTACATGATCCACCGACCGCCGGAGCCAAGCGTTCTGATCACATCGGAACATTTTAAGACCACAGACGGCCAGCCAGGTATTCTTGCAAAATATTATAGAGATCCGGAATATGAAACTTTAACACGCAAGCAAATCGAACCTAATATTGATAATCTCTGGTATACAGGTCGTCCGGATTTCATGACTGACTCTACTTTCTCAGCTCGATGGGAGGGCAAGTTAATCCCGACCCAAACCGGTAAGTATCAATTCCATCTCAAAAGCTACGATGCAAAACGTATTTTTCTCGATGGTAAACAACTACCCTATGTTTATACCAGTGTCGAACAATATACTGATTTTGTGGAATTGGAAGCGAACAGGGAATACAACTTTGTGCTGGAAATGGAGAACCGGTCGACAGGTGCGGCCAAAATGCGGCTTTACTGGAAGACGCCGGACATATTTGCCAAAGAACAAATCTTGGAACAAAAGCCGAAAACCAGGTCGGTCTACCTACCCGCCCAGCATGAATGGTTTGATTTCTGGACCGGTGTATCGATTGCCGGGGGACAAACTATTGTTGCGGATGCTCCGATCGATAAAATTCCTCTATTGGTTAAAGCAGGCTCCATTATTCCAATGGGTCCGTTCGTACAGTATGCCACCGAAAAATCAGCTGAGCCCATAGAATTGCGCATTTATCCCGGTGCGGATGCCTGTTTTACTCTGTATGAAGATGAGAACGACAATTATAATTATGAAAAGGGCATATATGCAACGATTGATTTCTATTGGAATGATGCAAAACGACAGCTTACGATTGATGACCGAAAAGGTGCATTCCCAGGTATGTTAGAGAAGCGTACCTTTGATATTGTTCTTGTAAAACAAAATCATGGAACGGGGATAGAAATTACTGATAGCCCAGACAAAGTGGTTCTCTATCAAGGCGAAAGACAAGTTGTGCAATTTTAACCGTAATAAGGAGAAAAGGTATGAAAATCCGTTGCCAGATGCTACTCAGTGCCATTTGTCTATTCACAACGATTCCGCTTTTCGGACAGGGTAGCGTCAATTGCTTCCTAAAAGATTTTGAACCTAAAAACGCCACAATACCTCCGTATGAGGACGTGGTGAAAACATCGGCAGCCCCTACAGTTACCGTTGCGATCAATACCAGCGACACGCTCGGGAAAATATCGAAATATATTTTCGGGAATGCTGTTGCTGTCTGGGTTGCACAAAATCAAAACAATCCAGAACTCATAAGCCATCTTCAGAAGTTATCTCCCACCCTCATCCGTTATCCGGGTGGAAGCTGGTCCGATATTTACTTTTGGAATGGGAATCACGGTGATTTACCCACCACTATACCCGACGGGACAAAAAATGGTCAGCCAATCCCACTCTATGCTCAGTTTGGCCCAAATCACAGTCTAACCTTTGATAGTTATTTAGATATGCGTGATCAGCTTTATTCTCAAGGATTGATCACTATTAACTATGGCTATGCGCGCTATGGACTCAGTGCGAAGCCGGCGGAACAAGCTGCTCGTCTGGCTGCCGACTGGGTGCGTTATGACGGCGGTATGACCAAATTCTGGGAGATCGGCAATGAGAGTGCCGGACCCTGGGAAGCCGGCTGGCAAATTGATACGACTCTGAATAAAGATGGCCAGCCTGAGATAATAAACGGTGAATTATATGGAAAACACTTTAAAATTTTTGCCGATTCGATGAGAGCCGCCGCTGCCGAATTGGACGAAACCATATACATCGGTGGTATAATTATTCATTATGACGGCACTAATAGCTGGAATGTTGCTGATCGCGGATGGAACGAAGCTTTCTTCAGAGAGGTCGGTGACGCTGCAGATTTTTATGTGATGCATAATTATTTCGGATACAGCTCCACCACTCTAAAAGGTCAAGTGGATAATGCTCGTTCTGAAATTAACAAAAATATAACCTTCATTCGTCAGGACATTGCAAATAAACAAGCCTCTTCAAAACCCGTTGCCTTAACTGAGTGGAATTGCGGTGGTACTGATCTGGCTAAAACTTCAATTGCTAACGGAATGCAGGCAGTGGTTTTGTTGTGTGAAATGATAAAGAATAACTTTGGAATGTCCGCCCGTTGGCTTGTTGCCAACTGGGAATCTGATGGTATGTTTTATTATAGAAGTCCCACCTCTGGTATACCTCTCTGGAATCCCCGTCCTGACTTTTATTACATATACTATTTACAGCGATTCGTCGGCGACCATGCGGTGAGCACGTCCTATGTTGGGCCGAGTAACGACGTACTTGCTTATGCGACCATGTTTGCTTCCGGTGAGGTTGGAGTCGTCGTGGTGAACAAGGGGACAGCCGATCAGGTGGTAAAACTGGCACCGGGAGACTTCGGCGTTGGTGAACGGTTTTATGTCTATTCACTGACAGGCATCGACAATAGCCAGTGGCCACAAGCGGTTAATGTGAATGATGAATGTCCAACTGGTGCAGCCTGGGGACCGCTTGACGGTTTGGAGGATATTCAGGCATGGGCTTATCCCATTGGGAACGAAATCAAGTTCACATCGCCCGCCCGGTCGGTGCAATTTATAATGATTGAGCCGGGTGAAAACGTTTTGTCTTTAAGAAGCGAAAACCGACCTGTTATAATTGATAATTTTAAATTACATCAAAATTATCCCAATCCATTCAATCCAATCACAACCATTTCGTATGAGTTACCGAAATCTTCATTTGTGAATATATCTATTTACAATGTTGCAGGTCGGTTAGTTGAAACACTCGTAAACGATAATATGAGCCCTGGCTATTATTCGGTTGAATGGAATACGAGTGGCGTTTGTTCAGGATTGTATTTCTATCGTATTGATGCTGCTGATTTTAGTAGTGTAAAAAAATGTTTGTTGGTCAAATAGAAAATATGGTCTAACGGGCAAGCTCACCTGACGCTATGAAGCGCAGCGGAATAGCGGTCAGGTGCGAAGCAGATTCGTTAGACTTTTTTACTTGGATATGATACTTTAATGCGATAGTTAAGAATCGATGGATATATACGCAGTAATTCTAATAATACCTTGGTTGAACCTGAAGGTCTTCTTGTTCCCTGTTCCCATTGTCTTACCGAAGATGGACTCACATTTAGTAATCTTGCAAATACGCTTTGACTCAACTTTGTTTTTTCTCTTATCTCTTGAATGTCATGTGCATCAATCTTTACTTCAGGAATAATTACTCCAAATTCCTTCAATTCTTTCTCAGAAAATGATGTTCTTATCCCACTTAGAATTAGATTCTGAACTGTATCGCCTATAGCATCTTTTATTGTTTCTCTCATCTTTCTTCCTCCAAACTGAAGAAATTTCCTAATTCCTCCTGCCTTGAATACTCTTTAGCACTTATTTGCAATAAATCTTTAGCAAATTTTTTAAAATTCTTTAATTCTTCTTTATCCAAATTATCTCGTTCTGTTTTAGAAAATCCATATATAAATATTGCTTTATCTGTTTCATTATATACAACAAGCGTTCTATAACCACCGCTTTTTCCTTGACCTATTCTCGGTACACGAACTTTATATATTCTTCCTCCTAAATTGACAACATTGAGATTTTTTGATATTGACTCAAGTGCTTTTAACAATGTTTTATCAGATATCGAGTTCTTTTTTGCCCATTTATTGAACCATTTAGTTTTTAGTTTCAACATAATTAAATATATCACATTGTGGTAGTATAAATCAAGATGTTTCTTGTTTTCACTCTATTTTAAACAGTGATATATTTCGAATTCTATGGTAAAAGTCTAACGGACAAAGCTCACCTGCGGGTGAGTTAGAAAGGATAAAGAATGAATCAAAAGCCAAAATCACCGAACAGCTATTACCTTCAGCTGGAGCGGATTGTTAGGCATTTTTTTAATTGATTTATCATTTAAACGTACTATAACTTACTTTGTAATGATATATTTTCGATTGGTCTTTCTATTTTACTGCTTTTATTTTTTTCCAAAATATTAAGTCTAAAAATTGTATCTGAGACCCCATAGCTGTTTCATTGATACAGATTCTCCATCTGTTTATGGCGCAATTTCTGCTACTAATGAAAGCCTATTAAAATCTTTTAAAGGGAATATTTGAAAACCTATAGGAACTTGAATACCATTTATTTGATCATATTCTCTAAAGGGACTAAGATTAAGTCCTAATCCTAAATATACAACGGACCTGTCTTGATTTTTAATGTTAAAAAGTATTGAAAATTCAAGTTATTCTTCATCAATCTGGGTGTTTGTAAGAATTTTTAGTTCACCGAAAATTTTATTATTTTGATTTGTATTTATCCCAATTGTTGAATATCTGTGGGCTGTAATACTAATTTGCGAATATGAATTGCTAATTAAGAATGATAACAATACAAATGTAATTAATAAAACCTTCTTCATTTTTGCTACCTTGTTTTATATGCATAACGGGCATGATTCACCTACAGTGAATGTGATTGTGTAAACCTCTCACTTTTCAATAATGACTCTCAAACTCCAAAATCCTAAAATCATGCAACAGCGTTCGCTGTTAGGTGGAAGCGATTGTTAGCCTGTAACTTTATGTATATTCTTTTGGTCTAAATAACCGCCTTTTCTTTTTGAAAAACCCAAATCCCAATTTTTTTGTTGATAAAGTTTTTTTACATTTTCTTTAATAATATCAAAGTAATTCACTTTGGTGTCTCGTGCTTTTTTGGATAACACATTTTGAGCTTTGTATTTTTCTTGTAATAATTCATTTGTATACATTATGCTTACCTTTCCGTAAATAATTCTAATGGCGTTATTATTTCAGGCATGAATAAATTCAAGCGGGCATTTATAATTCTTATATGTTGCTTCTTATTTGCATTTGCTAAATGATTGCAATTCCATGTTAAAAGGAAATCAATTTTGTAAAAAGAAGCATATGCCAAATGTAAAGCATCTCCTTGTTCATCTATGGGCATAAGTTTATTTTGAATGTAAAATTTAACAATGTTTCTTATTTCATGATTTGGTTCTAATTGTTCAATTTCCTTTGCAAATTCTAAAATCTCATTTTTCCTTGGATAATTGCCACTATCTAATTCGGCTATTGTCTCTAATGAAATAAAAATATCAAAATTTTTACTTTCTTCCGACCACCATTTACGAGTGACATCACAATGGAGTTTTATTTATTCTCTTTCGTCATAAAAGTAACTAGGAATTGTTGAATCCAAATATACAGATTTTTTCATAGCAAGAGCCTTAAAATATAATTTTCTAATTCATTCACACTAAAGTTTAACAAATAGGATTGGATTGTTCAACAAAATTATTCTATACATGCTAACGTCGGCTGTTGAGCCGCGAGGCCGCGAGCCGGGATTGATAATGTGATCTATCATGGCTGCGGCTGAAGTCGGCTCGAACGCCCTTGATAGGCGGAGCGTGTGCGGAGCCTCAAGGGCGTGAAGAGCCGTAGGCTCAACAGCCGACGGATAAGCGGACGAGCGAAGCGAGAGCGAGCAGAGCGAGCGGTCCGCTTATCGGTCAACGCTTCACCTGCGGCAGGCAAGAAAGTGATAATGATTGAATGATAAATGACACTGTAAAATATCAAGAAAACAGAAATCATCGAACAGCTCAAGCCATAAGGTGCGAAGCAGATTCGTTATGTGTATGGTCTCACAAATTCTTAATCAATTTGACTTTCAATTTTATTCTTAAAGAAAGGATTATATTCACTAATTGATTCAGATACATTCCAGATATTTTCAAAATGATTATCATAATGTTTGTAAAGCGATGACCCCGCCTGCACTTGAATAATTGGGACATTACTTCCACGGGCAGAATAATTATAAGACTCGATAAATGCAAATCTACTGGTTAGTAAAACAAAGGATGTTGGAGCTTGTCTATACAATCTTACTTCTAACAAATTACTGTGTTTCTCACATAGGCGTTTCGCAATTCTTGCCGCTCCATCAGTTTCTATAAAAGTTGTACTAAGTTACTCACCATAAATATTTATAATCAATTCGTTCCATATTCCAATTCC
>CAYTUQ010000014.1:0-66202 GCA_964441235.1 uncultured bacterium | reverse complement strand
GATTAAGGTTTTTTTATGACCATTGTCCCACTAGTGAAAATCGGTGTTAAATAAAGATCGTGTGTTGCGATAGCGGCATAACTATTATTATCGAGGATGAATTTTACGAGATTGAAAAAATTTTTTCTGATTTCCTGAGGGTCTTGATAGGCGATCTCAGGTGATTCTTTATAAATACCTTTACATATTCTTATATTGACTCCTAACGGCAGGAGAGTTTTTAGATCATCCATTGAGCGGTGTAAATAAGCCTGAAGGACTATACCAACTTTAGGATAAAGAGATTTTGCGAGTTTGAATATGTCGAGAATAATATCGGTTACAGAGGAATCCTCCATGTCAATTCGAATAAAATTGTCTTTTTCACGAATTTTAGATATAATTTTCCCAAAATTTCTCCAGGTGGTGTTGCTGTCTAACCCAAGCCCGAATTGACTTAACTTTAGAGAAACGTTTGAATCAATATTTTCTTTTTCTATTGCTTCAATTAAATCGAGATACATTTGTAAGGGAGGTATTGCCTCAGATAAGTCATTGATATCTTCGCCCAATAAGTCTATTGTAGCAGCAATTCCTTCATTATTTAGTTCTCTGACAGTTGAGACAGCGTCATCAATAGATTTACCGGCAACATACTTTTTTGCCACTAATCCCACAAATATTTTTGGCATTAAGAGTACAGTTTTAACTAAAAAATTATTAAACCAATTTGCCATGTTTAGTCCCCCTCTTTCTATAATTATTTTAGTTTTTCTTTGGCTAAAGAATACTGACATTACTTTTCTTTGAATAGAGTTCTCATTCATTTAATCATTATTTTCTTTTTGTCAAAAACTTTGTGAAAGATAATATTTTGTTTTGAGTTAAAGAAATATTTTAGTTAACCTTACTTGGTTTGCTCTTATTATTTGAAAGTTTTAGATTCACGTCAATGTTAAATAGGAAGGTAACGAATATGGATAATAAAGATGATGTAACACTTATTGAATCGCTTCGTGATATGCGGGGGAAAATTTTTTCTGAAATTGGCAAAATAATAATTGGGCAGTATGAGATAATTGATCAATTGCTTGTTGCTCAGTTGTGTCAGGGGCATTGTCTTTTAATCGGTGTACCCGGTCTTGCAAAAACACTGATGATAAAGACTTTAGCGCATGTTCTTGATCTATCTTTTAAAAGGATACAGTTTACACCTGATCTTATGCCATCCGATATTACTGGAACAGAAGTACTTGAAGAGGATAAAACAACCGGAAAGCGAGGATTTAGATTTTTTAAAGGTCCAATCTTCGGAAATATTATTCTCGCCGATGAAATAAATAGAACGCCTCCAAAGACACAGTCAGCGCTTTTGGAAGCGATGCAGGAACATAGAGTTACAACAGCGGGAAAAACCTATGTTTTAGAGGAGCCCTTTTTTGTCCTGGCAACTCAAAATCCAATAGAGCAAGAGGGAACGTATCCATTACCTGAAGCACAACTTGATCGTTTTATGTTTAGTTTAAAAGTTGATTACCCGAATCCTAAAGAGGAGGTCGAAATAGTAAGGTCTACGACATCTGATTTAGTAGCTGTTCTTGATAAAATTGTAAGTAGAGACGAAATTTTGAGTTATCAACACCTTGTAAAGCGTGTTCCTATTGCAGATAATATTGTTGAATTTGCTGTTAAGCTTGTTACATCTTCAAGACCGGTGCTGAAGGATGCCCCAGATTTTGTAAAGAGGTGGATCGAGTGGGGAGCCGGACCGAGAGCCTCGCAATATCTCATTCTTGGCGCAAAGACTTACGCTATTTTAAATGGAAGACCGACTCCCAATAGAGATGATGTGATTAAAGTTGCCAAACCTGTTCTAAGACATAGAATCATTCTGAATTTTAATGCTGAAGCTGAAGGTATTGATACAGATTCAATTACTGAGAAATTACTTGAATATTTAATGTGAGGATAATACAAAACACAGGTGTTAGTAAATAGTTGATTTGTATTACCTATCTGAATTCGAGAAAATGGAATGATTAATCCAACTATAGATAAACGAAAATATCTTGATCCCGAGATAATCTCTAAGCTTGATAATATGTCTTTACGAGCTAGATTAGTTGTTGAAGGATTTATTATTGGTTTACATAAAAGCCCCTATCACGGTTTTTCTGTAGAATTTGCCGAACATCGTCCCTATATGCCGGGAGATGAGATCAAACATGTTGATTGGAAATTGTATGGGAAGACAGATAGATATTATATCAAGCAATTCGAAGAAGAAACGAATTTAAAATCATATATTTTGCTCGATAAAAGTGGTTCAATGGGATATAAATCTGGGGAAATCACGAAGCTTTCTTATGCCAGTTATCTTTCAGCAGCGCTTGGATATCTCATGCTTAAGCAACAAGATGCTGTAAGTCTTACAATGTTCGATTCAGAAGTACGTTTTTACCTACCGCCATTAGCAAAAAAAAGTCATCTGAATTTAGTCCTAAGTGCTTTAGAACATACGATTCCTGGTGAGGAAACTGATATTGCTCCATTGCTTCACGAAATGGCTGAGAAGATAAAGAAGCGAGGGCTGATTATTTTGATTTCTGATTTATTAGATGAGCCTGATAGAGTAATCAATGCACTTAAACATTTTCGACATAAGAGGCATGAGGTAATTTTATTCCATATTTTAGATCCACAGGAAATGAAATTTTCATTTAATAGGCAGACTCGGTTTATTGATATGGAAACTAATAAAGAACTGGTTACAGAACCCTGGCATATACAGAGAGCATATCAGAGAACTGTAAATCGTTTTATTGAACATTACAAATTGCAGTGTAGAGCAAATAATATAGATTATGTGCTATTAACAACTGATAAATCGCTTGACCTTGCTTTAACAGGATATCTAAATAAAAGGGCGAGGATTGGGTAAATTGATAAGATATAGTGCTTAAAATACAAGTAGAAAAAACCGACGATGTAGTTGGTTTTTTATTTATTGAATTTTAGAGAGAGTATATAAAAAAGTTATCGCAAGCTTTTTTCAATTTTGCGGTATTTTTCCGCTTCTTCTTTATTACCCTGATTATAAAGTGACTTCCAGAGGACATCATAACCGAAAATATTCTCCGGGTCAAGTTCTATAAGTTTTCGAGAGTATTCTTCAGCCATTACCCAATCTTTTGACTGAAAAAATGCTTCTGTTATTCTCAAAAGGACATCAATATCTTCAGGGTTTTCAGCGAGGACTTTTTGATATTCATATTGTGCTGATTCATAATCATTGTTTTTGACATAAATCTGAGCCAGGATAAATCTAAGATCAGTATTATCCGGGTTTTCAGTGGATATTTTTTTTGCTACATCAAGCGCTTCCTCGAATCTTTCTAACTCGCTCAGAAACTGAATTTTTAGTATTTGAAGTTGAAGAGCTTCAGGATGTTCCGATGCTGTATTGGCTAATTTTGCTAAAACTTCTTCCTGGTGTTCAGGTAGCCACATAACCTGATAGTAATAGTACATTACATCTTGATCGAAGATGCCATTTCCCTCTTCCATTTCTGCATATTTTTCAACATTGAGAGTATCATTAAGCATAAAATAACATTTCACCATTCCATTATAGGTAATAGCTTCATCAGATTTCATAGAAAGAGCTTCTTGAAATTTACCTGTAGCCAGTGATAGTAGAGAGTCTTTTTCCATTGGTAATATAGCACGAATTGCGTTATTGAATGTATTTGCTCCTTCTGTATGGATTTCGCCCCAATATCTTTTTGTATATTGGTTAACTTTATCTGCATAGGTAGGATCAAGTTTACTGGTTTTTTGTAGCATGTTTTTTACTTTATCCCAATCTCTTCTTGGTGCGTAAACATTAGTAGCAAGTAAAAATGGGACTTCAGGATTTTGCGGCTCTTTTTCTAAAGCAATTAGTAGCTGTTCTTTAGCAGCATCAATGTTGTTCTGTTGAAAATATACCTTAGCAGAGGTCACTTCAGGGCTTTGACAAGTTGTCGTTATCAAAGAAACCAGAAGCAGTACGGAAATTAAGATTACTATTTCTTTGATTTTCATTCTCATACTCCTATTATTTTTTGTTCATTTTAAATAACAATTAAATTTATCACAGATTCATTTCGTTTTCAAGTGGGATTCTTGAGATAGATTAAATGGCTGCTTAAAAACTCCTTTTTCGGTTATAATTCTTGATATCAGGTTTGCAGGCGTTACATCAAAAGCGGGTGAAATCGCCTGGCAATTTTCGGGTGCAATATTCTTATCTAAAAAATTGGTTACTTCCGAACCGGAACGCTCCTCGATGACTATATCTTTTCCGGAAGAAATCGTGGGATCTATTGTGGAAGTCGGAGCAGTGATATAAAAAGGTATTTTATGGTAGTTTGCTAAAATCGCAAGACTATAGGTTCCTATTTTGTTCGCGGTATCCCCATTACTGGCAATTCTATCTGCTCCCACTACTACGGCGTTTATATTTTTATTTGTCATAATATATGCTGCCATATTATCTGTGCAGAGAGTAAAAGGTACTTTTTCTTTTGTTAATTCCCATGCTGTGAGTCTGGCACCTTGAAGTAAAGGGCGCGTTTCATTTACATAAACGTGAATATCTTTTCCCTTTTGAAATGCTTTGATAATGATTCCAAGAGCTGTACCAAGTCCACCGGTCGCTAATCCGCCGGTGTTACAATGTGTTATAACATTAACTTTGTCTGGTAAAAGTTTATAGCCGTTTTCTGCAATCGCTTTGCACATCTGAATATCTTCTTTGTGGATTGCTTTTGCCTCATTAAGAAGTCTTTCCCATAATTCCGGTATCGGTAAATTCTTATTATCCTTTGCGGTTTTTTCCATTCTTTCAAGTGCCCAGCTGAGGTTTACGGCAGTGGGACGGGTTTTATTAAGTATCTTTACATTTTCATATAAATGTGAAAAAAAATTTCTGCGTGTTGATTGTAACTTATCCTTCAAACTGATAACTAATCCGAAAGCGGCAGCGATTCCAATTGCTGGGGCACCTCGGATAGCCAGCCGTTTTATAGCATCAGCCATTTCCAGATGGTTTCTGATTTCTATAAGTGAATATTTAGCAGGAAGGAGTGTTTGGTCAACGATAAATAAGCGTTTGTCTTTCCAAAATAGAGGTTTAATCATTTGCAGTTCATCTAATTCATTCGGATTTTTATGAAAATGTACTCAAGTAAAGGTATGATTTTCTAAAATGTAACCATTTGCTGAAGGCTTAAATAACGGGAGTTTATCATATCTTTAGTCAAATTCAGTAAACCATTAATACTAAAATGTTCAACACAAAAGGAGCCCATGATACTTCCATAGATAACAGATTTTTTTAATTCGCTGGAGCTGATTTCAGGGCAAGATGATAGATAGCCAATGAGACCACCAGCGAAACTGTCTCCTGCACCGGTAGGGTCAGTTGGTTGAATTATAGGAAAAGCAGGAACATAAAAAAGTGAACCATTATCGCTAAAAAATGCACCATGCTCGCCTTTCTTGATAACGACGTATTTAAGTCCATACTCATGGATGGTCTTTAGACCTTTTAATAAATTTAATTCACCTGTAAGTTCACTAAGTTCGCTATCATTAATAAGGAGAAGATCAACTTTTTTAAGAACCTGCATAAGGTCATTTTTGGTAGTATTTATCCAGAGATTCATCGTATCTAAAGCAATGAACTTAGGATTTTTCATCTGATTTAGAACGTCTAACTGTAAAGACGGTTGAATATTTCCTAAGAAAATGAATGGGGTTGTTTTAAATGCCTCAGGAATTATAGGTTTGAATTCAGCAAAAACATTGAGGTTTGTATACAAAGTATCACGGATATTGATATCTTCGTGGTATTTTCCACCCCAGAGAAAAGTTTTGCCTTCTTTGATTTCCAAACCTCTGGTGTCAATGTTTCTTTTTTCAAGCAGTGCTATTGCTTCTTGCGGGTAATCGCTTCCGGCAATGCCTATGATTCTAACTTTAGTAAAATGTGAGGCAGCCATTGAGAAGAATATAGCTGATCCACCAAGAGAGCCATCCCGTTTTCCAAAGGGAGTTTCGACATCATCAAATGCTACAGAGCCAACAACAAGAACAGAATTTCCTTTACTCATTTTCACTCATTTTTTTAATAATCTGGCAGATAAAATACGAAATTAACTTTTCGTTTTCAATAAACTTAAGTTTTAATGGAAATATTAATTATATTTTAGACATGAAATACAAGTACTGTTATTGCTGTGGAGAACTTACAAAAATGATTGAGATTGAGGGTCGAAGAAGGTCATTTTGTAAAAATTGCAATTTAGTACTTTATGAAAATCCGATTCCATCGGTGGCTATCTTATCAATGAATGATAAAAAAGAGATACTGCTTGTGCGAAGATCAGTTGAACCAGGGAAAGGGGGATGGAGCTTACCAGGTGGTTTTATAGAGATGGGAGAAACACCATCTGAAGCTGCAATTAGAGAACTATACGAGGAGACAGGACTTCAAGGTAAAAATCCGGAACTTGTAAATGTGGATGCTCACTTAAATGGATTTTATGGAGATGTTTTGCTGATAGCTTATTCCGTTGAATTAGATAGTTACAATATTACACCGGGAGATGATGTAGGTGAAGGAATGTTTTTTAAATTTCATAGCAGACCAAGATTGGTTTTTAAAATTCATGAGAATTTTTTAGTTCAATGGGCGAAAGGGAAACAATTAACCACAGATTAACACAGATTATCACTGATATGCTGTATGAAAAAATTAGGAGTAACTATTAATGAGTTTGCTTAAGAAAGGTTGAAACTTGAATTGTATTTTGCATAATACCAAAAATTCAGAAACTGTTGAAACAGTTATTATAACTGCTAGCTTCTTATTAACCCCCGACTTAAGTCGGGGGTTACTCTTAAACAATATTACTTCTTCAACCGTTTCAACGGTTTCTTTCTCTAATAGATCACCTTTTTTAAGTGGACTCATTAATAACAAAAAAGAACATTGAGAGTTTGTAAATACATATTGGGAATCAAAATTTTATTAGATTTATTGGTGTTTTATCTAATCTCGAAAAATACATTTTCTCTTAGAGTTTATTTTAAGACGAGATAAAAATTTCTTAGAATAGTTTATGGTGAAAAATAGTCGCAGGAGTGATTTAGTTGGGTCGTAAGGTTTTGATTGCAATGAGCGGCGGAGTTGACAGTTCAGTAGCTGCCCTTAAACTTATAGAAAATGGTTATCGCCCTATTGGAGTAACATTGAGAATGTGGCATCCTGGCGAGGATAAGCACTTAGTAAATACAATTAGAAGGTCTAAAGAGATTTGTAAAAAATTGGATATTCCGCATAAAGTTGAGGACGTACGTTCAGATTTTGAAAAATGTATAGTCCAAGATTTTGTTGATGGATACCTCTCAGGTGTAACTCCAAATCCATGTGTATATTGTAATAAACAAATTAAATGGGAAATACTTATTGACCTTGCTGATAAGATGGATGTAGAATTTATAGCCACAGGACATTATGCCAGGATTTTCCATAATGAAAATTCCCACAGATATGAAATCCTGGAAGGAATTGATCATTCAAAGGATCAATCTTATGCGTTATGGCAGTTATCTCAACACGATCTGAGTAAAACGATACTAATTTTAGGAAATGTAAAAAAATCAGATGTTTTCAAAATTGCTAAGAAGAACGGTCTGTTTTACAGCGATCTTTCGGAAAGCCAGGACATCTGCTTTATTCCGGATAATAACTACAGAGATTTTTTAGTTGATTACGCCCCGGACCGGATTCATAAGATCGGGAGAGGTGAACTTGTCGATGAAGAGGGAAATATTCTCGGTTTTCATAACGGGTTTTACAATTTTACTATTGGTCAGCGAAAGGGTTTTAAAATAGGTTTTGGCGAGCGGCGATATGTTAAAGAAATTGATGCTAAAAACAACAGAATAGTAATCTCAAAAGAACAGGGACTATACTGTTCAGAGATGACTTTGGATAAAGTCAATTGGGTTAGTATTCCCTCGCTAAATTCCTTAGAAGGTGTTATTAAAATTAGGTACAATCATCCCGGAACAAAATGCTATGTTGAAACTTATGGGACCGATAAGTTGAAGGTAACGTTTGATGAGCCGCAGCGAGCCGTTACTCCGGGTCAGTCAGCCGTGCTATATCAAGGAGACAAACTTATTTTTGGTGGAATTATTACAGTTGAGAAGTAGAATGCAAATTTATTTCAAAATGAAGATTTTCCAGGTGAAGCCCTTTGTGCCAAATTTTAAATTGCAAATAGCTGAAAAAGTATGATATAAAAATACAATTACTAGTTTAAAAAAGGGGATTAATTCTATGAGTAAAAAAATTAGAGTTTCGACAATAATCAAGATGAAATCAGAGGGGGAAAAAATAACAGCTTTAACGGCTTATGATTACACATTCGGCTATTTACTGGACGAAGCTGGAGTTGATTTAATACTCGTTGGTGATTCCTGCGGAAATGTATGTGCGGGTTACGAAACGACACTTCCCGTTACAGTTGACGAAATGTTATATCATGTAAAATCTGTTCGCAGAGGTGTAAAAAGAGCACTGCTTATTGCGGACATGCCTTTTATGTCCTATCAGGAAAACATAGAATTAGCTCTCCGTAATGCCGGACGTTTTATGAAAGAGGGTGGCGCCGAGGCAGTTAAGTTAGAGGGGGGCGAACACATTTGTCCTACGATAAAAAAAATGGTGGAAATAGGCATTCCGGTTATGGGGCATCTGGGTTTTACACCTCAGAGTGTGCATGAGTTAGGTGGTTATGGTGTCCGTGGTGCGGAGGAGAAGGAAGCTGAGAAGATTAAAAAAGATGCAATTGCACTTCAAGAAGCGGGGACATTTTCTATTGTGCTGGAAAAAGTGCCTGCAGTACTTGCTAAAGAAATTTCTGAAATGTTAACTATTCCTACAATTGGAATCGGTGCAGGACCTTATTGTGATGGTCAAATTTTAGTCTCTTATGATATGCTGGGTTTGTATGATAAAATGAAGTTTAAGTTTGTGCGTAAATATGCAAAATTAGCAGATGAAGTAAGAAGATGTGCGTCAGAATATTGTGAAGATATTCGGGAAGGAAAGTTTCCTTCGGAAGATGAGAGCTATTAAATCTAATTATTTTCAATTGCCATTTAAAATTTATGAAGAATGTATCAGGAATAAGATTAATATCAATAAATTGAAGAAAAAATAAAGCGAAAAGCCTTGTAAACCTTAATTATTTAAAAATGGATTTGTAGCAAAATGAAAATTATAAGAACAGTTGAAAATCTTAGAAAAGAACTTGCTTCACCTCGTAAAGTTGGGAAAATAATAGGTCTTGTCCCTACGATGGGATATTTTCATGAAGGGCATTTATCTTTAATGGATGTCGCAAAAAAAAATAGCGATGTGGTAATAGTAAGTCTTTTTGTTAATCCGACTCAGTTTGGTCCGAATGAAGACCTTGAAAAATACCCGCGGGATTTTGAAAGGGACAGGCAACTTGCTGAGGAACGTGGTGTGGATATTATTTTTTATCCCGACAAAGAAGAAATGTATCCCGATCCCTTTTTTACCTATGTAATGACAGAAGAGCTATCGAAGGTGCTTTGCGGAACATCACGTCCTATTCACTTTCGGGGAGTTACCACAATTGTGGCAAAACTTTTCAATATCGTTCAGCCAGATATTGCAGTCTTTGGTAGAAAAGACGCTCAGCAGGCGATTATCATTAAAAAAATGGTCGAAGATCTGAATTTCACAGTTGAGATTATCGTAGCGCCGATTGTCCGTGAAGACGGTGGTTTGGCTATGAGTTCACGGAATACTTATTTAAGTCCAGAAGAGCGGAAACAGTCGCCAATAATTTACCAGTCGTTGCAAGAAGCGGTGGAAATAGTTCAGCGGGGAGAACTGGATGCCGGAATTATTGAAGAATCAATTCGTCAACTAATAGAAACGGCGCCTTTAGCCCGGATTGAATATATTGAAATTGTCCGTGAAAGAGATTTAAGACAGGTTAAGGCAATCGAACCGGGAACCTTTGTTGCAGTGGCGGTTTGGTTTGGTAAGACACGCTTTATTGATAATGTAGTCTTGAAGAAATCAATGTGAATTATCACTGAAGTTTGGAACTTTTCTTTACGTCAACACAGGAGTAGAGACACCGGTAAACTTGATAATAAACAATTTAACGTTCCGTAAGGTCCTTAGACCTGATTATGTGAAAAGAGTTATGATAAAAGCGTCAGGAGTGAGCTCCCGAGGCAACTTGATATCGTTATATCCATATATCCATGTTGATTTACACGTTCCAGATTAAAACATTAACCACCCAATTCATTGGGTGGATACTGAGCACTAACAACATACCCCGCCTGCCCCCCGGGGAATTCATTCGGGTAATTTACCGACTAAAGTCGGAAGAATGATGTGTGGTATTTATCCCCCCGGTTCAAACCGGGGGTTAATCTTTGCTCTTTTTCGAGCTGATTTTAGATGAGAATAACTTTGCAAAAGTTTATTCAAACAGAATCATCAGCAATTACCGGAGTTATTCACGACTTCACAGCGAACTTTCGCAAAGATTTCATTCTCGTTTTCTAGGCTGCGGAGTACAACCCCGCAGCCAGAGCAAGCAAAAAACCTTCCGAAGCTTCGGAACTTTCTACTTAACATACAGTTACAGGAATGATCGGTTTTTTAAATTGGGTTAAAAAGGACAAAGGATTGTGGGATTGGCAGAAAATCATCATAATAACCTTGACAAACTCCAACAAATGATTTAAAATGAGATGTGAATTTAAAATTTATATTAAAGGTGATAAAATGAAGAGTAAATTTGTTAAGATTTTTTTAATTATCCTTTTGGTTATGCCTTTAGGATTAATTAAAGCGCAATTCAAAAGCCAGCTAAAAGAAAAGCCATCCGTCGAGAAAAGTATCAAAATTCCCAATGTTGGACCATCATCCCTTGGATTCAGTTTACTCGATCCTAATAGATTTTTTATGAATCAGTCGTATTCACTTTCTTATATGAGTTTTGGGAAATCTTCTGCTTCTCTTGGAATATATCAAAACAGAATGTCGTATATTTTTTCTGATAAATTAACTCTAAATGGACATATCGGGTTCGTACATAACCCACTCCAAATGGGAATTAATAACAATTCCATGAATCCCATTAATAATATAATTTATGGTGCTGAGTTGAATTATCACCCCAAAGATAACCTCTTTTTAAATGTAAGATTTGATAAAGTCCCTATGTATTATCGTTATGGTATGATACCTTATGGAAACCGGTATTATGGTAATTATTAGTAGGTAGAGAGTGCAAAGAAGTTCTGGAAACCGAGCAAAAATACCAAGTACGAAAAGTAAAAAAGTTAAGAATCCTGATGTTCAGAGGTGGGTTCTGAATATAGCAATATTTTGTCTTTCCATTGTTATAATAGGATTTATCTTTTCAATGGGTAAAAGAGTTGTTTTAAATAAGTCAAAAATATCTCTTTCTCAATCTGTTACAGTACCACTGTCTGAAAGACCTTATTCCTATATTGTTGTAGAGGTGTTGAATGGCTGTGGAACACCCGGCTTAGCCCAAAAGTTTACGAATTATCTCAGACAACAAGGTTTTATTGATGTCATTTATACCGGCAATGCTGATAGAATGGATTATGAAAGGACTCACCTTATTGAGAGAGCAAATGTGCCGGAAAAAAGCAAAGAAGTTCTCAATTTACTTATGTTTGATTCTAGTAGGATAGTGAGTAAAGAAGACCCTTCTCTTCACGTAGATTTAACATTAATCCTTGGTAAAGATTATATAGACCTTCCCGTTTACTCAAAAATTTTAGATATAGGGGAAAATTTATAGAGCTGCATGTTTGCCCCTAAAGATTCTAAAAGTCCCCGGTATTCTTACAATTTAGCAAAAAAAGCTGCTCAAATAGCATTTAGTAAAAAAGCTAAAGATATTGCTATTCTTGATTTAAGAAATCTAACGTCTATTACAGATTATTTTGTCATTTGTACCGGTGATGTGGATGTCCACGTTAAAGCAATAGTTGATGAAATAAAAATTAAACTTAAACCGGAGGTTAAACCCTGGCATATTGAGGGGTATAAGCACCTGAATTGGGTTTTGATGGATTATGTGGATTTTGTGGTACATGTTTTTCAGGAAGATATAAGGAATTATTACAACCTTGAGCGATTATGGGCGGATGCTCCGGTAGAAATAGTGGAAAATATCTCTTAGAGAAAATGTAATAATTGAATTAAATACCAAAGAATATATCTGTGATTTTATCAATTAGGGTTTTGTTTTTCTAATGCTTGTTTGAATATTTGGATAATCCTAAATTTCGCTGTCATGATTAATACTATTAAAGAGATTTTAAAAGAAACACTATCAAATATTAGTGTATCTATTGATAAACCAATTCAGGTTGAGCGTTCCAGGCATCCAGAACACGGTCATTTCTCTACTAATATACCGCTTTTGTTAAATAGGGTATTAAAGTGTCCACCAATGGCTATAGCTGAAGATATAGTCAAAGCAATGCCATCGCATTCTGATATTATATCGAAAGTCGAAATTAAACCGCCAGGTTTCATTAATTTTTTTCTATCACCTAAAGTATTACAATCGGCTGTAAATGAAATTCTTGAAAGGGGTTCAGAATATGGTCGTTCCGATCAGGGAAAAGGATTAAAAGCACAGGTGGAATTTGTCAGTGCCAATCCTACAGGGCCTCTTACTGTCGGTCATGGAAGGCAGGCAGTTTTAGGTGATACTATTGCTCGTATTCTTGAGTGGAACGGCTATGATGTAGAACGTGAATACTATTACAATGATGCCGGAAGGCAAATGAGAATTTTAGGTTATTCTACATATATCCGCTATCGTCAACTTTTAGGATATGATGATAAAATTCCGGATGATTATTATCAGGGTGATTATATAGTTGATATTGCTAAGAAAATAGTAGAAAAGTATAGAGACCGGTTTAAAGATGATCCAGATAATAATATTTTTAAAAATTCTGCTGAGCAAGCAGTTTTTAGGGATATTAATAAAACCCTAAAAAGGATTGATATAGTTTTTGATCGACTTTACAATGAAAAGAGCCTCTATAATGATGGAAAGATAGATCAGGTTCTTATTAAGTTAAAAGAAAAGGATGCGACTTATGAGAAAGATGGTGCAATCTGGTTTCGTGCAGGAGAGTATGGAGGTACTGAAGATCGAGTTTTATGGAAGAGTGTTGTAAACGAAGCAACTTACCGCTTGCCGGATATTGCCTATCATGTAACGAAGTTTAAAAGAGGGTATGATCTAATAGTAGACCTTTTTGGGGCTGATCATCACGCTACCTATCCTGATGTTTTAGCCGGTCTGAAAGCGCTTGGATATGATACGAATAACGTAAAAGTTCTTATCCATCAGTTTGTGACTTTAACTAAAGGTGGTGAAAAAGTTAAGATGTCCACAAGAAAAGCAACATATGTTACTCTTAGTGAATTAATAGATGAAGTTGGTAAGGATATTGTTCGTTATTTCTTTATTATGCGAGGTATGAAAAGTCATTTAAATTTTGACCTAGAATTGGCAAAAACAGAGAGCGAAGAGAATCCTGTGTTTTATCTTCAATATGCTCATGCCCGGATTTCAAGTATATTAAGGAATGCAGATTTTAAAGGGATAAAATTTAGCGATGCCTATGATATTTCGCTACTTAAAGAGCCTGAAACTCTTGCATTATTAGATGTTCTTGGAGAGTTTAAAGAAATCGTTTTACTTTGTAAAGAGACTCTTGAACCCCATCATTTTACAAATTACTTACAAAAATTAGCCACAGCTTTCCATAAGTTTTACACTGAACATAGGGTTTTAAGTGATAATGTTGAACTTACACAGGCACGTCTTGCACTGGTGAAAGCAGTAAAGATAGTATTGGCTAATGGTTTGCATCTTATTGGGGTTTCAGCACCGGAGAGAATGTGATTTTGATAATTAGACTCAATTCGAAAAGGGTATTAATACCCGTATTTTGTACATGTTACAACTATTATCACAAATTTAAATTTGATATTTTCCTTCAGATTAGTGGATAATGAATCTCATTCTGATTTTTTAAGTTAATTTATTAATTTTTCCGGTTTGAATATAAGCTGCACTTCTGTCACTTATGCTAAGTATTTTCTCAGAACTCTTTTCCCAAAGGGATCCATTCGGAAATACCACCTCATTAAAAACTCGATCCTCTGTATAATACAATACTTTTGCTATATCTATCCGTACAGATCAGTATGGATAAAATCACTCTCGAGCCTATCCCAAATCAAATCTAATCTCTTACGAATACTCGGAGCAAGATCGACTTTATTCGCTTCTATTCGACTCTTTTCTTCTATAAGGTAATCATATAGTTTCTGTGCAGTTCCAATTCTCAACATGCCATAGTTTAAATTTGGGCAAGCCAAAAATATGAAGTTTTTACTCCAAAGGAGTCTCTTACGATACAAATAGTGAAAAGAACTACTTAATAATCTTGACAATATCCTCGCATCTGTCGGCCATTCTGTATTTGCCTTTACTGATGTGCTGTCTATTTGACATTTATCAAAGTCATCATAACCATCATTAAATATCTCAGGCTTGAAGTTTAATAAATCCAGAGTATTTTCTATTATTTCTATTAAAGTTGTACATCGAGGACGTCCCGTTTTCTTTTTTTATATTATAACCAAGAATTTTATTATCTGAATTTTTATTCGGAAAAACAATCAATAATTAAGTATAGAGTTAAGGTTTCAAATAAAAAATCAGTTATAAAGTTCCCAACAAATCTTGAAGTTAAAAACCTGTTTGACTCCGCTTCGCCTCGTGAAAACGGGTTCGTTATTATTCTAAAAGAGACTTAAACTCTTCTTCGCTTAGAATTTTTACACCGAGATTATTTGCCTTATCTGCTTTCGAGCCTGGATTTTCACCAACTACAACATAGTCCATTTTTTTACTTACGGAAGATGATGCTTTTCCTCCGAACTTTTCGACAAGGTCTTTTGCCTCATTACGAGTCATGGTAGAAAGCGTTCCTGTGAAAATGAAGGTTTTACCTTCAAATTTTTTTTCTTCAGTTTGGGCAATGACTTCGCTAATCTTCACTCCGCCCTCATAAAGTCTTTTAATAGTGTCTATATTAGCTTTCTCATCGAAAAAGTTTCGGATACTCTGTGCGACAATTGGTCCAACACCCTCAATTGCTTCAAGTTCCTCGTATGTTGCAGACATTAGTTTTTCAAAAGTGCCAAATGACTTCTCGAGAACTTTCCCCATATGCTCGCCGACGTTGCGGATTCCGAGAGCATAAATAAATTTTGCTAATGTTGTGTTTTTGCTTTTTCGCAATGCATCAATAATATTTTGAGCGGATTTATCCGCCATACGTTCGAGTTTTACAAGGTTGTCCTTTTTCAAAAAGTAAAGATCCGCGACATTTTTAATCAGTCCTTCATCAACGAGTTGCTCTACTAATTTATCACCAAGACCATCGATATTCATGGCTCGCTTGGATACAAAATGCTGGATGCTACGTTTAATTCTAGCTGGACAATTAATGTTCTGACAATAGTGTTTAGCTTCTCCCTCGTCACGTACTACATGGGCACCACATACGGGACAGATTGGGGGAATATGATACGGTTTCTCTTCACCAGTTCTTCTTTCAGTTATCACTTTTACAACTTGTGGGATTACATCACCAGCTCTCTGGATCACAACCCAGTCTTTTTCTCGAATATCTTTACGGGTTATTTCATCCTGATTATGCAGGGTTGCATTTGAGATTGTAACACCGCCAACTTCTACTGGATTTAACTTGGCAACGGGAGTTATTGAACCAGTGCGACCAGTACTGGCTATTATATCAATAATTTGGGTGATTTCCTGTTGGGCTTTGAATTTTCCGGCAATTGCCCATCTCGGACTGCGGGATTTTATTCCAAGTGTTTCCTGTTGAGCAAACGAATTGACTTTGAAAACAACTCCGTCAATATCATAAGAGATTGACTTACGATTTGATTCAACTTTTCTGTAGTAATTGATGATCTCCTCAACACTACTGCACATCTCAATTAGTGGGTTCACGCGAAAGCCCCATAAGGGCAATGCTTTTAAAAACTCCGAATGAGTGGAAAATGAAATTCCTTCGCAAGTTCCCAATGAATAACAAAAAATGTTCAAAGGACGCTTTGCAGTAACTTTGGGGTCTAATTGCCGAAGTGAACCTGCGGCGGAATTTCTGGGATTGGCAAATGGTGGTTTACCTTCTTTCAGTTGTTGTTCATTCAGCCGCTTGAATTCCTCGCGATCCATATATACTTCGCCGCGAACCTCCAGTAATGATGGAATTGGTAGTTTACCTTTCCTTAAAGAGAGAGGAATAGAGCGAATGGTTTTAAGGTTTTGTGTAATATCTTCACCGGTAACTCCGTCGCCTCTCGTTGAACCGGAAACAAAGAATCCATTTTCATACAATAATTCAATTGCCAGTCCATCAATTTTGGGTTCGCATACAAATTGTACAATTTCCCCTGGAGGCAGCCCCCTGTATGTTCTTGCAACAAAGTCCCTGATTTCATTTTCGTTCATTGCATTATCCAGACTGAGAAGAGGAATACGGTGTACAACAGTATTAAATTCGCTTAACGGTTTTGCCCCAACTCGTTGAGTAGGTGAATCCGGTGTAATTAGCTCTGAATACTTATTTTCTAAATTCTTAAGTTCCCGCATCAGGCGGTCATATTCGGCGTCGCTGATAGTGGGATTATCTAAAATGTAGTAATTGTAATTCGCAGAATTAATCAACTCTCTAAGCTGATTAACTTTTTCTTTTATTTCCCTCATTAGTACTTAGCTGAACCTTGCGAAAAGCCTTCCGAAGGTTTAGAACCTTCGGAAGGTTAATTAAGGCTATTTTTTCTCAGACTTACTTTCAAGCAGCTTGACAAGTGGCTTAACCATGTCAATAGGTAATGGAAAAATAATAGTTGAATTATTTTCAGTTGCAACTTCACGTAAAGTCTGGAGATAACGGAGCTGTACAGTAATGGGTTGTTTTACCATAATTTTAGCTGCATCATAAAGTTTGTGAGATGCCTGAAATTCTCCTTCAGCATTGATAACTTTAGCGCGACGTTCGCGTTCCGCTTCTGCCTGTTTTGCCATTGCCCGCTGCATATCTGAAGGCAGGTCAACATGCTTGATTTCAACTTGTGATACTTTAATACCCCATGGATCAGTCGCCTGGTCTAAAATTGTCTGAAGTTCAGTATTGATTTTTTCTCGCATGGATAGTAATTCATCTAACTCTGCCTGTCCAAGAATACTGCGAAGGGTCGTCTGAGAAAGTTGAGATGTGGCATATAGAAAATCTTCGACTTCAACAATTGCCTTTGAAGGGTCTATAACTCTAAAATAAATTACAGCATTGACTTTTACTGATACATTATCTTTTGTGATAACATCCTGCGGTGGAACATCCATTACAACAGTTCGCAGACTTACCTTAACCATTTTATCAATAAATGGTATGATGAGGAATAATCCGGGACCTTTTGCGCCCAAGAGTCGTCCTAATCGAAAGATCACGCCACGTTCATATTCTCTAAGTATTTTGATAGCACTTGATAGAACGAGAAGGATGAGAATAATTAATGTTAGAATTGGAATTGACATAATAATCTCCTTTTGTTAAGTTAAAAATTAATTAATAATTATTTTAATCTGCCCCAGTTTCTTTTTTAATGACTTTCAATGTCATTCTATTTATAGATTTTACGATTATCTCTGAATCTTTGGGAATTGGCGAGTCGGAAATCGCTTTCCAATATTCTCCATGAACTTGAATAGTTCCCTTTTTATCGATATCTGTAATTGCTACTCCGACTTCTCCTATAATCCCTTCTACGCCGGTAGATACCTGTTTTTTATGAGTCTTGTAAGCTAGCGATAGAGCGATAATAAAGAACAAAGCAGTAAAAATTACTACTGGAATAATAACACTGAGCGAAATAGAAAACAATTCTTTTGGTGCTTTAGTAACATCGATCAACATCATAGAACCTAATATCATTGATATAATACCTCCAATCGTTAAAAGCCCATAGCTTACAATTTGTATTTCTAAAATAAACAGGATAATACCAACAATTATAAGAGCGAGACCTGCGTAATTAATTGGGAGAACCTGCAGAGAGAAGAATGCAAGGATCAGGAAAATTCCACCTAATACACCGGGAAGAATAGCACCGGGACTTCTAATTTCAAAGAATATACCGTAGAATCCAAGTATTAAAAGCATATATGCAATAGTCGGATCGCTAATTACATCGAGTATTTTGTGGGGAAGGCTCATTGGTCGAGAAATTATTTCTGCATTTTTGGTATTTAAGACCTTTTCGCCTGAGGCTAGTTTTGCTGTCTTACCGTCTAAGTAATCAAGAAGCTCATCCAGATTATCGGCTACTACATCAACTATATTTTTCTCTATGGCTTCTGTTTCAGTTATAGAAACACTTTCTCTAACTGCCTGTTCGACCCACTTTTCGTTACGACCTCGCTCATGAGCAAGGCTTCTAATATATGCAACTGCATCGTTTGTTACTTTTTCCATCATTGTTGCGGTGCTTGCAGAATCCGGTTTGCCCCCAAACAGTCCACCACCTCCGAGATTAACCGGGTGTGCGGCGCCGATATTTGTTCCAGGACACATTGCAGCAAAATGAGCGGCGATGGTAATAAAAACACCCGCAGAAGCGGATTGAGCCCCCCTTGGGTGTATATAGACTACAATCGGCACTTCAGAATTGAGTATATCTTTTATGATATCTCTCATGGAATTCATTAAACCGCCTGGAGTGTCCATTTTGATAATCAAACATTCGGCATTAGTATCTTGAGCTCTTTCTATATTGTTATGAATGTATTTAGCAGCTATCGGATTAATAACCCCGTCAATCTCAAGTATCCATACTTCATTCGCGAGTATGCTAGTACTGCAAAAAAGTAGGATAGTTAATGCAACGATAAATAGATTTAATTTTCTCATACTAACTTTTTATTCTTCATATGAATATAAGCATAAAAACTGTTTTTCTCAAAATATATTTTCAATTCTTGTTTTTATATTTTGGGGGTTTATTTTTTTGCACTCTTTTTGTTTTCACCATATTTACTTTAACAGGATTTTTTTGTGGTCTATCAGGTGGAAAGGCTACTATCGAAAAATCGGTGAATTCAGCAGTTATAAAATAGTATAAATATTTTGCTCTAACCATTTCAGGAATAAGCTTAAAAACATATCTTCCATCTTTGTATTGCATTGGGAATTCTTTGAAGATTCTTTCCTTACTGTTCCTGATAAAAATTTTCACTGTATTAATTTTTTGAGAACCAGATTCAACTACGCATTCTATCTCAGAGAATTTATTATAAGGCAATTTTTTTGGTGGAATATGATAAATACGTGGTTTTTTAGCAGATTTAATTTGTACACTTGAATTTTCAGAAGAATCAGGTGCGGTTTGACCTAAAAGTGTGAATGTAAACATAATAAGAAGAAATATAACTTTTTTGTTAATCATATCTATTGATGGAAGTTATCGAAAATGAAATGTTCTTTTTAGAATAATAAAGAAGTTGATATAGTAAATTGGTGTTCCTGTATGAGTTGAGTTATATTGGTTCCAAAATAGGTATTCTCTATTGATTGTCGCCCCATCGAAATTTGATAGCTTAAATCTAATACTATTTGATCTTCTATGATTCCTTCTAATCCCAATCCCATGAGGGTCATATACTTTTCGTTATCCTGAAGGTTGTAGTATGGCCTTGGAATTATTCTATAACCAAGTTGAACTGAAAGAGTATTCCAAACAGGGATTATTAGACCTACTCCGAAGTCGGTGGTTGTTTTAAGGTTCAATCGGATGTCATCATTAATTCCCGGATCAATTTTTTCGGTAAATGTTGTGTCTATATATAAATTCGATTCAAAATTGATATTGCCCCAATCGCGTGTAGCTAAATCAAAGGCTATTGTTATATCATAAAAAGTGAACGCAAGACTGGAAGCAATTTCTATCGGGAATTTAGTTTTGTATTTTAAATCGTAAGGTATGAATCCGGATAATTCAGTTGAGTCATCAAAAATAGTAGTCGAGTCGATTTGGCTTTTTTCATGTACATTTAGTTTTAACGGAGAGGAAATTCTGGTGCCAAATTTGAAATAGGATGAGCAATACAATATTCCTGCATTTATATTCCATCCTGTGTAATCAGGCTTAATTATTTCATTGCGAATATAGTTGGAATAAGTGTAGATATCTTCTGTATCCACGTCTATTCCTGTATATTTGTAATTCCGATATCCATGGTGGAGATTGACTGAAAGACCTAAAAAAAGGTTTTTCTTAAACTCAATCGAGGAACCAAATTGTAGAGAGCTCATTGTTCCAGATTCATTTATATAATTGCTGAGAGAAACTTCATCTATATCAACAAATCCATCTGATTTTACAATATAATTGTACTGAGCAACTGGTGCATAGGATAGGGCAAAAACCAGACTGCCTTGATAAACAGGTACAGGATAGACAAATCCAAAGCCATCGTATCTAAGATAATTATCCTTACCTTTTGTATAATCATTATTTTTACCTTCCAATTTTCCATTCTGATTAATAAGCCCGTATTGGAAGGATAAAAAAGCACTTGAACGACGAATAGTGCCTAAATTCGCAGGGTTTGCTGATACTGAAGAGACGTCTTTTGAAATTGCTGTGTTATTGTTTGTAAGTGCGAAAGAGGATGCACCAAAGCTTCTAAAATGCCAAAATGGCCTCAAAGCATCCTCAAATGACTGGGCATTAGCAACAGGAATAGAAGTAATAAAGCCCAGGCAAATGATATTTATAAAAAAAGTCCTTTTTGAAAGAAGCATAAACTATTTTTTCTTTCGACTCCGTGATGAGGAAGATGAACCGGATGTGTTGCTGGAAGATGATTTATTTGAAGAAGAAGACCTTGAGACTGATGAAGATGAGCTGCGACTTGATCTTGATGAGGATGATGAACTACTACTTGATGAGTATCCCGATGTGTTTGATGAATTATCAAGAGATGGTCTATTTTTCCGTTTTTTTGAAGAATTTGTCTTTTTATCTGATTTACTTGCAGATTTGTCGCTTTGAGACGGTATCGCAGTCATGGGCAGATTAAGACTGTTTCGAAAATCAAAGGACGACGGGTATTTGATTTCACGGTATCTGTACTGCTGCATTCTTCCTTGTCTCGGTTCAGAATCTTCCGATGATTTTGATGAACTCGAATTGTAGTTTGAATTACCGTATGAATAGTAGCCAGAATATGGTGAATATGCTGAATAGGGATAATTGTATCCATATCCGTAAGGTGAATAGTAGTTGCTCCACGGAGAATTCCAATATTGATTATATCTATTATACGGGTCAAAAGCTGAGTAATTATCCCATAATCTGCTGTATAAAAAATCTGTATAACGAGAATAAAGACTAATTCTGTAATTGTCCATACTGTACGGTAATAGGTTGGGATCAGTGAATGAGTAGTTTTGGTAGTAATCATCCTGGTCCTGGTAGTACTCGTCATTGTACTGATTCTGGGAAATTATATCTTCCTCAGTTTTCGGAGCTCTGATTACAGTGTAGCATCCGGAAAGGCTAAAAATTGCAGATACTAAAATGAGGATAAATGATGATATTTTTTTCACTTTAACACCTCTCTTTTTACTTCAATCCAATATAGTTATTTAAAATATATTTTTCAAGATAATCTTCATCTTTTTTGACTAATTTGAGACTGAAAAGTTCCCTAAGAAAAGTTGTTATCAAATTTTTAAAAATTACTTACTTACTAATTGTGAATTTTCCCCATCAATCATTATAGTTGCTGGTAACATTTGAATACCGAAACTTCCCTCGAGTATTCCTCGAATTACAATTGGCCTATTTCTTAGTTTTGATAGTCCTTTGATTGGCACCTTGACGCTGCTCCATTTTTCGGGCTCACATTTAGGAAAAACTGCGCAATTATTCAGCTCGATTTCTTCGACTTTTGTTGAACTTAGCAGGTAAAGTTTAACGCTGTCCAATGTCTCTTTATAAAGAGTTTTAATATCAATTAATCCTGATAATTTGCCATTATATTTATTTGCTAAAATCCATTTTCCACTGGGGGATGTTGTAATCTCCTCCCTGAATAACTTACCATTGAAAATTATTTCCTGGGCATTAGGTCCAAAATGTGGGACTATTACATAATTTGATGAAACAGCTTCTACGAGAGTTTTTGGATTTTGAAATATAAATGTGGGGTTTTCTTGTTCTTCGTTTTTACTACAGCAAGCAAAAAGAAGAGATATAAGTAATAGACATAAAGTCCTATTTTTTTTCATTTATTAATTCTCCTCATTTGCAAAATCTTCAACTGTAATTATTAAAAAGTTTAATCAGTCAATCGGTGATATACAATAAAAATATGTTTATTTAAGTCACATTTTTGTAGAAAATCTTGTGATTAATGTTCAATTGATCCAATAATATTTGTGAAAAGAGTTAGTCTTAGTGTATATTTCAATTGTATGAAGTTTTCGAAGTTTAAATTTATCAATAAAATTGTTTTACCATACAGTACATGGTTAGGTGCAAGATATATCTATAAGGAGCTGCTTTTCCCGTTTTTTTTCTCAATTGGTGTTGTAACATTCATCCTTCTATCAAATTTCTTGATTAAATCTGTTGATCGTCTTCTTGGTAAAGGGCTACCTATTAGTGTTATTCTTGAATTTTTATATTTAAACTTAGCATGGATAATTGCAATGTCAATCCCAATGGCAGTTCTAGTTGCCTGTCTAATGGCTTATGGGAGATTGGCGGAAGACAATGAAATTACTGCTATGCGAGCAAGTGGAATTAGTTTTACTACGATTCTTATGCCAGGAATCATTTTCGGAGTTATAGTAGCAATATTTATGGTTTATTTCCACAATAACATTTTGCCGGATTTCAATCATAAAGCAAGGTTGCTTTCAGGTGATATATATAGAAAGAGACCGGGATTGAATATTGAGCCAGGATATTTTATGGACGATATACCTGATTACTCAATTTATGTTAAAGAGAAAAAGGGTGAAAATTTAAGGAAAATAACTATTTATAATAAAGATTCCGGGGCCATCCAAACTACTATATATGCAGATAGTGGGTATATTGCTATTGAAGGAAACACTGTTCTTTTTACGCTGTTTGCAGGAGAAATTCACGAGCTGAATCTTGAGAATTTGGAAGATTACCGGCGAATGGAGTTTAAAAAACACATAATAGCTATTCCAGTGGATAATCTCATACTTGAACGAAGAGATAGCGCCAGGCGTGGCGATAGGGAAATGACGATTGGAATGATGAAGGAAAAAGTTGTAAAGTACGAAAGAGAAAGAGATAAGGTTCAGAATAAGATTGAGAAGTTAGTTAATAAGGAGTTAGGTATCGCAGCTCCTAAAGACTTCAAAACACTTGAAAAGATTGTTGCAGCTGCTAAAGAAAAAAATCTAAAAGAACTTCCTAAAGCAACAGCAGAAGCTAAAAATCGTAGATTAGCTGCTTTGTTAAACAGAATGAAGGGTGAAATGAGTTTAGTTAATAGTTATCAAAAGCAAGTAAATAAATATAGTGTTGAAATTCATAAAAAGTTTTCAATTCCATTTGCTTGTATAGTATTTGTATTAATGGGCGCTCCGCTGGGTGTGATGACACGCCGTGGTGGCATCGCTATGGCGGCAATATTAAGTATCGTTTTCTTTTTGCTCTATTATGTTTTTTTAATTGGAGGTGAGGAATTAGCCGATATGGCATTTATTCCACCTTTCTGGGCAATGTGGACATCCAATATTATTTTATCTTTTGTGGGAATTCACCTTATTTACTGTACTACATGGGAACAAAAAACTATTGACTTTTCATGGTTCATAAAGTTCCTTAAGAAAAGAAAGACTAAGGATATAAATAACTGATTATTTGTCGAAGACGAACAGCTGTATCTATAAAAAATGAATAATTTAATGACTGTTAATTTTAATACAAATACTTACTCGATAATTAGGATTGTTAACGATTTATGAATAAATTTTATAAAATAGATACCACTTAATAAGGAGGCAATATGTTAAGGTCAAAATTTTTTTCAATGATTGTCCTTCTGATTTTTATCACGTTTACAGGTACTTCTCTATTTTCGCAGACTCAACTAAGAATTGCTATTATGGATTTTCAGAATCTATCAAATCTTTCTGGCTTAGACTATCTCGAGAAGGCAATACCGGAGATTCTTATTACGGACCTTTCTTTAAGCAAAGAAATAAAAATAGTAGAGCGAGCAAGATTGGAAGAGATTCTAAAGGAGATGCAACTTTCACTTTCGGGAGCAGTTGATCAGGGAAAAATAGTAGAAGTGGGAAAAATAGCGGGCGCGAAAGCAATTCTGATTGGTAGTATAATTAAGGCAGGAGAAACTTTCAGAATTGATTCCCGATTAATTGATTCCTCTACCGGTGAAGTAATACTCGCAGAAAAAAAGGAGTGGTCTTCAGAAAATGAGGTAATTGCAGCTATCGATTTACTGGCAGAGCAGATTATAAAAAGTCTTACCGGAGAGAGTATACAAATCAGTGAAATAAAACCCACAAAAGAAATAGAGTTCAGTGAGGGCAAACCTGTTGCTATGGAAACAGCGTTGGACAATTCAAAAAGGCTTATAGGAAGTGATGAACCTGTTTATCTCCAGGTTGAACTCTTTTCACAGGAAATTGAGGGAAAGGAGCGAATTCCTCTTAATATATCTCTTATCATTGATAGAAGCGGAAGTATGGCATCGGAACACAAACTTGACTATGTAAAGGAAGCAGCAGAATTCGTTGTAAATAACCTGAGTGCAAGTGATATTCTTTCTCTAGTAACTTATGAATCATCTGTCCAGACGCTCATTAAAGCACAGAATGCTGATAGGAAAGAATTCTTTTTGCAGACAATCAGGAGAATAACTTCCGGCGGTTCTACGAATTTGAGCGGTGGAATGCTTGAAGGTTATAAACAAACACAAAAGAATATGAAAGAGGGGCAAGTAAATCGAGTGCTCCTCTTGTCTGATGGGTTGGCAAATAGAGGGATTACGAATAGACAGAAATTACAGGAAATTTGTCAGGAAAAAGTGAGTCAAGGTATTTCAATATCTACATTCGGCGTTGGAGCTCATTATAATGAGGACTTAATGCTTGGATTAGCAGAATATGGCAATGGGAACTATTACTTTATAGATAAACCTGAAAAAATTCCTTCAATATTTTCACAAGAGTTAAAGGGATTACTTGCCGTCACTGCGCAGAATATTAAAATAGACATAGAACCTCACGACGGTGTTACTATAGAAAAGGTATATGGTTACATTTCTGAGAGTAGTGAAAATCTTACAACCATAAACATTGGAAATATCTTTTCTAATGAGCATAAGACTATCATTCTCAAACTCATTCCACCTAAGAATTATACCGGCTCTCTCCAATTAGCAAAAGTTACACTTGATTATAATGATGTGGTTGGGAAAAGAGGAAAAATAGAAGAGTCTTCGCTTCTCCCGGTTGAATATACGAATGATAGAGACAAGGTGGAAGAAAGTGAAAATAGATTCGTCGGGCAGAACGTTAATCTTTTTACCTCAACTGTCCAAATGAAGGCAGCTATTAATATGGTGGACAGAGGTGAGATAGATAAAGCTCGGGGCTTTCTTAGTAAAGAGGTAAGTTCCGTAAAGCTTGCTGCGGAGAAATACCAAACCGTGGAACTGAAAAAGCAGATTCTCGCTATTCACCGTTATGATAAGTCTCTTGAAAATTATATAGAGAAACCCGCTGCAGAAAAATTACTGATACAGAAAAAGGAGAAGTATGGTCAGTATAGAACTCAGAAAGGAAAGGAAGAGGATGAGAAATTCCCTCAGCCGAAAGCCCCGGTAGATGAGAAACCCCAAAAGCCAATTTATCATCGGCCTGATGTCAAAAAAGTAGAGCCTGCTGTAGAAAAAGAGGAAAAACATAAGCGAGAAGAAAAAAAAGTATCCCGACCAAAAATATCAACACAAAAGAAGTCGTTGGAATTCATTCCTCCTCCGAAAGTTAAAGAAAAGCCCAAACCATCTATTAGGAAAGAAGATAAAAGTAAGCAGAAAGAAACAAAAGTAATTCACCCAACAAAAACAACAGTCAAGAAACCCTCAAAATCCACTTCTCCTGTAGTAGATAAGAAAAAGTCCAAGCCTTCTGTTAAGGAAACGAAAAAACAACCAGATAAAAAGGTAATATCCAAGGATCAGGACCAGAAGAAGATAGATACAAAAAAGATAAAATAAAATTGAATAAGTGATTTGTATCCTTAGATATTAAGTAATTTTATGAAAACCAGTTTGATGGAGAAAAAATGATTCCCACAGATTTTATTGAGAAAAAGAAAATCGGATTAGAACATAGTCCTGAGGAAATAAAAGAATTTATTATGTCGTATGTTAGAGGAGATTTTCCAGATTACCAGATGGCGGCATGGTTAATGGCAGTCAATTTCCAGGGTATGACAGATGCCGAAACAATCGCATTAGTGGATACGATGATTCATTCCGGAGAAACCGTTGACCTGTCAAGCATTCCAAAGTTCAAAGTAGATAAACACAGTACAGGTGGTGTTGGAGATAAGGTCTCTCTCATTTTAGCGCCATTGGCTGCTTCAGTTGGTTGTGTTGTCCCTATGATTTCCGGTAGAAGTTTGGGACATTCCGGCGGAACATTAGATAAACTGGAGAGTATTCCCGGTTTTAATGTGAATTTATCCAAAAGTGAATTTATAGAGCATGTTAAGAAATATGGATTAGCAATGGGGGGGCAAACCAGGGAGATTGTACCTGCTGACAGGAAAATGTATGCGTTAAGAGATGTAACCTCAACAGTAAAATCTATTCCTTTGATCTGCGGGAGTATTCTAAGTAAGAAGATTGCTGAAGGAATTGATGGTTTGGTACTTGATGTCAAAACTGGAAATGGGGCATTTTTAAAAGAATATAACCAGAGTCATATACTGGCGAAAAAATTGAAGAATGTCGGTGAACACTTCGGGTTAAAAGTAAAAGCAGTAATTACAGATATGAATCAGCCATTGGGTAATGCTGTTGGTAACTGGCTTGAGGTAGAAGAATCGATTCAGACGCTAAAAGGAGAGGGTCCGGAAGATATTAGAGAAGTTACTATTTATCTAACAGCATGGATGATAATATTGTCAGGTATAGAGAAAAATTTCAGCAAAGCGAAAGAGATGGTAATAAAAAATCTTGAGTCAGGTGCTGCTTACGAAAAATTTGTTGAAATGGTAGATAGCCAGGGTGGAGATGTATCTGTTATTGAGCATCCTGAAAAATATAAGTCAGCAAAATATATTAAGCCGGTTATATCGAAAAACTATGGTTTTGTGAAAAGTATTGATTCTTATTCTATTGGAATGACTACTCTGGCTCTGGGTGCAGGCAGACAAAATTTGAAAGATGTAATAAAACCGGAAGTTGGAATTGTTGTAAACAAGAAGATTGGAGATTCGATAGAAAGAGGAGAACCGCTTGGAGTAATACATGTCCCGGATAAGGAATCATGGAAGAAGGCAAAGGAAGCGTTAATTAAGGCATATACTATATCTAAGAAAAAGGTAGCACCTCCACCACTTTTTTATGAAACATTCTAAGAAGATAATTTGTAATTTATGAGGACAAAAAAAATACTGTGCATTTAAAGATGGGAAATAAATAATGCAAGTAAATCCCCCGAAACAATATTCCGGAAAACTGATTGCTGTTGAAGGCTTAGACGGTTCAGGTAAATCTATTCAGCTTTATCTTGTGAAGCGATGGCTTGAACTGGGCGAATACAAAGTTTTTTTTACAGAGTGGAATTCTTCTGATCTTGTTAAAAAGGCAACTAAAAGAGGTAAGAAGCAGAATATTCTTAATCCGACCACATTTAGTTTAATTCATGCTACGGATTTTGCCGATAGGTATGAACGTCAAATTTTACCGCTTCTTAGAGCTGGTTTTATTACTCTCGCTGACAGGTATATTTTTACTGCATTTGCAAGAGATGAAGTCAGGGGATGTTCTAAAAAGTGGCTTCGTAATCTCTATGGCTTTGCTCCGATTCCGGATTTGATTTTTTACTTCAATTTGTCACCCGCAGTCGCTTGCAAAAGGATATTGTCTTCCAGGCCAAAGCCTAAGTATTATGAAGCAGGTATGGACCTTAACTTGCATAATGATATTTATGAGAGTTTTAAAATCTTTCAGAGTAATATTTCTAAAAAATATGATCAAATAAGTAAAGAGTTTGGCTTTATTACTATTGATGCTGCTCAACCAATAGAGAAACAACAGGAAAAGATTAGAAGAATAATTTCAGAAGAATTCGATCTATCAAAGTTCAAGATGTGAGGAACTGACCCAAAGTGAAGAAATTTTATATTGAGCCTCTGCCTAATTGTGATGTTACAAAATTATCAGGTAAATTAATTGTTCTTGAAGGTGCTGACGGTTCAGGAAGAAGCACACAAATTACACGACTTAAAACCTGGCTTGAGGAGCAGGGATATGCTGTTGTGGATGTTGGGATTAGACGGTCTCAATTAGTTGGTCCTGAATTAGATAAGGCTCGTGAAGGGAATATTCTTGGTCCGACTACTATGAGTCTGTTTTACGCAACTGATTTTATGGATCAATTAGAGAATATTATGATTCCTGCACTTAGAGCGGGATTTATTGTACTTGCGGATCGATATATTTACACCTTGATGGCTCGAGATATTGTACGTGGTGCTGATCCGGAATGGATTCGATATGTTTATGGTGTTTCTATAGTGCCGGATGTAGTATTTTATCTTAAAGTTTCGCCAAAAAAACTTATTGAGCGTCGCTGGCAGAAAGCAGATGCGATGGACTATTGGGAGTCCGGTATGGACCTCGGTTTATCACGGGATTGGATTACCAGTTTTATGACCTACCAAAAACGGCTAAATAATGTTTTTATAAAACTGCAGAAAATGTATGGACTTAGCATCGTAAATGGCAATAAGTCGATAAAATCTATTACTGAAGAACTTATGGAGAAAATTAAGCCGATTTTAAGCTGATTTGCTTTTTGGTAAGTATAAGAATAGAATACATTATATTATTAATTGCCATTTTGTCTGAAAAATATCAAGATATAGAAACGGTTTGTTTTGAGAATAAATCATTTCGATACTTCCAATCTGCCGGAATTGCCGGATGGGTGGGTGTGGGTGAAACTTGGGCCCATTTGTGATGATGTGATTAAGGTACAACCAAAAGATAAACCTGATGTAAAATTTACATATCTGGACATTGCATCTATAAACAACAGCATTAATAAAATCACATCACCAAAATACTATTTAGGTGTAGATGCACCATCAAGAGCCAGACAACTAGTTAAAACTGGTGATATTTTATTTTCAACAGTAAGAACATATTTGAAAAATATTGCACTTGTTGAAAGAGAATACGATGGACAAATAGCATCAACTGGATTCTGTGTCATTAGGCCAATAATTGTATATAATAAGTATATCTTTACCCTAATTTTTCACAAGGATTTTTTAAATTCATTATCAAAAATACAGAGAGGAACTAGTTATCCAGCAGTCCGCAATTCAGATGTTTTCAATCAATTCATTCCTTTACCACCGATAGAAGAACAAAAGAAGATAATTGAGGAGTGTAGTAGATTATTTTCAATTACAGATGAAATAGATTTTATTATTGAATCTGAACTCAAGCGCTCCCAGTCACTCCGCCAATCCATCCTGAAGCGGGCGTTTGAAGGGAAGCTGGTGCCGCAGGATCCAGCGGATGAGCCGGCAAGTGTGTTGTTGGAGAGGATAAAGAAGCAATAAAAACGGTGAACATTATGGAAGAAGAATCCACAAACAAAACGATCAATTATCAATCTGATTCTCCTATTCACAATCCTGACCAAGACCTGTTCGGACGCTGGCCGTATGCAAAAAGAATAGCGGAAACAATAATCAACCGGACTGATCCTAGTAGTATTGTAATCGGTATATATGGACCCTGGGGTGATGGAAAATCATCAATGATTAACTTAATTAATCATGAACTAAAATTGTATCCAGATAAAATCATTCCAATATTTTTCAATCCCTGGCGTATAAAAGATGAAACGCAATTGATAATGTCGTTTTTTGCCCATCTTAGCAGCAATTTGGATAAAAAGAAAAAGATTAATGGGGAAAGAATAGGTCAACTATTAGATAAATACGCTGAAATATGTATTCCTGTTGATGTGGGAGTTCCAGGAGTAGGTATTAATGTTGGTAAAATAGTGAAGAATTTTGGAAAACTTATTTCGAACAATAATCCAGACAAATTAAAAGATAAAATTAATAGGGCATTGAAAAAGAGTAAGAAACGAATCGTCATCTTTATGGATGACATCGATCGACTTGATAAAGCTGAAATTCATGCAATATTCAAATTAGTTAAACTTACGGCAGGTTTTAATAATATTTGTTATATACTTGCCTTTGATGATCAAATGGTGGCTACAGCATTAACGGAAAGATATGGAAAAGATAGCAGTGACATTGATGCGGGATATAGTTTTTTAGAAAAGATTATCCAAATACCAATTAGATCGCCACAAATCCCAAGGTTAGCATTATTAGAGTTTTTTGAATTGGAATTATTAAAAGTACTGTCTGACTCCGAGATTTCATTCACAAAGCAGATGTTACAACCTTTTTGGCGGATTGTTCTCAATGATCTATATGTTAGTATTACAACTCCACGAATTTGTAAAAGATATTCGAATGTGATTCGTTTTGCGACTACCGTATTAAAAGGCGAAATAAACCTTGGTGATTTACTGTTAATTGAAGCGATTCGCATTTTCTATCCTCAGTTATATGATGCTATTAAAAACAATCAAAACTTATTTCTTGGAACAGGGGGATTTCTTGAATCAAAAGAAGTTTTACAAAAGAGAGCTCAAGACACAACTAAAGAAGCACTGGAACCATATACTGATAGTGAAAAAGCATCTGCGAAATCAATAATCTCATATTTATTTCCAAAAACAGCAGCTTTTCGCGAAGAATTGCACAAAGAAAAACGGATCGCATCCGGTGATTATTTTCAGAGATATTTTAGTTACTCTGTTCCTAAAGATGATGTATCAGATAATAGGATCGACAATTTTATAACAAGTATTTCTAAATTAGAAGTAGAAGATATTGTCAAAGAACTACATTCAATAATAGATAAAAAGAATGTTAATAAAGTACTTTTTAAACTCATGCCGTATAAAGATAAGGTGCGAAACAACAATTCATTGAAATTATCAAAAGCACTATCAGAGATTGGAGATCTTTTACCAACTTCAAGCGAATCTACGTTTGTACGCTCACCACAATATTTAGCATCATCATTAATTCACGATTTATTATTAAATGCTAAAACCGAATATGCATTTTATTCGACAATTATGGATATTATAGAAAAAAGTGAACCTGTAACATATTCTCTTAAATGCTTTTATGAGATCACGAATGATGATAAAAGTAAACCGGATAAATCCTTATTGTCAGATATACAGATCAAAGAATTAAATGCATTATTGCTATCAAGAATAATAGATATTGCTAGTTCGAAAATTCTGTATGCTGAATACGGAAAAGAAGCAGAAGGATTAATTTGGCACTGGTATAGATGGGGTGACAAAGAAAAACTAAAAGACTATTTACAATCAACATTTAAAAAAGATAAAAACAATATTTTATCATTTTTGTCAGTTTTTGTCACAATTGGAGAAGATATTCATGGTATCATTAGTGAGAAAGGATTACGAAGAGAAACATTTGATCAAATTTTAAAATTAGTTAATCCACAATACGTATACACCCAGCTGAAGTCCATATATGGGGACAAAATCGACAATGCAAAGAAAGCATGGCAATATGAAGTAAATGATATTGACCACAAAGAAAAAGTAGCCTCCCAGTTTGCAGCGTTTTATAATGCAATGTTGAAAGAGAAAGAATCAATAACTAATCCTGATGAAAATAAAAATAACAAGGAAAATGTTAAATGACCGACGCAGCAACATTAGTATCGAAACTCTGGAACTATTGCAACGTGCTCCGTGACGAGAGATATAACATTAAAGCAACCGTCCCGTCCAGTTTGCGTTAATGGTCACAATGTTATAGGTATTGCAAACGAGGCGTTATAAATGGCTATGGATTCCGTGAGTAATTTATTGCAGGAATTATCGTTCCGTGATAACTATTGCATAAAAACACTTTATATTAACACTTGTAACGCACGTTAACATGAGGTATGTTATCGTGAATTTAATTGTTATTCTCTGTGATACATGACATTTCATTTGCAATAATAGTCACAAAGTGATACTTTACGCAAACGAAACGTTATATGGTGATAAATGGAACACTTGAATTATAATTATCTGGATAAATATATAGACCAATTGCGGTCTAAGGGACGATATACCTTTACATTAGCAGAGGTGAAATCGTATTTTAAGGTGTCAGAGAATGCCATTAAGATTGGATTGCAACGACTCCGGAAAAAGGGACGTGTTCTATCCGTCCATAAGGGGTTTTATATAATCGTTCCACCGGAATACTCTGCTCATGGCGTACTTCCAGCTATCCAGTTTATTGATGATTTAATGAATCATCTGAATAAACCCTATTATGTCGGGCTTTTAAGCGCAGCGGCACTGCATGGCGCAGCCCACCAGCAGCCCCAGGAATCCTATGTAATTACTGTCAGGCCGGTTCTGCGTCCTTTGCTCGCGGGTGGTGTAAAGATTAACTTTTTGATGAAATCGAAAATACCAGCTGCCGGGCTGATCTCAAAAAAGACCCTTGCCGGGTATGTTGATGTTTCATCACCGGAATTGACTGCAATCGATTTGTTACTTTATATCAATCGTATTGGTGGAATGAATCGGGTAGCAACCGTGCTCCAGGAATTGTGCGAAGTCATAGATCCGGCAAAGTTCCGGGAAATAATTGACGACAGTGTTCCAATGGCCATACTGCAAAGACTCGGTTATCTTATGGAATATGAATTGGAATTTCAGTCTTTGGCAGACAGATTGTATGAAGTTGTAAAAAGCAAAATCAAACGTCATAATCTATTACATACCGCTAAGAAAGGAACTTCCAGCAAATCCAGAAACCGATGGAAGATCAACGTGAATACTCAAATTGAGACGGATTTATGATTCCCCGGCCTTTTATAGATGCATGGCGCAGTATCGCACCGTGGCGATCTCCTGAGATGATCGAGCAGGACCTGATCATAAGCCGAGCGGTAATTGATATTTTCAATGATCCTATTCTCAGTCAGAAAGTAGCTTTTCGCGGCGGCACTGCTTTACACAAACTTTTTCTACCACCGGCAGCCCGCTATTCTGAAGATATTGACTTGGTTCAGATGAACGCCGAACCTGTTGGTGAGACCATCGATCGGTTTCGGGAAGTGCTCCATTACCTCGGTGAACCGATTCGTAAGAGAAAAAAGCGGAATACTACTCTAATCTATCGCTTTGAATCTGAAACGCCTCCAACAGAACAACTACGTTTAAAAATCGAAATCAATTGCCGGGAGCATTTTACGGTTTATGGTTATCAATCTGTACCATATAAAGTTGAATCACGTTGGTTTGCCGGTCAGGGCAATCTGGTTACATATTCGATTGAAGAACTGCTGGGTTCAAAAATGCGGGCATTGTTCCAGCGTAAAAAGGGACGCGATCTGTTCGACCTCTGGTACAGCCTGAATCATCGGGCTATCGATATGGCGCGGGTATTACAGTCCTTTGATGCATTTATCAGGCACAATGAATTAACGATCCTGAAAGAAGAATTCATTGACAATGTTCACGATAAGATTTCCGATCCTGATTTTCGGAATGATATTGCCGGACTGATCCGTCCCGGGATTGATTATGACATAAAACAGTCCTTTGATTATCTGAAAAAGAATCTCTTTTCAGTGATGAATCCCAAAATAGGAATACAATAAATATGACCGAAGCAGCAACATTAGTATCAAAACTCTGGAACTATTGCAACGTGCTCCGTGACGACGGTGTCAGTTACATTTTTTGCAGATGCTACATAAAAAATATTTACAATAATAATATTAGGTGAAATAATATGCAGCCAGGTACAAGAGTTCGCTTAAAAGTCGATCCAGGCCGGGTAGGAGTCATTACGGGTAAGACAAGAGAGAGAGGTGACAGAATTTATTATCAAGTTGTCTTCCCTGATGATACGACCTTTGAACTTGAATCAATTTTGGAAATTGTTATACAACAATCTGAAGATCCAATCGATCTGTTACAAACAGGAAGGATTGGACGAGTAAGAGACTTAAGAGGTCATCTAACATATATTCGTTTAAATGGTAGATTAGCAAATCTTATTTATAGTATGGATACTACAAATACTGATTTTTACCCGTTTCAATTTAAACCTGTGTTGAATTTTATAGATTCTCCAAGTGGTGGCATATTAATAGCTGATGAGGTCGGTTTAGGTAAAACTATTGAAGCAGGATTAATATGGACTGAACTTAGAAGTCGATTTGAGTCTCGACGCTTAATGGTATTGTGTCCTGCAATGTTACAACCAAAATGGCAATATGAGTTATTGGATAAGTTTGGAATCGATGCACAAATAATAAATGCAAAAGATACCTTAAGACATTTAAAAGATTATAGGTCAGGAAATCGTTTGGATTTTGCATGTATCGGAAGTATGCAAGGACTCCGACCTCGCAGAGGTTGGGATAAGGATGACTCTCCTTATAATGCTTCTCGATTGGCAAGATTTCTTAAAGAAAACGAGTATGAGGAACCACTAATTGATTTACTAATAATTGATGAAGCTCATTATCTTCGAAATCCAGAAAGTATGACTTCAAAGTTAGGTTTTTTGCTGGCAGCTGTTTCTGATTTTGTTGTATTACTATCTGCTACGCCAATTCATTTAAGAAGTCTGGATCTATATCAATTGCTCAATATGATCGATGAAAACACTTTTTATCAACCGATAGTTTTTGATGAAATTCTAAAGGCTAATGAGCCACTGATTAACGCCAGAGAATTAGTACTTAGATATAATCCTAAAAAAGAGCATCCAGATATCGCGTTAACAACATTGAAAAAATTATTACAGAACTCATTAGACCATCCATATTTAAATGAAAACCGTCAATTAAAGGAATTAATCCTAAATTTACCTGAAACGGATGAATTCAATAACCTAGATAAACGCGCAGAATTAGGCGACCGACTTGAAAGGATAAACTTACTCAGTCATGTTGTAAATCGTACTCGTAAGAGAGACGTGAAAGAATTCCGTGTTATTCGAGAGGTTTATCCGGAAATTATACCAATGACGGAAGTAGAAGAAGAATTTTACTATAGAGTTACTAAACTTGTTCGTGATTATGCAAGAAGAAATATAGGGAACGAAGGTTTTTTAACTGTTATGCCACAACGCGAAATGTCAAGCTCTATGCCTGCTGCACTTGAATCATGGTTGAATAGGTCAACTCCTGATCTTGACCAAATTTATGAAGATTTTGGATTAGATCATGAAAGAAATGAAGAAATTGGACCGCTCACCCGGATGTTGATTGATAATGCTACAGAACTTGGAGATTTGAAGTTATTGTATGATAATGATTCGAAATATATAAGACTTAAAGAAGTAATTACAAACCACCTGCGTAAACATCCTAAAGATAAGATTGTGTTATTTGCTTATTTCAAATCAACTTTGAAATATCTTGAACGTCGGCTGAGTCTCGATGGTGTTAAATGTAAAACACTTATGGGTGGATCTGGCTATAATAAATATGATATTATTAATAAGTTCAGTGAAACTGGTGGTCCGAATGTACTTCTGTCATCTGAAGTTGCAAGTGAAGGTGTAGACTTACAATTTTCAAAGGTATTAATTAATTATGACTTACCGTGGAACCCGATGAAGATTGAACAACGTATTGGTAGAATTGACCGATTAGGGCAAGAATCAAAAAACATATCTATATGGAACTTATTTTATGAGAATACGATTGATGAACGAATCTTTCATCGTCTGTATGAGCGCCTTGATATTTTCAAGCGGTCTCTGGGTGATTTGGAAGCAATAATAGGAGAACAAATCCAGCATTTAACATGGGAACTTTTAAGCAAACAATTAACCAAAGAGCAGGAAGAGCAGATGATTGCTCAGACAGAACAAGCGATTGCTAACCGACGATTGCAAGAAGAGAATTTAGAAAACGAAGCAAGTAATCTTATCGCACATGGTGATTATATATTACACCAAGTCCAAGCCGCAAAGGAACTACAACGAACAATATCAAGTACTGATTTATGGGTGTTTGTGCGAGATTTCTTTGATAAAACGTATGAAGGAAGTGAGTTTGTGCAAATTAATACAGATGAACTTCTATTTGATGTAAGATTATCCGATAAAGCCAAATACGATTTAGAATTATATATACAAAAGTATAAATTATATGGACAAACTCGATTAACAAGCATAAGTGTTAATAGAATGAAATGCCGTTTTCTTAATAAATCTATGAGAAATATTAATCCAAACTTGGAAATCATAAGTCAGTTTCATCCATTAATTCGATTTGTCAGTGATAAAATAAAGCAATCAGGAGAGAAATACTATTCACCTGTTGGTGCTCAGATAAAGCACATTCAAATACCAAATATTAAAAAAGATATATATGTATTTACTATACAACTTTGGTCATTAGAGGGTATTAGAGACATTGAAAGACTATATTTTGCAGTTAAATCTTATCAAGATAATCAAATAACACTGAAATCTGAATTGGCAGAAAAGTTAATTGTAACAGCCTCCTTGGAGGGAAACGATTGGCTAACAGTAAAGCAAGAAACTGATTTAAACAAAGCAATAGAGATAGTAAATAACTGTTTGGTTGAAGCTGATGATAAATACAAGGAATTCGTACAAAAAATTCAGAATGAGAACAACGACAGAGCGGATATTCAGGAGAAATCACTCAAAGCTCATCGGGATAAACAGCTTGAAATGTTAGATAATATTAAAATGGGTCATAAAGCAGCAGGTCGGTTATCACTTGTTAAAGCTACTGAAGGGAAAATTAATAAACTGAGAAGTAGAGTTAAACGGCAATTAATTAGAATCGATGAGCAAAGAAAACTTAGATATCACCGCACAGATGTTTGCATTGGGTTGATTAAAGTATATTAAAATGGATACAATGACAATAATATGAAACTACGTCTAAATATATTCCGCAAATTAATTGAATTTCTCAAACCTAAAATGAGCGAAAAGGTTGATGAAATAGAGCGAGTTGGAGAAATTCGACAAAAGGATTTAAAATCCGAACTTATCGAACATATCGAGGTTGAAGTTGATTATGTAGAGAAAGAAAGGGAAAGTAGAGAAATACAGATAAAAGAATTAAATGAAGAAAAATCTACATTATCAGAAGACCGGGAATTAAGTGAACATGAAGTTGTAATAGGATTTGACTTAGGCACATCTTGCTCTAAGGTTGTTATTAGAGACCCACATTTAAAAAATGCATATGCTGTTGATTTTGCTGAATTGGGATATATTAAAAACACTTTTTTGCTTCCAACGAAGATATATTATAAAAACGATGGCACTTTCAATCTGCTAAATGGTGATATTGTAATTGATGATATTAAACTCAAATTAATTGATTATTCTAATAAGTATGCTGTAAAAGATATAACATACACTGAAGTAACCATAGCGTATCTGTCAATAGCTTTTAGTATTATTCGTGACTGGTTTTATCAAAATTTAGGCTATATATACAGTGATAAGAAAATTCTATGGCGGATTAATATTGGTATGCCAGCAAGGGATTTCAGCGATAATATGTTAGTGAGTCTATTTAGATTTGTGGCTTTGATTGGATGGGAAATTTCATTTGATAAAAACCTGTCCATTGATACAATTAAATCAAGAATAAATAATATGAAGAGTATTGAAGATGTAAATCCAGTCGAATCTCTTATTCATCCCGATTTTGTAAATGCGTTTCCCGAAATAATAGCTGGTGTTATCGGATACACAAAATCTCGTATGAGAAGAGATGGTATGTATCTATTAGTTGATATTGGAGCAAGCACGGTAGATGTTTCAATGTTTAATCTTTTTCGACGGGATGGTGAAACGAAATACTCAATTCTATGGGCAGATATTAAACGACTGGGAGTACATATTCTATTTCAAAATCGGTTAAAATTACTACCATCAGAAGCAAAATTGATTGTAGAAAAAAACTATAAACAAGATGAATTTATTGGACCTATGCTTAATTTGTATAATATAATTCCCGACCAATATATTCATTATCTTCAAAGTGCTGATAATGATTTTTCAAAATTATTTAGGAGTTTAGTTGGAAATGTAGTATTGAAGGTAAAGAAGGAACAAAATCCCAATGCTCCTGAGTGGAAATCAGGGGTTCCAGTTTTTATGACGGGTGGTGGAAGTGGCCTTGATCTTTTTCACAATGGAATAGAGTCTGCATTTTCATTTATTAATAATTGTGGAATCGAGGATCCAGAATTTAAGAAATTACCCCTACCTCCTGATTTGAATATTCCAAACCAACCCCCAAGTATCATTTTAAGGTTTAATATAGCTTATGGATTAAGTTTCCGAGAAACTGACATTGGAGAAATTAGAGCTCATGAGACGATTGAAGCAATAAGTAAATATGAATTCCCAGTTGACTATTCGTATCGATACACTAGTAAAGAAATGACATAAAATTGGGAATAATATTATGACCGACGCAGCGACATTAGTATCGAAACTCTGGAACTACTGCAACGTGCTCCGTGACGACGGTGTCAGTTACGGTGATTATGTCGAGCAACTAACTTATCTCATGTTCCTGAAAATGGACGACGAACAGACGAAGCCACCCTTTAATCGTGAATCCCGGGTACCCTCGGAATACAGCTGGGAAAGCCTTCGGAATAAGGACGGTGATGAACTGGAAATCCACTACCGACACCTATTAGAAAAACTCGGGAAGGAACCAAGTATTATCGGTGTTATCTTCCGCAAATCACAAAATAAAATACAAGACCCTGCAAAACTAAGACGATTAATCAGATTAATTGATGACGAGACCTGGCTTGGATTAGATGTTGATGTAAAAAGCGAAACCTACGAAGGATTATTACAGAAAAACGCTGAGGATGTTAAGAGTGGCGCCGGTCAGTACTTCACCCCACGTTCATTGATCAATGCAATTGTTAAGGTTATGCGTCCTGAGCCGGGAATATCAATTATGGACCCGGCTTGTGGAACCGGTGGCTTTTTAATCTCCGCCCATGACTATATTTCCCATCATCACAAACTGGATAAAGACCAGAAACGACACCTACGCCATGAAGCGCTCTATGGAATCGAAATTGCCGACTCGGTCGCTCGTCTTTGTGTCATGAATCTGTATTTGCATGGGATCGGTGGAGATGAGAGTCCTATTGCTGTTAAGGATTCACTGGAATCGGTCGGCACCGAACGCTACGATATGGTCCTTACCAATCCACCATTTGGTAAGAAAAGCAGTATCACTATTGTGAATGGTGACGGCAAAGCGATACGGGAATCAATTACCTACGAACGCCAGGACTTCTGGGCAACTACATCCAATAAGCAGCTGAACTTTGTCCAGCACATTAAATCCTTGCTGAAGATCAATGGTCGTGCTGCTGTTGTAGTGCCTGATAATGTTTTATTCGAAGGTGGCGCCGGTGAAACGGTTCGTCGCAAACTGCTCAGCGATTACGATGTCCATACTTTGCTTCGACTTCCAACGGGTGTTTTCTATGCCCAGGGCGTCAAGGCAAATGTGATCTTCTTTGACCGCAAACCTGCCAGCGAAAAAGCCTGGACTGATAAGCTGTGGATTTATGACCTGCGGACGAATAAACATTTTACATTGAAGACAAATCCACTGACAGAAGACGATCTGGATGACTTCGTTAAATGCTACAATCCCCAAAACCGTCATGCCCGTAAGATATCTGAACGATTCAAATCGTTCACGTATGATGAAATAATGCAGCGAGACAAAGTCAGTTTGGACATCTTTTGGCTGAAGGATGAGAGTCTGGAAGATATGGAGAACCTGCCCGATCCGGATGTGCTGGCGTCTGAGATAGCGGATAACCTCGAGGCGGCGTTAGGGCAGTTTCGGGGGATTACCGACGAACTTGGCAAATAAATTTTTAGTCTACTTCTTTTTCCGGTTCAAATGATTTCTTATGTTTGGTTCTTACTGCTTTTTCAATTCATACGGAATATGAAATTATATAATCGTCCCTGAAAAACTCATTTCACATTAGTAAACATGAATTGAACAGGCTGAATTTCCAATTCTTTCAATTGAAAGTGATCCAGCAGGTGTTCAAAAAGAATAGCGGTTGATATAATTATAGGCAGATAATTAGAATCCATTCCAGTGTACTCTTCTATTTTAGATAAGTAATTTTTTGTTATAGATGGAATGAACTTGTATAAGTGATTAAAATTCAAGAAAGTGTGCTCTTTTTCACTCTTTAATTCTTTACTTTCCAAAAGTTGATAAAGAATTCTACCCGCATCACTTATTGCTATTATTTTTTCGGGCACTTTGATCAATTGAAATCTATCGAGCTCTTTTGTAATGAAATCTCTAAGATTGATAATCTCTTCGGATTCCGGGGGGTCGTTTTTTATAAAATGGGAAGTTATTGTGAAAAGCCCCAGGTTAAGATTTACAAAAAGGAGCGGTTCTTTTCCTGATCCTGAAATTAACTGAAAATTCCCTTCACCTGCATAAATTATCAAAAACGTTGACGTTGTGTCCAAAACTTGTTTAGTAATAGAAATTGCTTCATCTTCTGGAGTTAATAATCGCAAAGCACCTATTTTTTGGTTTTTTAAAAACAGTCTTAAATTAGAAAGTGATTGTGAATTCTGTAAGCATGATGCGGCAGTAATATCAATTTTTTCTATCTTATATTTTTTTATTTCCTCTAAATAATTTGTTATGATTTGCTCGGTAGTTTCCTGATTTTCAGGAGACCTTTCGTAATCTAATGCAATAAATTTTGATAATTTCTTTTTTTGAACAAGGATAGATTGACTCTCATTAATTTCATCAATTATTGAAAGGTATGTATAATATGGTCCGATATGAATGTTAGCTCGTTTCACTTTACATCATAAAGCTAAACTTTACGGAACTTTATCATAAACAAATTCCTCAAGGAGTCTTTTTATAATTTTTAAAACGTTTTGGTATAAATGTTATTTCACGACGAAATACCTCTTTGAATAGGTCTGATTTTCTTCGAGCAGATTTTATTTCATTATTGAGTTCATCAAAATGTCCCATATATACAGTTACAATGTTAGGGGAGATTTTACAAGAGATTTTGTGCACTAAATTTCTATGACTGCGGTCTAAACCGTCTGCAATTCTCAGGATAGCAGAAAGTTTGCATACAATATCTTTTTCATTTTCCTCTAATTTTGCCCAATGTTTATGCTTAGGTGAGGGGAGTGCTTTGCGATGATATTGAGCAATATTGGCAACCATCAGTATCTGTTTTTCAGTAAATCCTTCAATACCGTGTTTCAGGATAAGCTTCATGGAGTTTTTATGGTGTTCGTGATTGCCATTAACATAATAACCAATATCATGAAGAAGGGAACCGGCATAGAGCAGTTTTTGTTCAGCTTGACCATAGCCGTGAAGTGGTTGTAAACTATTAAATATTTGTGACGATAATTTTTCAACGTGGTTGGAATGGGAAATATCGGGATCGAATTGTTTCTGTAATTTTCGGATTTTGTCACTAATTGAATTCATAACTGATTTACCAATCTTTTTTGAGTAGCATCGCTTGTTAGTTCCCGAAGCGCATCGGAAGCAATCCATCTGGCACTTTTAGAGCCCATTCCCTGAATTTCTTTTGCAATTTCGATAGCCTTTTTATTAAAAGTTAAGTTGCGTTTGCCGATTTGTCTCAATGCCCAATTGACAGCTTTTTTAACGAAGTTTCTATTATCTAAAGAGCCTTTTTTTAGTAAGGTGAAGAACTCTTCAAACTTTGCATCTTCCGAATTTTTATCACTTACAGGCAATCGAGCCATTAAAACAAATCCTGTCCGTTTAATGAATTCTTCTTCTCGCAGGCTACATTCTATGGCTTTTTGATTAGATAGCGATTTCAGTTTTGCTATTATTCTGGAGTAGAGATTTTTTGTATTATTATTCATAAAAGTTTTCCAGCTTCATCTACTTATTTCTGGGAAAATTTATGAATTGAAAAATTATTTACCAATATCTCTTTCTGCTGATGGACGCTTTCGTAGCAGAGTAACGCGGAACGCCAGTTCCGCATACCCGGAGCAGGCGCTACGGGTTACAGTTGCAACACTTCTTTGTCTACCCAGGAATATTTCCAATCCTCATAATTCTCTATTAATCCTCCTTTTACAGGATTGTGAAGGATGTACCGGATTACATTGAAAAATTCCTTATTATCTCTGATATAGTGGTCATAGAACCCGTAGTGCCAGAAAGCACCTTTTCTTTCAAGTAATTTATTTGCTTCTTTTCCTGTATAACTCTTATGATTTTTTATTATTTCTGTAACGGAGAATGGAGTGTCTTGATTTTTAAGCAAAGGCTTTATCAGTATATGTACATGATTGGGCATAATGCAATAACAGATAAGATTGTATCTTTTTGTATTCCAGAAAAACAAATTCTCGATGACTTTTTCCGCAATTTTCGTGTTTTTTAGCCAATCAGGAGATTTTTTGTATCTAATTATAAAATTGTCAAAATAATCGAATTGCTGTTTATTTAAGTTATAAATCCTGATTCGTTTTTCTTTTTCTCTAATATTGTTTATCGATTTTTCAAAAACCTGTTTTCTTCTTTTTAGTTCATAGTACAACCACTTTGGATATTTAAAGTCAAGACAGTAGGTGATAAAAAGTATTGAATCTTTCGGTTGGATATGTGGCAAATATCTTTTGTAATAAATGCGATAATCAAAAATGCTTCTTTTACTCATTTCTTATATTCTTCATTCCTTATTTAGTTAAAATATATTGATTTACTTTTTGATGTGCAAAAACCAATGAAAACTTTTTATAGTATCACGGAACGCCAGTTCCATAAACCTTCCAGACCTGCCGCTCCTTGATACAGTACCGCTGAACGCCAGTTCCGTAATCGGTTCAGCAAAATTCTTTTTTCCGAAGCTGGCGCTTCGGGGTACAGAACAGATATTTTTTTACCAATATCTCTTTCCATTTATAAATGCTTCAGTCCCTAATTTTCTAATTTGCCTCAAATTTTTAATATGGGCATCTTCGTGAATAGGCTTTAAAAAATCCAGTTTTTCACAGGTTTCGTATTCGTCACATTCCCAACAGCCATCAATACCTTTCTTCTGGCAGCATTTTCTGATTTTACAAAACGGTGGACCACCACTATCCTTACATACTCTATTGCACCGCAGTTTTACCATAGCGCCCAGAACTTTATAACAAATTTCATAATTCTTAAATTCTTTGAAAAATTTTGATAGCCCTTGTGAGGCTTTGCTAAACTTTGCTTCTCTCAATGTTTTTCTTAGGTCGCGGGCTTGATCGGCAATTTTACCCTCCCGAAGTTCAGGTAATTCCCAGGATTTTTTATAATTGATAAAAAGTTGTCTTGTAAGTTGTACTAAAATTGGATTTTTCGATGCATCCAACCAATATATAATGTCTTTCATATCTGAAGGTGCCATAGCTGTACAACCGGAAGTTGAATCTGCAGAACCAGCCCAATTATGTAAGAAAATGCATGATCCGGCGCCTTTCTTAATTGGATTTTTGTTATGATCAACAACTACGCCCAACTCATACCATATACCTGATAGAAGCATTTTTTCAGATGAATGCCAATCAACATTTTCAACTTTACCTCGATTAACAAATGAATTATAGTACTTTGAATTCACGTCATCTATGCATTCCAGGATATCGGTAACATGAATATAAGGAATTTTTAGACTACCCATTTTTTCTACCGGAGAATAGCCAAATACAGAACTTAGTGTAAAAATTCCTGCCGGACTTTTTCTATCTCCTTCTCTTTTAATTGGTGTGTTTGTAGTATATAACTTATGCAATCCTATTCCCCAGGCAAGTCCATTTTTTCCTACAATAACAGGTATTTTATCACCAGACTTTTCCCAATCAGCATTAGCATTATCACGTTCAAAACGAAATAGAAATCCATTGGATGCTTTAAATGAGTTAGTAATAACTAAAATCATCTGGCGACTGGATGAAGGGATTGGCGAAGTGTTTTTAATTTGACACCAACAGAGCGAGTAATTTAGAAGGATAGCAATAAGATAAAACAAAGATTTTTTAATTACAGGAAAGGACATTTGTCTATTCTCCTTTGAAATGTTTAACAGGATTCGATTTGATCACACCGTTTTAATTTAATATAAATACAGAATAAAATTTTTTCATAAAGTCTATGAGTTTTTAAAAAATAAAAGATATTGGTATTGGATGAAGGCAATTGTTATATATTGATATTATAATTCATATTCTTTTATATTTGCAATTTTCATAAAATGTCATAGTAAACCGACTTTTAAAGGTTTATTACCATGAATTGGAATTGAAATTCTAGCAGGATTTCCAATCTTTGTATAAACATGGTGACTACCCTTTATTCTACTTAATATCCAACCTTTACTCTCTAATAGACGAGCAAATTCCTTACCTGTAACAGCCTTCAAACAATAATCTCCATCACTTTACCTTTTTCATTAGTTTTATGTTCTTCGACATCTATTGAGAGACAAGTTTCAACAGCTTCATAAATGTTAGTTAATAGTTCTTCAAATGTATCTCCTTGAGTAGCGCAGCCTGGGATAAAGGGAATTTCAGCCCAATATCCTCCTTCATCAGCTTTATGGATTATTGCTTTAATTTTCATTATATCTCCTAAAAATATTCACCTCAATAAAATTATAATTCATTAAAGGAAAAGGCAAATAAAAGAGATGCATCGGAAAAGTTGAAGTATGCCTTGATTTTATAAAGTAACATTAGATTAAATAACAAGTTATTGAATATCAAGAAACCAAAAATTATGTAGCAAATCATGAGGTTACCCCCAGTTATAATTTTAGGTAGCTCCTTTTTTGGTAAGAACCTATATTTTTAATTCTTTAAAGATGATATGCTAGTCCAATTGTAAAAACGCCTCGGTAACCAGCACCAATTTCCGTCATTAAAGATAATTTTTTAGCTATTTTGGCTCCAAGTAAATTGAATTGCAAACCTACTCCACTAAATCTATTAGGGCTGGCACTGATTATTCCATATGTTTCATGTTGTACATGGGTTAATCCAATTCCTAAGCCAGAGTAAAAATGAAGCCACTTGTATTGTACCCAATAATAAGACACATTTAATGCAAGTGTTAAATATCTTGAAAATATTTTGCCTGTCATCTTGTTGTCCGATTTAGAATATAATTTTTAGCCATATTGTTCATAACTAAAGTCAATTCCATAAATCCAATGTTTATTGCGAAAATATCTATAGCCAAGATGCGTTTGGTATGAACCATAATCAGTACTTTCAGTTGCTCCAAATGATATTACTATAGCCTTAACAATCTCAAAAAATGTTGCTGTGGTAAGTAGTCCAATGGCTATCGAAAATTCATGTTTGTTACTACTATCTTTATTAATATCAGATATTTGTGAATTGATTTTTCTTTTTGATGAATAATTTGTTAAAGAGTCAAGACTATATAAATATTCCTCTGATTCAGAATAGACAACGCCCGTTCCATTTAGACAAATATTCTGCAAAACAAGTAAATCAGAAGCATTGCTTTTTTGTGTGCTTTTAAACCAAACTGTATTTTTTGAAAAACCTTTTAGTTGGCATTGAATTATTTTTCCTGACTTAAATACAATAGTACCAGGATTTATTAATGTTTGAGAAAGTAACATTGTTGGTATTAATATTAAGCAATAAAGTATTTCCATGTGACTTCTAAATAATAAATAAAATTATTTATCACTATTGGTGCAACATTGTCAATGCACGGAAAATTTCCTATGATATCCCATATATATCTCTTAGATCTCCACCTCAAAGAGGTCTCTATCCCAAAGGTCACGGAGGACTTCTACGAAGGATCTCTTCGAGATGAGACGAGATAGATGGAAAAGTGTACCGCTTATCGAAGCATTTAATTTTGAAAGGTGGTAAATATAATTTTGGTTTTCCATATAATACTCATTCATTACTTCCACTAATTTGTGGCAAAAGCCTATATTTTACCCATCCATTATCGGGGTCTATTTCCAGCGCTCTTCTGTAGTTTATTACAGCGTTATTTGTATCACCCATAGCCAATTCCACCAATCCCAGCCATCCATAAGATTCGCTATGCCCCCAATCCGGCATTATCGCTTCCAAATTCTCATAATTAAAAAGTTCTATTGCCTTTCCAAGAGCTTCTTTTGCCATTTCCTTGCCTCCACCCCACTTCTCAGGTGTATAAAAGGCTGAAATTCCACTGATAAGATGGGTTCTTGGATTATTTGGCTCTAATGAAAAAGCCCTTTCTATCATCCTTCCTGACTTTGGCCCGTTCCAGAAGCCTGACCACGGGCTCAAAGCAATTTTGTTACCATAAAATGAAGAGAGTAGGGCATAGGCATCAGCGCAATCTGATTTCTCATCAATACATACTTTCAGTCTTTTAATTCCATCACGAACATATTTTCTTGCTGCTCTCTTATCATTTTCACTAAATGAGTAGTTCGTCAACCGATAATCACAATAAGCAATGTAATAGTACAATAACCAATCCTTATCACTTTTTGTCAATAGCCTCTCAAATACAGCACGTGCTTCAAGCATTCCATTCATATTCCACTGTGAGTAAGCAGATTCTATCTTGTCCTTTCCTTGAAGAATATATTTCTCAACAGTTTGGCTCAAAACCGGCATAGTTAACATTAACAATACTAAAAAATTACGTATCATCTTTATCCCTTTCCATTTTTATAATTTTATATGAAAATTTTTATCTCAAACTGATAGAGAAGCCAAAATAAATACTTCTACCAAATGTGCTCTTCAATTCGGTTCTCTCGGTGTATTCCGGATTATATCTGTAACCGTATAAATTTCTGCGATCAAGCAAATTTGAAACTGCAGCATATAGAACAAGAAAGTTACCTCCGCTGTAAAACGTAAAATAACTCCATGATATATCTAATCTCTGGATGGAGAGCAGGCGGTCTGAGTTCCATTGGTTTAACGTCGCTGTATATGGCTTTCCAGATGTGTAGCGATATGTCAAACTAAAGGAGTTTCTTTCTCCTATCCTGGACTTAAGAGCAGCGATAAAGTTATGGCGAATATCATAATCTGTGGGAACCAATTTCAAGTATTCAAGTTCCTTTCGCTCAGAAACAAGATAACTATAGGACATCCAACCTGAGATAAAAGGCAGGTTACCTTTTATGAAAATATCTGTTCCATAAGAGTACCCATATCCATCACTGGCAAAATTTTGCTCATAATCCTTGATTGGCAAGTTATTGTAATCTTTATAATAGAGCTCAGCCCTGAAGTTTGTAATCTCTGACTTCAATTCATAACCTGCCACATAATGGATCGCTTCCAGAGGCAGCAGGTTAGGATTTCCATAATGAGCATCAATACATTGTGCCTTTGGGTATTGATGGTATCTCCCGGTTGCCAGTTTAAATATCTGGGTATCGGTAAAACGATAGCCGATAGAAAATCGTGGGTCCATTGTATAAGCGTTTATTTCACTAAGATAATCAACACGAAGACCACTAATGGTAAAGATTCTTTGTGAAAAATTGATCTCACTCTCAAGGTATAGACCATTATGAAATGCAGAATAGTCATCGGAAAATGTTATTGATGCTGCATCCGGATGAAGATTATTCTCGTCATCAGGGTATGATCCGGAAACAGTTGATTCCGTATTGTCTATCTCGAATCCACTGTTAATTTTAAGTTTCTTTGATGCTGTATAAGTTATATCCGTTCTCCACTTTATAAATACATCTGAATTTTTTAGGCTCAGGTTGCCTACTATTATATCTTGATGAAAGCGATTCTGCGAAAGACTGGATTTAGTCAACAATTTTTTACCAAACATCTGTTTCCAGTAAACGTTATTCAGGATGTTGTCTGTACCACTTATAAAATTTCCAGAATAAGTCGGCGATTCATATAAAACACCAATGTCGTCCTGTGCGGAATGATTAAAATATTTCAGATACCCACGATTTGAATACTTATAAATAATACTTAAATTACCATCACAGGACAGTGGAAATTTGTCAAACTTCTCTGTGCCACCGTTTATTTTAAACAGTGTTTTTGTATCTGAATAATTTCCAGAAAGTCGGACACCTAATTTTTCGGGAATAATCGGGTAGCTGGCTCCCAGAGATATTGCTGCCAGCCCCATACCAAAATCTACTGACTTGGATTCAGGCATTCCAAGTGATTCCATTGCCAATACGCCGGATAATGCATTCCCGTATTTCGCTGAAAAAGCGCCTGAAGAAAAGTAAGTACCTGACAAGAGGAATGGATTTATCATACCAAAATATCCGCCGGTATCCGATTCATAACGATAAGGGTGAACTAAGGTTGCACCATCAAGCATAACAATTGTTTCAGATACATCACCACCTCGTACGAACATTCCTGCTCCTTCATCAACCTGCGTAACACCGGGAAATGTTTGAATAGCTTTGAAAATATCGGCAGCTGCACCAGCAGTGGTTACAACATCAAGCAAGGTCAGTGTTTGCCCTTCTTTATCAGCTGCTGTAAAAGAGCTTGCAGTGATTGTAACAGTTTCCATCTCAATGTAAGATTCCTCTAAAGTGATATTTAATATAACTGGAGCTACTTTCTTAACAATCACATCAATATCTTTCTGTTCATAACCTATATGCGAAACTCTTAATACACGTTTGCCGAAGTGGTTAGTCTCAATCTTAAAGTAGCCATTCTCATCGGTCATAGTTCCTTCCATTCCATCCGTAAAAAATACATTGACAAACGGTAGTGGTGCATTTTTTGAATCCAGTACTTTTCCACTGACAATACCAATCTGTTTACTATTATGATATGAAAGGGCTTGATTAATAAATATAGAAATTACGAAAATAATTACCAGAGTTGTTTTATTCCTCAACATATATGTCCTTCTATTCACCTGGATGTATAAATTGTTCTAAATTTTTAACGTATTTGGAAAATGCATCCTTGCCATCATTTGTAATAGAGCAGGTTGTTCTTGGCTTTTTACCTACAAATCCTTTTATGATTTTAACATATCCTGCTTGCTCCAACTTTGAAAGATGAGTGCTCAAATTACCATCAGTAGTCCCGGTTGCCTCTTTTAAATAGATAAAATCAGCCTCTTTTACCGATATTAAAACTGATAAAATGGATAATCGAATTCTCGAGTGAATGACAGGATCAAGTTCCTGAAATGTCGTCATATCAATTCCTCAAATAGTTTCTTCTTAGGATATACCCGGGCACGAGATAGCCCAAAATTATTGATATGGCGAAAACGCCCGTATGTAGATGCCAGTGAATCAACATCATAATCACTGCTGAAGACCACCAGACCAAACCGCAAATTTTCATCAGTTTCCACTCAACAATCTGTCCGGATGTAAATATGGCAATACCTATAATAATCGAAATTGCAGGTGTTAAAAATTCATAAGTAACTGCACCCAGAGGGGCAGCCAGGAATGCAACCATAAAAATTGATATACTACACGCTAGCCATAAACTTGAAATTGCATGATCGGTATATGTAGAAACTCTGATTCTTTTTCTTTGTTTGATTTCTTTAACTATTTGAACGATTGCCCCAATTGGCATCAAAACAGCCCATGGAAGCCAGGCTAAATGGGGCAGCCCCAGAAAAACGAGAGTATAAAGACAAACGCAAGCAGCAAGAGCCAACCATCCCCACATGATCAGCTCAGCACCAGACTCGGCAGTATCAGACTTGGTTTTTTCGATCATTTGGTGAATAATTTTTATCTCTTCACCTTGAGCAATTTCTTCAAATTCCTTATTATCTTTTCCCATAAAACCTCTCCTTTCATCAAAGTACTTTGAAAAACAAAGTAAATATATAAAAATATCTTCCCTTTGTCAAGAATTTTCTTGTTTTACGAATTATCTAACCTGAATAATTTAAAAGCTAATCCCGGGATTCCTTTGGAAAGAGTACATGAATAGTTCAGACTAATTGGAATTTATACAAATGGTTTTTTCTACTCAAATAAAAAATTTTGATTCGTTATTAGTTTATTAAGGGATTCTCTGAGTAGTTATTCTTGGCCTCTGGAAAAATACACTTAGTATTTAAAATTGATAATTGTAAATTGACAATGGTAAATTAAAAAAGGAGTCTATTATGCGTCGTAGTTTTAATCTGATTTTTTCTACAATGCTAATGTTAGCATTTCTGATGTGTGGTGCATCAAAGACAAAAAATGCTGTAAGTGTAGTCTCTCCTGATGGAAAAGTGAATGTCAATTTCAGGATTCAGGATGGTATGCCCTATTATTCTGTTTCTTATGATGGTAAAATTGTCATACAGCCGTCACGATTGGGATTTCAATTTAAATCTACTAAACCGATGGAGAAAAATTTTTCAATCGTCGGAAGTTCTCAGAGAAGTTTTGATGAAACATGGAAACCCATCTGGGGTACAACGAATAAGATAAGAAATCACTACAAAGAACTCATCGTTAAACTAAAAGAAAAAACACCGCTAAATCGGCAAATGCACCTAATATTCAGAGCTTATAATGACGGTGTAGGTTTTCGTTATATTTTACCCAAACAGCCGAATCTTAAGGATTTTGAGATTATGTCAGAAGAAACTCAGTTTTGCTTATTAGATGGTTATACCGCCTGGTGGATTCCAGCGGATTATGATAGTTATGAGCATCTTTATAGACACACGCCTCTTAGCGAGATTGAAGCGGTAAATACTCCTATAACGATGGAAACTAGTAATGGAATTTATCTAAGCATCCACGAAGCTGATCTTACGGATTATGCAGGAATGACTCTTTCCGCTGTAAAAGGTAAACAGCTTACATTTAAAACTGAGTTAGTTCCATGGCCGGATGGAGTGAAGGTTAAAGCTTCAACACTGCATCGTACTCCCTGGAGAACAATACAAATTGCAACGGATCCAGGAGGTCTAATTGAATCTCACCTAATTGTAAATCTTAATGAGCCATGTGTTCTAAAAAACACTTCATGGATTAAGCCGATGAAATATATGGGTATCTGGTGGGGAATGCACACCGGGAAATATACCTGGCATACCGGACCAAAACATGGAGCAACTACCGAGAATGCAAAGCGGTATATAGACTTTGCCAGTAAATATAGTATCCCTGCTTTATTAATAGAGGGCTGGAATCTTGGCTGGGATTATTGGTTAAAAGGGCATGCATTTGATTTTTTAACTTCTTATCCCGATTTTGATTTAGAAGAGGTGGTGCGATATGGACGTGAAAATGGAGTTGTAATTATAGGGCATCATGAAACGGGTGGAGACATACCAACTTATGGAGAACAAATTGATTCGGCTTTCTCATTATATGAAAAATTAGGTATCCCTGCTGTTAAAACCGGATATGCGGGAACAATCGTTCCGGAAGGACAGCATCATCACGGGCAGTGGATGGTGAATCACTACCGTATGGTCGTAAAAAAAGCGGCGGAACATCATCTGATGATAGATGCTCACGAACCTATAAAGCCAACTGGCATTCGCCGAACATATCCAAATATGATGACAAGAGAAGGTGTCAGGGGAATGGAATATAATGCCTGGAGTGATGGAAATCCGCCGGAACATACGACTATTATTCCATTTACCAGAATGTTGGCAGGACCATTGGATTATACTCCCGTAATTTTTGATTTAACCTTTGATGAGTATAGAAAAGATAACCGCGTTTATACCACACTTGCGAAGCAGTTGGCGTTATATGTTGTACTTTACAGCCCGCTACAGATGGCAGCCGACCTACCTGAAAATTATGAAAATCAATCAGAAGGCACGTCTGTGCCGGCTTTTAAATTTATTCAGGATGTTCCAACCGATTGGGACGAAACTAAAGTATTGAATGCGAAAATCGGAGACTATGTTACTATTGCTAGGAAAAGTGGTGCGAATTGGTATATTGGGAGCATCACCGATGAAAATTCTTGCAAGTTTGCAATACCATTAACATTCTTAGAATCTGGTAGAGAATATACAGCAAATATTTATGCTGATGATGCTGATGCCGATTGGAAAGATAATCCTTATGACGTGGAAATCACAAAAGTATTAGTTGATAACACGGATACACTTGCAGTGTCTCTTGCCCCCGGCGGCGGTCAAGCAGTAGAAATAAAACCTGCAACAGAAGAAGAAATTAGAACGCTTTCAGATTAAATCCTTTCATAAAAAAAGAAGAAATAATACCAGGAGGTGTCATGAATTTATTAGATAGAATTGTTATTGTCGATGCTGATATAACGAAAGAGAAAGTTGATGCAGTTGTAAATGCTGCGAATAGATATCTGCTTGGTGGAGGCGGCGTTGATGGTGCTATTCACAGGGCAGCAGGATGTAGGCTTCTTGAAGAGTGCAGAGAAATAAGAAAGAAAAAATATCCTGATGGTTTATTTACCGGGCAAGCGGTTATCACGAAAGGCTATAATCTTCAAGCGAAGTATGTCATTCATACGGTTGGTCCAGTATGGCGTAATGGTAGTTATAACGAACCAAATCTGCTTGCTGATTGTTACCGGAATTGTCTTAAGATTGCAACTAAATATGAACTGAAATCTATTTCGTTTCCTGCAATTAGTACCGGAGTTTATAGATATCCAAAAGAGTCAGCTGCGAAGATAGCAATTTCAGAAACGCTGAAATATTTGGAAAATCATGAACTTCCGGAAGTAGTACATTTCGTTGTTATAGGTGAAAATGTTGCGATATACAAAAGGATTTATATATCTCTGAAGTAAGTCAAAAAAGCCTTCTATGACATCAATTCTCGAGCAACTTTAAAATTTTCAAGGCATTTTGAAGAGCGTAATCGTTGAAATCGTTATTGAAAAAAAAGACACTTATATCCGGATTTATCTCCCTTGCCGAGAACGTAGCGATTTAACAAAGAACTGCTAGGTAAATTATACTCTAAGGTATTTCAAAATTGGAACTTCTTCACCAGGAACTTTTGTATTAATTATAGCAAGGATTCCATCGAAAAGTGCCCCTGGATTTATAATATGTTTCCTGTGTTTGTATAATTTATATGCTGATATATCTATTTTTGGTTCATTTACAATTATTCCTTCATCTGGGTCTTCATATATATAGATAGCATAGTGGTCATGTCCTCTTATCATAATTTTATCACCCTCTATATCCATGACTCTGAGATTTTTTTTGCAGTCATCAAACGTTAACAATCGTCTCCACAAATCTTTTATTTCTGGTGGGCAATCAGGGAAGCTTCGCAAATTGCCATCATAGGCACCGTGTATAATTATTGTCTGATATGTTTTGCTAAATCTCTCTTTATCTAAAAATATTTTAACCCTATTATTTGAATTTACGAGAGCACTGATGTATTTCTTGCTTACGGGATCATTATTTAGTTCCTCATGGAGTTGCCGAATTGTTTTACCCTGCATCACTAGTGCTCCTGATGTGATTGGAAGATTATTTAAAATGGCGTGATCGTGGTTACCAGGAACTTTTATCACCTTTTTCCCGGCATCCGTATATTTTCTTTCAAGGTTAATGAATTGGTGTATTGACCTCGTCTGGTCGAAATCGCCTGTGCATATTACTACATCTGGATTTTCATTATCCAGTGCTGTTTCTAAATCTTTTAATTCTGTACCGTGAATATCACCAATTATAGCATATTTCATTTTCTTGATCTATATATTTTTAATTTGATAATAAAGTAACCTACCTATTGCGTTGTAGAACATTCCCCTATAATACATCTGTATATATATTGTTTTTAATGATGATATCAAATCTATTCTTTGCCGTAAATCCAACTATAATCCCAAGCCCGGCAAGAGTACCGGTTTTGATGAAATTTCTGCGGGAAATATTTTTGTTCATGCTAGACCTTTGTATGACTTTTCAATTTATGAAAATGAAGGTAGAATAAAAAGGGATGGGAATATAAAGTGCCTGGGAATAGAAAGCTGTCCATCTATCCTCGTTCCTGCGATAGACCGTTGGAATGAAGAGAAGGTGGGCGAACATTTGGAATCACCCACCTTTTTTAATGCTTGTGAAAATATTTAATCCAGCGAATGAATTATCAAACCGCTTCTTAACTTTGGCTCAAACCAGGTTGACTTTGGCGGCATAAGTTTTCCTGCATCTGCAATAGCCATAAGCTGCTCAATAGATGTAGGATAAAGAGCAAATGCTACTGCCATTTCACCGGAGTTCACACGTTTCTCGAGTTCATTTAGCCCACGTATTCCACCCACGAAATCTATACGTTCATCTTTACGAGGATCGCCAATTCCAAGAATTGGTGTCAGTAAGTTGTTTTGAAGAATGGATATATCCAGACTCAAAACTGGATCGTCATGGTTAAATGTACTGGGTTTGGCTTTTAAGACATACCATTTGTAATTCAGATATATGTCGAAATAATTTGCTCTGGATGGCTTTGCTTCTTTCTGAGAAGATACTTCGACCACATCAAATTTTTCTTTTATTTTGGCTAAAAATTCAGATTCGGATAATCCGTTAAGGTCTTTTACAACGCGGTTGTAATCCAGAATTTTCAGTTGATCGTGGGGAAACAATACCGCTAAGAACCAATTGTACTCCTCTTTGCCAGTGTGGTTTTTATTCTCCTTTCGGCGAATTTCACCAACCATTGCTGCAGATTTTGAGCGGTGGTGACCATCTGCAACGTATGTATAAGGGATTTTTTCAAAAAGAGAAATGAATTGTTTAATATCAGGTTCTTCTTTAACAATCCATAGAGTATGTCTAATACCATCCTCTGCTGTAAAGTCATATTCCGGTTCATTCTGAGTTGTTATTCGTTTGACGATTGCGTCAATATTTTCTTGTGCATGGTAAGTGAGAAAAACGGGACCGGTATTTGCGTTTGTATATTTTACATGATTGATGCGGTCTTTTTCTTTTACTTCACGCGTTAGCTCGTGGATGCGGATTTTCCCATCCAAATAATCCTGAACACTTGCAGCGACGACCAAACCGTATTGTGCATGACCATTCATAATTTGTCTGTAAATATAGAGCGCTTCACTTTTCTCCTGAATCAACCATCCTTTTTTTATAAAACTCCTTAGATTTTCGGCTGCTTTCAGATAGACTTTTTCATGATAGTGATTAATATCTTTCGGTAATTCAATCTCGGATTTTACGATATGTAAAAACGAGTAGGGATTGCCTTTTGCTTCAATCCGTGCTTCTTCAGAGTTTAGAACATCATAAGGTCTAGATGCAATTTTTTCTGCAAGTCCCTTTTTTGGGCGAATTCCCTTAAATCCTTTGATTTTAACCATGTGTCTCCCTTTTTCCCGTTCCAGAGGAATCCCTCTGGGACAGAGGTCGTCCCAAAGGGATCTCCATGAGACTAAGTACGCAAAGAAGTTAAAAAATCAAGTCAATACTTTAGTACTGGTTTTTACTAAGAAATGTGTCGTTTAATAAATTTTTCGCTAATCATTTAAAAAAAGATAACTCTGCGAACTCGGCGTTTTCTGCCCTAAAGGGACTCCTCTGGAGCGGTGAGCAATCTCAATTTACTAAAGTGATTTGAATGTCTCGACAATCTTATTTGCGATTTCAATCCCAACTCGGTCCTGTGCTTCTGCAGTAGCAGCACCAATGTGCGGAGTTGCTGATATTTTTAGATGGTTTATCAATTCCATATTTTTCGTTGGTTCTTCCATCCACACGTCAATTCCTGCACCATCGACTTTACCGGAATTCAACGCGTTGAGGAGCGCTTTTTCATCTATTACACCACCACGGGCACAATTAATGATAAATACGCCATCTTTCATCGAGTTGATATCTTTTTCTGTAATGAATGGTTCTGCCATTTTGGGAACATGCAGCGTGATAAAGTCCGAGTTCTTCAGCACATCTTCCTTACTCGTCATAGTAACATCCAAGTCAGTTTTGATATCCGCAATATCAAAAGCCAGTACTTGCATACCCAACCCGAGTGCCATTTTCGCTGTGATTTTACCTATTTTTCCAAAGCCCATGATACCAAGTGTTTTACCGGCAAGCTCAATACCTTTGTATGCCTTTTTATTCCATTCGCCCTTACGCATGGTGATATTTGCTTGTGGAATGAAACGGGCTAAAGCAAAGAGGTGAGCGAATACCAATTCCGATACTGATGCAGAATTTGCTCCCGGGGTATTTAGTACTGGAATGCCAATTGAGCGAGCATATTTATGATCAATATTATCAATCCCGGCACCACCGCGAGCGATGAGTTTTAATTTTTTACCGGCGTCTATGACTTCTCGAGGGACTTTTGTTGCCGAGCGGACGAGGATTCCTTCATATTCAGGAATTACTTTAATTAATTTTTCCGGTTCGTAATGCTTGATGTCAAAGTCAATACCGGCTTTAGATAATATTTCCTGCCCGTATTTACTTATACCGTCAGTGATTAATATTTTCATTTTTGATTCCTTTTTTTTACCACGAAGGCACTAAGTTTTTTATTATATAATAAACTTTTTCTCATAGAGATTCCGTTGGAATAATTTGCATTTTCAAATCTTTGTGTCTTGGCGTCTTAGTGGTTATTATTTTTTACATTTTAGCGATTTCTTTGTCAATTACGTTCAAGAGTTCTTTCAGTTCATCTACTTTACGGTCTGCCATGTGAGCGATACGGAAAGTTTTTTCCTTTAAATCACCATAACCGTTTGAAATCTGATAGCCCAATTCTCCGATTCGCTTATTTAATTCGGCAATTGAAATTCCCTTAGTGTTTTTTATAGTTGTGAGAGTTTGTGATTCATATCCTTTAGCTGCAAAGCGTTCAAAATTTTCATCTGCCCATGCTCTTGTTATCTTTGCCATTTCCAGGTGGCGGGCATAGCGATTTTCCAGCCCCTCTTCATTCAAAATGTAATCAAGCTGTTTGTCCAGTGCGAACATGTGGGCTATTGATGGGGTAGAGGGATATTGATACGGTTTTTTCTGCATATATGCGTACAGTGCTAAAAGATCAAGATATGTTCCGCGAAATTCTACCTGTTTACCATGTTCAAGAGCTCTTTCGGTGATAGAACAAATAGACATTCCCGGTGGTAAGCCAATAGCTTTTTGGGTAGAGGTGATGCAAACATCAACACCTAATTTATCAACTTCGATTTTCACACCTGCCATAGAGGACACTGCATCCATTAACCAGAGTACATCCGGGTATTTTTTTCGGATTTCTGCAATTTCATAAACAGGATTCATAACTCCTGTAGAGGTTTCATTGTGTGTAATGGTGAAGACATCGTATTTCCCGGTAGAAAGATATTCATCAACTATTTCTGGTAATGTTGGTTGTCCCCACTCTGCTTCAACTTTGTCAACCGGTACATTATTGGATTTTGCCAGTTTTGCCCAGCGATTTCCAAAGGCGCCTATTGAAAATACGACGGCACGTTTTGCAGTAAGAGAGCGTATAGAACCTTCCATTAGCCCTGTACCGGAACTGCTTGAAAGTAGAATCGGGTTAGCAGTGTAAAAAAGTTTTTGAATATTTTTGCAAATGCTTTCACCTAATGCAGATGCCTCTTTTGTTCGATGTCCTATCATAGGTGTTGCCATTGCTTCTAAGATTTCCGGACGGACGTCCACTGGACCGGGTATAAAAAGTTTCTTGTGCATAATTCCTCCTAGTAAATAGTTTTATTTGTTATTTCAATGGTACCTAATCTTCTACTAAAAAAATCGCAATTTTTATTCCAAGTTCACCAACACTGCATTACTCAAAAAATAATTTGAATTTAACATAACACTACTTTGATAATTTAACCTGTATATCTATTAAGTCAAATATTAATTTTATATGTAGCAGGTTGCTATATTCATTCCTAATTCCAATAAAACTTAAATAATTGTATTTTCAGTTTTAGGAAAAGATAATTTATTTCTATCGATAAGAGAATATGATTTTAATTTTATTTTTATTTGTAGATATTTGCTGTTGTAAATACTTAGTCTCTTAATTCTCAAATTCTTGTCCCAAAGGGATTCTCCAACGGAGTCCTATGTGACCTTCGGAGCAAATATGCAATGAAAGTTTGGAATTCTCGACGCTAAAAACGTGTTTCAACTTTATATCAAATATCAAATTGCAAATATTAAATGTCAAATTTTTTCAGAGACATCTGTGACACAAATTATTTTCGGAGGCTGAGATTAGAGAAGGCGATCTTGAATTTGCATTTTGAAGTTTGCAATTTGAAATTTGAAATTCTGGTCTACCCCGTTGAATATTGCTATTTATTCTGGTGAACGATCATTATGATAGTTATTCCACGGGGTTTATCCAGGTTAGGGGTATAGGATAGGAAATTACGAATGGATGGCATGACATTTGTCATTAAAATCTATTGCGGAAGTAATAATGAGAGTTAATTATCAAGTACAAGATTAAATTGAGTAGGTCTTAGAATATTTAATTTAAATGTTTTAAATAAAGAATTTTTCTTTATAAATTAAGGTCAAGATTTAATAAATAGAAAGGAAAGTCATGGATTTAAAAAAAGTTGAATGGGATGAATTAGATTTTAGTTACAGATATGTACCTTATCGTTTTCATGCACATTGGAAGGATGGTTCGTGGGACGAAGGCAAATTGGTTACTGAAAATAAAATATCTATTGATGAAGGTGCTACAAGTATTCACTATGGACAGCAGATATTTGAGGGAATGAAAGCTCAAACATCGAAAGATGGTCGAATTCTGCTTTTTAGACCACATGAAAATGCAAGACGATTTCAAAAGTCAGCACAAAGACTCATGATGGCAGAAGTGCCGGAAGAGTTATTTATGAAAGGTATTACAGAAACAATTAAGGCTAATAAAGAATATGCTCCGCCTTATGGTTATGGAGCTTCCTTATATATTCGTCCCTTCCTTATTGGGATGGGCGAAAATCTTGGTGTTCGTCCTGCACCTGAATATTTATTTTGCGTATTTGTCTCTCCAGTTGGGCCGTATTTCAAGGAGGGTTTTAAGCCAATCAGTCTTAAGGTTGAAACATTTTTTGATCGTTGTGCAGCTCATGGTATTGGAGCAGCAAAAGCCGGTGGTAACTATTCCGCTTCATTACTCCCATTGAAATATGCCCGTGAAGAGGGTTTTAATGGTGTAGTATATCTTGATCCTGTCGAACATAAATATTTTGAAGAGTCGGGAGTAGCAAATATCTTTTTTGTTTTTAAAGATGGTACACTTGCTACGCCAAAGTCTGCATCTATTTTGGATAGCATTACACGCCGCTCCTTAGTGCAGGTTGCGCAAGAAGAATTTAATTTGACATTTGAAGAACGCCGTATTCATGTTACTGAAATACCCAAAATGGCTAAGGCTGGAGCATGTGGAACTGCTGCTGTTATTACTCCAGTTGGCAGTCTTGGTTATAATGGTAAAATCTATAAATTCTATGCTGATGGAAAAGAAGCCGGTCCTATTACAACAAAATTATATAAGCATTTGACGGCACTTCATGTTGGGGATATTGAGGATACAAGGGGCTGGCTGGAAGAAGTGAAATAGCCTTTCTGATATTAGGTTCTCTAAATATCGGAATTTACATTAATGCCGCAACAAATTTATTATTTTGTAAAAATCGTAAGATGATTAGGAGAAATGATGGAAAATTTTAAATGGGAAGATTTAGATAAAGACGGTTTGACCTTTTTAATGAAGAATCGAAAAGATGTTCTCAGTAGTTATCAAAAAATGGTTAATAATCTCGGTACTTGTCTTGATGAAAAAACGAGACAGCTAATTATGCTTGCAATTCAGGTTAATAGCCCATCTCCTGATGCGATAAAAATTATAATACCGAAAGCTGTAAAAGCCGGTGCTACCCGTGACGAAATTATAGATTCATTGATTTTAACTATCCCTGTTGTTGGTCTTTCAACGGTTCTGAAGATGATGCCATTTGTTTTGAAGGAACTGGAGGCATTTGAAAAAGCCTATAACGATTTGAAATAGATATTATTACTGAAAAATCGTACTTCATTTTTCACTTTTTTTAAACTCTTTAGCAAATTTATAGTTAATTTGTATAATAATTACGAATTGCCTATCCACTGATTATGGAAATAGCAATAAAGAAAATTATAACTCATAGAATATCTGTAACTGGAATTGTGCAGGGTGTTGGATTTCGCCCTCATGTGTATAAGCTTGCAGTAAGCAATAGACTGAACGGATTTGTATTGAATGATGCTACAGGTGTAAAAATAGAAATTCAGGGGAATGAGGAAGGAGTATCAAGATTTGAGAGACAATTAAAACACGATCCGCCGCTGAGAAGTCGAATAGATTCATTTGATATTAAAGTAAAAGGCTCCTCTGAACTATTTAATTATTTTAGCATAAAGGAAAGTGAATCAAGCAAGGAAAAAGTAGCCCAGGTTTCACCTGATCTCGATGTTTGTGAGGATTGTTTAAGAGAACTTTTTGATCCGGACGATAGGCGTTATTTATATCCCTTTATTAACTGCACGAATTGTGGTCCCAGATATACAATTATTGAGGATGTACCTTATGACAGACCGATGACATCTATGGAAATTTTTAAAATGTGCGAAGTCTGTCAAAAAGAATATGACGATCCCATGAACCGGCGTTTTCATGCACAACCCAATGCCTGCTCAGTTTGTGGACCAAAGGTTTATCTGCGTGACAATCATGGTAAAGAAATTCTTATTGGAGGAACTTCCGGCGATAACGAAATATTATTTAAAAAAGTTTCCGAATTGCTCAAAGAAGGTAAAATTATTGCCGTGAAGGGAATAGGAGGCTTTCATCTTGCATGTGATGCGTTGAATGAAAAGGCAGTATCCACTCTTCGGAAAAGAAAGTTTCGTGAGGATAAACCTTTTGCAGTAATGTTTCCCGATATTAAAAGTGTGGGTTTATTTTGTGAGACCAGTAAGCAGGAAAAAACCCTTCTTGAAAGTGTTGCCCATCCGGTTGTGCTTTTGAGAAAGAGAAAAAATAAGGATGTTACTTATTCGGTAGCGCCAAACAATCACTATCTTGGGGCAATGGTGCCATATTCACCAATCCATCATCTTTTATTCCACTTTTTCCCAAATCCTCTTGTTATGACTAGTGGTAATGTCAGTGATGAGCCGATTGTTTTTTCAAATGCGGAAGCACTTAATCGGTTATCCAAAATTGCCGACTTTTTCCTTCTTCATAATAGAGAAATTAATATTCGTTGTGATGACTCGGTTTATAGAATATGGAATGGATTGGAATATCCTGTAAGGCGTTCACGAGGATATGCTCCGGATAGCATTAAACTGGAGTCTAAATTTAATGAGCCAATATTAGCATGCGGTCCTGAGCAGAAGAATACGTTTGCTCTGGCAAAAGGAGAACTGGTTTATTTGAGCCACCATATTGGAGATATGGAAAATTATGAAGTTTTACGATCACTTGAAGAGGGAGTAAAACATTATAAAAAAGTTTTTGATATTGAGCCTGTAATAATAGCATACGATCTTCACCCGGATTATTTAAGCACAAAATATGCAAATGAATACCCTGATTTTACAGAGAGTGGAAAGAAAGTGAAGAAGATCGGTATTCAGCATCATCATGCTCATGCTGTTTCATGTATGGCGGAAAATGGAGTTGATAGTCCTACAATCGCCGTAGTTCTTGATGGTACGGGTTTTGGCATTGATGGCACAATCTGGGGTGGAGAAATTCTACTAACAGAATATCATAAATTCAAGCGATTAGGTTATTTTGAAACTGTACAAATGCCTGGAGGTGAAGCGGCAATTGATAACCCATGGCAAATGGCTTTTAGCTATTTATATAAAACTTATGGAGAAGAGCTGTTTAATTTGGACTTAGACTTCCTCAATAAGATAGAGCAAAATAAGAAAGAGATTGTTTTGAATTTAATCAAAAAAGGATTTAATTCACCATTGACTTCCAGTTGCGGGCGGCTTTTTGATGGAGTAGCAGCAATAGCAGGAGTTAGAAATAGTGTGAATTACGAGGGACAAGCAGCTGTAGAATTTGAACAGTGTATTCAGGATGAGTCTGATGATTTTTATAATTTCACCCTGTCTGGAGATAATGGGACATATATAATACAATGGAAAACAATGATAAGGCAAGTGGTTGAGGATGTTCAGAAGGGGGAAAAATCAAGTAAAATATCTGTAAAATTTCACAATGGACTTGCGAAGATTCTTTGTTTAGTAGTTGAAAAATCGAGAGAAGTAACGGGAATAAATAGAGTTGTATTATCTGGAGGAGTTTTTATGAATATCTATTTATTGACTCATCTTTATAAACTCCTGGAAGATAAAGGATTCCTCGTTTATACTCATAGAAGGATTCCTGCTAATGATGGTGGCATTGCTCTTGGGCAGGCAGTTATTGCAGGAGCGAAAATAAAACATGCGACAGAGCATTATTAAGAAAGTGCGAGAAGTTTTTAAATTAGCCTGAATTATTCACCGCAGAGGTCGCAAAGAACGCAGAGATATAAAAAAATTCCCATAAGGATTTCTTTGAGAAAGGGCTTACAGGTTATTAGAAATGAGAAAGTTCTCTTAAAAGAAAATTTATGTGTGGATAGCATAATTCTATTATTTGCCTGCCTGCACTGCGGATGCAGGCAGGGCAGACAGGTTCATATGGATAAAATATTGATGAAAAGCCGATAAATTAATCAGGTTAGAAAGAATAAAATGTGTTTAGCAATCCCAATGAGAATTAAATCAATAGAAAATAACAAAGCCACAGTAGAAGTCGGTGGTGTTGAATACCAAGCTTATCTTGATCTTTTATCTGATGCGGAAATTGGAGATTATGTCATTGTTCATGCAGGATTTGCCATAGAAAAATTGGATGAAGAAGCGGCACTTGAGAGTCTTGAAATCTGGAGAGAAATTGCAGAGTTCAGTGAGAAAAGGCAGGGAAGAAAAAGAAATTAACAAAATTATTAGTACCCCGATCCTCTGGATCGGAATAATCCAGCAAGGGAGAAATTAGTTTTGGTTAAATACATTGATGAATATCGAGACCCGCAAATATCCAATTCCATTGCACAAAGTATCAAAAAAATCATGCCGGATTCTGCAATTAATTTGATGGAGGTTTGCGGAGGTCACACGATTACCATTTTCAAATATGGAATTCGGAAACTCCTTCCTGACAATCTTAATCTTATCAGCGGTCCAGGTTGCCCTGTTTGCGTAACAAGTAATGATTTTATTGATAGAGCAATTGCTATTTCACATCTCGATGATGTGATAATTACTACTTTCGGCGATATGATTCGTGTTCCCGGAAGTGATTCAAGTCTGTCAAAAGAAAAAGCATCCGGTGCTGATATTCGTATATGCTATTCACCAATGGATGCGGTTGACATTGCTGAAAACAGTCCGGATAGTGAAATTGTTTTTTTAGGAATTGGCTTTGAGACTACTGCACCTTTAGTAGCAGCATCAATTCTCGCTGCAAAATCCAAATCACTAAATAATTTTTCTGTCCTTTCATCTCATAAGACAATGCCACAAGCAATGAAAGCGCTTCTGGATTCCGGTGATATTGCACTGAATGGTTTTATCTGTCCGGGACATGTTTCTACAATTACCGGTATCGGGATGTATGAATTTTTAGCAAAGGATTATAAAATGCCCTGCGTTGTTTCCGGATTCGAACCTGTGGATATGCTTGAAACAATATTTATGTTAGTAAAACAAATTGCAGAGGGACGCTCGGAAGTTGAAAATCAGTATGTACGGAGCGTCAAACCGGAAGGCAATACAAAAGCGGTTAAATTAATGAATGAAGTTTTTGAGCCAACCGATATGCCATGGCGAGGATTAGGAGTAATTACCGGAAGCGGATTAAAAATAAAAGAAAAATATCAGGATTTCGATGCGTATAAAAAGTTCCAGGTGGATTTCCCCGAGCCGAAGGAATTCCCCGGATGCATTTGCGGTGATATTATGCGAGGAGTAAAAGTTCCGACGCAATGTAAACTCTTTAAAAAGGTTTGCACACCCGAAGACCCCAAAGGTGCCTGTATGGTCAGCGATGAGGGTACCTGTGCAACTTATTTGAAATATGCAAGTCTTGATTAGTGATTCGTGAAACGTGAAACGTGAGATGTGAAATAGTGTATTTGAGGATTGTGTAATAAAATCACTCTACATTAGGACAAATTCTCAATTGACCGACGACTAATGACCTGTGACTAATACTAATATTTTTTATTGTTTTTTAACTTTTTTATCATAAAATTACTTACGAAGTGAATTTCAAAAAGACACGGCGGGAAACCGAAGGATATTCAAAGATAGAAATATCTATACATACTGAAAATTTAAACGGGTGAAGAAGACAAAATTCTATTCAAGGATTTGAAAGCAGAAATGTTGAGAAGGAAATATAGCCCAAGAACAATCAAGGCTTATATTTACTATAACAAGAGTCTTCTCAAATTTACTGGAAAGTGGAACAGATCTCAGATATACCCCGCACTTAAATTTATTATACTATGTATTATGTCTATATAATTAAAAGCAAGATAGTTAAAGACTGGAAATATATTGGCTAAACTAATAATTTAGAAAAGAGATTTAAAGAACATCAAGATGGTAAAGTTTTTGCCACCAGAAAATGCGCTCCTTTTATTTTAGTTTATTATGAGGAATTTCTATCAGAAAAAGATGCGAGGAATAGAGAAAAGCAACTAAAATACTTCGGGAATGCATACAAATTTTTGATAAAGAGGATTAAAAACAGTTTATTACAAAGTGCGGGGTATATCCAGGAGCTATTAGGACACAAGAGCAGTAAAACCACAGAAATCTATACACATGTCTCAAACAAAGAATTAGGCAAGATTAAAAGTCCATTGGATAATATAAAAGTGAACAAGAAGGATCTATGAAGAACAAATTTATTCTGTGATAGGGATGTATATGCGACACCGTCGTATATACTCCCAAAATGGAATGATATCCGACACTGTCGGATATAAACGAGTTATCTGAAATTGAAATTATTAATAGTGATTAATAAAGCACTGGCTACAGCACATGGTATAGCCAATAAGGGTTTCAGTAGTTTGCAAACAACATCACCAGCATCAATTTTGGTGCACCTTGATAAGTTGACAAGCCCGCTATCCCTTACTGTCCATACCATAAAACGTTATAGGAAATATTCGGCTCAACTATTTATTCATTACCGTGCCATCCAAGGCACGGAAAAGTTATGGAGGATCTACTTTTGAAAAGAACTAAGTGGTTTATTTATTCCTTAATAGTAGGATTAATTCCATTTCTATCTCGATTATGTATATTTTTAGTTTTATCAAACACCGATTTTCACTAGTGGGACAATGGTCATAAAAAAACCTTAA
>CAYTUQ010000013.1:0-67609 GCA_964441235.1 uncultured bacterium | reverse complement strand
TAATCATGAGTGATTTTTTTATCTCAACTACGGATACACTCCTATTATGTTAGGCTGCTATGTGGATATTAAAAACGAATCCACAATTTGAATGTCCTAAAGATCATTTCAATTATAAGGAGTGTTGCTATGAAAGAATATAAAGTTATCACAGTTAGTCAACGATGGACTTTAAAAGGGCTGGAAGAGAGAGCAACCAAGCAATTAAACGAATATGCTAGAGAAGGCTGGAAAGTAGTTCAGATGCGTCACGGATGGAGTGGGTTTCTCTTCTCATCTTTGTTCATCTTGTTAGAGAAAGAATCTGATAATAGATAGAGAGTGAGGATGATAATTAGCAGCCTAACCCTCCACTGCACAGGATCCGCCCGTCGGCGGACAGGTGAGTTTTTTCGTTATGCTTGTAACAAAAGGAAAAGATAAATTTGACAGGTCATATATATTTTTTACTTAACCAATCAATGCCTGGCTTAATTAAAATAGGTTATACAACAAAAACAATTGATGAAAGAATGCAGCAATTAAATACATCTGGGATACCAAAACCATTTATTTTAGGAGCTTGCTTTCTAGTAGAGAATGTTGAAAAATGTGAATTAAAATTACATGAGATATTTGATCAATTTCGAGTAAACAAAAATCGAGAATTTTTCAGTATTAATATTTATAAAGCGATTTCTAAAGCTTTACCAATTCTTAAAGACCATTTAATAACTGATATAAGTAAAAATGTCGATATGACTTCAGATATCCATACAAGTGATTTGTCTAGTGATCTTGACGATAATGATATTTATTTTATGCAAATGATCCTACATAATTCATATGAATACGGTATTCCAATTACCACTCAAAGCCTCGCGAAAGATCATAATGGTTTCCATGCTATTAAATTAGAAAATAAATTGATAAATCTTTCTAAAAAAGGTCTAATACAACAGGTTCAACAACGAAATGATGTTCTAAGTTCGTGGAAAATGACATCTATAGGTATTCAATTTATGATTGAAAATAAATATGTTCTTCAAGATTTAATTGACGAGGAAAAGCGTCTGGGTGAATAGTATATCTAGTTTGATTAACATGAATAAAAGCATAACCATTGTGTGCACCTAACAGCCAGAGCTGTTCGATGAATTTAAGATTTTGGCATTTTATCAGATTTATGAAAAGAAAAATTGATGTTCATTTTAATCTGGCTGTTGGTGACACTTGCCCGTTATGCGGCAAAAACTTTCACGGAAGGAGGAATAATGAAAAGTATCTTTAGAAGTAAGGCCTTTATCTGGTTAATATTTTCGCCAATCCTAATTTTATGTTTTAGTGCAATATCATGTAATAGATCAATAGATGATTACAAGTTATTTTCTTTCGATGTTACTTGTGACATGCGAGAATTTGCTGGTACTGATTACCAAACTTCTCACTACTTCATGGGAGTTTGTGAGGCAATTCAAAAAATTGGGAAAGGTGCCTTTATGGTTAGCCCAGGAGATATTGATCCTCCATGGCAAGTATATGAAACTATAAATAAAATTCTTGGTAAAGATTATTATTGGTATCCTGTTGTTGGCAACCATGAATCCGAAACACCCGAGGATATGAAATGGTTAAGAAATTGGGGTAAAAAGGATATTCCAGGCTTAGTACATAAAGGACCAAAAAACTGTGAAGAAACAACCTATTCATTTGAATATAAAAATGCACACTTTGTTGCTATTAATCAGTATTTTGATGATGTTTCTGATATTGGAACAAATGGTGATGTCGGCGATTCCCTTTACATCTGGTTGAAGAATGATTTAGAAAACAATTCTAAGCCCTTTGTATTTGTATTTGGGCATGAACCTATTGTATCTATTCCGGATGTTGATAACGGACGTCATAGGCATAAAGGTGACAACTTAGATGAACACCCGAATCATAACCATCGGTTCCAATTATTGCTACGAAAACATAATGTTACGGCATATATTTGCGGCCATACACACAACTTTTCATCGGCTAAAATAAACGGCATCTGGCAAATCGATGCGGGTCATTCACGAGGCATAGGTGACAAAGGAGCAAAAAGTACCTTTTTAAAAATCAATATAGGTCGTAAACAATGTAGTGTAGATGTTTATCGAAGTGATTCGAATTGTGAAAAATATTCTTTGACACATACAATACTTCTAAAATGAGCATACAAATGCCGCATAACACGGGGTTGGAGTCGGAATTTAAACGCGTCCGGTTTCATTATGCCTTGAAAGTTTGTCGCGCGTTCAAATCCGCTCAACCCCAATCCGTTATACATTTTTAAAATAAGGAGTAAAAAAATGAAACATTTGCACTATTTATTACTTTTAGTGATTGTCATTACTCAAAATGCTATTGCCCAAAATTGGGTATTTCAAACCAGCAACACAGATAAGAATTTATGGTCGGTTTATTTTTTTAATGAGAATACCGGCTTGATTGTCGGAGAAGGAGGTGTCATTTTAAAAACCACGGACGGCGGTAGCAGTTGGATACAAAAAAACTCAAATACTAAAAACGGGCTGATGATGCTCCAATTTATAACTACTAACCTTGGCTATGCATCGGGACTTGATGGTCCCCTACTCAAAACGACCAATGCAGGAGAATCATGGGATATCATAAACTTCTCTAACAAAACTCAACAAAAGCTTGGGGGGCTCTGGTTTACCAGTGAAAATAACGGTGTTATTGCACGTAGTAATGAAGATTATAGTAATTCGAAAATACTAAAAACTACAAATGGTGGTGCTTCCTGGGATACAGTATATACTCCGAATGACGACGGTTGGATTAGTTATTTTTATTTTCCCGATTCTGATACTGGGTATTGTACCGTGAGTGGTGGTAAAGTTTATAAAACCAGTGATGGTGGAAGCAACTGGATTACTATAGATTTAGGCTCAGATTTATGGATGTCAGGTATCTATTTTTTTGACGGTAACAATGGGTTTGTTGGTGGTGGTAGGCGTGATCCCCCGGGGGGCACCTTATACAAAACCATTAATGGCGGTTCTGACTGGCAAGAGGTATTAAATGGTTTTGGGATAGCCAAAATATTTTTTTGTGATTCAGATAATGGATATGCTTTAGTAGGAACTATCAAGAAGACCAGCAATGGTGGCTTAGATTGGTCGGTTTTTGAAGCCCCTGAAGTTACTCTAAATGGTCTTTATTTCTTAAATCCAAATCTTGGTTATGCAGTAGGTAATAAAGGTATAATTCTTAAGTATAGCACCGGAACTGGAATAATTAATACGAACATAATGAGCTCCAGCTTCACTTTGTACCAGAACTACCCTAACCCTTTTAATCCATCGACATCCATTACCTATCAGATTGAAGCTTATGATCATATCATTCTTAAAATATATGATATTCTTGGGCACGAAATTGCAGTTTTAGTCGATGAAGAGAAAGCGCCCGGAAGCTATTCAGTGGAATTTTCTATTACTAAAAAGCATCTTTCTAGTGGAGTTTATTTTTATAGATTGGAAGTAGGTAATTTTTTGTCTGTAAAAAAGATGATTTTTCTTCAATAAAGGAATAAGTAAATAGAACTTATGGTAGTAAATGTATAACAATAAAATCAACCTGACTGGAACAGCGATGTGCAAATCCGAACGAGCGGAGCTACGCAAAACATATTTTTAAATACCAAAGTACTGTGCACCTTATGTTCCACCAGGTTATTTTTGCCGTTAGCTGGTAGTATTAATTGAACAGATAAATTAGAAAAATTGAAATCAAAGTGCAAAAAGATAATATTTTATAATTTCAACGGATATAAGGAAAGGCAGAAAAAAATTGGATGACAACCCAAATAATTGAAGCAAGTTAAAATTAGCTATGTACTTAATAAATATTTAGGAGAAAAGCTATGATTTTCTTATTAACAAGTAAGTCTAATATTTTTAAACTATTAAAAGTATTGATTTTATTATTGATTATTTTTATAGTTATATTTAGTTGTGGAAAAGGTATCAACACTAGCAATACAAAAGTATCTGACGCCAAATATGTTCTTCCTTATCCCATAGGAAAGAACTATCTATGCTCCCAGAGTTTTGGAGGGAATATCTCACATCAAGGTGTTTTTTACTATTCAGTTGATTTTGATATGCCCAAAGAGTCGATTATTACTGCTGCTCGAAAGGGAAGAGTTATTTTTTTTCAAGAAAATTTCTATAATAAAGATCTAGGAACAGAAAAAGCAAATGTAGTTATAATCCAACATGAAGATAGCACATATGCTAGATATGCCCATTTAACACATAATGGTGCTTTAGTTGAGGTTGGACAAGAGGTTGAAACGGGAGATACCCTTGGATTTAGCGGTAGTTCGGGTTCACCCGGTCATTATCACTTACATTTCGATGTTACAAAAGATTGCCCCCAGACCAATTGTCAAACGGTTCCATTTAAATTTAAAAACTGTTCGCCTGATCATTACCCCCTCAAGAGTGGAGTATATTATAGAGCAGAAGAATATTAATAAAATGAAAATGACCAGAACAAATCTAATTTATTAACATTAATACTTCTTTATTTTCACTAAGCCAGCTAACATGCGCATTCAGTTGACCGAAACAGCCCTGTGCAAATCCGCTTAGCTAGATGCCCGCAGGAAGTTAATTTGAAATCTGAAAGCCCAGTGAGACGCATGGTTTCGGCAACTGATGCAGGTCGTTATAAGCCATATAAAAAAGAGGAGGATAAAATATGACAACACTACAACAATTTGGAATAATAATGATAATCCCATTCATTTTTATTAGCTGTTTGAAAAAACAGGATAATTTTGTTATTTCTACAGGGAATGTTCCGATCTATTATGATGTTAAAGGCAAGGGAGATCCAGCTCTTATGTTTGTGCACGGTTGGAGCCGTAATAGAAATGACTGGGATGGTCAGATAGATTATTTTTCAGAAAAACATGAAGTGATACGATTGGACTTAGCAGGCCATGGCGAATCAATAGGGAACCGCAAAGATTGGTCGATTCTTGCCTTTAGTCACGATGTCATGGCTGTTATTGAGAAGCTGGATCCAAAACAGATCGTTCTTATCGGTCACTCGCTCGGAGCACCAGTGGCCATCGAGACCGCAAGACGTTTGCCCGATCGTATTGTCGGTATCATAGCCGTAGATGCATTTCACGACGTCGAAGAGAAGTTCACGCAAGATCAAATCGACGACATCCTCGCTCCTTTCAGGTACGACTTTGTGGAAACCTATGCCCAGGGGGCGAGAATGATGCTGAAGGATTCCTCTCAAATCCAAAAATCCATCGAACAAATCGCCTCGTTCTCACCTGAGATAGGCATAGCTTCGTTGGAACGTTGCTACCATTACAATAGCAACGACTTGATCCCAGCCCTAAAAGAAGTGAAGGTGCCCATACGGTGCATCAACGCGGATGCAATTCCCACAAACGTAGAAGCTGCGCGTCGGTATGCTTCTTCTTTTGATGTCATCATCATGGAGAGCGCCGGACACGAAATGCAAACAGCAGATCCGGAAAGATTTAATCAATTACTTGAGCGTATTCTATCTGAATTCAAATAATAGTTTTTTCTAAGAATACAGGTGATTATTTATTCTAAGATAATTCTAAAGTAGCGTATAACAAAAAAATCAACCTGACTGGAACAGCGATTGTCGAATTTGATTTTTTAGTACTCGCCATACGTTTTTTAAAAATATTGAAATACAGTGCGCCGTATGTTCCAGCAGCTTATTTTCACGTTAGGCAGGTAATAGAAATGGAGTAAATAATGAATAAGTTAAAAGAATTGATAAAAAAATATCAAATTAGTTCATTCTTCACTCTGACCTACATAATAACATGGTTATTGATTTTACCTTATATCTTAACTGGTGATGAACAGGCATATGGTATTCTCGTACTTCTTGGTATTTTTGCTCCGGCTTTTGTTAATATTATCATTTCACGAATTGTCAACCCTATTCCAAGTGAAAATAACCGTACAAGAAAATACGTCACATTTCTGATTACCTGGATTATTGCGACAGTGATATTTACATTTAATGTCAAAACTAATTCGGAAATTGAATCGCCTTTGGCAATCGTATTCTACGCTGTTGTGGGATTACTCCCTGCTTTCGTTTTGGCTTCAGTATTTTCGAAATTTCCGGAAGTGAGAAAAAGCCTTTCTTCTCTTCTTAAACCCAAAGGTTCCGTATGGTGGTATTTATTCGCTCTTTTATTTGCACCTGTTATTAAACTAGTTAGTATTCCAATAAGCAATCTACTTGGCCTAGAGACCATCACAGAGCCGGATCATGTTCAAGGATTATTACAATTAATTGGATTAATAGCTGTATCCTTTTTATATGGTTTTGTCTTTACAGGTGGTCTGAACGAAGAAACTGGTTGGACAGGTTTTGCGTTACCCAGACTTCAACGCCGATATAATCCATTTATAGCTAGTATAATACTATGGTTCTTCTGGATATTATGGCATATGCCAATGCAAATTTCCGGGTACTGGAATCCAGAATTAGGTTCATTTATTCGTTCTCTGATAGGTACATTTTTCGCGAGATTTATTTTCACCTGGTTATACAATAAAACGAATAGTAGCATATTACCGGCCATAATATTACATGCTTCAGCTAATGTAGCATTTGTAATTCTGCCAGTTACTCATGCTAATATGATCTTAGAAGCATTAATTGCAGTTTTTATTATTATCAAAGCTAGGATGTGGGAAAAGCTGCCAGATAAAAGTTCGGCTAGTGATTGAATAAAAAAGAGAAGCCTGCCTAACCATTGTGTGCACCTAACGACGGGAGCTGTTTTTTGATTGATGATTTTATGAGTTTGCAAAGCGATTTTGAATTGTTTGGGAATTGGCGAAGTCAATCCCGCCGTAGGTGACACTTGTCTGTTAGCGTAGTAATTTGATTTGATGCAACATGAATTCAAAAAATCTTAAATCATTGATAATTCTAATTTCATTCCTTATGATCTTGGGTGCAGAAATAGGCGTTGTTGTAGCTCAGATAAAATCTATCTATAAATTATCAATAATGAGCCCAGAATATTACCTTATAAAAGATAATGGACTTACTGCTACTATTCCTATAATATCACCTTCTATTGTCGAAATCTGGTTTTATGTCCGCTATGGTTTATTCTTAGGTGGAATTTTAGGATTTGCATTACTTACTAAATCTAAATGGCGTTTATATTGGTATGATATTAATATGTCAGTTGATTGGCATTGTTCTGAGAAAAGAAGGATAAACGTTATAGGTGGTGCTGTATCAGGGGCAATAGCCACATGGTTTATTTCTATAATAGCTTATTATGTTTTTCTTGTTGTTATTGGGGTTTTTGTCGTCTTTTTAAGTATTTTTGTTGAGTTTTTTCTTGATTTTTACAATGCGATATGTTTCTTAGCAGATGTATTTTTGTATGTTTGGTTAGGAGGGATGGCATGTATAGGTGGGAGCACCTTGATTTTTAAGGAAGATATTTCATTTTCATTTCGAAGTTATCTTTTATGTATACTTGTTGTTATAGTACTAATTGAATTACAGAGTTATTTATTAGGACTGAGAGAATTTACGGTCCAGAATTTTTACGATATAGATAAAATATATCCAATGATTGCTTGTGTTCTTTTTCCCCCTTTTACACTTGGAATGATTATAGGTTGGCTTTTACTTCTTTTTTTATCTTTGATGGATAAGTTATGAGGACGGTATAAAATAAATCTGGGAGGCAGAGAGTATAAGAAATAACCTATAAATTGATTGTCGAAAGAACCAAATAGAAAATAAAGGACTAACTTTTGAAATTAATATTGTGGAAAGTTTGTGCAAGATTGATAATTCTGTGCAATGAAAAGAACTACTGCGCTAACCATCGCATCGAGCCAACGCTGAAAGCTGTTCGATGAATTTGAGGTATTACGATTTTTCAAAAGATTTTAGAACAACAAAAGAGAGGCGCTTTGAAACTCAGCGTGGCTCATGCGGGGCGTTAGCCGCCAAACAAGATTAATCAGGAGGTACTCAAATGTGGCCGTTTGGTTCCAGCAAGCACAAGACTCTCTCACACGCAGTTCTGGCTGGCGATATACGCGCTGTACGCAAAATGCTCGACCAAGGTGCTGATCCGAACAAATGCGATTCTGATGACAGTGCTTTCCCAATTCACTATGCGCTCAATCATGATCCCGAAATGGTTCAGATATTGGTAGATTACGGTGCAGATGTAAATATTCCTAGTCAAAGAAATCACGCAATGCCCTTAGCTTTTGCTGAATCACATGGGTATGGGGAGATAGCAATGATTCTTCGGAAAGCGGGAACACGCCTACGCACAGGGCATGAAGAGTTCGCTATGGATCCTCGCTTTAGGCTTCAGATAGAACCGAAGATCGGCCAGCTTGTTGTTATGGCGCGTATACACTTCCCCACCAGTAGTCCTGAAGCCATTGCTGAACACGTGGAGGAAAAGATAAATCTTGAATTTCCGGAGAATATGCCGCTCCAAGATAAAGAGAGAACTCGGAAAGAGGTACTGGCACTAATCAAGAAGGAGTATGGGGTGAAAGATTACCTACATGGGGTAGACAAGCCTGTTCCATCGCCCGAGGAAGTTATGGACAACACAGGCATGTCAGAGGATGAGTTGACCCGTCGCTTCATAGAGCATCTGATTCAGCAGGGCAAGAATCCTTTCAAAGAGATGCCTGAGCACATGCTTCGTGATGCTGAAAAAAAGTTCCCAGACCTTGTACAATTGGCACGCCGGAAATTCGACGGTAGGTGGTAAGTTGGAGTGTCCCCATGAGCGAACAGAAGCAGGTTCCACGAACTTGGGAAAACCTCCCGTCAATGGTGATGTCACCAGTTCCTAGAGGTTTCTCCTATCCTTATTTAGTGAAGTCTATAACTGAACAAGCTCCCGACAAGCAACTTGTATGCCTCGTTCAGTTGGGCTGGACAAGTTCGGAAGAAGACGCAGCTCGGCGCATTCAACTTCTCTATGAGTTCGCAGACGATCACCGTCTTGTTCTCATGCGGTTTCTTGCCCCAGTACCAGGTCAAGAACAGATCATTATTCGGGCATCATTCATGAAGGAGTCTGTCTCTCAAGTAACAGCATCGAACCTCTTTGATCTCGCAGAACGTCTTTCACATTTGGCGAGAGAGAATGGTCTAATTACGACTACAGTCGAGTAGCATAATGAAACGCCTTTTTTTTAAATATCCAAATATTGCTTTTGCGTAGTCAGTTGTTTGTTCTTAAGTTTCATATGGATGAATAAAGATACTCTAACAAGTATATAATTACCATTAATTCTATGAATCAATCAAAAGATAATACCAATCCTGTATTGGGATGTGCATTTTTTTTATTCAGTGCCACAATTTTGGGCGGAATATGGATAGGAATATTATTTATTTCTGATTTTAACTATTGGCTGCTTGCTTTTTTGTCCATAATTACAATTTATATTCTTGGAAATGCCAGGTACATATTTATTAAACCAACGAAAGATTCATTTTATCTTGGGCGCCAATTGTGCTTTATCAGTTTTCCTGCTTTTTCTAATATATTATTCTTAATTATTTGGTATAAAACATACAATTGGTCAATTTCGGTTCTATCTGCTATTGTAGCAGGTTGGTTAATCTCCAAAGGATTACAAAGTACATTATTTGCACATGAATATACCTATCGTGATAACCCTGATAACAGGAAGGTAATAGAAATTACTCAATTTGATCCTATGCAATCCCATAAATTAAACCTGGAGGGAATAAGTTTAGCCCAAAGAGGTTCTTTTGAGGAAGCGCTACAAAGATTTGAGAAGGCCATCGAACTTAATCCTATTGATCCAAATCCGCGTATTAGTATTTCAAATATTTTAATCAGTGAAGGAAGATATACAGAAGCCGAAAATCAACTTTTAAAGGCGCTCGAACTTAAACCAACCCGAGAGAATGAACAAAATCTATATAACAATCTTGGGAATCTCAACGCATCTAAAAAGAACTTTTCTAAGGCCTTTGAATATTATCAAAAGTCGATTTCGGTATATCAACCTGATGAGCAGATATGCGTGAATCTGGCACAGTGTTTAGAGCAGCTTGGTGAGTGGGACGAAGCGCGAAAATATTTTGAACGTTCAAATCGGTATTCTGCCAATCGAAAGGCCCAGTTGGGTGCAAGACGAGTTCAGGGAAGGATAACAAGATCCGCTGAGATGGAAAGAATTCTCAACGCTTATAAGTCTGAAGATTATTTTTTTCCTAAATGCGGTAATCATAGCTTATCTGAAAAGGAACTGAAGATTATCGAGGTCTTAAATGATTCATCCACAGCATTTTTTATTGGTGCCGGGATTTCCTTTCCTTACCCTTCTTGTTTATTAAAGGCATCTGACATTTTAAAGGTGATATTCCACTTCTATTATGAATTAGACAAAGTTGAAATTTCCAACATATTACAAATAACCAACGAAGAGGAAGCTTACAAGAAACTGTGTTGTGAGTTAACAGGAGTGAAATCTGACAGTCCCGAAGCTGATCTGTGCATGCTACCCTTTGAACCTACATTTCAGGCACTATATGATTCATTTGGTTTTCCGGTGATACGGTTTGTTGATTTACTAGAGATCGGACAACCTAATTTACATCATAGAATGCTGGCTCAGTCGCTTAAGAAAGGACACACGGTGATAACAACGAATTTTGACCAAAAGATAGAAAGCGCTTTAGACGATAGCAACATTAAAATTCTGATCACTGATAAGGATTTCCAGCATGCCATTGATAATTCGTTGTATGATGGAGTGTTGGCCAAAATACATGGGGATATCAGCGATTATGGTAGCTTGGCTTTAACTATGTCGGGGGTAGCTGCGGGTTCGGATAAAAGTATGGTTGTTGGTGATGACATTCATAAGAAGAAAGCAGAGGAACAAGCTCAACAGATAGCTCCCGGAACATTTCTAAGTATACCCAAAGCACTATGGCTGCAAAATGTATTAAAGAAAAAAAAGATATGTGTAATGGGGTATTCGGGATCAGACGCCGCCGACATCATGCCTATATTAACAAATCGTGAATACAATTGTCGCGGAGTTTGGGTAGAATATGCATGCCAACTGCCTCAATCTGTTAAAGAATGGGCAAAAAATAATAAAGAGAGAGTTGTTCTTAAACCGGAAAATGAAAAAGAAAGGAGTCACGATGTTCCCGCTAAGGTGAGTAATTACTTTATCGAACAATTTGGAGGCCATTCAGGGGTTGCAGTAAATGAAGAAATTGATTTGACCATTATAAATTCGGCCATAGTATCCTGGATTGATCGTCTTCGCCTAAGGCCAGGTGACGGACTTGTTTTTCTCGCCAAGCTTTATTCTCAAAGGGGGCACTGGCATAAAGTCGAACTTTTATACAACACGGCAACGACGAAGTATGAGAAGGACTTTGATAACAACGAGATGCATTGGCTTATAGCAAAATCGAATGTCGGTTATGTAATAGATTGTCTGGATAGAGAAGATGAAGCGTTAAAAATCTCTCATGAAATCAGAAAATACATAGAGGAAAATGACCAACAGGATTTATACCCTCATCTATATGCTAACACACTGATCGAGATTGCTGCCAAATATGTGAATACGGATAAAGATAATGAAGCAGCTCAGTTGGTGGGAAAAGCGAATAGAATTGCAGAAGAAATAGATGACAAAACAATACTCTGCTTTGGATTAAGAATAGCCGCAGATCGTTACTTCCAAAGGAAAGAGTACAAGAACGCACTTGATGTATATCTATCAATATATAGAATTTGGTCTGATGTTATCGGGGATAGTCGTGAATCGTGCATGTGTAGCATGGCTGCGGCGCTGTGCTTTGCACATCTGGGAAACCAATACAATGCACTGCATATGATGGCAGTTGCAGAAAGCTTCGCGAATTATCTGGGAGATAAAAACTTAATTGAACAAACACAACATAATAGTGGATATATCAGTACTCTTTTTATAGGTGAATCGCCTGCCCTATATTTCCATGAAAGCCTTCTTACAAAAGCAAAAGTTCAGATTGGGGAAGAAAATGAAAGGGAAATTGATGAAGTGATGGAACATATTCAGGGGGAGATGTATAATCAATGCCTGATCATGATCGATCGAATCATGCAGAAATATGAACATGTCGATGTTCAATTGTTTATGCTCTTCTTAAAATCCAACATTTATCATCGTACACAAAAAACGGATAAAGAAATTGAAGTATTGTTAGAATTTAATACGATAAAACCCAATTTCCCAATTGTAGAACATAATTTGGGTAATGCATATTCAATACTGAAACAATTTGATATAGCAGAAAAACATTTTCTGAAATCAATTGAAATTCTGAAGGGTAATTACCCACTTGCTCATTGTAATCTGGGTATAATGTATACTAAAATGAAACGAAAAGGTGATGCGATTAAGCAACTTGAAAAAGCTGAAAAAACCGGCGCACCGGAGAATTCATTGAACATTCTAAGAAAGCATATCTCTGAAATTGTTTAGTAAAAATGCTAAAATTTAGACCTGCGATTCATCCAGGTCTGGAAAATATTTGTGAATTATGGTTTCATGTTAAGTTAAGTATTGAAGAATATTAAAAAACAAAAAGGCGGTGGCTAACAAATCCAATCCACCCGACCGGAATAGCTGGCCGATTTTGCAAACATGCTTTATAGTGGCATTGTATATTAATTGGCTAAGATTATTGCCTGTATTGCTGCTATTCCGGCCGGTGATCGGTGCGTTAGCAGTGTAAAAAAAGATATTGCTATAGACCACAATATAGACTATATTAAGTCGGTATATATGGAGATTAAAAGATGAAAACAAGTGAAGCCGTAAAACCTATCAGTTACCTTAAAGCTCACGCTTCGGAAATAATCAGAGATATTACCGATAGTAATAAAACCCTGGTTATAACTCAGAATGGTGAAGCCAAAGCAATTCTTCAGGATATAAAAAAATATGAACAGATTCAGGACAGCCTCGCACTTCTAAAAATTCTTGCCTTGAGTAGTAAAAGTCTGAAAGACAAAGATTACAAACCTGTCTCCGAATCCTTTAAGTCTATTCGCAATCGTATCAGTCAGATTAAAATCTGATGAAATACAAAGTCTATATTATTTCCGATGCGGAAGAAGATATTTCCAGTATCTATAAGTATGTCGCCATTAATGATTCAGTTCAAAAAGCGGATACATTACTCGAAAATATAGAAGAGAAAATATTTAATCTAACGGAATTGGCAAATCGTGGACATACGCCACCAGAATTGGAACGTATTGGTATCTACGAATATCGAGAGATACATTTTAATCCCTATAGAATAATCTATCAGATAACTGAATCAGATGTATATGTTCATTGTATTTTAGATGGACGTAGAGATTTGGAGGATTTACTTCAGGAAAGGCTTTTGCGTTAATTCAACTGCTAACCATTGCGTGCACCTAACAGCGAAAGCTGCTCGATGATTTTCAGGTTTTGAGGTTTTTTAAAAGGTTATTTGCAAAGGAAAAGATAAGCGGCATTACTTTTCGCTGTAGGTGACGCTTGTCCGTTATGTGCAGGAAATAAAAAAATATATGCCAATAAAAAAGATGAAATCAAAATTTATGCAAGCACTTCTTTTTGAACCACCAATGAGAGGTGAGCAACTACCAACGATAGATGATGCATCTTTCTTTCCTGTTTATAAAAATAAGGGCAATGTATTGTATGAAGGGGATAGTATTGAATGGTTAAAAAGTATTGAAAGCGAAACAGTTGATCTTGTTTTTGCTGATCCACCGTACAATATAAAAAAAGCTGATTGGGATAAGTTTGAAAGTCAAGAGAAATATATTGATTGGTCAATGAGATGGATTGAAGAAGCAGCCCGAGTTTTAAAAGTTACAGGAACTCTCTATATATGTGGGTTTTCAGAAATTTTGGCTGATTTAAAGCATCCATCCATGAAATATTTCAAAGGCTGTAAGTGGATAGTTTGGTATTATAAGAATAAAGCGAATTTAGGAAAAGACTGGGGACGTTCACATGAAAGTATCCTTCATCTTAGAAAAAGCAAAAAATTTACAATGAACATTGATGATGTGAGGATTTCCTATGGAAGACACACCCTTAAATACCCTTCCCATCCACAAGCAGAGACAAGTCAGTATGGAAATGGAGGAAAACGAAAAGATGTTTGGACGCCACATCCACAAGGAGCAAAACCCAAAGATATTCTTGAAGTTCCGACAACCTGTAATGGTATGGGAGAAAAAACACCTCATCCTACACAAAAACCAGAAGAGTTATTAAGGAAGATTTTGCTTGCCTCTTCAAATAAAAATGACTTAATCATTGACCCATTTTCTGGTTCTGGGACAACTCTTGTTGTTGCTGAACAATTGGGCCGTAAGTGGCTCGGTTGTGACCTTTCCCATAAATATAACAAATGGGCAATTGAGCGTTTGGAAAATATCGCATGTAAAACAAAAGAAGAATGGATTGCCCTTGATAGAGCAAATGATAATAGAAGGAACTCAATTAGATGAATTTAAAAAAAATTGTTAACACTGCAACAAATAAAGACAAGTTTCAGTCCATAGCAAATTACACGGATTTTTGTCTCAACTACTTGGAATTTATAAAAACAAAATTACAAGCTGTAATTATCTCCCGAAACGAAAACAATTACAGATTCTTCCAATACAAAAAAGATGGAACATTTAATGTAACACGACCTATTAATAGTAATCTTATGCTTTCCATTGAAACATTTGATTCTAATCGTAACAAGTTCTTGACTCTCTTACAAAACATTAAGTGCATGACATCAAAAACGAAGGCTAATCGAAAATTGTTAAATGACTATATATATACCTGCCAACAGTCCATAGGAGCAGCATTGGATGCATTACCAGCAAACAAGTCAAATACTGCAAGAAAAATAAATGGTGATTTGTTTGAACGGTTTATTCGTTTGATTATTTTGGAAATAGGCGTTGATGTTACTGATGGCACTATTTCTGTTCCAGTAAATGTCGAAGGGGTTGAAGCATTTAAAATGAAATATCAACACGACTTAATAATAAAGGTAGATGATATTACTAAAGCAATTGGCTCGGTTAAAACATCAAGTAAAGATAGGCTTGACAAGATTTTCATTGATAAATTCCTTTATAATCGATTGACAGATACGAAAACACCTCATTTCGCTATTTTCCTAAACGATGTTCAGCGAAAAGGCAAAGAGGGTAAATATGGCATTAATGCAACGTTTCTTCCGGGACATTTTAAAGGCTACACTATAAAACTAAATCCTTTGGACGGTGTGTATTACTTTGATATTAGACCAAATATGAAAACAGAGGCTATACTTAAAAACCATATTAAAACCTTTGATAATTTCTTAATCCTAGATGTTTGGAAATTTGCCAAATAAATCACATAACAAAAAAATGCAGCGGACGCAAAAAGACGCGCCGCTGATTTTGCCGTTATGTGTAAATAGAATATTGATAAATAGTAATATAAGGAAAAATATATATGACGATTAAGAGAGTGACAATAGTAAATATCATAATTCTTACAGTTATTATAATTTCAAGATGGATTTTTGAACTTCATAATTTTACTTTTGATACAATAACTCTATCATTAACTCTTATTTGTATTGGTATATCTTTCATCCCTTTTGTATCAGAAGTTAACATTTTTAGTGTTTTTAGAATTGCTAAGTTAGATAATGACATAAAAGAAATAAAAACTCACATATTTAAAGGTAAAGTGGTCAATTTAATTGATGATGATAGAGATTATTTTATTGATCAAGATGGATTTTATCATGTTTTACCAGATATTAAAACTAGAGATTTTTTAATGACACTGGAAGGTCCGATATCTATAACGAAATTAGATCTCAAGAAATATAAAAAGGGAATAGACTATGATAGTGTTTTAAATGCCAGACTTGTGCTTTGGAAAAAGGCAGGAGGACACTATTTTATAATTATGAATAATAAGAAATATCATGTTCCTTCAGCATCCTATTTTGTAGAATGGGGATGGTCCGATAAACAACCCGAAGAGGTAACTACTGAAGAGTTAAAAAAATATAAAATTGGTAAATAGTGATTATTTACTAAAATGCACATAACGAATCTGCTTCGCACCTGACGCCAAATAAATAAAATAACGATATCCGAAAATCTTTTATTCGGCGTCAGAGTGTGCCAAGGGCATCTCAATGTGACAAGCAGGGGTTGGACTAAGCCATCTATCTGGAAATTGCACGGCAGGATGTTATTCTGGTATGGGTTGATTATATGTCAAAAGATTCAGGCGCAAGATGCAGAATTATTAATAATACGAAAAAACATCTTTGAAAAATTGGTAAATGCTCATCAAAAAAACCGGGAATACCGGGAATTGACTGTTTCTCACCCTTGTCGCTGTTAGCGGTTTAAATTTCAATCGATACCTCTCTATGACATGATAGCAGTTCTGATAGTGGCGGCGCTCTTTTTCTAAGTGTTTTATCAAACAATACCATTTTTTTACCGCAGGTTGGGCATTTAAAGATGAATTCCCTTCTGGTATTATCTTTTCTTACATGTGGTTTGCAATTGAGTAAAAGACGCAGAATATTAAATTGAACCCTATTCTTTGGATGTAAGAATCCAAAATAGCGAATTTTCTGACTTACAGTCCGGCCTTTGACGGAAAACCTTTCGGAAGAACGTGTTGTAGAAAGCGCCGGATTCACCCTGTGAGATAGTAAAATTATTATTTGAAATTGATTACAATATACTTTTATCTCACAGGGTAAATTCAATTGCCGGGAGTGTCATTGTTTTAATTCTATCGGACTTAGAATCTTTGTATCGGAAAGTAACAAAACCATTTCTACAGGATAAAATATTAGAATTTGAGATAGCAATTCGGTAGACATGTGGAGCGAGATATTTTAAGGCTGATTGTCCATTGCCTACTGATTTGATATGAACAACCCAATCCTGTTGCCAGACTTCAGGAGGCACAAGTTCAAACAAACCGGCTTTTTTCATTGCATCTCTGAATTTTGCCTTAAAGATTATGGATAATGGTTCAACCCGCATTAAGAACCCTTCTTTTGAGAAAGCGATTTTCTTATCCTGTTCTGAAATTGCAATTCCCGGAATAATAAAGTGAATGTGAGGATGCAAAGTTAAAATACGAGACCATGTCTGTGCCAAAGGCATCCCTGCGGGGTAGTACACCCATCATTCCTCCGTAAGGAGTCCCTGCTGGGACAATTTTTCCACCAATAAAGCGTTTATCCAGGGCTAATTTCTTCCCTTGACATAATTAGAAATTTCAATTATATTAAACATGTGTTTAATACTAATGTTTGAATCTGACGTTTGAATTAATAAAAAAGGAATAAAAATGGCAAGTAAAAAAGAATTAATTATAGAAAAAGTAATAATTGCAACTATTAATTGTATTGAAGAAAATGGAGTTAATGAATCTACAATTAGAAAAATTGCAGAGTATGCAAAAGTAAATATCGCTGCAATAAATTACTATTTTGGTTCAAAAGACAAACTTTTAGAAGAAACTAAAAAATACACTATAAGTCAAGCTTTTTCAGACGAAGAAGCAAATAGAGTCTTAGATGCTAAAGCTGGTGACGAATTATTATCTGCCCTGAGAGATTTTTTATTGCATTTACTAAGAGGTGGATTGAGATACCCTGAGATAACTAAAATGCACTTATATGATCCTTTTATACATAGTAATTATTCTGGAGTAGGTATTCAAAATTTCAAATTATTTATAAAAAGTCTATCAAAAAAAATCTCAGAATTTTTTCCTCAAAAAAGTGAGAAGAACACAAAAATATTCATTACAGCAGCAATATCAGCAATAGTATCTCCTGTATTGTTTCCGGAAGTTTTTATTGAAAACTCTAAGTTCGATTTAAAAAATCCGGATGATCAGGAAAATTACATAAATAACCTTTTTAATTTACTTTAATGCAGAAGACAATATTTTTATCAAATTGCTTCTTAAAACCAATACACTAAAAAAGGAGGAACGTATTATAAATATCTATCAGAGAAACATCATTATGGTTATTGGATTACTTTTCTTTCTCTTAATAAATAACTCGGATATTTGCCATGCGGAAGTACACACTGGCACAATTAAAGGAAAGGTATTAGATGCGGATACAAAATTTCCTTTACCAGGAACAAATGTTATGGTAGTTGGAACTAATTGGGGAGCAGCCACCTGTTCTAAGGGTGAATTTAAAATCAGTAATATTCCCGTCGGCAATTATGTTTTACAGTTCAGTTTTATAGGATATGAATCATTGAAAAAAACTGACATTATTGTTCGTCCTGAGAGAATCACATTTGTACAGACAGAACTAAAAATGTCACCCCTTCAGATCGGTACAATAGAAGTAACGCCTGGTTTTTTTTCTGAGAAGAAGGAAGAAATAACCAGTATTATTAGTTTTTCATCAGAGGAGATACGCCGTGCACCTGGAGCAGCCGGTGATATTAGTCGTATTATCATGGTTCTCCCAAGTGTTGCAAAAGTCAATGACCAAACCAATAATCTTATTGTACGGGGTGGAAGTCCTATGGAGAATGCTTTTTATATCGATAATATTGAGATTCCAAATATCAACCACTTCCCGACTCAAGCATCGACAGGGGGACCAATTGGAATGGTAAATGTTGATTTTATTCAAGATGTAAATTTTAATGCAGGTGGCTTCTCTGCAAAATATGGGGATAGGCTTTCATCCGTTATGGAAATCTCTTTCAGAGAAGGTAACCAGGATGAAATTGATTGCCAGTTAGACCTGAATTACGCTGGTTATGGAGGAGTTGCAGAAGGACCTTTATTTAACAATAGAGGATCATGGCTCTTTTCAGCAAGAAGAAGTTATTTAGAACTGGTAGTTAAAACGCTGGATGTAGGTTCAACTGTTGCACCAAGTTATGGTGATTATCAATGGAAAGTTGTCTACAATATAAATCCGAAAAATAAACTAACATTTATAGGCTTATGGGGAGATGATCACAACAATCCTGATAGAGAAGCTGCAGAGGAAAACGATATGCTTTACTATGGAAATCAAGATATTTACGAAAGAACAACCGGTGTCAATTGGCGTATCTTATGGGGTAAAAGTGGCTATTCTAATACTTCCTTTACTTATACTGGTAATGAGTTTAAAGAAGATTACTATCAAACTAACATGGGTATTCACTTTGTTGAAAATCGCTCAAATGAAATTGCTTTTAAATTCAGTAATATAAATCATATTTTATTGAACAAAAAAAATACCATAGAGTTTGGAATCGAAGCTAAAAATTTAGTGAGCAAGTATAATAGTTGGTATGCGGAATTCACCGATGCACTTGGGAATACAACTCCTGAACTGATATTGAATGATGATGTTGAAGCGAATAAAATTGGTGTATTCGTAAATTACATTATGGAACCATTTAGTAGGATTACAACAACACTGGGATTAAGATCTGACTATTTTTCATATAACGAAAACATTCATATATCACCAAAACTTTCCTTTTCTTATAAATTTAACCATCTGACTTCATTAAACTTATCTACAGGGATATACTACCAAAATTTACCTTTGCTATTCCTTTCCCAAAATGAGAGTAACAAAAATTTAAAAGATCTAATGGCTATACATTATGTTATAGGTTTAGAACACCTGTTAACTGAAAATACCAGGCTCACGATGGAAATATATCAAAAAGATTATGAGAACTTTCCGATAGATCCTAAACAGCCATCTCTGTTTATTATTGATGAAATATATTATGGATATGGTTTTTATCAAAGTCATAATAAATTAATTGATAATGGAAAAGCATATTCCAGAGGAGTGGAGTTCATAGTCCAAAAAAAACTTGCAAAAGACCTATATGGATTAGTAAGTGCTTCCTATTTTAGGGCGAGGTATAAAGATGGAAATGGAATATGGATAGATCGTGTTTTTGATAACCAATTTATTTTCAACTTTCAAGGTGGATATAAACCGAACAATATGTGGGAATTTAGTGCATCCTGGACTTATGCAGGAGGAGCACCATATACTCCTTTAGATGTAAAAGCCTCCAGGCAATACCACAGAGAGGTTTTGGATGAAAATAAAATTAACCAGTCCCGTTATCCTGACTATCATTCTTTAAATATCCGTTCCGACAGACGTTTTTATTTTAAACATTCATATTTAATTTTTTATTTAAGTATATGGAATGCATACAACCATAAAAATGTGGCTACATATTTTTGGAATGATAAGGAACAAAAAGTAGGTGTTATTTATCAGTGGCTCATCATGCCAATTATTGGTCTTGAATATGAATTTTAAAATCTATGATTTACCAATCAAATTCCGGAAAACAGATATCCTAATGAAATCACCAATATAAAGATGGCATAAGTTCTCATATTTTTATCTTCAAATCCCAAAAACCATTTATAAGTTTCTTTTAAACGCTCTGAAGAAATAAGATAAAAAATTCCATCTATGAAAAGTATAAACCCTGCTATATAAACAAACCATTTAAGTTTTGAACTGTAACGAAAATATAAAGTGCCAAGCCCCAGCAATATCTCTAATACCCCTGGTAAAAAAAAGAGGTCTTTATGTAATACCAGCCTCATTATCTTCTTAACAATAGCAGGCTGAAGAAACGTTATTAATGCTGTTAAAAAAAAGAATGCTGCTACTACAATATAAAACCATGTCATCTTTCAATATCTCCTATACCTATTATTAGCCGCAAAGACACACAAAAGTACACTAACAATTTTTTTAAATACAACAATCCAGAATGCATATATCCGTTTTCTTTTAGAGTAAATTTTATCATTACTCTTGAAATTGTGTACATTCTATCCGCATCTAATTACTTATTAAATCAATAGCCCTTCGCAAAATTGGAATTTTTATACTTATCGCTCCACCTGGACAAATCTCCTGGCAGCAAAAACAACGAATACACCTTTTGTAATCGTATCTCGGAATAGATTTTCTACTTTCGTTAGACCAATTAAGTGCCTTCGGTTCGACGGGGCATTGTTCAATACAGACACCACATCTATCGCATTTATCCGGATCAATAACCGGTTTATTTGAAATCAGATTTTTCAAAAATCTATATTTCCACGCTTTGTTTGATCCAATCTCCAGACCTCGCTGCACATCGAAATCAGGAGCAAAAAAATTGTCAATATCATCCCCTAAAATCTCTATATCCTCAATACTCATTTTACCAAGTCCAAATTCTTCACCATACAAATTTGTAAGTACCCTTTCAGGTTTGATATTCAATATTTTACAAGCAACTGAATCAACCGCTACAGGATCATCAGAAAACATTAGCAAGTTCAATTGATATGGTTTCCCATTTCCTGGACCATTACCTTCCATAGATCGAACTGCATCCATAATAAATAATCGGGGCTTTACAAAACGATTCAAATCAACCAGCATCTTTGAAAAATCGCTTACTGCCGGTAGTTTCACATGGAATTCAGCTTTAAGAAATCCGGGAATACATCCAAATTGATTTTTTATTGCTCCTGTTATTCTTGTCAGATTATGCGTTTTGAGTTTAGCCAGGCTAATAAAACCATCAGAATTTAATATCCCATTCGCTATCGTAAATTTTTTATTCTGATGCCCTGATGAAAAATGTCGTACTTCTCCCCTTTCAAAATCCGCTATTGGAATTTTGAATTCTCGAGCAACGGCTGCAATGCCAGATTTTTCTGCGACTCTCAAAGGTTTCTGACGTCCTGGAGAGTCCCCATAAATCAGATTAGCACCAGCTTCAAAACAGATTTCGGCAACTGCTCTAAACACTTCGGGATGAGTTGTAACACAATCTTCAGGTGGTTTTCCACTCAGAAAATTCGGCTTAAGTAAAATCCTCTCCCCTTTTCTAATAAATTTCTCAATACCACCAAGAAGAGAAATACCCTGTTTTACCGCTAAAGATACTTCTTCTCTTTCATAGGATTTACATTTTATAAGAACAACTTTTGATTTCATACAATTTTTAGTTTTCGTCAATTAGAGGTCAGTATTCAGTTTCCGATCATACGATTCGTCCCAAGACTCGTATGAGTAAGAAAGCGGAGCTTTCCCAAATGGATATCGATAAACAGTTACGAATAAGCATAAAACCGTACCGCGAATCCGCCAGCTGGCGGACTGCTTCGCAACTCTCAGTCCATTGCAATGTCAGTGGATTCCGAACCAGAGGTCACACGGAGTAACTACGATATGTCATCAATTTTTTAAGTATAGCTTCTTTGACAATTTTTATCACAAAATAAGGTTCTTCTCTCAGAGTGTCTTTTATGAACAGTATATTTTATTATGGCGCTAATTATATTATAAATTTAGACAAAATCATAAAATTTTGAAAATATCTCATGTTTATTAAATTTGTTACCGCCATTATTTATTATACCTTATTTAGGAGTATTCCTCTCGCTATTCAACATTCATTCACGGTTATTAATCTAATTTACTACGGTGGTAAAATTGCTGATATGTCGGGACGGGCTACGAATTCTTTACGAAACAAAATTTTAGACTATAAATGACTACAAATGACTTTTCTTTTCTCCTCTCTTTCCCTCTATAACAAGAACAAACTCGCCTCTGGGTTTGACTTCAGTAAAATATTGAATTAAATCAGATAATCTTCCTCGTTTAAATTCTTCGTGCATTTTAGTCATTTCCCGTCCAATTGCACATCTTCGGTCACCAAACACTTCCAGAAAATCTTTCAGCGTTTTCAATACTCGATAAGGGCTTTCGAAAAACACAAGAGTCCTTGAATCACCTTGAAGTTCCTGAAGCCTCTTTCTTCTTCCTTTTTTCTTCGGTAAGAAGCCTTCAAAACTGAATCTATCAGTTGGAAAACCGGATGCAACGAGCGCTGCTAAAGCAGATGAGGCGCCTGGAATTGGAACTACTGTAATATCATTCTCAATAGCTTTTGTAATTAATCTATATCCTGGATCACTAACTGCCGGTGTGCCTGCATTGGATATAAGGGCAATATTTTCCCCAGCTTTTAAGCGGTTTAAAAGTTCATCACTCCTTCGCTCTTCAATTTCTTCATAATAACTGATTCTATTTGTCTGAATAGAATACCGTTTTAAAAGAATAGATGCATGCCTTGTGTCTTCAGCTGCAATTAAATCAACTTTCTTCAGAATATCAACTCCTCTGTACGTAATATCTCCAAGGTTTCCAATTGGGGTAGCAACTATATATAAAGTTCCTTTACCCATAATACCTCACTTAAATTTCGCATATAGATAAATTCTATCCTCTGAATAAAATAGAGGAGACTAATTAAAAACTTCCTTCCGTACAGATCCGTATGGAAAAACAAAATTCTCAAAATCCCGAAATTGATGAAAAACTTTTTCACTTATTAAGGAACATTATCATTAAAATATACAAAATCTTATGTTATAGTTATCTATCTATTCTGCAGTAATTTCAGAAACTTTTAGTTAATATTAGCCAAAACGGTTTTTAAATACTACCAGGAACAAACTCTAACTCTCTTGCCATCTGATTTAATTACAAATGCTCCACTTAAATCAGTGCGATGTATCTTTGCTTTCAAAGAATCATATTTTGCTATCGTTACCATTGATGGATGATTGAACTTATTTCTCTGTCCAACAGAAATCAAGGAATATTCAGGATGGATATATTCTATAAAAGGAAAAGTTGAAGAAGTGATACTACCATGGTGAGGGACCTTTAAAACTTCCGAGGCAAGAAAATCTCCCCATAAATCAATATAATTTTCTGCTACATCTTCTACATCTCCAGTAAATAATACGTCAACATCACCATGTGTTAATTTAAAAGTCGTAGAATAATCGTTATAACCTTTAGGTTTTGTTGCAAGAAAAGAAGGAGAAGGATGGACAACATAAATCTTCGTAAATCTGTCAATAGCAAAATAATCACCAGCGTACAATTTTTTTATGGGAATACCAAGAGAATCGGCAAGGAAATGAATCTGGCGATATGCTTTTGAACGAGCTTTGAGATCAGTTTCCCATATCTCTCCAAAAGAGAAATTTCTCAAAAGGTACGGTGCCCCTCCAATATGGTCATTATGTGGATGGCTAAGTTCCATTATATCCACATGATCAATACGATTACGTTTGAAGTAAGGAGCAATAACTAACTTCCCATAATCCCTTCGATAAGTTCTATCACCCGTATCCACCAACATTTTCTTACCCGAAGGAAATTCCACTAAGGCGGCATCACCTTGTCCAACATCAAAAAAGGTTACCTTCAACTCTGGCTTTTCTAAAACCTTCTCCCAAATCCAAACATTCATAAGAAGTAAAATACCAACTATTGTGACCGCCCTGACACGCTTTTTATCAAAGTTTAATATTCCAAAAAGAACTGCATACCATATAAACAACCCGATTTTAGAAATTCCCGACACCTGGATGTATGCGAACGGAAATTGGGAGGCGATTTTAATCATCCACCTTAATAATCCGATAAGAATCATCTGAACTTCGCCAAAGGCAAGATTTATACCACCCCATATAAATCCTAAAATGACCTGAGCAAAGCCAAGTGCACCAATTAATCCTACAAGAGGAATAGCAAATAAGTTTGCAATTAAGGAAATCAGAGGTATCCTGTAAAAATAAAAAACTGTAATAGGGAGTGTACCAAGTAGTGCTGAAAGCGATACAAGAAAAAGCTGTGTTCCTCTTTTTAAAATGAAGTTTTGAATTTGAGCCGGATTAAACCATTCAGGCAGTAAACTTATTAATCGCTCATAGATATACACAATTGAAAACACTGCTGTAAAAGACAGTTGAAAACCCATGTCGAATATTTGCAAAGGGTCAATAAGTGTCTGTATTAGCGCAGCAGCAGCTAATGTATTATAAATATTTACTCTCTTTTCCCATCCCTGACTGATCAAAACCAATGAAGCCATTATTACGGCTCTGGTTACTGATGGTCTCAAATCAACCATGAGAGCATAGAAAATCAAGGCTAAAACGGTAAAAACCATTTTAATCCTTCCTGGAAATCGAAGAAAACCAAAAATTACTAAAAATACCAGCGTAACATATCCAACATGCAATCCAGATACTGCAAGCACATGTATAATACCTGAATCCACAAATGCCTGCTGAGTTTCATCACTTATTTCCCCACGAACCCCAACTATAAGCGCTTTTAAAATAGCATTCTGTTCACCTGTCATAGATTGGTCAATAAGTTCCTGTATTTTAATTTTAACCGTGTTTGCAAATCTTCTAATTGGAAATCCCGACGTCCCAATAATTATTGGTGCATCGACTCGTTTAAGGTACGTAATATCATATATCCCATGATTTGAAAGATATTTTCTGTAGTCAAATTCTCCAGGGTTTCTTCTCCCGCTTGGTCGATAGACCTTGGCTCTAAATTTAACCAAATCCCCATACATAAAATTTTTATCTGAATCCTTAACAGTTAAAAGTAATTTTCCCTTGCAGGGCAGCCACTTTCCCCTCTTAATTTTCAACCTCCTTAATCTTATTTTTAGTGAACCATTGGAGCGTTGCTCTGACTGCTCAACCATAGCTCGAATACTGTCAGGTTTATCATCAACTACAATATTACTCAAATGGTTTTGTGGAATTTCTACCCTTTTAGAATGATTCATTCCACCAAGTATTATCAATAGAAGAGCAATGTTCAAAAATGATTTAAATCTCTCTGGTAAAGATACTTCTATAAAAAATATTATAATTAAAATTATCCACCAGTATAAAGATGGAATTGCACAATATTTATCCAAAATTATCCCTATCATGTAGGATACGAAAATGAGGACAAGAGGGAATCTTTCTAAAATATTCTTAAGCATTATTCAACTTAATCGCACTATTATACAATCTTATGCAGTTATCATTTCTTATATCACATTTATAAAAATCAAACAAAATCAGAAACAATTCAACCCAAAGTGTTGAGACTATATTTGCCGTACTTTAATCGCAGTATTTAGTATCTACTAAAATATTTTGTAAAACTGTGAAACTTCAGAAAATTTATATCACTCTTCTGAATTACAGCAGACTATCTAAACTAAGGGGGTGTGATAGAATAAAGTTTTCATTCTCGGAGACCCGTTCATATCGTACGATCCGTCTGGACGAATCGTACGATATGGCGATTGAACTTAGAATAATACAAAAATCCATTTTATTTCTTCTCACCCCCTAAAGGTTATATTATCACACCCCCTAAATGGAAATTTTACCTATTATATTGAGATAAAGCCAGTTATATGCAGTTGTAGCTGCCATTATCCCAAGAGTAAAAGCCCAAAAATTATGCCACCGCTCAAAATTCAAATAATAAAATATAGCAGAAAAAATTATAGTTGCGATATTAGATAAAACTAAAATAAGCAATCTTATAGCAAGACTTTGGCTTGAATATGTATGCAAGATATCGAAAAATATCGTAGCAAAAAAAAGAGTTGCTATTAGGATAACCAAATACCAAAAAATGTACAATAATCAATTTTTCCCAAATAACTGCATAAGTACTCCATAAAAAAAGGATATTACACCCGAAATTGTACTTACTGCAAACCAGGTTAGCACATAAAAATTAAAAGTCTGAGGAGAAATCCAGCTTCTGAACTGTCTTAATATATTTCCTTCAAACAATACAAGGAAAAGTCCAAATCCAGCAATAATAAGAGTAATTAAATAACCATAAAAATGCACGGAAAAACGCAGTTCTTCATTTTCTGAATCAACTTTAATCGTCACTCTCTTTCATTTTATTTGTTTAAAAGATCACTTTTTTAAGGCATTTCGCTGAGCTTCTTTTAACCAGAAATCAGATTTTTCTATATCGCCCTTCTGACGAGTAACAATAATCCTGAGAGCAGCTTCAAACTTGATATTCAGGTTATACTTATCTGAATAAAACGCATTTAAAAGTTTAATTAAGGTTTCTAAATCACTGTTACTTTTATCCGGGAAATATGAACGAATTTTATTTCTGATTTGATAAACAGAAAAAGGTTCTGTAAAGGCAAATTTTTGCCTTTTTTCTGATTCGACTTCGATATCAATAATTTCCTCAGTCTTCTTTAATCCAGCAAAATATCCTGTTACATAATAACACTTATTATCATATTTCATTCTTTTCCATATATATCCATCAACATCCCTAACATCTTCCGCTAAAACTGTGATTGCAGGTAATAAAAATAAGATTAAGATTAAATAAATTGCGCTTCGTTGACGTTTCAAATTTGTAGTTTTACCTTTCATTAAAATGGTTTATGATTGGAAATCTTCTACCTGTACCAAAAGCCTTTTGAGTAATTTTTATTCCGGGAGCAGCCTGGCGCCTTTTATACTCGGCGTTCCGTATCATTTTGCTGATATCCTTGACCAATGTTTCTGGAAATCCCATCTCTACAAGTTCCCTTTGACTCTTCCCCTCATTGATAATATAATCAACAAGAGGACTAACAACTTTGTAATCAAATGGGTCAACTTGATTCTCAGCCAGTTCAGCTGAAGGAACTTTATTGATTATATTTCGAGGTATGTCCTCCTTGCCTGATTTTCTATTCACATAATTTGCCAGGGCATATACTTCCAATTTGCTTACATCAGAAATGACTGCAAGCCCTCCAGTCATATCACCATAAAGAGTACAATATCCCAATGCTAATTCAGTTTTATTTCCCGTGGAAAGGACTAAATATTTAAATTTGTTCGAAACCGCCATAAGAATGTTACCCCTGACACGAGCCTGAATATTCTCCTCGGTTATATCTTGTGGTAACGACATGAATAATTCAGATAGATTCTTTTCATACAACTGTACGATTCCTTCAATTGGGATCACTTTTAACTCTATTTTAAGAGAACTGGCTAACTCTTCAGCATCTTTAATGCTCCGAGAAGAACTGAATCGTGAAGGCATTGAGATACAAAGAACATTCCCGGCACCTAAGGCATCAGCTGCCATACATGCAACTAAAGCAGAATCAACACCGCCGCTTAGTCCGATAACAGCTTTCGAGAATCCCGACTTTTTCAAGTAATCGCGAACACCGGTTACAAGTGCATTGTAAACGCTTTCTTCATTATTCAGTACCGGCAATGTTATCTCTTCGCCAAGCCCTGTTACAATATCAATATCAAAAATATTTAAAGAATCAATGAATTCGCCACCCCATCCAATTAGTTTTCCATTAGCATCATATCCGAGCGAGTTACCGTCAAAAACCAGCTCATCTTGACCACCAACCATATTCACGTATACAAAGGGTATCTTCCACTTTTCAACTTTATCTAAAATCAACTTCTGGCGAATTTCTCTCTTACCTTTTGTAAATGGTGAGGCAGATAAATTCACAATTAAATCACAACCTTGTCTGGCAAGATCGCCGGTAATTTTTACGCTGCTATTTTCATCCCACAAATCCTCGCAAATCTCAATTCCCAAAATTAAGTCCTTGCCACTGATTTTTAGAGAAACTGGTGTATTTGATTTGGCCTGGGTAAAGTAACGTTGTTCGTCAAAAACATCATAATTCGGGAGTAATGTTTTGTATCTTTTTGCAACGACTCTCCCACTTTGAATAACTGCAGCAGCATCATAAAGTCCACCCTCGGACTTATCAATAAAACCGACAACTGCTGCTATTCCTGCGGGAATATCGGCAGCAATTTTATTTAGAACCTCAATATTTTTATCAATGAAACATTTATTAAAAATAAGGTCTTGAGGCGGATAACCAGTAATTGCTAATTCAGGAAAAATTATAAGGTCAACATCCTTCTTTACTGACTCTATTATGAAATCGGTTATTTTACCTGAATTTCCTTCAAAATCACCGAGGGTAGGATTAATCTGAGCCATTCCTATTCTTAATCTCTCTCTCAAAATCTCACCTCAAATGTCGTATATTCTTCAAGAGTGTTACTCACTTCAACATTAACATTTATCACATGAGAAAAAGTAGGCCCAATTTTGAGCTCTTTAATAAAATCATTAATCAAGCCTTTATCGCCCTCAACTTCACAAAGGACATCACCATTTGGCAAATTTTTCACATATCCAACTATATTATATTCCCTTGCTTTTCTCAAAGTAAAATATCGGTATCCAATACCCTGAACTAAACCTTGTACAACTATTTCAGCATGGATCTTCATAATCTTTCCAGATCAAATGCAAATTCAACCGCATCCTCCGGCGATGAAACCTGTTTCAAACCATCAATTTTCCATGAGCCTAATGAACAAACCGGCTTACCAACCTGAAAACAATACGCAATTTCCGAAAGTGTCCCGTATTTCCCACCAATAGCTATTGCTGCCGAGCAAGTTCTAACGATTATCGAATTTCGGGCAATACCGATACCAGTTGGTATAGGAATTTTTACATAAGGATTAGCATTGGAAATATCGTTACCAGGAAGTATTCCGATGGTTAAACCGCCTTCTTCTACTGCTCCTTTGCAAGCGGCTTCCATTACACCGGTTCTACCGCCACAGATGAGAACTCCGTCACGCTTTGCTATTTCTTTACCCACTTTATACGCATTTTGATAAGTTTCAGAATCACATTCCCGTCCACCTAAAACTGCGATGATTTTTATGGAATCTACTGATTTAAACGCAGAGGATGCTGAGTTTTTTTTATTTATGTCTGAAGATTCTTTCATTTTTTTAAATCATTTTTCAATCTTCACGAAATTTCACGTTTTCCCATGGGGACTCCGGAGAATTCTTCACTTACTATTCTCTGTGTACTCTTTATTAAATAACAATCATGATTAAAGATCACAACGAAGTATGTTTCAAAGAGATGTCTTTCCAAAGGAATCTTTGATCGACAAAAGTTGATATTTTTAAAATACATATAATTGTTTATTGTTTATTGTTAATTGGTCATTGTTCATCAGGCACTTTTCACTTTAGGCACTTTTCACTTTAGGCACTTTAGAGACTTTAGACAATTTAGTTCACTTTTGTCAAAGACATCTCTTCGAGAAAACTTTAGACACTTTCATATAAACTAATCACGGTTCTAAACGGTATATCGTTCTTGGGAAAGGAATTGTTTCACGAATATGAGGAACTCCTGCCATCCACGCAACCAGTCTTTCCAAACCTACTCCAAAGCCGCTGTGTGGAACAGAACCATATTTCCTAAGATCAAGAAACCATTGATATTCTTCCAACGACATATTGTCATCTTTCATTCTCTGGAGAAGCAAATCATAATCATCCTCTCTTTGTGATCCGCCTATAATTTCTCCATATCCTTCAGGAGCAATAAGATCCGCTCCTAAAACCAAATTCGGGTCGTCTTTATCTCGTTTCATATAGAATGCTTTCGTCTCCTTTGGCCATTTTTCGACAAATATCGGAACATCTGATTCCTCAGTTAACAGTACCTCATCCTGTGCACCTAGATCATCGTAATAGGATATTTCAGAACCTTTAGGTCTAAGAAAATCAACAACCTCTTTATGTGTCATTATCTTAAAAGGAGCATCTGCTTTTTCTAGCTTCTCGACATCTCTTTCAAGAATATCCAATTCCATTCCATTTTTTTCTATCACTTTTCTAATAACGTATCGAATTAAATCTTCCTGAATCTGCATATTCTCTTTATGCTCAACGAATGCTGCTTCTGCATCCATCATCCAGAATTCCGTTAAATGTTTACGGGTTTTTGATTTTTCAGCTCTAAAAACCGGTCCAAAATCATAAACGCGTCCTAAGCTCATAATACCCGCTTCCAGATAAAGCTGCCCCGACTGTGAAAGATACGCATTTCCCAAATCAAAATAAGGTACGGTAAAAAGGGTTGTTGTTCCCTCACAGGCGTTTGGTGTTAAAAGAGGAGAATCGAACCGAAAAAAGGCATTATCGTTTAAATACTCGGTAATTGCATAATAAACTGAATGCCGAATTCGCAATATTGCCCACTGCTTCTTTGAACGTAACCAGAGATGTCGGTTATCCATAAGAAATTCAACCCCGTGTTCCTTCAATGCTATTGGGTAGTCATTGGCAATTTGAATAACATTGATATTCCTGATAACAATTTCATAACCGCCAGGAGCTCGTTCATCTTTATGAATTAAGCCGTTAATCGTTATAGATGATTCCTGAGATAGTTCATCTCTTTTATTGAATACATTTTCAGAAACCTCATTTCTTAAGACAATACCCTGAATAATTCCGGTTCCGTCCCTGAGCATAAGAAACCAGATTTTCCCGCTGGATCTCTTGTTATACACCCAGCCTTTCATCATCACTTCTTTTCCATCATAATCTTTTACATCTTTTACAAAAACCCAATCCATTTTTTCCTCATTTTATAAAGATAACAACAAAGAGCTCCAAGATTTTTCTCACTTATCATCAACATCTTTTTTCTATTTTTAAAATTACCAGCCGGATAATATTGAGTTAATAATATCCTCTGTTATCTGCGATATAGATTCCTCCAAAGCAATTTCACGGTCTCTTTCCGTGGCACCTGTAGGATCGTACTCACTGTAACCGGTAAACTGCTTCTTGAAAATCGACTTATTATTGATTTTATCAAACCACTCGACTTCAACTTTAACAGTAACACGATATTCTTTTACCGCCTCCCCTGTTTCTTCCGACTCAGTGAAAACAAGAGGACGATCCTGAATACTCAGAATTGTTCCATAGAGAACAGAATGACAATTATCTTCATCAGCTAGTTTTAGTATATTTTCCTGGATAAATCCCAACCTTATCTTATCTGTAACAACCTGCTGAATATTAAACTCAGCAGTTTTATCTTTAAAAATTGGAATTGCAACATTTTTAATATGCGGAGGCAAGGTACCTTTAAAAGAGTAATACCAGCAGGAAGAATTACTCAACAATATAAATACCACAAGAATCATCCCAACAATTTGATATTTGACATTACTAAAGTTCATATTCTTTGATCTTTCTATATAGCGTTCTTTCGCTGATTTTCAATGAATTAGCCGTTTGTCGTTTTTTGAAATTAAATTTCTTCAGAGTTCTCTCAATCAATTCTCTCTCTACTTCCTCAAAAGAAACTGTTCCTAATATATTCGGATTAATAATATAGTTATCTTTTACATCCGTTTCCAGCTCTTCCTCAATAAATTTTTCTTCTTTTTGAACTGGGAAGAGATGCTGTGAAATATCAGAATCCTGCACTTTTTCAAAATCGGTTTGGGCAAATTTCCCTGATAAGATGTTTTTTATCTCATGTGATTCACGACGTAGCAACAGAATCTGCTGAAGAATTAGCTCTCTTTCTGCTTGTTCTACACTCTTTGAAACCTTCATTGGTAAATTATGCGAAGGTGTTCTTCTCTCAACAAAAAGCCGTTTCTCAACCATTTTGCTGTTTATCACTTCACCTTTCTGAAGCACAATCATACTTTCTACAAAGTTCTTCAGTTCACGAGTATTGCCGGGCCAGTGATATTTCATGAGCAAATTCACTGCATTTGGAGAAAAGCCTTTAAATACGATCGAATTCCTATTCGCAAAATCGATAGCGAACTTTTTTACAAAAATTGGTATATCTTCCAGGCGCTTTCTAAGAGGCGGGAGTGAAATAGTGATAGTCTTTAAACGATAATAAAGGTCCTTTCTGAATCTCTCTTTTTCCATCTCAGCAGAAAGGTCTTTATTGGACGCTGCAATAATTCTAACATCTGCCTTTTTAATCTCAGAACCGCCTACCGGAAGATACTCTCCCAATTCTAAAACTCTCAGTAACTTTACCTGAGTTTCAATCGGCATTTCTCCTATTTCATCAAGAAAAATTGTTCCATTATTTGCAGACTCAAAATATCCCTTTCTATGCTCAATCGCTCCTGTAAAAGAGCCTTTAATATGACCAAATAGTTCACTTTCTATTATTCCCGCAGGAATTGCCCCACAATTAACTTTTACTAATGACTTATGTTTACGAAGACTATGACGATGAATTGCATTAGCTATAAGCTCCTTACCTGTTCCACTTTCGCCCAATATCAAAATAGTAATATCCGTTTTCGCTACTTGATCTATTGTCTCAATGATTTCCCTCATTTCATCGGAATTCCCAAGAATCCCAAAACTCTGCTGCAATCGTGTTATTCTGCCACCATTCATCATATTCTCCTTTTACCTAAAGTAATTCAAAAGATATGAAAATATAAAATAGAAATTTTTTTCTGTATCAGCTTTATCTTTTAAAATAATACACCTCATCAATTTTCAATTGTCAATTGTCAATTGTTAATTGTTAATTGTTAATATCCGGTATCTTTTTCTTAAAAGTCATAGATCCAGAGGAGGTTGGCTCATAAGTCATTCAGTACAAGTCCTTTCTGTCCTATATCCTCTCTAAAATATGCTTCGTCAAAGTGAATTTGTCTGACATTGTCATAGGCTTTTTCGATTGCATCTCTAAGGTTTTTTGCACAAGCAGTAACTCCCAGTACTCTTCCACCATTCGTCTTATATTTCTCTCCATCAAATGCAGTACCTGCAAAAAAAACCGCTTTGCTATCTTCATCCTTTAATTTATACACAAAATCCAATCCAGTTATTATTTTCCCTTTTTCATAGGAGCCGGGATATCCTTTTGATGCCATCACTATGCAAGCCGCAAATTTATCCGATAATTTAAAAGACTTTTTATTCAACCGTCCTGATGCTATGCTATATAAAACATCAAATAAATCAGAATCAATTAATGGAATTACAACTTGAGACTCCGGATCACCAAATCGGGAATTAAATTCGACAACGTAAGGCTCTCCATGATCAATCATTAATCCACAATACAATACTCCTGTATATGGGCTTCCAATTCCTCTCATACCCTCAAGCACAGGTTTAATAATTTTTTCTTCTACTTTATCAATCACATCAGGAGACCCAAGCGGAGCCGGAGCATAAGCTCCCATACCACCTGTATTGGGTCCCCTATCCCCATCAAAAATCCTTTTATGATCTTGCGCCGGATGCAGTAATACGTAATCTTTTCCATTGGTAAGTGCAAATACGGAAAGCTCTTCACCTCTTAAAAAATCTTCGATTAATACTTTATCTCCGGCTTTGCCAAATTTATTTTCTTCCCAAATAGTTTTAAAAGCATCTCGCTTATCATGCTCACTATTTATTATCAGTGCACCTTTACCTGCGGCAAGCCCATCAACTTTCAGGACATAAGGAAACTCTTTGTTATCTGCCGCATCCTTTGCTTCTTGTTTATTATCACAAATGATATAATCAGCAGTCGGTATCTCACATTCAGACATGAACTCTTTTGCAAAAACTTTGCTCCATTCCAGCATCGCTGCATTCATCATTGGACCAAATATCTTCATGCCTTCACTCTGAAAACAGTCAACAATTCCCAACATTAAAGGTAATTCAGGCCCAACAACGGTAAGATCAATATTCTTACTCTTTGCCAAATTTAGCAATCCATCAATATCCGTACTTTTCACCGGAATATTTTCACCATGGAGTGCAGTACCGGCATTTCCGGGAGCGCAGAAAATCTTACTAACTCTTTCAGATTGAGCTAACTTCCAAACAATAGCATGCTCTCTCCCACCACCACCAATAACTAATACTCTCATTTTACTCCCTGATATTGCAACAAAAAACTAAATAATTCACATTTAAAAAGTTAAAAGTGGCTAAAGTTATAAGTGAACTAAAGTTAAAAGTGAACACAGTTTGATCATCACCATGTTCGGTCTTAGAGAATTCTTTATTATCCATAACTTTAAACTTTAGCACACTTTAGCACACTTTAGTTCACTTTAGCACACTTTAGGCACTTTAGTTCACTTTAGCACACTTTAGCACACTTTTTAGGCACTTTAGTTCACTTTAGCACACTTTATGCACTTTAGTTCACTTTAGCACACTTTAGCACACTTTAGGCACTTAATTACTTCCAATAGATGTAAAAATAGCAAGCAATTCACTATCTCGTAGAGATGTCTTCGACACACTCTTCATAATCAGATTTTACTCTTTCCCATGATAAAAACTTAACTTTGACAATAACCTCTAACCAATATTGTGTTTCACTTGCTTCGCTTTCACAAATTTTTATCTTGTTCCTAAAATCAGCCTTGCTCCTGGCATGATTGGCTTCTCTGTAATTTGCGCCAATTGAGGTACCAGACTTAGTAATCTGATTTCTTATTACTATTCCTTCAGGCGTATTTGGCAAGGCTCTTGATAGATTAATTATCTTAATACCAAACTTTAGAATACGTTTTTCAAGCATTTTAGAGAATTCTTTATTATCCATAACTTTAAACTTTAGTTCACTTTAGACACTTTAGGCACTTCACAATTCACATCTTTTGTTTCCAGTCTTCATCTTACAACCTACGCTTCAATCCAATTTTTGACTTCCCTGATAAACGCACAATTTCATCTCGAAGTTCGGCTGCTTTTTCAAATTCCAAATTTTCCGCAGCTTTCATCATCTCACGATTGAGTAGTTCAACCATCTCAAATTTGTCTAATTTATCTACATATTTATCCGATATATTCCCATGTTTCAACATTTCCGCAGGTTTAGAATCTGCAACAGTTGTGGCTAACATTACTTCATCTACCGATTTATAAATGGTTTTAGGCAGAATATTATGATCTTCATTGTATTTCTTCTGTACTTCCCTTCGTTTTTCAACCTCATTCATTACTTTCTGCATCGATCTTGTGACTTCATCTGCATAAAAAATTACTTTTCCATTGATATTCCGTGCTGCTCTTCCAGATACCTGCATTAATGACCGTTCAGACCGAAGAAAACCTTCTTTGTCAGCGTCAAGAATTGCTACAAGCGATACCTCAGGGAGATCAAGCCCTTCTCGCAATAAATTAATTCCAACCAAAACATCAAATTCACCCAGACGCAAATCCCGCAAAATACTCACTCGCTCCAGAGCTTTAATTTCCGAATGAAGATATCGGACTCTAAGCCCCATACCACGAAGGTAATCAGCAAGGTCTTCGGACATCCTTTTGGTTAATGTAGTAACTAAAACCCTCTCTCCGCGCTCAGTAACTCTATCTATTTCATCAATCAAATTATCAATCTGGTGCTTTGTTGGTTTTAGAACTATTTCCGGATCAAGCAGTCCCGTAGGACGAATTATTTGTTCAACAACAACTCCATTACATTTTTCAAACTCATAGTCCGACGGAGTAGCGGAAACAAAAATCAACTGGTTCACCATCTTTTCAAATTCATCAAACTTTAGCGGTCTATTATCCAGAGCTGATGGAAGCCGAAAACCATATTCAACAAGAGTCTCCTTTCTTGAACGATCACCGTTATACATAGCATGAAGTTGAGGAATCGTCACATGCGACTCATCTATAAATAACAGATAATCCTCCGGGAAAAAGTCTATCAAAGTATAGGGTTGCTGCCCTGGTTTTCTACCTGAAAAATGACGTGAATAATTTTCAATACCCGAACAATAGCCCACCTCATCAATCATCTCAAGATCAAATCGTGTTCGCTGTTCCAATCTTTGAGCCTCAAGTAATTTCCCCTCTTCCCGAAGTTCATTTAATCGTATCTCCAGCTCTTCTTCAATTGTTTTAATTGCTCTCTTAAGAGCATCTTCCGATGTGATGAAATGTTTTGCCGGGTAGATAACAATTTTTTCGTGCTCAGAAATGATCTCACCTGTTAGTATGTCGATAGAATAAATATGCTCAATTCTATCACCGAAAAATTCTATTCTGTACGCAAAGTCTTCATACGCCGGTTGAATATCAACTATATCACCCCTCGCTCTGAAATTACCTCGTTCAAGAACCTGGTCATTTCGAGAATAAAAAATATCCACCAGATTCAGAAAAAGCGATCTCCTTTCTATTCTATCTCCTTTATTTAAGATCACAATAAAACGGCTATACTCCTCCGGCGAACCTATTCCATATATACATGACACACTGGCAACAACAATTACATCCCTTCTACTAATTAGTGAACTTGTAGCTTTCAAACGAAGTTTATCAATCTCATCATTAATAGATGAATCTTTTTCTATAAAAGTGTCAGTTACAGGAAGATAAGCTTCAGGCTGATAATAATCATAAAATGAAATAAAATACTCTACGGCATTATCGGGGAAAAAAGATTTGAATTCACCATAAAGCTGAGCTGCTAACGTCTTATTATGTGAAATTATAAGTGTGGGTTTTTGGACATTTTGTATGACATGAGCCATTGTGAAGGTTTTACCGCTTCCGGTAACGCCAAGCAGAGTCTGATACTTCTCTCCACGGCGGATACCCTCAGATAATGCCTTAATTGCCTGAGGCTGGTCACCAGTTGGTTGGAAATTCGTCTTTAATCTAAACTCTGCCATTTCGGCAGAAATTTAATTCATTATTCCTTAATAATCAACAGAGGAAAAAAGCTTGCCATAAGAACGGAATGTTTGGGAAATACAGGAAAGATATTTAATGCTGTTGGATTATCCATTCCGCCTACAATAAGACAACTTTATTATAAAATTAAAACGCTTTTTAAAATATGAAAATGTAATGCCAAGACGTTTTTGTGCCTTTGTAACTCCCTGTTCTATTTATGAAGGACTTGAAGGAATACCTATGCTGCTTGTTCAACCTCTTGATAAACATCAGAATCCTGAAGGAAGCCCTTTGGTAGCAGCAGATTCAACACGAATGGCAGCTTCGGGAGAAATGATATACTATGAAGGTGGACGGGAAGCTGCGCTTGCATTGGAACTCTGGTTTGTGCCGATAGATCATACAATCATCGGAATAGTGGACGATGTTAATCTTCTTTAATTGTCAATTGACAATTACGAATTGATAATTGTGAATTAAAAAGTTGGAGATATAATGATATTGGGTCGAGTTTGCGGCGCTATTTATTCAACGATTAATCATGAATTCTATTACAGTAAAAAATTACTAATTGTTGATAGGCTTAATACCGGCGGAAAGCCTTCAGGAAAGTATTTAATTGCAGTGGATTCTGTTGGCGCCGGTGCCGGTGAGACTGTTCTGGTTATCGACGAAGGCAACTCGGCGAGACAGATTGTAGAAGATGATAAAGCACCTATACGCTCTATCATTATTGGAATTGTAGATCAACTCTCTACCGAATAAATATTGAAAAAGCCTGTAAGCAATATATAGAAGAAATCGTTCAGTTATCTAACAGTCACTGCTTCTCCTACAGCAAATGTATGTTAGTAAACCTCTCACTTTTTCCAAAGGGATCCCGACAAGAGACAATAATGCTTCTCAAACTCCAAAATTCTCAAATCATGTCCTAACGGATCTGTAGGACAACAGCGTTTGCTGTTAGGTGTTCCGTAGGAACTCCTACGGAGGAAGCGATGGTTAGCATCTTACGTTAAAACCGGGTGAATTTTTTCATATTCAACCTTATTACTCTGAAAGGTTCGCCACATGTCCAGATTATTCTGCAAATTAATCCAAAACTCAGGAGTCGTATTAAAATATTTTGCTAATCTAAAGGCAGTATCAGGTGTCACTTTACGTTTGCCCAAAATTATTTCATTTACTCTCACTCGCGTTATTCCTAAAATATCTGCCAATTGTTGTTGGGTTATCTTTAATGGCTCAAGAAATTCATATTTAAGAATTTCACCTGGATGAGTGGGACGTCTATTCTTTGGTATCATAATTTCTCGTTGTTGAGCGATATAATCGCATGAATTGATTGCATGAGGAAGCTCCCTATGTAGTAAAAAACTAGCAATTTTTCTTGCGGTAAGAATATCTGACCAAATTTTATTTTTGTATTCCGGTATATCTTTATAAATCGGTAAGGTGTCAAATAATCTAATAAACATTGAAGATGCATCACGGATTAAATTATCGGAAAGCGATGTCTCATTCAATAAGCCATTAATTACTATGTCAAATTTGCTTTTTAAGTGTAGAACATGATCTGGCAATAAAATTTTTGATATATTCCTTAAAGTCTGTTCTATTATGAGATAAGAGTTAAATAACTCTTCATTTGTCGGCTCATTCACCGGTAGACAATTGTCGGGATATTTTACTAGAGGGCTTTTTATTCTTCTTTTTAAGTAATATGTTCCTCCTTGTATTAGACCGTCTTCGCTATGAAATGAATACGAAGATTTTAGATTGAGGCGTTTAAACCATATGTTATCAGGATTAATTCTTTTAGTACGTTGGATTGCCCATAAAATGAAATCAGTCACCTGTAAACCGGGCTCAGCATCTTTTTTACTTCTTTGTTCCAACGTTATATTGGGAAATAAATAAGGAATAGAAGGATATTCATATACTTGACGTTCTTTTCCTTTATAGAATTCTTCGATCCAGTTTTTAAAATGCTTATTAGTGAAATCCTCTCTTTCTTCCACAATAAATAAAATATCGCACATTTTTAAATTTGTAACAGTCTCATTCGATAATAAAAGGGTAAGATTTTGGATTTCAACATCCTTTTGTTTTTGTAAAGAAAAATCTCTTTTTTTATCTATAAAGTTGTAGATAAAATCTCCTGTGATATTTTTTTTAATTGATCTACAAATACAGCTATGAGCATTCGGGCTGTCATCTTTTGCATGAAAGTAACCTCTGTTGATTGTTTTGATGTCTTTCACATTTCTTTCATCCCTAAGATTTTTTAATGCTTCTTCGATTACCGAATCAGAAATAGGAGTTTCTGATATTAAACAACCTGATCCGGCAAATTCATTTTCGAATGCCGTTTCATCTGAATAAGCAAAGATCTTCATTATTTTTCCGTAGCATTTTTTAGTTCATTATACTGGTAGGAACGTATGATTTCTATATTATCACATGTATAATCTAAGGCTGTCATTCCCGTGTTACTCTTTAATTTAGGATCAGCGCCGGATTTTAATAAAATTGTAATAATATAAGGATTATGGCTGTAGCTAGCGGCGAGCATCAGGGGAGTTCGGCCATTAGAATCACGATCATTGACATTCGCGCCTTCCTTAACTAAAGCCATGACTACCTCGTGATTTTGACTGTAACTAGCGGCGAACATAAGAGGAGTCCAACCACAAAAGCGATTATTGACTTTCGCTCCCACACTATCATTGACATTTGCTCCCGCATTAATTAAAGATGTGACAACCTCAATTTGTTTTGCAAACATTAGTGGAGTTAATCCATCGAGAGAATGATCATTGACGTTTGCCCCTGACATTATTAATAACGTAACTAATTCTGGAATTTGGTTATAACGAGTAGCGATCATTAGAGGAGATAATCCATCGGTAGAACGTTCATTGACATCTGCCCCTGCCTGGATTAAAGCTTTAGCCACTTCTGGATTTTTACTAATATAGGCGGCAGCCATCAGAGGAGTTACTCCGCTTGAGCCATGATCATTGACATTTGCTCCCGCATTAATTAAAGCCGTAACAACCTCAGGATTTTTATTAATACAAATAGCACGCATCAAAGGAGTTAATCCATCATGTTTAGAATTAACATTACACCCTATCAGATTAAACATTATTAAAAAAACTTTCTCCTTATACGCACTGGAAATATCATTAACGTTAGCTCCTCCCTTTGTTAAAGCTGTAATAACTTCAGGATTTTTATTTTCACTGGCAGCAAACATAAGAGGAGTCCAGCCCTTGTTATAAAAGATATCGGAATCCCGGTCATTGATATTCGCACCTCCCTTATTGACATTCGCTCCTCCCTTTATTAATGTTGTAATAACCTCAGGATTTTGATTATCGCGTGCAGCAAACATTAGAGGAGTTAATCCTTCTTGTGAACGTTGATTGACATTCGCCCCCACCTCAGTTAAAACTTTGACAACATCGGGGTTTTGATTAAAACGAGCAGCATACATTAAAGGAGTCCATTCCTCGGAATCAATGGCATTTATGTCCGCACCTGCGTCTGTTAAAGCCTCAATTACATCAGGATTTTGATTGTAATGAGCAGCATACATTAAAGGAGTCAGGCCATATTTGTCTTGGCGTTCATTCACATCTGCTCCTGCTTCAATTAATGCTCTAACAACTTTGGAATTTTGATTCCTAGAAGAAAGCAGTAAAGGAGTCCAATTATCGGAGTTACGATCATTTACTTTTGCTCCGGCCTGAATCAGTGCTGTAATTACATCAGGATTCTGATTAGAAGAAGCAGCGTACATTAGGGGCGTCCAGCCTTTAGAATAGCTACCATTAACATCTGCTCCAGATTTGATCAAAGCTGTAATCACTTCAGGATTTTGATTACTTCTAGCGGCAAGCATCAAAGGAGTACAACCGTCGGAATTATGATCGTTGATGTTTGCCCCTGCATTAATTAATGCCATAATCACTTCTGGATTTTGATTTTCACGAGCAGCAAACATAAGAGGTGTCCAATTACCTGCAGAGCCACGATTATTTACATCTGCTCCTGCTTGAATTGCTTTTTGGACTTCTTCAGGTGTTCCTTTAGATACTATTTTAGAAAAACTCTGAGAAAAAATTAAAGAAGAAAATATGTTAAGCAAAACGATAATTGCAATAATTTTTTTCATTAATAATTTCCCTTCTTTTTTTAATCATGGATCAAATAATGATTTGTTGATAGATTTAATCAATGACTAAATCTCTTTCTTGTTTTAATAATATATTTTACTTCTTTTTTAGCACAAGTTTTTTGTTTATTTGCAGGCACTAATTTTATAGAGCCTTTAATACTGATTTTTTGTCCAAATAAATTGTTGTGCTCCTTACATAAGGGTATGATATACCAACTACTATCAGAACTATCGGATTTTTGAACATGAGCACCGACAATTGCTTTCTTTTGACATGATACTTCTGCGCATAAACCGGCCTTTTGCTCACCAAATTTTTCCCAATGTTTTAACCAACTTCCACAATTACAAATATTTTCTTTAGTGCCATTAATATTTTTAACCTCTTTGGACATTTATACTCCTTTTTTATATATTTGCTAACAAATAATTAGAATGCCTAAATGCTGTGATATATCACAGCATATAGAATGTTATAACTCCAAATAATCTTCAATCATATAATTTAAAATAACTTATATGCTTAAAAATAACTTAATAACAAATTCTAAAAATGCAATGATTTTTTAGCAATCCTGCATTTTAGTAAGTTGAAATCAGTATTGCATAAAATTGTCAATAAATGATATACCACCTGCAGGTAAAATTTCCCACATATTAGCCTTATCTCTTAGATATCTCGAGGTAGCATGAAATTTTCTACAACTATGTGCCATATTTGATAATAAATATGTGAAAACCGCTTTTGATTTTCCATTTCTGAAATATACATCATCACAAAAGGAAAATTACCTCTGAAATAGGCTGCAATCAAGTATAAAATTTAACCTTAACACACAAAAACATCTATTTAGAATTAAATGCAAATATAATTTAATTTCTCATAGGTCAATGTGATATTTATCACTAAATCATGCTTTCTTTGAGCGGATCATTTTAATAAAATTCATACAATATTTATCTCTACCGGCAAATAGACTCGCTGCTGCTATAATTTCGTGAACTTGCTTATCCAATGGATTCAAAATAGCAGCATCCAAACCCATTGCAATTGCCTGCACTAAAAATGTATTATGAATTAAAGCACGCGATGGCAATCCAAAAGATACATTACTCACTCCCAAGGATACCGGCAATCCAAGCTCTTGTTTGATCAATCGAACAGCATTTAAAATCTGTTGTCCTGAATCCGATGAAGTTGCAACTGCAAGAGCTGCAGCATCAACAATAATATTCTCCCTTTTAATACCATAATCTTCACAAGCACTTACTATCACTTTTGCTATTTCTAATCTATCTTCTGCAGTTTCAGGAATTGTATCAGCGATTGTAAGTGCAATAACCGATGCACCGTATTTCTTGACAATCGGCAGCAAATCCCTTATCTGTTTTTCTTTCCCGTTTACACTGTTAACAAGCGCCTTACCGGCATATCTTTTTAATCCCGCCTCAATCACCGACGGAGAGGCACTGTCCAGTACAAGAGGGATGGGAACTGAATCCTGTATCATTTTCACTGCTTCTTGCATCATCTGAATTTCGTCAGTCATCGGTACGCCAATATTCACATCAAGAGCATCAGCGCCATGTTCATACTGGGAAATAGCTTCCTTGACAATCAGGTCTGTTCGCCCTTCGCTAATTGAACCGGCTAATGACTTTCTTCCGGTAGGATTGATCCGTTCCCCGATTTTCACAAAAGGTAAACCCGCACATATTCTGACTGTAGTCGTTCGACTCGTAATCCTGAATGGTATATCATTTTTTCTGCGATTTACCTTTTTACCTTTGACAGAATCAGCGACAATGCGAATATGTTCTGGCATAATCCCACAGCCACCACCGACAATATTTACACCTGCTTCAACCAACGAGTCAATGTGTTCAAATATTTCAGGTAAATTGTCAGAAGATAATTCGACAGAAATTGGAAGATTTGAATACTTGCTTAAATCCTTTATTACAGAATTCAGGCTATTTGAACAGTTAACTCCTATCACATCAACATTAAGACCCTCCATAATTGCAGCGAAAGTTTCTATATCTGTTCCGGAATCCATAAATCCATTCTCATCGAAAGTAGCATGTACAATTAGAGGAATATTACTTCTGAGCGAATTAGCGGCAATTACTGCTGCACGCAAATCTTGAATATCTGTCATAGAGTCAATAAACAAAAGGTCTATTCCTGCTTTCAATAAGGCTCTTATCTGTTCATTATATATCTCAACTGCTTCATCAAATTCCATACTACCAAAAGGCTCAATATTTATTCCTGCTGATTCAATTTTCCCACCAATATAAACGTGATTTTCCGAAGCCTGGCGGGCAATTTCAACACCTTTTATATTGATCGCCTCTAAATCCCGTGATGCTCCATATTTCTTAAGAATTGGACGAATAGCGCCAGAAGTATTAGTCAAAATAATATCAGCACCGGCTTGTATGTACTCTCTATAAGCCTCAAGAACTTTTTCAGGATCAGATAAATTCAGAAATATTGGCAGTCGGTTCTCAGAAACATATCTCTGAAGATAGCTTTCCATTGAGTTATTAAGTACTAATATTTTATCATTCAAACATTCTATTAAAGGTTCCATTAATCATCCTTTTATTTGGTCTTTCCCTGCAAATCACATTTCACATATTTACCCCGTGTAATATTTTTATCCCGTTAGATAATAACTTTACCACTTTAGATATTCGATTTTTAAATAGTAAATATCTAACGGGATGAAAGTTAATTATCTTGTCTTTTTCATTTTTATTTATTACACGGGGTGAACGCTTCACGTTTCACAATCTGTCCCATCACTCCTGATGTTGATTTTATTGGGATCATGAAGTCTGAACTTGTTAAGGTTACGCCAATATCGATCTCCGGTTGAAGAATTTTAAATATTATTTTCTGATCCACTAAATGCCAGTCCATATATCCTGGGCTCATACGGTGCAGAACTTTTTTACTGTTGGTCTCTAAATACTCTTTCTCAAGATATTTCTGTAAATCATAAGCTACAACATCAGCTACTCCCGCCCCAATACCATTTAGTATATAGGCATGATATATATCTCCGCCATGAGCAGAAAGTCGCTTCACCTCTTCATCTAGGTGCGGTCCAATTGTTACTACATAAAGGAACATTGGAGATAACTCTTTTAAATCCAAGCCTTCCTCTTCACTATCCTTAGGCTTAAAAAATCTATGCAGACATTTTCCGGTTAATTCCTCATTGACCTCTTTCATCAAAATTCCGGAATCAGTTGAAATACCTGTAAACATTTTAAATATAGCTTTCGGCTTTATAGAATCACCATATTTTTCTAAAACTAAAATAATCTCTTTTCTTATCTTATCTCCCGCCCTATTTCTACTGAGAATATTGAACTTGAGACTACCGGAGACTTCCTTACAGAAGTGATGAAATAGCGCATTTTTCTCACTAATATTTTTTATAACAGAGATAAAATCAGGCGAATTCTTTGAAGGTAATTCGTTATTAAAAAATAAAGAATGAAAATTATTTAGTTCGTCAATGCTCTTTTTATATTCCTGTTCAGAAATATCATTTTTCATAATCGCACCTGTAATCTCATTAATCCACTTGAATAAATCAGGGTATCCTTCAACCGCTTTCATCATAGGAAGATATTGGCGAGGATTAGCAAGATACCTAAAAGGACTTAAAATTTTTTTATTGGAGATATTATCTGTTTTCATACTACGAAATGTAAAAATATCTTTATGATATACTTGATAAATTTTCGTTGAGCAATAGCAAATCTTTCAGCTTTTATCCACAAGGAATCGGATAGAACCTTAAAAGCTTATAAATCGAAATTTATAAAACCATATAAGGGAAAATATTTTGTTAAGATCTTCATACCGCTTACCTGCCTCTCGATGATATTGTGGCACTACAGTCAGGCGGCATTTCTACATTTCCGGTGAATTCCCGAAAATCGTGACATAGACGGATATGATTTAAACGGAATTATTTTGTATAAGGGCGTATCCGTCAGAATTCCTGTTGGAAACACCACCAATCCACAAATAATTTTATCATCTTTTCAGTTTGGGCACTTTTAATTGTCTATTGCTTGCCCTGTCTCAAAGAGATCCCTCTGGGATAGGGAGCGAATCGACCGTACAGGGTTTATTGATTATTGTCCATTGATCATTCTCAATTCTTAATTAGTTATTGGCTATTTTTTACTTTAGACACTTTAGTTCACTTAAAATTTTAGGCACTTTCTAGTGTCTTTTATCTTCTATATAATTCTTTATTCTATCAGAAATTGCATCATATCGTCTGTTTAGTTCCTCGTCCGAAAGGGATTCAAGCCATGCTCTCATTTTCTTGCCATTACTTTGAATCCAATCAAAATACACCTTTTTCCCTGCATCGCATCCCAGCTTCTCACTGCATATCCATTTATATTTCTCCATCTCGGCAATCTGTATACCCATCTCCTTTTCACATCTCGAAAGGACCATTATTTTTAGTTTGCAATTTGCCATCGAATCCACCCCACAAATTCTTTTTCTGCTATATACAAGGAATAATTATAAAATGAAATCAACTCTATCATCAATCGGAAAATATATAATCATAAATAATCTTTTGCAACTTTAATTTGTGACTTAAACATAGTAGAAGAATAACTCTCTGGATTATTTCTGCCTAATCTGGCATAGGTGGAAAACGTAGTTAGACGAAATCGGTGATAACAATGTAGAAGAAAAAGTCCTTTAATTATCTATTTACGTTCAGCTCCATTTTGTAGTACAGCGGAAAAATGTCAGGTGAAATGATTAGGGCCGCTTTTTCGGATCCTGCCTATTATCAAAAACAGAATGAATCACAATTGCTTCATCTTCAACTGTGTAAAATATTGAGAATGGAAACCTTCTAATAATACACCTTCTGAAGCTGGAATAACATATCTCATAAATTTCGGGAAATCTTAGAATGTTACTTAGCGACATCTCAACACAATCAAGAAACTCAAAACCAAGGCCCCTTCTTTATAGTTCATACCATCTAAAAGCCAACTCAACATCATCTTTTGATCTATCTGTATAAAGAAGGATCATTTATATTTTTTCCTTAATTCCCTATGAATACCTTCCCAATTATAAAGCTTTAACTTTCCATTTTTATATTCACTGTATCTCTTATCCAACTCGACTTTTTGCCATTCTGGTATCGGTAGCTCAGCATTGCTTCGAGAAATAGAATCCCAAATATCCTCAACCAATATCAATTTCTCTGATAGACCCAAATTATTTATTTCTTTTATAATCTCATTTGACCTCATATAAATACCTCCTATTTAGATTCCTTAATACATACCCTAATGGTAATAGATAGAATATTTTACATATATCAGTCTTTTCATCTCGGCAATCTGTATAACCATCTCCTTTTCACATCTCGAAAGAACCACCACCTTTTGCCTACAATTTGCCATATAATCTAAGCTACAAATTCTTTTTTAGATTAACAAAAGTAATAGTTATAAAATGAAATCATCTCTATCATCAATCGTGAAATATATAATCATAAATAATCTTTTACAACTGTATTTTATTGAAGCTCCTATGAATTTTTTAGAAAGATTAATTGAAATTTGCAAATATCTATTCTATATATTGGTAAGCATTTTGAATAAGTAGATACGAACTGTCCAGTTCGTATTTGAACCGTGTGGTTCAGCAAAAATGCATGTATTCTGCAAAAATACCGGTTGTTTTTATGTTCTCTGCGAAAATAATATCGGACACGACTGTCTGACACTACAAAACTATTCGGTTACCATCAGCACTTAAAAAGCGAAATAGCGTTTTGTACCAGTCCCAGTGAACCGGCAATTATCCCATTTGGCACAAAAGTATTTCTGGAATTATAACGAATCACTTCACCTTTTCTTGTAAATACCTTACCGCCTGCGCACTCAACTAAAAAATCACCCGCACAGATATCCCACTCGTTCTTTGGTCTTAAGCTAATAAAAAGGTCGCCGTGACCTGCCGCTGTTTTAGCAAGTTTATACGCTACGCTTCCACATTCAATACTTTTCCTAAAGCAGTTCTTATACGGATTCCACAATCCATCTTTGGTCTCACTTCGACTTGCAAAAATAGAGGCCTCAGAAAGTAATTGGCAATTAGTACAGGAAATAGGAATACAATTCAGAGTTGCCTGTTCGCCTTTCACAGCAGAAAACATCTCATCTTTAACAGGATTATAAATCACACCCAGAATCGGTTTGCAATTTTCAACAAGCCCTATAGAAACTACAAATTCCGGGACCCCTTTAATGAATTCCTTCGTACCGTCAAGTGGGTCAACTACCAAAACTTTATCTCTTGAAAGTCGTTCAGGTGAATCTTTCGTCTCTTCCGAAAGCCAGCCATAATCAGGAAAAGAACCTAAAAGAGTATTTCGCAAATAATCATCTGCTTCGAAATCCGCAGTAGTTACCGGGTTGTCTTTGCTCTTTTCCATGATTTCGTAAGAATGTTTGTAATACTTGAGCAGTATTTTCCCAGCACTTAAAGCTGCTTCTTTTGCTATTTTTAACTCGTTGTCCATGGATCAAAATATACATTAAAATACATTGTTTCGGAATATTTTACTGCCAAATTCATATATAAATTATCCATGTTAAAATTGTTCCTGAAAAAATCTAATTAAGAGAACTTTGAGTTGGAACATACGAGACTAACTTAAAACGGGTTTGTTAGTAATGATGGAATCGTAAAAAGTGATTATATGTGTCCGGCAGCTGCCGGATGAGCGAAGCGAAGAAGAATCTCCGACCTGTCCGCCCTTCGGGAGCAGGCGGGCGAGAACCAGTAGAGATTCTTCACTCGTACCTCGTTCAGAATGACAGCTTTGATACTTTTTACGATTCTATCAGCAATAATTAATCGCTTTTCCGAAACTGGCGTTTCGGGGTACAGTTTTTCATAGCTTAAGATTCGGTACGAAACTAATATGAGAGTATTATTTGAAAAATTGGGAATCTATTACTATATTAATTATTATGTCTGATGACGACCCAGGATCGCAACCTATCTCAAGAAATCAAAAATGTTTTCCCTTTACATAGAAATACCATTACTGTTGATTCTCTTTTTCTTATCCGGATTCTTTTCCGGATCTGAAACAGCACTCTTTTCTCTGTCCAGGATTCAAATAGAAAAGCTGGTTCAAAATCATCCTGAGAAAGGACAAAAGATAAGTAATTTACTTGAACGTCCACGTAGATTAATTATCACAATTCTACTTGGAAATGAGTTTGTCAATATTGCCATTTCGTCTATTTCTGCAGGTATTGTAATTCAAATCATAGGGCAAAAAATCCCATGGATAAATATTCTTATTGTGCTTCCTCTACTTCTGCTACTTGGTGAAATTACTCCGAAAACTATTGCAATAAAGAACAATGAACGCTTTTCTACTTTTATAATTACACCATTAATTTACTTTACTCATTGGATTACTCCTTTAAGATGGTTCATCAGGAATATTTCTGATAGAGTTGTGAATCTCTTTGTAAAAGAATCAGCAAGAAAAGGAAGCCTTTTAACAGAGGACGTCATCAAAACAATCGTTGAAGATGGTGAAAAAGAGGGAATTCTCGATTCACTTGAAAAAGAATTTATCTATAATATTTTCGATTTCGGGGATGCCCGGATAGACGAAGTTATGACACCTCGAGCTAACCTTTTTTATTTATCCTCTGAAATGCTTCTACAGGAGATGATTCAGCAAATAAAAGAAAAACATTACTCCAAAGTTCCAATATACAAAGAAAATCGTGACGATATTATCGGAATTCTCTTCGCTACAGACCTCATCGGACTAAAACCGGAGGAAATAATAGACTCAGAAGCAACTTTAAGAAAATTAATGCGAAAAGCCTACTTCATTCCTTCGACTAAAAGAGCAGATGAACTATTTAAAACATTTCAAAGAAAAAAAATATCAATAGCCATTGTACTTGATGAATATGGCGGGGTTCTTGGACTTGTTACAATGGAAGACCTTCTCGAAGAAATTTTTGGAGAAATCTCAGATGAGTATGAAAAAGAGAATAAGCAGCACGAAGAAATAAGTGAACATCTTTACAGAGTAAAAGCATCAATGTCAATCGAAGAGTTCAACGAACTTATTGGGAGTGAACTAAGTTCTGATGAAGTTGACACTATTGGAGGTTTAATTTTCTCGTTGTTTGGCGAACTCCCAAAAATAAAATCCACACTTACCTACCACAACCTCCATTTTACAGTTGATAAAACAGCTGGTAATCGGATTGAGTCAATAATTGTGAAAAAAATATAATGTCCACAATTACAACCATATTAATCATACTCATCTGTGTATTAGGAGAAGCGTTCTTCTCCGGTTCTGAAATGGCAATTGTCTCAGTTGATAAATTGAGGCTCAGGCACTCAGCTAAGGCCGGTAATCGTCCTTCCCGTCTGGTTCTTGAAATGCTTAAAAAACCTGAATGGATTCTGGGAACAACACTGCTCGGAACCAACATTTTCACGATCACAAGTACAACAGTGGCGTCCTCTCAATTATACATTTTGTTTGGACCAATAGGAATTCCTATTGCTATCATAGTTATGTCTTTTATTAACTGGATTTTCACTGAGATAGTACCAAAAAGTGTCTTCCAACAACTTACTAATTCTATAACACCAAAAATTGTTTATATACTCAGAGGATTTTCACTTTTATTTTTTCCATTAGTATGGCTGTTTTCCAGAATTGCCATGTTATTAGCATCTTTATTCGGTGGTGCCAAATCAGATTCAAAAATACCTTTCATAAGCAAAGAGGAACTGAAACTACTCATGAAGATGACAACAGATAAAGGAGATGTTAAGCCATATGAAAGAAAAATGATAAATCGCCTCCTGACATTTACAGAAACAGAAGTTCAGGATATAATGGTTCCTCTTATTGACATTGCCGCACTAAGTGACAAAACTCTCATTAAAGAAGCAATACAAACATTTGTAAAAACCAAGCACAGACGGTTACCAATTTACAGTGACAGAATTGACAAAATCATCGGTATTTTAAATAGCTTTGACATCCTCAGTGAAAATGGAAATAAGAAAATTAAACCATTCATACGAGCAGCATTTTATGTTCCGCCTACAATGAGTGTCTCAACCCTTCTGGAACAACTACAATCAACCGGTAATAATATGGCGATAGTTGTTGATGAATTTGGAGGTGCTGAGGGTATTGTCACAATTGAAGATATATTAGAAGAAGTTGTTGGTGAGATTGAAGATGAATACGACAAGCTAAAACCGCTCTATCAAATTGAGAAAGATAGTTCTATTACTGTTAACGGTAGAATGGAAGTTGATGATATTAATGAAAGATTTGAACTGGATATACCGGAAGGAGATTATGAAAGCATAGGTGGTTTTATCATTAATACACTTAAAAAAATCCCAATACCAGGCGAGAGTATAAAACTACCTAAAGTAATATTAACGGTTCGAAAAGCTACGAGTCGAGTAGTAACAGAAATCAATATCCAGAAAGTTCAGTCCCGGAATTAGAAAATCTTGAGTAAACTTTCCGACCTATAAAATAAAAAGTTAAACCAGTTATAATACCTGTGATAGAATCTATCGCATAATGATAACTGCAATAAACAGTCGCAATTATTATTCCCACACAAAAAAATCCAATAATCCAGGAACGCTCTTTAAAAAAACGACGCATATATAAAAAAGATATAACTACAGCTGATACATGAGTACTGGGAAAAGCGCCTCCACCATATTCACCAAATCTGTAAATAAAATTCATTAGTGGAATAAAAATAATACCTTTTTGAAATAAAAAATTTCTATCACTTAGTGGACCGTCACCGGGGAAAAACATGAAAAAGAGATAATGAACATACATCATTAACGTAAGACTGAAAACCACTTCGTGAAAATGGCGATATTGTCGAGTTAACATAATTATACCCGGAATAAATAGAATCAGATAAAACGAAAGGTAGATCATATGCATTGTCTCGTCTACAAACAGACTATTCACTAATGGTGCTAATACACGATTAAGTGACACTCCAATAAACGCAATGTCCCATTTCCGGAGAATATTATCAAATGTTTCGGTAAAGAACAAATTATCAAAAACAGTGCTTTGAGTGTAAAATAACAAAAGCGAAAAAAGAGGTATCCATGTGTGAACCCAGTACATTATGGAATTAACATCCCTTTCCTCAAAATAAATAGATATTAATAACACAACCATTATAATCAGATTGAGAGAAATAAATAATCCGGGAAAATCAATTTTATTATGAAATAGTAAGCAAATAAATATTAAAAAAAAACCATAACAGAATACAAGATAATCAGATGGGAAAACACCATCTTTAAATCGCTTTTTGGCTGAATGTAAAAACTCATTTTTTAGATCCATCCGTTTCCCTTATACCAAATTGCAGTTTCTTGAATCCCTTGTTTCATACTATACTCCGGCTTAAAACCGAGCAGTCTTCTCGCCTTAAATGATGAGCATACCCAATATTGTTGAGTCATCTCATGATATTTATCTAAATTGAGCATTGTCAGTTTACCAGTGATTTTTCCCCACATATCTGAAAAAAATGCAGCAAATTTTAGAAAAGATTGTGGAACAAAAACAGGAAAAGTCCATGTATTAAGAACTGTCGCACATTCTTTTATTACTTCATTCCATTGGTAGCCTTTGCTCTCGTCTACGGCATAAAATATTTCTCCTGAATCCAAATCACTTTTCGATGCTAACATTATCAACTGAACCAGATCATCAACATGAATCATACTGATGTATCTTTTTTTTAATCCGAGATAAGGATTAATGTGTAATTTTGCAAATTTAAAAAATGACAGTGACTCTTTATCACCTGGACCATAGACAACTGACGGTCTAATTATTATACACTTAAGATCTTTTTTCCGTTTTAAAACAGCAATCTCACCGGCGAGTTTACTTTCTCCATAAGCGGAAACAGGAAATGCAGGTCCCTCTTCATTTTTTAATTTCCAGCGTGAAGAAGGACCACCTGCCGCCATTGAACTAATATATACAAAACGGGCTCCTTTCTTGCCCGATTCAACAAAAGCACAAGCAAGGTTTTCAGTTCCCTCACCGTTAATCAATAGAAACTCTTTGGCATTTCTTGCCTTAATTGCACCGGCTAAATGAAAAACTACATCTACATCAGCACATGCAGGTATTAGCGAATCTCTATCCTGCAAATCACCGATTACCCATTCAACTTTAGTTGCAAACTCTTTTGGTTTAATGCTTGTTTTTCTAGCAAGGCAGCGAACAGTCCAATTATCATTCAAAAGTGCATTAACCAAATGCTTTCCAATAAAACCTGTTCCGCCTGTTACAAGTGCTTTCATCTAAACACTAACATTAAGATTCGTAACGAATATTTTTATTTGTTTGCACCTGAATCATCCAGAGTAAAAGCATCCAGATATTGGCTGCGCCCAGAGTAAAATAAAAGAAAATATATGGTTTATAGAGGAACGAAGCAATCATCAAAACAAAAATATGAGCAGTTGGACCAATCCAACTCCAGAGATGAAGCAATAATTTGTTATATCTATAATATTCATCCCGATCATATTTAATCTTTTTTGAAGATCTACTCAGCTGAACACTTAGATAAAATAGATACAATCTGATTAATAACTTATCAAAAAGTTTCCCTTTTTCTTGTTTCAATTCCTTCAGTTCCTCAGAAAATGACCTCATATCTTCCTGTGTAGATTTGATCACACCAAGAGCATGCGCCATAAACTCATTTCTGTAATAATCAAAGAGAATATCATGTAGCCCCATACAAATTGCAGAAGGGATCACTAATAACCATGGGGAAACAGGAAAGTTAAAAGCAGTTTTTGATAGACCTATCCCTAAACCGGTATATATCGCAACACCACTAACGTAGTCCACAAGACCATCAATGATACGACCAATACGTGTTCCGCTATTTTTCAACCTTGCAATCATACCGTCAGAGCAGTCCAGGATACATGTCAGACCGTAGAAAATTCCCGCAAATATAAAACTCGTGACATTCCCCATAGCATAAAAGACACCAGTAAGGATACCTGTAATTATTCCCATGAAAGATATTTGATTCGGCGTAATAGGGAATCTATAGATTAACTTCACAACAATAAATGCTAGTGGTCTGAATATATAAAGGTCCAGAGTTGCTTCAACAGTAGTATTTTTTAATGATGCTTTATATTCCTCAAATAATGTGGACATATTCACTCTAATCTTTCATCAGTTGAATCTATTGATATATAATTTTTATATTGTGGGATTATTCTGTAAAAACCCCGAAAGGGTAGATAACCGTTATTAAATCTCTTTTTCATAAAGGCGGTAGGTTTTGTATATACTTGTCCCATATATTTTTTCAAGGGCGTGGCGCATTTGAATATTATTTTCAAGAATCCATGACATTTCGCCCCTATTAATACCATGTTTTATTCCATTCTTAAAAGTTTCATAATAAAAAACTATATCTATACCTTTTTTACGGTGCTCTTTTAAAACACCCATAATTAAAATACGTGCACATTTAATTTTACGGCTGTACCATAAAAGCTTAAAAATTCCAAATGGAAAAAGCCGTCCGTTGATCTTTATCAGAGCTTCATTAATGTCAGGAATGGCAATCGATACACCGACAGGCTCACCATTAATTTCAGCAATAAGCGCCATATCAGGGATAACAATTTGTTTAAGCCCTTTCTTTAATTCATTGATCTCCTTTTCAGTAAGAGGAACTGCTCCCCAATTTTCAGACCATGCGGCATTATAAACAACTTCTATTCTTTTTACTTCTTCATCAAGTTTTTTCATATTAATAGGCCTAATAATGAAATCGCACGACTTCCTTATTTTCTCAACAGCTTTTTCTAATCGCTCAGGTATTTTTTTAACTCCGTGAATTTCATAGGCATAAAGGTCCATAACTTTATCGAAACCAGCTGATTCAATCAAAGTTTGATAGTATGAGGGATTGTAGGGCATCATAATTACCGGTGGCAAATCAAAAGTATCAATTAGCAGCCCACACTCATCATTCTGAGAGTAGTTTTCCGGACCTCGCATTCTTTTTAATCCCTTATCCTTTACCCACTCCCCTGCTCTTTCCAATAGTGCATCTGCAACTTCCTGATCATCAATAGATTCAAAAAAGCCAAAGAATCCAACACTGTCGTTGTAAATTCTCAAATGATTGTTATTATTAATAGCAGCAATTCGCCCGACAATTTCAACATCTCGCCGTGCTAAAAAGAATTCAGCATCCGAATGCTCAAAGAAAGGAAACTTTTTCTTATTGAACGTCTTCTTTTGCTCAGAGATCAAAGGAGGAACCCAGTTAGGGTCATCCTTATAAATCTCCCATGGCAAGCGGATAAATTGCCTCATTTCTTTTTTCGTTTTAACATTAAAAGCTTCTATTGCCATAACACCTCCACATTTTTGCTAAATATAACAAGATAGACTCAAATGAATAAGAAAAATTTAATTAAAATACTGTCTTCAATCTGAGGTTTTTACATCAAGCTCCAAAATTATATGTCTATCAAGAGTTCAGATTCCATATTTCTTCAGTACATTGTCAACCTATTGAACCCAGATTTTATAACCTTCAGCATTAAGATGAACACCGTCACGGGTATACTTTTCGATTAAGATTCCATCTCTTGATAGTCTCAGATTCAAATCAATAAAATCAATTTTGTTCTCTTTTGAATATTCATCAGTAATGAGATAAACGTTAATATTATAACTATAACAGATACTACGATTTTCTTACTCATAAAATCCAATTCTCACTTTCCAATTTATCCAAGTCTTGTTTAAAATTCAGCATAAAATTAAAAAGGCAAGATTTATCTCGCCCTTTCTAATAACAACATTACCAGTTAACATTATTTAACGAAACGTTCATGCCGACAAGTCGACACAAAGAATCATGAAAATAGCCGATAATATGAAGAAAGGAAAAAACATAACTAATTATCCGCGAGTATCCGTGTCATCCGTGTTCTATTTTCAGGTGAAAGACATCTTTTTAGATACAATGATATTTCCAGCTCTCAATTGGTAAATGTAAATGCATGCTGATAATTAAAATAGGATATTACTTTAACTTTATACAACATTATTTAATATACAATTGATAAAGTAATCATATTGATATCTTCCAAAACCCCAAAATCCACCCAGGCGTAATCTAATTTAATTTTAAAACTAGGGCTAAAAGCATGTTTCAAGCCTGTGCCCGGGGACAAACCACCTTCTCTGTCAACAGCAAAACTGGAATTGCCACATTTTGATGGACACTCGGTTAAGGCCCACAATAAGTATAAATATTAAAGAGTAAAATAAAGGGAAAGTGTCCATGTCAGAAGTTAAAACAAGGTGAAAATTTAGTCGTTTACCCTTCGGATTTCCGCACCTACTTTATTGAGGCGTACCACGATATTTTCATATCCTTTGTCAATTAACTCGACCCTGTCAATTTCTCCCGTACCAGTGGCAGAAAGAGCTGCAATTACTAACGCAATCCCTGCACGAATATCCGGGCTGCTCAAAGTTTTTCCTTTTAACTTGGTTGGCCCTGTCACTAATACCCTGTGTGGATCGCATTGAGTTATTTGCGCTCCCATTGCAATTAATTTATCTACAAAGAACATTCTTGATTCGTACATCCAGTCATGGCATAGAGTTGTCCCTTCAGCCTGAGTTGCTAATACAATCATTGGGGACATTAAATCCGTTGGGAATCCAGGCCAAACGCCGACCTTAATTTTTTTTATATTGGGAATTAATTTTGAGGGGTTGACTAATAGTGTATTTTCATTGAGAAATTTTAACTCGACGCCCATGTTTTTTAAATAGTAAACTATCATATATAGGTGTTTTTTGCAGGCGTCATGAATAATCATTTTCCCCTGAGTGCAAGCTGCGGCTATCGCAAAGGTGCCGGCTTCTATATGATCGGGCATAACACGATGATGAAAACCTGACAACTTCTTTTGACCTTTTATATGGATTTGGTTTGTGCCTGCCCCGATTATAGTTGCCCCCATTTTTCCCAATACATCCGCTAAATCTGCCACATGCGGTTCGCAAGCAGCATTTTCTATGATTGTTTCGCCTGAAGTGACGGCTGCTAGAAGCATTGCATTTTCAGTTGCCGTTACCGACGCTTCCTTGAGGAATATCCTTGCCGGTTTCAGTTTCGTCAATTCAGCGGAATAAAGCCTATCCTCAATTTTAAATTTTGCTCCCATTGCGGAAATAACATCTAAGTGGCAATTAATATTTCTATGGCCAATGACACAGCCTCCAGGCGGCGACATAATGACTTTGCCTGCCGATGCTAACAGGGCGCCTAAAAAAAGGATCGAGGCTCTTAGACTGCCGGAGAGTTCCTTGTTCAGTTGTGTTTTATTTATACTATTGCTTATTTGATAGCTATGAGGGCTCAGTTGGGTTATAGTCTTTCCCAAATCATCCAAAATTACAAGCATCGCTTGCACATCGCGAATTATGGGCAGATTTTCAATTATACACGGCTCATCAGTCAAAACGGTGGCAGCGATAATTGGCAAAGCTGCATTTTTGTTTCCCGCAACAGTTATTTCGCCATTCAGGGCATTTCCGCCTTCTATTATAAATTTTGACATTTCTTTTCTCTCTTTTTAAAAATTACCTATTAATTTGACCTCTGTTTTTAAGTTCAACCCGAGTTGATTCTTTGCCTTTTCCTTAACCAGATTAATCAGCTGAATTATATCATTTGCACTTGCATTATTTTGATTTTCAATAAAAGCAGCATGTTTTTCAGAAATTACTGCTCCGCCACACCGAACGCCCTTTAACTTCAATACATTGTCGATTAAATAGCCAATTGAAGGCGTTGGTAAATTTAAGTCTATCTGTTCCGCCTTTGTTAAATTATGAAAAATACACCCCGCAGATCTTTGCGGCTGTTTAGATTTTTTTATCAACCAGCTATTTGCCAGTTCTTTAGCTTTTTGCACATCCCCTTTTTTTAATCGCAAATTAGCCTGTAAAACAATCTCGCCAGTTTGATGTAAAATACTCCAATCATATCCAAACTGGAAATAATCATGTTCAACCTCTTTTTTCATACCATAAGTAAGCAGCGTTTTTTCTACTATATTGCCAAAATAGTATCGTCCGCCATGTATATTCATATAAATTGCACCACCTACGGTCGCCGGGATGCCGGAGAACCATTCCAGGCCAGTTATTCCTTTTTTGAACAACTTTGTCATGAGGAAATTTATTTTCAGTCCTGAATCTGCGCAAATTGCGACATCGTCTCGACCATCATCGGAATATTGGAATGTCGAATTGGATAAATATTCATTATCGAGAGGCTTAAAGCGGCTATCCATACATTTATTTTTTTCTACCGATTTTGAATCACGTAGAATCTTATAATCGTGTGTATTGTTTAGTATTAAAAACCCCTTGTAGCCCGAATCGGAAACAATAATATTACTGCCATTGCCAACCACTAAAAAGGGCACGTCGAGCTTTAACGATAAATTGACAGCTGTCTCTAATTGCCGGATATTTTGCGCAACCGCAAAAAGATCGGCGTTTCCTCCTACTTTCATTGTAGTATATGGAATCAGGCTTTCGTCACGTTTTACGTCTATTGACGCTAAGCACAATTCTTTTTCTAAAATATTTATTTTCTGCATATCTGAAATGATATCTTTGAAAAATTTACTTTCTTTGGCAGCCACTATTTGTAGCTGCATATTTACCAATTATTGAAGATAGTTTCGGAAAAAATCCTCTCGCACCAAAGGGGCCTCTTTTCCGAATGAATTCTCCGGAGGAGTCCTCTCCCAAAGGGATGCCTCTGGCACGTGACCTTTGGAACGAGACAAAGATGCCTGTCTGTGTCCGTAGGACAGGCAGGCAAAGGACTCTAAGCAATTAATATATAATTAATTACGACACCCTCCCCTATCTCTTTTTAATTATTATAATTATCAAACAACCTGAATCCAATATAGTACTTTTTACGAGATCATCAATTATTATTAAAAGAAAATTAACTGAAAAATTCCTTATGAATTGCTTTTATTGTTTCGTTTTTATCCTTTTTATTTACAATGAAATACCCTGCAACTTCAGAGACACCTAACGATATTAACTGGACATTTATTCTATGTCGGGATAAGGTTTTAAAAATACGAGTAACAATGCCGGGAATTTCAATCATGCCTTCACCTACTAAAACAATCAAGGATATATTGTCCATGCATACTAATTTATAGCTTTGGGATAATCCTAAACTATCTATAATTTTACAGATTTTTTGAGTATCTTTTTTTGAAAGCCAAATATTGATGGAAGTTTGCGAAGTAATGACCGATTTTGTATATATTTTTGATTTGTATAATGTAGATGTTATGTAGGATAAAATTTCAGGTTTTATCCCGATTTCTGGATTTTTTAACCTCAACACCGCAATGTCGTCTGTATATGTAATACCTTTTATTACCCCGTTTACATGTTGGTCACCTCCGATATAAGTCAACGCTGAAAATTTATCTGGAAAATCGTTAATGTTAAAAATCCTGATTTGTATGTTCTTATCCTGCAATGGTTCAACTGTTCGCGGATGTAAAATATGAGCGCCAAAGTATGCCATTTCGGAGGCTTCACGATAGGTTAATTTTGGGATTACTTTTGTACAATTTAACACGTTTGGATCTGCACTCATAAATCCGGGAACATCTTTCCAGATATCCACGAAATCCGCGTCAATACATCTTGCGATTGCCGCGGCAGTATAATCACTACCACCCCGACCGAACGTTGTTATTTTATTGTCGGGGGATATTCCATAGAAGCCGGGAATTATGTATGTTTTTTCTTTAGATAATTTCCTTCGGATTTTACTCTCCGAAATCGAAAAATCTATAGTAGCGTTGCTATATACTCCATCTGTATATAAACCCAATGTTTCCGGTAAAATTCTTTCACATTTTATTTTCATGTCCTTTAAAAGAAACTCTAATAATAAAGAAGACAGTCTTTCACCATAGCTTAACACAATATCTTCAGTATAATCTTGTACTTCTTCAGAATTATGAATGTCCGCTAATATTTTTTTTAGTTTTTCGACTTCATTACGCAATTTTTTGGAACATTCATGTTTATACTGCTCGTCGTCAATATATTTTTCCAATACTTCCTGGTGAGTTTCTAATAGAAATGCGATAACATTGTTTACATTTTTTAATTCATCCTTGATTTTTATTATTGCATCTGCTAAAAAATCGGTTATTCCATAAAGCGCTGAAATAACCACAATCAATAGAGAATTATATCTTTTAATTACCTCCGTTGTTTTAAAAATGTCATCTTTGCATCTTAAATTTGAGCCACCAAACTTTACTACAATTTTTCCCATATTTCACTTTCATACGATTTTAAAAATAATTCTGCATTGGCGATTGAGCTGCCGGTCGAAGGCAATTAAAATTTGCGGCTCAAATAGAGGATGACATGACAGCATCCATACAAAAACCTGGCCCACTAAACCGGTTGCACCAAGGACTACACAAGGTATTTTCTGCAAATATATTATCCTTCTACACTAAAAATATATTAACAATTCTTTTCTCATGCTTTCCATACATCCAAATAGAGAGGAACCTACTAAACTAAGCTTTTGATCAGCTCTTCTTGCTCACCTGGTAATAAGTCGATTACCGGTATTTCAATTAAAGTATAGCAACCCGGTTTTTGTTTCATTGATGATCTGGCAGCACCTACTAATATTTGACCTGTTAGTGCCGGATTATTAATCTTCATATTAAGCTCAAATAATTGATTATGGCTTTTACCTGAAACTCCTCTTCGTTCCATTTTTACGGCATGTCCCATGTCTTTTAAATTGCTTACATTTTCTATGGCAATGACGTGGGTATCGTCGCGAATAAAATATTCATCATTTTTTATTGCCTTTGCCACTTCATCGAACTGATAGCCGTTCTCTAATTCGATATAAACCATCCTTCTATGAATTCCCGTGCCTATAGGAATTGTTAAGGAAAGTGCGTCTTTAATACCGGGGATAGCTTTTACTGCCGTCGTGTGCCCCATACTCATTCCCGGTCCGAAATTTGTATAAGTTAATCCTTTCGGTGCAGCTGCTTGAAAAATTGTCCGAACAATCGAATCAGTACCAGGATCCCAGCCGGCCGAAATTATTGATACTGCATTATTTTTTATTGAGATAGACTCCAGCTCCTTCTTTAAATTCCAAATATTAGTATGGATATCATAACTGTCCACGGTGTTTATGCCCATTTCTAATATCTCATTTGCGTATTTGGGAGCTTCCCTGCTTGGAACGCAAATAATAGCCACATCAACATTTTCCAACTCACTAATTTTCGTTACAATTTTTGTGTTTATTAATTCATGAGGAGTATTCGAAATAGAAACTGATCTTCTTACGACTCCCACCAGATTAATATCTTGTGCTTGCTGAATAGCCTCAAAAGTATATCTTCCTATACTTCCATATCCTACGATTGCGGCATTAATATTTTCCATTTATACTCTCAAAATATGTTATGATAAAATTTTACAAATTTAAAAGGAACTTTAATTTTATTTATCTTTACTACTATTTTAATTATCAATATCATGAATCAAAGTTATTGTAACCAATCTATTTGTCCGAAAACAACGGCAATAGACAAAATTACAAACAAAGAAAATTTTAACAATTTAATTTTTAAAACTCATTCTTCTTTTTTTGATTAATGTTAATTTTTCTACCTCTATCAAGGGTACATTTAACAATATTTTTTAATAATGTCAAGTCTTTTTCTAAAAAGAGAAAAACACTAAATTTCTATTTTATAAATCTCTAAAAAATAACAAAGAACCTTATAAAAATTCATGCCATCTACCCAAATACAATACGGCAAATAAATACAGCCATCAGAAGTCCTGCAGCATCTCCTATTAATCCAGCACCTACAGCGTGGCGAGATTTTTTAATTCCCACAGCACCGAAATACACTGCAAGTACATAAAATGTCGTCTCAGTACTTCCGAACATTGTGGAAGATATGCGACCTATAAATGAATCCGGCCCATGCTCACTCATAAGTTCTGTCACAATTCCTAAGGTCCCGCTGCCAGATAATGGTCGCATAAGAGCAACAGGAAGCGTTTCCGCCGGCATACCAATAAGATTCGTTATTGGCGAAAGTAGATAGACAAAATAATCCATTGCACCGGATGCACGAAACATTCCGATCGCCACTAAAATTGCTACAAGATACGGAATAATTTTTACTGCAACAGTAAAACCATCTTTTGCTCCCTCGACAAAGGCTTCATAAACTTTTACTTTTTTAGCAAATCCAAGAATAGGTATAACAAGTAGCAAGAAAGGTATAGCGTAATTTGAGAAACCCTTCATTATAATTACAAAAAGAGAGTCAGACGATACAGAAGTTGATTGTGCGACCTGACTTACCGTATCAATCACAGCGGAGGTAGAAAGTGAATCAAGCATCTTTTTCTCCCTCCTCTTTTTCTTTATCAATACGGTCATTAGACGGGTCTCCGTTGGGGTCTGATTTTCGAATACCTGGAAGCTTTTGCAAAAGCTTAGCCGCTGTTACCGCTGCGATAGTAGCACAGGTGGATGAAAAAACAGTCGTGCTTATGATCTCAAAAGGATTTGCCGAACCAAGTTCTGCCCGCACAGCAATAATTGTCATAGGAATAATAGTTATACTGGCAGTATTAAGTGCAAGAAAAACAACCATTGCATTTGTGGCGGTATCTTTTGACTTGTTTAAGCTCTGAAGGTTATCCATTGCCTTTAAGCCGAGGGGCGTAGCTGCATTTCCGAGTCCAAGCCAATTTGCAATAATATTCATTAACATTGTTCCAATTGCTGGATGGTCAGATGGAATATTGGGGAATAGGAATTTTGCAACAGGACGTATGGCACGCGATAAAATCTTGATAATTCCACCTTTTTCGGCAATTTTCATAATACCAAGCCAGAGAGCCATAATCCCAATAAGTCCCAATGAAATATCTACTGCAGTGGCAGCATTTTTTATCGCAGCATTTGTTACTGCTTCAATTCGTCCATTAATAGCTCCTACAACTATGGCAATTACCATAAGTGCAAGCCAAATATAATTCAGCATATCTAAATACTCCTGTTAATATTTTTAACATTGCTCGAAAACAACTATTAATTTCCTCAGAAAAAACCTTGATAATAAATCACTTAAAGAAGTGTCGAAATGTATTGATGTACAATATATCTAATGGGATAGCAACGATAAGAACACGTTTGATTGGATAATCCTTCAAGAAATATCTAAAATAAAATTCTATTTATTCAACTTTTTGGAAAGTTACAAATCTGTCTTGTAGTGTAATGCCCATCTGACTATAACTTTTTCACTCTCATCTGAATTCTTAAGATTATGGGAATATATATAACAGCCTGGGATTAAAGTGGTCGAGTCAGAGTCAAGTAACATACCACAAAGTACAGGTGCGGCTTTATATTCCGCCGATAATTGGTAAAACTGCCCCTTAGCTGTACAAATTAACCCAATACAGAATATCAGGAATATTTTATTTTTCATAAAAATTTTAATATCACAAATCATACTTGTTTGTTAATTTATTCAGAGAGTTGTAGAATGTCAATGAAGAATAAGTATATAAAAATATATTTGATGCCGATTCTCTCAAAATTTGCTACTTTCTTACAATTATGATTTTTAATAGAATTTGAATAATAAATAAAAAATATGGTATCAAAACTCAAATACAATAGGAAAATACTTAAAGGCTTAACTCTCGAAGAACTCGAGCAGTGGATGCAAGAGATTGGAGAAAAGCCATTTCGTGCAAAGCAGATATTTCAGTGGATGTATCAAAAGGGAGTTCGATCTTTTAATGAAATGTCGAGCCTTTCAAAAAACTTCAGAGAAGAATTATCAAAAGAATGTATACTGACTACTATAAAAGAAAAGAAAACCCTCAAATCCAGATTGGATAAGACAACAAAATATCTATTTGAATTAAATGATGGGAACCTAATCGAATCAGTCTACATGATAGAAGGTAAGCGAGTTACCGTCTGTTTATCAATTCAAGTTGGATGCTCAATTGGATGCCCCCTTTGCGCAACTGGCCTTATGAAATTCAAACGAAATTTAACTACCGGTGAAATAGTCGATCAATTATTATGGATAAACTCTAACTCCCAAATACCCATCACAAATGTGGTTTTTATGGGAATGGGCGAACCTTTTTTAAACTATGAAAATGTAATAAATGCAGCAAATATTCTAAACAGTGAGTGTGGACAGGAAATATCAGCCAGGAAAATTACAATCTCAACATGCGGCATAACACCTGCTATATATAGATACACCGAAGAGAGACATAAATTCAAACTCGCAATATCATTGAATGGAACCACTGATGATCAGAGGAATCAACTTGTACCGATAAATAAAAAGTATCCCATCAAAGAACTGCTCGAAGCATCTTTGTTCTATACTCGAAAATCTCGTAAAAAAGTGACTTTTGAGTATATTCTCATTGCGGGTTTCAACGATTCGCTTTCAGATGCCCGCCGATTAGTGAAACTGTTGAGCCCTGTCCCATGTAAGTTAAATATCATCCCATTCAATGAAAATAGACATGTTGTTTACAAATGCCCCGGTGAAGAGACTCTCGAAAAGTTTATAAAAGAGGCTTATCTCGCTCCATTCATAATTACAGTTCGCAGGAGTAAAGGTACAGACATTGCAGCCGCATGCGGACAGCTTTATACTGATGAGATACATTTATGATACCTCATGACCTGCAGTATCATAAATTTTGTGCTTACGGGTTTCTAAAAAATCTTCGCTTCTTCGATCCGTTCATTTTACTATTCTTCCGCTCACTGGGAATATCTTACCTGCAAATTGGAGTTCTTTTTTCCTTACGTGAAATATCCACCACTCTTCTGGAATTGCCAACGGGTGTTATCGCAGATTTATTCGGGCGAAAGAACTCAATGATCTCTTCCTTCATTGCCTATATTCTCTCTTTTATAATTTTCTATTCATCTTCAAAATACAGCCTTTTTATAATTGCAATGTTTCTCTTTGCTGTTGGTGAAGCTTTTCGCACCGGTACACATAAAGCCATGATTTTTGATTATCTCAAAATCAAAAATATTTCTCATCTTAAGACGGAATACTATGGACATACGCGAAGCTGGTCACAAAAAGGTTCAGCACTTTCATCGTTGATTGCAGGAGCACTGGTCTTTTTTACTGGCAAATACCGAATAATTTTTCTTGCTACTATTGTACCTTATATCATAGAACTATTTCTTATGATGTCCTATCCCAAAGAACTAAATGGACTTCAATTTTCTTCAAAAAAATCAAAGAACAGACCTAATTGGAAAGATTTTATTCATATCTTCAAACGAGCAGAATTTCGACGCGGAATTCTAAATTCTTCACTATACGACAGTCTATTCAAATCGGTTAAAGACTACCTTCAGCCAATCTTAAAATCATTTGCAATTTCACTGCCAATACTTCTGACAATGAAAGATGACCAACGAAGTGCTGTAATTATTGCCGCTGTTTTTTTTATTTTATACAATCTAACATCGTACGCAAGTAAAAATGCATCCGCTTTCTCCCATCGATTCCGAAATTTGCCAGGAGCAATCAATATTTCCTTCCTGTTCGGTATCTGCATAACGATAATGAGTGGGCTATTTTACAAGTGGCATTTATCTATTATTTCGATTGCATTGTTTATTTTACTTTATATGATGCAAAATGTCCGGCGTCCAATGAATGTTAGCTATATAAGCGAAACTATTCCTGGTAAATTAATGGCAACTGGACTATCAGTGGAATCGCAGCTAAAAACTCTTGCAATAGCCGTTTTTTCTCCAATTGTCGGATTTCTTGCTGATCAGTTTGGAGTTGGCATCGCTATCGCATTAATGTCTTGTATCTTAATTGTATTTTATCCTTTAGTACGAGTAGCAGAAGCAAAATTGGCTTAAATAATTCCATGATATATGGCTAATATTAGGTAGGATATATGAACCTGTTTCTAGATTATTTTCAAATATTTTTACAATGACTTTGTTTTCCGGAAGGTATAGATATTTTTCTGGATGTTGTATTTATTTGCTGGAGATTACTCTTCTCGGGATAGGTTTAGTGATAATCTTTCAGAAAATTTATAACTATTCAGAGGGTTAAAAAACTTGTGTATAAATAGTGCCTGTCTATAAAGTCACAAACCACTTGCCATAGGCATCCCTACGGGATAAGTGGTTTTGTGAGGAGTGTGGGAATTTTATCACCACGCTAAAGCGTGGCGCTATTCTTAATCTCCTGATAAATATAGAAATAAGAATAATACCAGACTTTCCCAAAGGGATTTCTTTGAGGCAGTCTGGTGGACAGGAATCTCCTAAATAACTTAAACCGATTTATCGGTTTAATGTCAAAAAACGATTTTATAGACAGACACTAAATAGTCCTTGAATAAAAAAGAAAAACATCTATATTTAAGAAAATAACCCTTGTGGTATGATTAGTAAAAAGCCAAGAATCTATTTAAAAGATTATGAGGTGGGTGGATTTTTAATTTGCTGCCTTTTGAAGCTGTGTTTTTGCTGAAGAAATAATGTAAAGAGTTGTAATTAAATTGTGAGGAGGATTGATATGAGAAAAATACTTAGTTACTTTATTTTCTTGATAATATTGTTTTGTTTCCATGAATTAGTCTTAGCACAAACTCAAGAAAAACTGAATATTGCTGTTATTGATTTTGATGCACAGGGCGGCTTAACCCCACAAGAAGCCATTGTTTTAACCAATCGGTTACGCTCCAAGATAGTGGGAACAAACGTATTCATCATGTTAGATCGTGGACGAGTGGAGGAAATACTTAAAGAACAGGGATTTCAACTAAGTGGCTGAACATCCACTGAATGTGCAGTAGAAATGGGAAGATTATTGAATGTTCAGCAGATAGTGGCAGGATCGATAGGAAAAATTGGAAAGCTTTACACTATTGATATCATTTTGATTGACGTGGAGACTGCTCAAATGATAAAGTCTTTAACGCGCGATTACATAGGTGAAATTGAGGGTCTAATAAATTTAATGGGATCTATTGCCAATGAGCTGGCAGGAATCAGTAAACCTGTAACAACTATGCCGGTGGAAACTGCTCCAGCAGAGATTGGGTTTGGAGTTGTCGGAATTGTAACAGTTCCAACTCAAGCCATGGTCTATATAGATAGCATAAAGCTGGGTCTCACACCATTTAAATTGGATGAACTCAAAGCAGGTGAACATACTCTAAAGGTTACCAAAAAGGGATATATTGATCATGAGCAGTCATTTTCTGTCGAAGTAGGTAAGACTAAAAAATTAGAGGCCTCACTTGAAAGAATGAATTTGACGTGGCATTAATAGATAGAGTACATGTTCGATAAGTAAACTTTAGAGATGATCCAGTCTATGATTTTACAACTCACAAGAATAAAATGGTGTTCAGCGTAGTAGTAGGACAGCAATAAAGAATTAAAATTTTTCGCATAAATTTTTCAATATTTATCCACAAAG
>CAYTUQ010000012.1:0-70588 GCA_964441235.1 uncultured bacterium | reverse complement strand
ATATTTTAGGGATTATTATGACTATTGATGTATCTGTGAAAATCGGTGTTTAATAATTTTTGCTTTTTAACGGCATATTCTCCTGAACAAAGAAGTCTAACAGTTGAAGATTCTCTAAGCAAACTGTTCAACCTAATTTAGGCACAGAGGGACCTCAGGAATATTACACATCAGAAAATCTCGACGTTCCCGGGATCTTGGATTTATTAAATGGTACTCCTGAGAATAAAAACCCCTTTAAGCCTACAAAACAAGAATATTTTTCAAATTCACATAACCTATTATCAAAATTTGGCTTTTGGAAAGTAGCCAGCGAAGTTGGTCATGGCGGTAAATCGGTAAACAGAAAAATAAAATATCTTCCGACAAAATACACATTACCAATTTTAACAAATATTCTGATGGATTTCTTGATCTGGTATGGCGATTTTATGGATACAGAAAAATACCAAAGACAAAGTGGTAAGTGAATGTTTCACATTATTATCACAATAAGATCATAAAAAGTATGGGTATATGCAGTAATTCCATAACCTCTAAGTGTATACAATACCGAAAGAAATATACCTGCTCCGAATCGTACAAGGAATGATTTTACTTCAAAAACTTCACCAAAATCTCCAAGATAATGGAATATAGAAAATACAAAAGAAGCAAAGAGTACTGAGAGTATCACAGATATCAATGGATTTAATTTCAACAAATCGCGAAGGAAAAACAGGCAACCGCTCACAAGCACTACCCTGAAAATAAACTCTTCATAAACCCCTGCTCCAAGTGCAAGAGCAATTAATCTATTCGTATCTGGATTAGCCCCTTCCGCCGGAAAAACATTGCTGGATGAAATTGCCATTAAATATTTCCCAATTTTATCAACAACAATAAACATTATCAGTGCATATAGAAGACTTTCCAATATCATTAGAATAAAAAATTTTCCTTGAAACTTACCGTATGTTTCATGCTTGGAATAAAAATAGTATGAGACTAATAATGCAGAAAGAACAACAAAGCCAACAAGATAGAATCCGTATATATCAAAAATTGCAAAGAATTGCCGGAACAAAACATCTGCTCCATTTCTCAAACCAATTATATCCGAATGGTTAAAAGAAAAGATCATAATCTCATAGGTTACTAACAGAGGAATAGTAAAAATTAAACTATAAAAAGGAGATTTTGACTGCTGCCAGTATGATTTTATTAAATTCATATCGGAATACGCATTACCAAATCAAATATAGCAAAATGACACTTCGATAAATGTTATGGTGAATATTTTGAAATTTGAATTTTGTCTCATCTCGGAGCGATCCCTCCGGGAAAGAGATCCCTTTGAGGAAATTTGCCTCACAGAGACCCTTTTGAGATAATTTGAAATTTGATATTTGATATTATTAAGGTTAATGTCTCATCTTCAAAACTGCTAAAAATGCTTCTTGAGGAACTTCGACCCTACCAACCTGTTTCATTCTCCGCTTACCTGCTTTCTGCTTTTCAATCAATTTCCTCTTCCTTGTAATATCACCACCATAGCATTTTGCTGTAACGTTCTTTCTCAAAGCACGTACAGTTGAACGGGCAATGATTTTTGAGCCAATTGACGCTTGAATTACAATCACAAAAAGTTGTCTCGGAATCAATTCCTTGAGCTCCTGGCATAAATCTCTGCCTCTAAAGTAAGCGTTCTCTCTATGAACAACCCAGGAAAGCGCATCAACGGGTTCTCCATTTATAAGAATATCTAATTTTACCAGATCAGCTTCTCGAAATCCGATTTGCTCATAATCAAATGAAGCATATCCCTTTGAAACAGATTTTAATCTATCATAGAAATCGAAAACAATCTCCCCAAGTGGTAATTCGTAAATCAATTGAACTTTATTAGAATCTAAATAATGGGTGGTTTTATATATACCTCTCTTTTCCTGGCAAAGTTTTAAGATATTGCCCAAATAGCTTGTCGGTACGATGACTTCTGCTTTGACATAAGGCTCTTTGATTTTTTCAATATCTCCCGCATCAGGTATATCCGAAGGATTGTCAATTTCTTTCCTCTGCCCATTTTTTAAATATGCCTCATATTTTACATTTGGCATCGTAGTAATCAAATTAAGGTCGAATTCCCTTTCAAGACGTTCCTGGACAACCTCCATGTGTAATAATCCAAGGTATCCACAACGAAAACCGAAACCCAGTGCATTTGAAGTTTCCGCTTCATAAATCAGCGATGAATCATTGAGCTTCATTTTCTCTAATGAAGATCGCAAATCTTCAAAATCTTCGCTATCAACTGGGTACATACCGCTAAAAACCATCGGCTTTATTTCTTTATATCCCGGCAATCTCTCAATTGCAGGATTGATCTTGGATGTAATCGTATCACCAACATTTACCTTTGAAATATCTTTCACTCCACCAATAATGTAGCCCACATCGCCAGAAATTAATTTAGGAGTTTTTTCCCGATGCATTTTGAAAATGCCAACCTCTGCTACTTCATAAGTGGAATTGCTTGAAAAAAAGCGAATGTGCTCACCTGTTTTTATTTCGCCGTCAAAAACTCTTATATACGGTATTGCACCGCGAAATGAATCAAAAGTGGAATCGAAAATTAATGCTCTAAAAGGTTTTTCCGGAGAATATTGCGGTGGGGGAATTCTATCAATAATGGCATTAAAAACTTCATGAAGACCTTCTCCAGTCTTAGCGCTCACCGGAATTATTTCATCCTCACTGCATCCGATAAGATCAATTATCTGGCGTTTCGCTTCTGGAATCATTGCACCGGGCAAATCTATTTTATTTATGATGGGAATAATAGCAAGATCATTTTCTATAGCAAGATAAGCATTACTGACCGTTTGCGCTTCTACGCCCTGAGAAGCATCAACCAGAAGTAATACACCCTCACATGCGGCAAGACTGCGGGAAACTTCATAAGAAAAATCCACATGCCCTGGCGTGTCAATCAAATTTAAAATATACTCTTTACCTTCAGGACTTATATAGTTCATCTGAATGGGATGTGACTTTATGGTAATTCCTCTCTCTCTTTCAAGTTCCATATCGTCGAGCACCTGAGCCTTCATTTCCCGGGGGGCAACTGTTCCTGTAAACTCTAACATTCTATCGGCAAGTGTAGATTTACCATGGTCTATGTGAGCGATAATTGAAAAATTTCTAATATTCAATTTCATAACTTAAAATTTATTAAAAACCCTCTCTTTAAACAAGGACGGGGTAACAAATCTGTCCTTTTAAATATATTGTTTATTTTAAAATTATAATTCCGAAGAAAGTATCAGTTCGGTTTTCGCTTTATCAATTTTAACGAGGAGTAATTCAGGCTATATATAAAGTCTTTTCTTTTTAATATATTCCAGAACTTCAGGAATTACATAATAGCGAATTGATTTCTTCTCTCTCACTCTTTCTCTTATCATACTCGAAGAAATATCTATCTGTGGAGTATTTAAAAATCGAACCTTCCCGAGAAATTCAGGCTTCACCATATCCTTAGTAAACAGAGGTCTTGACGCGATAATCACCCGAGCGAGCGAAAGTATCTCCTCCGGATTCTTCCAGGTCTGAAATTCAATAAGGCTGTCGCTTCCTATTAGAAAATACAACTCCTCTTCAGGCAAGTTCATCTGCGATTTAATCTGCTTAATAGTATCAACAGAATAAGACACACCGGGGCGATTTAACTCAATATCGGAGATCTGAAATGCAGGCGTTCCTTTTATAGAAATTTGTAACATCTCAACTCTTGATGATGCTGCAGAATATGAACATGACGGTTTATGGGGCGGAATAGATGAAGGGATAAAAAGGATTTTATCAACATCAAGATCACTTAAAATGAATTCAGCAATAATTAGATGTCCAATGTGAGGTGGGTCGAATGTACCCCCGAATAAACAGATGCTCATTTCTGTTTTTTCTTTAGTTGCTTTGCGATTTTATTTTGCTCTCTTTTGTTCAGGATTTTAAGATATTCTAAACGTTTCTTTATTTTAAGAGAGTTATCATCGTTTTTAATTTCCGCTATAAGTTTATTGTATTCGTCGAATTTCCTCAGTTTGATGAGACAATGGGCTTTTTCCAATTTTGCTTCTAATGCCCACTTAGTATCATAATAAGTTTCAAGTAAATTATCCAGGTAAATAATAGCAGAACTCCATTCTTCCAATTTTCTGTAAAGACAACCACTCTCATACAATTTCCTCGCCAGTTTATTGCGAACCTCCTGGATTTTCACTTCCACATCTTCACGATACTCGCTTTCTGGAAATACATCTAAAAAATCCTGAAGACTTTGTAGAGATTTCAGTGTGCTTTCCTGGTCTAACGGATATTTTGGAGAAAGTTTAAAATAGCAAACAGCTATCTTATAATAAGCATCCTCAACTAATGGACTATATGAATAGCGTTCAGTCAGCTGCTGATACTCGGAGATTGCCAACAAATATTCTTTTTTTTTGAAGTAGCACTCTCCAAGATAATACTGGGCATCATCAGCAAGTTCTCCACCTGGACTATTTAAAAGTGCCATGCTAAAATTCTCTATTGCTTTATCCCACTTCTTCCTTTCAAAAGCTGCAATGCCTTTGTCATAATATTTTTTGTAATCAGTAAAAATTTTTTCTTTTTTCCCTGCACAATCTGTGAGAGAAATTATTATTAATATTAGACTGAATGCTAATAAAATATACTTCTGTTTACTATAAATCATACCCAATTTCCATTTTACTGTTAGGAGATTAAAATCAATTTGTCTCTGCAAAAATCGGATTTAACCTTCTCTGTTACTTTATTAAAATGCAACCGAGAGCCTAACTCCTCGCAGCGGATTTCGATATCTGTAGTCATTAATCAATCCCAGATTCCAGCTATATTTTTTCTCCTCCGATGAATAATTCTTTGCTGCAATAATAGCATCGAAAGCACTTATTAGATGGTTGAACATAATAACACTAACAAAATTTGTTGCCATTTCTAAGGCATTATTAGAATTCAACCTTTTAGTTAGATAACTATCTCGAATAGGACTCATATAAATAGTATCAGGCTCACTATTATAATCACCAAAATCTTTCCACCCGCCGGAGAATTGATCATATTTCCCAATATTCTCGTAATATTCTCTTGTTTCAACAGACCTCATATCTCCATTTTGAGCAAGTGAAATATATTCTGGAAATTTTATACTCAGACTATCGTTAACTATATATTCTTTACCCTCATACTCAACCCAAATATGATGAGAGTTCTCCAACATGTTACAGTCATTTGCAAGACATGCTTCAAGCCAATCTCCAAGATCCCAATTATCATTTGCATATCTCATATATTTTTCCTCAAGGTCATCCCCCTTATTTTGAAATTTAGAGTGCATTACCCAACTTGTAACTTCTATGCCGGCGAAAATTAATGCCCGCCATTTTGCTCCTGCATAGAATTCACCTGCACCGGGAACAATTGCTGATAGTAAGAATGCTTTCCCCGGAGACTTTTCATAATCAAACACAATAGAATCTTGCCCTGTTTCAATCTGTCCATACTTCAAATTTGCTAATAATGCACTCCGTTGAGATGACGATGAGCTACTACCAAAGGAAAAGCCCTGCCCAAATGTCAACATTGGAATAGCAAAAGCTATGGTAATTGAAACTGTTAATAATCTACTTTTCATATCGCCTCCATTATAGTCCAAATAAAATTGTTAAATAGCTTCTCCACTCTTTCCCATAATTATGCTCAATATTCTGCCTATCAATTATTTTAAATTTATCTATTCCATAGACAAAATCTAAGCTAATAGATGTTGGATAAGCATAAAAAGAAAATCCACTGAATCTGAGTTGAAAACCTATGTCTTTTTTAAAATCGCTAACAACACTTTTAGTAATACATATTGGGTCGTCTACAAGAGTACCCAACTTCAAATTTTGATAACCTTCCGCCTGATTCCACGCATTTCCTGCTTCAAAATATGTGGCTATAAACGCATTCTGCAAGTTAAACGGCAATAACTGTACATCTTTCTCTACAAACAGAGGAAACCTGAATGTATAATGAAAACTGAATAAGTTTCTTCCCTCAATACTGTAAAATGGGTATCCTTGTAATCCAGGCATTCCTCCGGCAAAAAAATTAAAAAAGGAGTCTACGTCAGGTTTGGAAATCCATCCTATCTTCCATTTCAGGCTTCCAATCAATTTATTAGCAACAGGATACCTGTGATACCATATTCCTTCATGCTCTATCTTCCAGTAATAATTGTTGCGAAAATCTACTTCTAAAGTGCCATAAGCGTTATTAACATCAAAACCCTGTATAAATTTATCGTAATTACGTGAAATAACAGTATTCAATAAAATACCATTGTTTGGGTTAGTGTCCATATTTACATTAGGGCGAATTTTTCTAAAACTCCAATTTAGGTTGAAATTTACCCCATTATAATAGTCGTAGCTAAATCCATTTTGATAAATACCCGCACGAGGTATCTCTGTATTAGTTATTGTCCTGTACTTCGAATAGGTAGTGTTAAACCTTAAATGATTAATGCTGTTAATCCAACTGGATATACCCAAAGTAAATTCTGTAAGAGAAAAATTATAGTCTAAACTCGCTGGTCTTTCACTGATCTTTTCCGTTACATTAAAAATATTCCTACTAATATTAAAAATTTCTATATGAAAAGTTGGCTTCCACTGATGATATTCCAGGATCAGCATTAGATCATGATCTTTAATTGAATTAATTGAAGCGCCACCAAAAATATTAAATCGATCAATAATTTCATTCGAATAAAAATAAAACCCCGGTTTCACAGTTCCATAATCAATCATTAATTTCGGTAAAATGAAAATTTTAGAAAACTGGTCTTTATATTTCTCCGGCTCAGGATGATTCAGCTCCGGGCAGGGCATTTTTGTAGGGATTGTCTCTGAATAATTTGAATAAACGGCTCTAGATTTCTCGATTGCTTCAGAAGCAACCAATAAACTAATCTTGAATGAAGAATCATCAAAAAGTGAGAATAGCAAATCGCCTTTATCATTGACCGATGGCATAAAAGCGCCGCCGAGAACATTCGTTAGCAATTCTTTTTCTCCGCTTATCAGCGATTTCCGATAAATATTGAAGATACCTGTCTCGTCTGATGCAAAATAGAGCCATTCTCCATCAAGACTAAAGTAGGGATTGCGTGTATCATAATCTTCACCTTCAAAAAGCGTGATAGATTTTGAGTCCAAATTATAGATAGAAATATCCCGCCCATGATTTGTCATATAATCAAATGCCAGTTGGTTTCCATCCGGTGACCAGTGGGAGGAAAACAACTCCTCACCATTATTAAATTTTGTGACTACTTTTTCATTATCATTTTCCTTGGATAGGTCTTTAATCACCAGATTTGATGTTCCATCTCTACCGGTAACGAAAACCAATTTTGTTCCATCAGGCGATAATGAAGGATTATAAGCGCGTTCAAACTTAGTAATTTGATCTTCTTTATCTTTTTTAAGGTCCAATTTATAAATATCATAATAAATGGAGCCATTCTTATTCGGCTTACTTTTTTTTGAATAATAAATATACTTGCCATCAGGAGAAATTGATATTCTTGATCTGACCTCAGATTTGACCAATATGCTTTTTTTTGTAGATATATTATATACATACAGCGAGGTCTGAGAAAAATAATCTCTCCCCTCGTTTGACAAATAATATATGAGCGAATCTCCAACCCATTCAGGGTATATATTAGTTGTCGAGCCTGTAATTAAAATTTCACCCGTTTCAGCATTATTTTGTATAACAGACGTAAGTCCTCTATAGTGATTTTCAAGATGATATTTCCACTCTTTATGAACCTGTTTTCCCGGAATCCCTGTAGCTTTTCTTAATGCCGTATTAACAGAAACCTGCATCGGGGAAGCCATTATATTCATTAAATTTGAACAAATATCCGTACCGAATCGCTCAGTCAAATACCTTACAAAAGATAATCCCTGATTATAAACAGACTCATTACCAATTCCTCGCTTCCCAAAAGACCCCATTTGACTCAGTGAAAGAATTTTACCATGAAGAGTTCTATCTCTTAAAATCATATCACGATGAGAATCCCATAAATCATTACCCGAACCGGGGAATTGATATTGTGCCTCTCCTTCAGCCAGCCACATCGGCATAATCATAGCGGGGAGTGGATAGGAACTGATTATTCTTGGATAGCCATAAATCACATCCTCTCTCTTTTCATCTTCATAATCGATCACCTGGAAATAAGCAGCGGGAAAATTACGCGGATATTTCATTGCCTTCTGAAGAGATACAATATGCGTAAACTCATGAGTAATTACATCTCTTAACCAGCTGTGATTTCCACGAAGGAGAAAGTCGAGAGGAGTTGCCCATATTTCTATCTTGTTATCATAATAGTATGCTGCACCATTTGAAAAGTCATCAGTATCTTTTATTACCAGGTCAGTTTTTGAATCAGGTTCATAATGATAAAATCTCGTAACAGAACCGTAAATCGCCTCTGCGATATCTGCGCTTTGGTTGGCAGTCCATTCTGCGCCCTCATGATAATTAATTTTAAAATGAGCAGTCTCAAAAGTTTTCCATTTTAACTCAGGATGGTTAAAGCGGGCTTGGGCATATATTGATGACAAGAATGAAAGCATAAAAAAGACTGAGAGTGCAGATTTTGTATAATATTTAAACATTTCTCACTTCGTGTTTTTGATCCTTTTCCCTGCCCGATTAATAGGGATCGGGAGGATGAGATTTATTTTTATCCCGCAGATAGAACTCCGATGTATATCGGAGAATTCCTTCGGGGTAATCTTCTTTTTCTTCAAATAATTTATTCTTCTTTTTTTATTTCTCCCAATAAAACGTATTAGCATCATCTTAAAAGTTTGATTGTTGATTTGTGCCACTTTGGATTAAAAGGTTAGCCCTATTAAACTCCGTTAGGAGTGAAATGTTTATAGTATAATCAAAGAAAAATAGGATTAACTTCTTTAGAAGTGATATGTTGATATCAATTATATTACAATCATTAGTATTGGACATTATCAATCCACTCAAATAAATATTTCTCGTCATATTCTACATTAAATTTTTTAAGTAACGCAAGATATTCTTCTTTGAAAGTTCTCTTTACATGATGTTTCTTCTGGTTTTTCAGGGAGTGGAATAAAACACTTTATGATAAAAATATCATATATATATTGGTGGATGAGATATAAATATATCACTAAAGCAAATTTACAATATTCCACCCCCTTAATATACTTTACTACAGTATCCATTTGTGAATGTCCGTAGGAAAATGCGCCGAAACCCTTTTGCCAATTGAACTTTCCCCATATCCATCGCTTTTCGTTGATAAAGGTCGATGAATTATTTTTAATATCTCTCACTAAATCTGATAATGAGATACTTGGTTTAATACCAATAAAAATATGTGAATGATCAGGCATCCAGTTAATAGCAATCATTTTCTGATTCTTATTCCGAATGATACCGGTTATGTATTTATGCAATTCTTCTTTATATTCATTTTTGATTAGGTTTTGTCTACCTTGAACTGCAAATACAATTTGTATGTATATTTGAGTGAATGTATTAGCCATTTTCACACCTTTAGTGATTTTTTTTCATGCCACTTCTAAAGGAGTTCATTTACTTACTAGAAATTTTACTATAAACATTTCACTCCTATTGGAGTTCATCCCACCCAAAAACATATTACTACTAATATTTAAAATTGACGTTTCGATTCATGCAGCCCTGAATTTTTTCATAAATAAGTAAACAAGTGAGATTTAATTTTCGCCTTCTTATTTATAACGGCCAACTCTTCACCCACGGTGAGCGAAAACTAAAGAACCTTTCAACTTTTCAAAAATACATAATAAATTCTCAAATTCTCAATCAGCTCACAGCTTTTGACTTTGGGTGCAAGCGATTGTTACCATGACTTGCACGCCGACGTTTATAAAATATTTTACGAAAGTAATACCATTGTAGATAACGTCGGGTGCTAAGTCTTATTACGTTAGTAATTTACTTTTTCATACAATGTTTCAGGTGCAATGTCAGCTCCATTTGGCCAGGCTATTGTACCACCTTCTATTTTGGCCTTCTTAAAAAATTCTAATTTTCTCAATGGTTCAAATATTGGTCCCTTATCTAAATATTTTGAGAAATCTACATCTCCCTCTGACCCGTCATCAAATATTACATGGTAAATATAATTACTTTTGTATTCTATCTTTTTTAATTCATTAATATTCCACATACATTATTACCTCATTTTAGTGGTTCAATTGGATTAATGCTTTTACCCTCTCTCGCTAAATTCCAATCTTCTTTAAGCTCTACAAGATGAAGGTCTATCCATTCCCTTATAAGCTTCGTAGCTGTTCTTGAGCCTAAATCACCTTTTGTTATATTACCGTAAAAATCAAAAACCGCCTTTTTTCTTTGGTATTCAGTATGTATATGGGGCGGATGATGCTCATCATAATACATTCGAATTATTATACCAAAAAATTTAGACACAATTGGCATTTTTTTATTCCCTTGTTTATATTGCTAACCTCTATATACAATTTTCTTGAAACTGTGAAAAGAGTTTTCCCCAGCAGAATGCCCTTGGAATGTGCATTTTCCCAATGGGATACCTCTGGTATGTGGCTTTCTTTAGTAGACTCATTATTCATTTAATAACCATTATTTTCACAATTTTGCTGTCTGTTTTACTTCCGCTAGTTGCCTTTACAACGGCAAAATAAACACCACTTTCAACATTTGTAACATTCCAATCTATTTCATTATAATCACCTACAACAGGATGTGAATTCTTAAACGAATCCACAAAATCACCTGCAAGATCGTAAATATCTATAGAAATATTACAATCCCTATTTGGGAAATAGCGGATTGTTGTCGTACTTTCTTTCACTGGATTGGGCCAATTGAAAGTCTTCTTTTTATCCAGTAGGGATTTTCTGGATGTAATTTCCTCAACTTTTGTTTTAACGTCATAAAAGAAACTTCGATCTTGTCTGCATCCATAGCATAACCAAGAATTCTCAGAAACACACAAAGAGTCAATTAAAGTGCCAATTAGCTCCTTACCATTGTTAGAGACAGCAATTAGTTCAGAACCCTTTGATGAATTAAATAAGGAAATTGTTGATTTTTTAATATTTGGAAATGCGATAGGAAAACCATTAATGACTTTTCCTGATTTATTAAATGCAATAACTCCTATATTATTTATATTTGAAATTATATCTAAAACTCCATCTCCATTAACATCGTTAGTAAGCATGTACGGATCAAAACATTTGCCTATATATTGGTTCGGAATTGAAATAGGAAAATTAGATTCCAAAATCATCTGACTTGTAAAAGCATAAACTTTTTGTGAATCAGCAATTACTATCTCTACTTTATCATCGCCATCTATATCAGATAGAATTGGATTTGGATAATAGGTTCTAAGAGGATAAAAAATTGATTTATTATCATCAGTATCCGGATCAATTAAAAGATAAATTCCATCATTTGAACAAGCAACAGCATCAACATTAGTCCCTTCATTTATATAACCTACAACCATTTCACCGATCGGAACACTCGATATCTGACCAATTTTAGTAAACCCAAATGGAGAAGAGGTGATTTTGAAAAGATCACCATTATCTGTTAAAGTAAAAGTATTGTTTCCTCCTCCAGCTATAAAGTAAAATAGCTTATCATAGGGGTTTGTTGACACAACAGAATCTGAAAAATACAAATATTTATTTAATTGAAATTCTTCTGATTTCAAATTCTCAGTTCCAAACAATAATTCACCATTAGACAACAAAATATTTGATGTTAATTTGGAATCTGGAATATTTTTATAGTTTAATAAACCAATATTTCTATCTTTTAATGACCATGCAGAGACAGTTAAAGAGCTATCTATCTCCTGGCATAAAACAAATAAAATATTATCAGATTCTCTCTTATAAAATGCTGACGAACAGACTTTTTGTAATCGAACATTTATGGGAAGTTTAACTTTCTGAAGTATATTGCCATCAAAATCAAACAAATAAATGGTATCAGAAACTACTATAAATTCATTTGAATTATCATTAGAAACTAAATCAATAGCAAGTGGAGCAGATAATTCTAAATCTGAAGAAAGCAAAATAGGAAAATTATCGAGTGATTTCTCTCTCTTTATCCTAAAGTTCATTATCTCTCCAGCAGGACCAATGCTATCAATACAAATTCCCGTATAGGCATAATCATTGCTTTTTGAAGAGGGATTGGTGTAATCGGTGAATCCAACACGCTTCTCTTCATCTTCAGGATATTCTGGATTCATATCCCAGAAGCCCTCATTACCTGCAAACCACGGGTCAAAAAACCAGCCAATATCTACACTGGCACCAAGCATCTGTGATGGATAACCCAAATCCTGAGCTCCATCGCCTTCTTCAAGATCAACACCTCTGCGTTCTCGATTCACATTAATTCTATTTTCAGCAAGATTTGGATTGATAACTGATTCGTCAATATGCCATATCAGCAGTCCGGATCCGGGAAGGCCTACATCATATCTTGGTACTGAGAGAAGAACACCTGTTTGTTCTGAGAATACAGCACCAATCGAATCTATTATCAGTGGGAAAATAGAAGGCCATTCATCTTCTCCATTTTCAATGTAGATTCTATATTGAATACTATCCAAACTCACTCCCGGTCGGACGGAAGCATATCTGTTTTCTACTAAAAAATATTCAGTATCATTTATTGGAACTTTCCAGACCGTTGTATCAGACGTAGTCTCTACATGATGCAAATTGACAATTTGATCAACATCAGCTATAACAGGATCTTCCCAACCCAGAAAGACTCTTGACCAGGCTGACGGTACTGCCGGTATAAGTCCATTTAAATTTGCAGAGCCTTGATCCATCAATCCGAATTTTCCTATTCCAGTTGCTCCTGTCTCTGTATCATATAAACTCGGTAACCCCCAGTAAAATCCCATCATAAAAGCGAAAGTTCCGTTGAGACCGATCTGGTATTCGCATGGACTTGTTGCATCACCAAAAACATCCTCCCAATTAGAGAACAGCAAATGGTTCTGAGTTTCCGGAAGAATTATTCCTTCTTTAATAAAAAAACTTGAATTCTCAACTGCTATTCCCTCATAGTTAGGGTTGTCAGGTGCGAAAGCCATTCTGAAGTCATTTAAGTTCAAGTAAGCAGAAGGAATGTCATAAGGCGTCGGATCAAGGAAAAGATCAAAATCCTGACCAACACCTGCATGAAAAATGATTACAATCTCGTATTGAGAAAAATCTATCCCAGCGGAGTCAGCTTTAAGTACGGATTCTTGAAAAAGTCTCGCAAGTCGTACATCAATAGAATCCTCTTGCAAAAAGGGATGATAATAATCCATTTTTTGCGAAACCTGAAAAGTCAAACTATCTATTAGAGGATAGACTTCAGAATTTACTGTGTCTATTACTGCATGCCCTTTCGAAACATTATAAAAGTAATTAGCTGCAGCACGAATATGGTCTTTGAAATACGCTTTTTTGTGAGGTGGAGGATCAATCCGAAAAGACTGGCAGATTGTATCGCTTATATCTGCAGACATTAGAAATCTACCGTCTCCTGTTGTGGCATCATTATCGTCTTCAGGAAAAGATATACGAAGTGCACAAATTTTTACCGCTCCAGAAACAGGATTTACTTTTAGTCGCTGACTTTTATGATATACTGGATTTATAGATACATTTGACTTATTAAAGGCAAAAAGTATAAACGGCAATAGTATCAAAACTGATATGGCTATTTTTTTCATCATTTTGCAGAAAATACTTGGGGAAGCAAATATTAAATTTTAAAAAATACTCAATCAAATAATTAGAAATTTATATTTAAGGAGAATAGCATAGTATTTTGACGAGGATGACCTGGATCTCCAGCAGTATAACCAAAGTCAAATCCCAATCCGGCATACCTCAGACCAGCACCAAAAGTTGGAACCGGATATTTGTCTTTCATAAGGATCTTCCCCATTTTATCATAGATAAATCCCACTCTGATAGCGAATAAATCCGAGTACCAATATTCTATTCCGAAATTATGATTCAATTTTTCAAATTCCCTCGAAAATGATCCATCCTTTGTATTTCCATCTTCATCCTTATCACCAATACCATCAGCGTCCGAATCATATAGTAATAACCAATCATCAATCCATGATGTGAAAATTCCTAAATACCATTCATCAGAATAAGCTGTCTCTCGCCGTCCATCTTTATTATACTCACCACCGGTAACCGGATGCTTATTATCATGCTCATTATAGCCTCCAATTTTCCCATCACCATCGATATCTCGGTTCGGATAAGAGGCTACCAGCAGTTTATTTATATCATAAACTATTGATATTTTATTGTATTCACCCTTAATTGTATAAGCCAGGCCTATTTTTAAATTAGTAGGCATTGGGTCGGCTTGTGCTACATCAATAAAGGCAATTTTTGGTCCAATATTCGAAATAGTTGCACCAAAAGCGAGCCCTTTCAGTAAAAATTCTTTTTTAAGATAACCAAAATCAAATCCAAAATTAGTGGAATATCCTTTACCCTTCTCTGCACCTGCAAGAATATCTGTAAGATGTTGATGAATCATCTTAACACTTACACCTATAGATGATGTCCTGCTCAGTGCAGTTCCATATGATCCGGTTACAGCCATCATATAAGATGCAAATGTGCCAAGATAATTAGCCCTCTCATCCATTGCTATCTGCTCACCCAGATTCATTATGATTATATTCCCACCAAATGTACCAAGATTCCGGACAAAATATCTTCCACCAATAAAATCATAATAAATATCAGAAGCCAGATTCGGAAGCCAATTAGTATGCATAAGTGCCGCTTCGCGCCCATGCTGAAAACCCAATCCGGCTGGATTCCAATAACTGGCATAAGCATCATTTGCAACTGCAACTCCGGCTTCACCCATACCACCGGACCTTGCGCCTGGATTAATCAATAACCAAATTGCACCAGCTTCACTTTGAGCAAATACAACGCAGCTCATAGTTATAACTATAAAAAAAGCAGCCAATAATTTTTTCATTTAAACCTCCTGGCAACAAAAAACCGAACATTATAAAGACATTCGGTTTCTATAAACCATATAAAGAAATACTTTTTAACGAAACTGTATCTTTCTTCGTTAATTCTTATTAAAAATCTTTAGCAAATCTTCTATAATTTCTCCATTTTTGCTGGCAAAATTACTGGTATTTCAACCAAAGAAACAAGAATAATTCTCTAAAATCTAAAATTTCTCAGCTTCATCAATAAGCATAATGGGAATATCATCTTTAATTTCATACTTCAATCGACAGGCATTGCAAATCAATTTATCATTTTCACGGTCATATTCGAGGTCACCCTTACATTTTGGACAGGCTAAAATTTTAAGTAATTCATCCGAAATCATAACTTTACCTCACTTAACTATCAAACTAACAGTTTAAAAAGTACAAGACTTTTCTCAAACTTAGATTCCTTATAAAAAGTTCCCTTCTCTTCGGATTAATGGTCATAGTTTCTAAAAATCATCGGAGACCCGTCTGGCGACTGAACTGAAGAAATTAGGATTTAGCATATCGGTGTTCGTTATCAATTAACAGAAGGAACCAATTTTTACGTTATGACAATAATTAGAAAGAAATATTTTCGAAAACATTAATCAATTTAAGCTGAAAATTTTTCTATCTGGTCTTTGAACTCATCCAGATCTCTGAACCTTTTATATACTGATGCAAAACGAATATATGCCACTTCATTTAATTCTTTAAGGTGCTTCATAACAAGTTCACCAATATAACTTGAAGCTACTTCACCACCAGAAACTTCTTCTATCTCTTTCTCAATATCCATAACTATTAATTCTAACCTTTCGGGAGATATTGGAAGCTTATTACAAGCAATTTTTATGCTTTCTTGCAATTTCGTTCTAACATACTCCTCTCTTCTTCCATCATTCTTAATTATCACAAGTGGATATTCAACAACATACTCATAAGTAGTAAACCTATGACCACAATCTAAACACTCGCGCCTTCGTCTAATTGCATTATTTTTTTGAGCGGTGCGAGAGTCAACTACTTTGGTATCCGGTGAATTGCAAAATGGGCATTTCATAAACTACCTATACATTTATTTCTTGGTAAAGGGGGAAATGTTCACATAATTTCCTAACACTTTCACGAACAGATTTTTTTATTTTCTCATTTTCATGGTTTGAAAGAACTCTATCAATGAATTTTGCTATGAGCTGCATTTCATCTTTTTTCATACCGCGAGTGGTCACAGCAGAAGTTCCAATTCTTACACCACTTGTGATAAAAGGACTGCGTTGATCAAAAGGAACCATATTTTTATTAGTAGTAATTCCCGCCACTTCAAGAGCTTTTTCTGCAGCCTTTCCTGAAATTCCCTTATTTGTAAGATCAACAAGCATTAAATGTGTATCCGTACCACCAGAAATGAGATTGTAACCAAATTTTATAAGCTCCTCAGCAAGAACTTTTGCATTATCAATAATTTGTTGGGTATAAACTTTAAAAGAAGGTTTCAATGCTTCTCCAAAGGCAACAGCTTTTGCCGCAATTATATGCATCAACGGACCACCCTGAATTCCCGGCATTACATTAGAATCAATAACTTCCGACATCATTTTTGTTCTGCCAGATTTACGTGCAGTAATTCCGAGAGGATTTTCATAATCCTTCCCCATTAGTATTAATCCACCTCGAGGTCCTCTTAATGTTTTATGAGTTGTTGAAGTAACCGCATGACAATAGGGAAGCGGACTGGGATGCAATCCTGTTGCAATTAAACCTGCAGGATGAGCAATATCAGCAATGAGAAATGCACCGACACTATCAGAAATTTCACGGAATTTTGCGAAATCAATAAAGCGTGGGTATGCACTTCCACCAGCTATTATCATTTTTGGTTTATGCTCCTTTGCAACAACTGCCATCCGGTCATAATCTATTCTCCCGGTCTCCCGCTTTACACCATAGGAAACAATATTGAACAACTTTCCTGAAAAATTAACCGGGCTGCCATGTGTGAGATGTCCACCATGGGCTAAATCCATCCCTAAAACAGTATCACCTACATTCAGAAAAGAAAAATATATTGCCATATTTGCCTGTGAACCTGAATGCGGTTGAACATTCGCATATTCTGCATTAAACAATTCTTTCACTCGATCACGAGCCAAATTTTCCGCCTGATCAACAGAAGCACAGCCGCCGTAATATCTCTTTGAAGGATAGCCCTCAGCATATTTATTGGTCATGACATTTCCAGCTGCCTCCAAAACCGCCGGACTGACGAAATTCTCTGAAGCTATGAGTTCAAGAGTCCACCGCTCACGCTCAAACTCTCCTTTTATAGCGGACATTACTTCTGAATCTTGTTGACTTAAAAATTCAAAGTTCAAATCAATACCTCTCTAATTCTTTGATTTTTTCAACCCTTTTTTTGTGGCGTCCACCCTCAAAACGGGTATCTATCCATTTTTCAAAAATTCTCTTTGCCTCTTCTAAATCAATAAAATCAGCTCCCAAACAAAGGATATTGGCGTCGTTATGTGAACGACTTAGTTCGGCAATTTTTTCAGAATAACAAAGAGCAGCTCTGGCACCGGTAATTTTATTTGCAGAAATACTCATACCTACTCCCGTTCTGCAAACTAAAACACCAGAATCAGTATCACCATCTGCTACCTCTTTTGCTACTTTTTTTGCATAATCGGAATAGTCTACTGGTTTGCTCGAAAAAGTACCAACATCTACAACTTCATATCCTAAATTTCCTGCATACTTCACAAGAGCAGATTTTAACTTGAAGCCGCCGTGGTCAGCCCCAAAAATTATTTTCATCAATCCTTCTTTGCTTCAGCCGTTATCCAATTATAGTTATTTCCCCTGGGACGAAATATTTTCCTCTCAGCACCTGTATCATCATACTTATGCATAAACCAATCTTCTTTTGAGGGAATCAAATACTCTTTTAAAAAATCAATTCTCTTTTTAACGCTCTGATTGCCCATTTGTAAAGCTTTACGGTAATCATCATAGGCTAATTTGTACACCAGTTTGTCTTCGAAATTAGCCTGTTTATCACCGGTATAATAATCAGCGGCAGAGTAATATAAATCCGCACGTATTTTATATGCTAAACTTGAACCACCGATTTCTACAGCTTTTTCAGCCCAACGATAAGCTTCTTTAAAATTGAACAGTAGTTGATAACCCTTTACAATATTTTGAATAACTTCGAGGTCTCGAGGTAATATATTCTTGTTAATATGAATGTAAGTTTCAATAGCCTTTTCATTTTTGTCTAAAGCATAATATAATTTCCCAAGATTTTCATAAGCTTCCCGGTTTTTCGGATCAATAGCAGCAACTTTTTTATAAACTTCAATCGCTTTGTCATATTGAAGCTGATCCGAAAGGGCAGCAGCATAATCCAAACCATAACGCACATTATCAGGATTCTTTTCCCACTGCTCTTTCTGAATCATCGTAATATCTTTGCCGAGTTTAGCGTATGCAGTCAATTGGTCATTAATAGCTTGCTCGTCGTTAGGATTCAGCCTTAGAATTTCCTTAATTGCCCATAAAACATCATCATAGCGCTCAGCTGAAAAGCAGAGCTTCACCAATTTCCTGTACAGTTCAATATTATCCAGATTAAGTTCTACCATCTTTTCGTACTCTCGAATTTCCAGATCACTCTTCCCCTGCATATGATATATATAACTAATATTTTTATGCAGAAACATATCATTTGGCAAGTATTCTTCACCTTTCAAATAAATAAATAAAGCACTGTCATAATAAGCAGGGTTTTCCGCCGCTAACTGCTGATATGCTCTTCCGTAGTAGCGAAATATATCATTAGCATAATCTTCCTCACATCCCAAATCAACCATTTTACGGTAATTATCTATTGTTCTTTGCCAATCCTGGTTCTGGTAATAACTATAAGCAAAACTTAGGTAACGTTCACACTTACCTTTTCTTATGGAATCCTGATGCGCTTTTTCAATCGATTCAAGTCGCGCAGCTTCATCAACCACTTCGGTTGACGGAGGCACACAATTAATCATATAAATACTTGCAAATAGAAAAATTATAATAAGAAATGTTTTGATAAGGGTTTTAATTTTCATTATAAATACCTTTCTAACTAATATCTTTTAAGCTTTCTAAACCAAATTTCACCTGTTGTGACACCAATATGTAATGATATTACTTTTTCGCTCCCAATTTTTTCACTCAGGAAGCCATTTCTTTTAGCGGCTACTATAGCCAGATCTAATCGATCGAAGCCCCTATGAAAAGGAACTCCAATTCCAAAACTTGCACCGTACTCTTCTACTACTGTTTGAAAATAGTAAAATGGTTCTGTTTTATAGTAAGCCCCAATACGTATGAATAATCTTTTTAGAAATTTATTTCCTCTTATATTCGCAGGCAGTTTCTCCAGTCCAACGCCGACGAAATAAGAATCATTCGAAGACGTTCGATCAAATTGGTAAAAATTATTAAACAGAGAATGGGACACTTTCGTAAAACGGAAATCCGCATTGAATGCGAGATTCTTTGGTAACTTTTTACTTACACCTATTCTATAAGATGATGGGTAATTCAAAGATTTAAAACCTACTGTACTGTCAGGTCCGTAGAAGTAGTCATATTCTGTGCTATATTTAAATTTTATACTTTGATTTACATATCCAGATAAACAGAGTTTTCCACTTTTGTCAACCCAGGCAACTCCCAAACCAATTTTAGAACCATTTACATCCATTCGTCTGTTATAATAGCTATCGACTACACCATTATTATTAATATCTGCACTTCCTTTATTAACATAATTACCAAAGTATAATTGCATTTTTATACCAACCCGCCACTGCGGATTAATTTTATATCCACCTCCGATGAAAAACTCTGAAATTCCGCCTAGTGCTTCAATAGAATATTTATATTCTACAAAGGAATCACTGAACGCCGTTGAATCAACGAAGGTATTTTTCGCATGTACTCGAGTTGTAGGCATTACACCAAGAGCTACCCCGATCTTTTTACTGATTGGCAATTTAAATGAAAATCCCATAAACCTGGAAAGCATATTATTAAATGGAACATCCGGTACATTCAAAAAAGATGACTCTACTTGCCCTTGCAAAGAAGTAGTCAAAAAGCCATTCCAGAAAGCAGGATTCAATGTATTTAAACTCAAAGAATCTTCTACCGCATTTCCAGTATTTCCCATTCCAATCATTCTTACCGGCAGGGATAGTGATTCTATGCCAAAACCGTAAGAAGAATAAAATGAATTCTGAGCAAATGCAACAGTCGAAGATAGTATAAGTAAAGCCAGAAGTTTGCGCATATTAATTATTCTTCTTTCATTGTAAGTATTTCCAAATATGGTCTTTTTGTAGAATCCGGATAGGAAGTGCTAAACAAACTTAGAACCGAGATATCAAGCGTAGAAGGAGATGCCCAGAGCATCATTCCAAAATTTTCCCTATACTCACTTGTATATTTTTGAATAGTTTTACTTATATAAAGAGTCAAAGATGTATCACCTTCAGAAACGTATGCACCTGTTTCAGCTTCATCAACATCCGAAAAATATTCAGGATTACACCAATCAGTTGCAGAATCCAATAGAGTTACATAGAAATAGATATTGTCCCTGTAAGTTTTTGTAAGTGTAGTGTCAATTTTCAGGTGTAACAATGCTTCCATTATTACACAATTCTTGTCAGTAATTACATTCGATAGACCAAAATTCAAGAACGTGCGGAAAGATTGACCATTACTTACTATCAAATGTCTTGAATCAATATCAGTTTTATTAAAATTAAGTATAGAAATATCGGCAGTAGGATAAAAACTCAATTTTGTATTAACTGTATCTCCTTCTAAAAGATACTCAACCTCAAGAATTGGTGAATAACTTGGGTTTTCTCTTGAGTAAAATGACACCATAGAATTTTCAGTGGGTTCCGTTAGCTGAATAACAACCCCATAATTAGTAATTAACGAATCCCTCCAGGATGAAATAATTGTATCAGATAACACAAATTCAACCGTATCATAATTATTGAAAGAAGCAACACTAAATTTAATTAAATCAAATCCTTCTAAATAAAAATCTCTGTTACTTGAACTATCTTCAGACCAATTCAATTCTGTATCACTTTTTAATAAAGACACAGAAACATCAATATCAGGTTGCAACAGACTATCATAGGGTATCTGTGTTGAAGATAGCAATTTTAAAGTTACACAAACTACCGAATCCAAAGTATCTGGCAGAGTATTAAAATTATCAAATCTTAAAAGAGAATAAGCGCTCACTTCATCATTATTACCGGTTAGTAAAAGTTTGCTTGAACCAAGTTTAGGAGCAACTAACTGCGTCGTGTCAGAAATCATTCCATCACTCACAGATGTATCGGTAAATACTAAAGAAGTTTTTTGTTGCAGAATAGGTATCTTTTCCTCACACATATTAACAAATAACAATAGACCAAAAGGGAGTAAAAATAGAAATCTTTTGATACTACTAAATTTTTTAAAATAGATAGATTGCCCCTTAAGGCTATTCTTTATCTTAAAGCTGTTCCACAACCCTGATAATTTCACCCGCTAATTTTTGCCAATCTTCTGGAGTCTCACCATTCATATTATAAGAACTAATATTCCTCTTATCAAAAAGTTCCTTAAAAATCGGATCTTTTTGATATTCTTCAGTTAAATCCTTTTCTGCATTGAGTATCATCGTGTGATCACACAATTGAACAGATGCTGCAACACAATCCAGTTTATTATTACGAACATATGTCAGATCAATGTCCTTTAAGCCCACACTCTCATATTCTGAAATATTATACAAAGATAATGGTGTTTTTGAGTGAAGAATTTGAATTACTTTCGCTCCGTCAAAATATTCTCTGTTCAATAAATCAGAATTGATAAGTAGTGGAATTATACTCATCTGCCAATCATTGCAAATAATCACTTCAGGTTTCCAACGAAGGTAATTCAATGTTGTTAAAGCTGATGAGCCAAAATATCCAAATCTGATAGAATTTAAATTATTATCAGAATCGTCCTTTGGTATGTAAAGATCGGTATCTGTAGGAGTGTAATAATCATCGTGATCTAGAAAATATACCTGCACTTTTGTATTCGGAATAAAAGCAGATTTAACACATGCTTTTACATCTTGTTCCCTGTACCTTAGCTCCATTTCCCTTAGCCTGATTACTTCTCGAAGGATATACCTTCTCTCGCTTATAAACCCGTACCTGGGCATCATTAATCTAAAATCGTATTTACGCTCATTGAAAACTACCGGTATCTCTTTTGAAAAAGTTGCCAGGCTGTAAGTCTCAGCAAATGGTACAATTTCAGATGTTAAAAAATAAATTCTTTTTACCATAGTATCACTTTATAAATTGTTTTGCTCTTTTAACATATTCACTTTGGGGAAAATAATCTATTAGTCTTTGAAATTCATCAATTGCTTTCTCTCTATTACCGAGAGCAGCATACCAAAGCCCTAACTTAAACTGTGCATCATCGCTTTTATTTGTATTCGGGAAAGAAAAAAGCTTCTCGAATTCAATGATCGCACGTTGATACTCCTTCAAAAAATAATAACATTCTCCTATCCAGTACTGTGCATTATCAGCAAGCTCATGATTCTTATCTTCAGCAATAAGTTGATGAAACAACTCGATAGATTCTTCATTTTGATTGTTTTGATGAAAAGAGAGAGCCTGGAGATATCGCTCTCGGTAAGAATCAGTTGAAGAAGTAGATTTTGTACGGCTACTTCCTTGACTGATTGATCTATATTCATTCAGACTGGTTCCAAGTGACGTGATACGATTTTCAAGAATAACTAATTGCGAAAGGACTTCAAAATTTATACTGTCAGCATAAAGAGCTCTTTTCCCAGTAGCATCAATCTGACGTTGTAAATCCAAAATATCACTACAAAGAGATTTTGTTACACTATCCAACTTCTTAATGGAGTTTTCCATTGATTCAATGTGACTTCTCAGTTCAGCATCCCGACTTGTCGGGACTTCTTTCTCTAATTCTGTAACTCGCTTTGAAAGCCTATTAACAGCTTTTACAACTTTATTCATCTTCGTCGTTAGGTTTGTGACCTTATTTTCTAGATTAGAAACTTTCTTTGCAATATCCTCTTTTGATGATTGCTTCTTATCTGATTTAGGGGATGCGACAGCATAAGAGGATGCAATATAAGTAGAGAAAATAAAAAGCATTCCTAATACAAATGAGATTTCAAAAATTCTAGTTTTCATTAAATTTTTCGTTTTTCCAAATTAAAACATAATAAATCGCATTAAAAGTTACAAAAATTCCTCAAAAAAGCAATGCTTATGTGTCCTATTCAGATAAAACCTCAGTAATAGATTTTATTGGTACCCCGAAGCTCCGCTTCGCAAATATAATGAGACATTAAAAAAACAATTTCCGAAGCGGAGCTTCGGGGTACAGAAATCCGTTTTAACCCGTAACTGAAGTCTTGCCTATCCAGGCTTTTCAGCATTTATATTTAAAACTAAACCAATACAAATAAAACATGTAGTAATAAACGAACCTCCATAGCTAAGAAATGGTAAAGGCAAACCTGTAACTGGCATTAAACCAATTGTCATAGCCACATTTATTACCACATGAAGCAATAAAGTACTCACTATTCCCATGACTACAAGTGAACTAAATTTATCTCTTAAGCGATATGCAAATGTCAATAAGACCATTATCATTATTAAAAACAATAAAAGCAGAAATACAACTCCTATAAAACCATACTCTTCACCTATTACTGAAAAAATAAAATCAGTGTGTTGTTCTGGAAGAAACTTTAAATGAGTTTGCGTTCCCTGTCCTAAGCCTTTTCCAAATAGTCCACCGGACCCGATTGCGATTTGTGACTGAATCACCTGGTACCCTGCCCCCTGCGGATCAGCATTCACATTAAAAAGAGTCAATATCCTGTTCTGCTGATAAGTCTTCAATCTATTCCATAAAAAAGGAGTCATAAATCCTAAAGATAAGTTTAATATTGACAAACCTATAGAGACCCACAGTTTTTCCTTACTCAAATAGAATATAAGGAGAAGTAAAACAACCCACACAAAAAATGTATAAAAATTAAATGCCGTAATAATACTTATAATAGGTGACAGAATAACAAAAATATGAAATAATCTTGCACCAGCCCAAAATAACATCGGAAAAACAAGAATAAAATAGATCATTGAAGTACCTAAATCTGGTTGTTTCAGAATAATCACCATAGGAGCCAGTGAAAAAAGAACGGGCATTATAAGAGACCTGAAGTCAGAAAGAGAAATGTCCGTACTTGATAGATATCTGGCAATAGCCAGTATAACAAATATTTTCATGAACTCAGATGGTTGAAAATGAAAAGGCCCTGCACTAATCCATCTGCTTGCCCCAGTTGGGGATTTACTTACAATATATGTTAATAATATGAGAACTATTCCAACTAAATAAAGAAGATACGCTGTATCAAAAAAAATCTTTTTCTGAACAAAGAAAACGACAGTTGCTAATATAACACCCAATATAATCCATACAAACTGTTTACCAACGACTCTTTTGAAGAATGGTAAATCAATATGAAGTGATGCACTATAAAGTGCTAATAATCCTATGCAACAAAGCGCAGTTACTAATATTATAAGCAAAACATTAGTATTTGAGAAAGGCTTTAATAACGAACGCTTTTCTCTAAATTTTAGAACTTCCACTACTTGCAATCATTTTATTTTTAGTTTTATCATAACAATATTTGAATATTTTTCTTGCAATCGGAGCAGCTACCGCACCACCAGACCCCCCATGCTCTATTAAAACTACAACTGCTATAGAACAATCTTCCTCTTTTGTAAAACCTATAAACCATGCATGAGAATCTCCACGCGGATTCTGTGCAGTTCCAGTCTTACCGTAAATTTTCAACCCTCTAACTCTCGCAGCGCGTCCCGTTCCATTTCTATGATTCACTACATCACACATACTATGCTGAATGAACTCCCATGTAGGTTCTGAATAATATTCTATCGAATCACTTTCTGCAGAGAATAAAACAAATTTATTTAGTTCTCTGGCATAATATCTCAATCCAACATGAGGTTGGACTAGTTTACCTCGAGTAGCCAGGGCAGCAATAAATCGTGCCATCTGAATTGGGGTTACTAATAAATCTCCCTGTCCAATAACCAGGTTCAACTTATTTCCTTCTGACCAGCCTCCAACTCCATATTTACGATCCAAGAATTTTGTATCGGGAACAACTCCAATCGACTCTTCTGGCAAATCAATATTTGTTTTAGTCCCGAACCCAAAATTTCTGGCATTATCAGCCCAAATATCAATATCCATCTTTCTAATCAAGTTATAGAAATAAACATTGCATGAATTTGTTATTGCATCATGCATATTCATTCGTCCGTGACCTCTCTCTTTCCAGCATTTAAAAACCCTTCTGCCGAGCCGATATTTTCCCCTACATCGAACTGTCCAATTTGAATCAACAATACCGTTTTCCAGAGCAGCCATAGCCGCAACTATTTTGAATGCTGAGCCAGGAGAATAAGTACCTTGAGTAACACGATTATATAAAGGTCGCTCAGTATCTTCTCTGAGCTTATCCCACGCACTCGATTCAACAATTCCTGAAAATAGGTTTGGAGAATAATCTGGTTTACTAACAAGAGATAAAATTTCACCATTGTTCGGATCCACTACTATTATTACGCCTTTCCCGTCTCCCATAATTGATTCAGCATAAACCTGAAGATCGAGGTCAATTGTCAAATACAAATCATTACCAGGTTTTGGCAAAACTTTCTTTTTATTTTGAAGATTTCCGACCTCCCGTCCATGCACATCCACCTGCAAGTAATCATATCCTCGCGTACCCCTGAGAATACTTTCATATTCTCTCTCTATTCCTTTCCATCCGATTAAATCTCCAGCACGATATCCAAAATGCTTTATATTTTTTAAGTCCTTCTTATTTACTTCCCGAAGATATCCAAGAACATGAGCTAAATTCGCTCTTGATGGAAATGAACGGATTGGTTCAAACGAGTAAAGTACACCTGGTAGATCCAATTTATGTTCCTCTAAATTGGTTAATGTTTTAAAATCAATGTCTCCAGCAACTCTAGTAGGCGAAAACTGTCCATGATAATTACGCTTTAAACGCTTTTGAATTTGATCTTTTGTGAATCCAAGAAAATCTCCCAGTATATTGTATGTTTTCTCTGAAGAACGGATTTCGAATGGAATAATATTTACATTATACTGCGACTTATTATCTGCTATTATTTGTCCATTACGATCATAAACAATTCCCCTTGGCGCCTCTAATGGCACAATTCTAATTCTATTTGCCTCTGCAATACCAAAAAATCTACTATATTGAACTATTTGGATTCGATATAACCTACCAATCAAAACAGCAAAAAAGGCAAATATTATAAAAAGAAGGAAGTTCCTTCTCTCAAATGAAACTGCATTTTGAGAATAAAACATTACTATTCAGATTCCAATTGAAGAAAATGGTCAAATAAAATATAAAAAACGCTTGTATATATTGATGTGGGAATTACGTACCTTAAAATCACATTATATGTTGTAATTTCAGCATTTTTGAAATTGACCAAATAAAATATTATAAAATGAAAAAAGATAATCACTACAGGTATAGCATAGTAAGAAAATACGTTCATCTTACCCCTCTGATTTTTTAAATAGCCCGAAAAAAAACCTGAAATTGTTTTTGTAAGTGCGGATAGCCCCAAAAATGACCCTATACCAATAGCATCAATTAATAAGCCAATACTAAACCCATACAGTTGTCCTACCATCCGACCTTCTAAGCGTCCCACTAAAAGAACAAGAATCAGAATAAAGTCCGGACGTATGCCACGAATTGTCATCCATGGAACGAATAACAACTGTACTAAAATCGTTAATAAACTAAAACAGAATAAAACTATAATTTTTCGTAGCATCTTTTTGAAAGAATAACAAAAACCTCTTCAATTGAGTTTACATCTACACTCGGTTGGATAACAGCTGTCTGATAAAGACCATCTGCGGATGGCTTTATATCTATAACTTCTCCAATTAGAAGAGCTGCCGGATATATATCACTGTATCCAGAAGTTATGACTTTTTCTCCAGGAAGAATTATAGCAGTTTTGGGAATTTCCCTAACTTCTGCCAAACCCTCGGAACGCCATTGTACAATCCCTAAAACACGTGACATTTGAAACTTTGCACTTATTCGGAAATTAACATCCGTAAAGATTTGAGCAAGAGTAGTGTTGTCCCCCACTGATACTGTTTTACCTACAACTCCTTTTGCGGTGATAACAGCTGAATTGGGTTCGACACCCTGATTACTACCTACATTAATAAGAATTGAATTAAAAATAGGGGTTGTACCCCGATTTAAAACTCTTGCTGGAACAATATCTAATTGTGTTGAATCAACAAAATTTAGCATACTTCGTAAATGTTGATTCTCTATATAATATTCTTTCAACTCAGCATTTAAAAGAGAAAGTCTTAAATTTTCTTCTTTCAAATTTTGATTCTCTTTAATAAGATTTGAAAGCTGGTTTATCCAGATATTAGGATAGTTTACAAAAGAAAAAATGTTGACAATATCTCCCTGAATTGCACGAACTTGAGGAACTTTATTCATCATTAAAACGACAAAAGACATAGCAACAAGAATGAAAAATACTAAGTATTCATGAAAATCAAAGATGAATCCAAAAACTTTTTTCAACATATTAAATTAAGTAATGTCCGTTGTTCATTGTCAGTGGTATTAGATACATTGCTACCCGACAAAAAAACCTAAACACGAAATTATAAATACTAAACAAATCCGAATTAACCAAAATCTAAATTCCAAAAGGTATTCACAGGTATCGACCTGATAATTGATAAATAGTCTGGAGTATTTGAACATTTGAATTTTAAAAATTGTTTACCCCGTGTAATAAGTAAAGAAAAAATAATAAAAGATGAATAAAGGCACTATTAACGGGGTAAAAAAAAGATAACAGAAGAATAGGAAGAACAAAATATTACACGGGGTAAAGTGTTTAGATATTAGAATTTTAGTAAACTTTGTCTTCTGCATTTTCCCATCTTAATTTATTCAATTGTCAACCCCGACTATTTTTTCCCAAAGTGACTTTCCAAAGGAATCAGTTGTGACCTCCGGAGCAACTAACAACGGATAACTGGTAACCGACACCACCTATAATTAAACCAGAACCTCTTTATACTTATCAATATTTTCAATAACTATACCTGTACCTGTAACAACTGATAATAGAGGGTCTTCAGCGACATTTACAGGAAGGTCTGTTTCAACCCGAATTCGCTGATCAAGCCCTTTTAATAAAGCTCCTCCACCTGATAAAATAATTCCCCTATCCAGAATATCAGATGAGAGCTCTGGAGGAGTCATTTCAAGAGCCTGTTTAACTGCCTGAATAACTAAATCCACAGTATCTTTCAGACATTCTCTAATTTCAACTGATGAAACTTCAATTGTCTTAGGTATTCCCGCAATAAGACTGCGCCCCTTTACAGGCATTGTAGAATCATTAATTGGCATAGCAGAACCAATCTTACACTTTATCCATTCAGCAGTTCTTTCACCAATTAATAGATTGTGCTCACCTTTAAAATATTGGATAATTGCATCATCCATCTCATCGCCGGCAATCCGAATTGTTTGCTTTGTAACAATACCATTTAATGCAATCACTGCAATTTCAGTGGTCCCTCCACCAATATCTACAATAATATTACCCACAGGTTTTGATATATCTATCCCTATTCCAATTGCTGCAGCGACAGGCTCCTCAATTAAATAAACACTACTTGCATTCATTCTATCAGCAGAATCTTTCACTGCTCTTTTTTCTACCTCCGTAATACCCGAAGGTATGCATATAACCATTCTCGGTCGAGCTATACGGCTTATATTAATTTTCCTGATAAATCCCCTAATCATACTATCAGTCATCTCAAAATCGGCAATAACTCCATCTTTTAAAGGTCTGACAGTAGCAATATCTCTGTGAGTTTTACCAATCATCTCCTTCGCTTCAACACCAACAGCAACTACTTCTTCATCATGTGTGGAACGAGCAACAACCGAGGGCTCATTTAAAATAATCCCCTTGCCCTTCATATATATCAACGTATTTGCAGTACCAAGATCTATGCCAATATCTCCCGAAAAAATATTGAAGAATCTAAGTCCCATAACTACTCCAGAAATATTTTAACTCTATCACGTCACTTAATCTTTTTTGTCCCGACTTGTCGGGATTGTGTAATTATCATTAATTATAACTCAACATCAATAGTATTTAATTTCTCAAGTTGTGTTGTAGTGTTAATGTTTAAAAACTCTTTTCCCAGTGAATATCATAAAAAGTTTATGCTCATTACAGGCAGCAATTACATTCTTGTCCCTTATGCTTCCCCCAGGCTGAATTATCCCCGCAATGCCATACTCAGCCGCAAGGTCAATTGAATCTCTAAAAGGGAAGAATGCGTCTGATGCCATAACTGAATCCTGTGTAGATATCTCAGCTTCTTTCGCTTTCCTTATTGCAATTTTTAAAGAATCTACCCTTGACATCTGTCCAGCCCCAATTCCAACAGCTCCATCTCTATCGCTCAATACAATAGCATTTGATTTAACAGCCTTGACTAAATGCCATCCCAAACGAGCTGCAATCATCTGCTCAGCTTCAGGCTTCCTTTCAGTAACCACATCCCATGAACTTTCATTATCCAGAGAGTTTTGTATCTCCTGAACTAATATTCCTTTGCCATAGCTTCTCAAATCAAAACTTGTTTCAAGATCAGAAGGGTTTGGTATTAGAAGTCTTAACCTTTTCTTCCTGCTTAAAACTTTCAGAGCGTCATCTGTAAACCCCGGTGCTACAATACATTCGAGAAAACTTTTAGTGAATTCTTCAGCCAATTCTTCACCAACAATGCAATTCACACCAACAATACCGCCAAAATAACTAACTGGATCGGTCTTTACTGCTCTTTTATATGCATCTAATGCCGTTTCTCCAACACCAAAACCGCAGGGATTTCTATGTTTAATATTGACACAAGCTGCGCCCTCCAGGCCGGCAACTATCCGATAAGCGGATAGACAATCAACATAATTGTTATATGATATCTCTTTCCCCTGCAATTTTCTAAAAGGCCCCCATTTTTTATTATAAACAGGAGCATATAGGGAGGCTCTCTGATCTGGATTCTCACCATATCGAAGTGTGTTGCATTTTTTATACGCTCCAAATAATAATTGAGGCATTTCCTCTTCACCACATTCCGAGAAATAGTTCAAAATATCTGAATCATATAAAGCGCTTTTCATAAAAACTGCTCTTGCTAGTTCCCGACGATATTCAACATCTATCTTATTGCTCTCTAAACGCTCCTGAAATCTTTCATATTGCTCCGGATCTGAAAGAACAGCAACATTCTTATAATTTTTTGCAGCTGCACGCAGCATACTGGGTCCACCAATATCAATCATCTCGATAATCTTTTCAGGACTCTGTTCACCTGAACGATATGTTTCTGCAAAAGGATATAGGTTCACGACAACAAGTTGAAACTCTGATACAGAGACAGATTCAAGGTCTCTTTTATGTGAAGGGTTATTACCATCAGCAAGGATTCCGGCAAATACTGAAGGGTGAAGAGTTTTCACTCTGCCACCGAGAATTTCCGGGAAATGTGTTAAGTCTTCGATCTTAGAGACTTCTATCCCCGCTTCGGCTAATCTCTTATAAGTTCCTCCTGTTGAAAATATTTCTACCCCTCTTTTTAAAAGTGACTGCGCCAAAGGGATAATTCCTTCTTTATTCCAAACGCTTATAATGGCTCTTCTTATATTCAACGAACTTATTTTTTCCAAACAATTTCCCTATCTTTAACTTTTAACTTTCCGTTACATAAAGCTTTAACTACCTCAGGATAAACTCTATGTTCAACTTTAAGAACCCTTTCTGCTAATCTTTCAGGGGTATCATCAGGTAAAACTTCAACCTTCTCCTGTAAAATTACTGAACCTGTGTCATAATGCTCATCAACAAAATGGACAGTAACTCCGGTTATTTTTACTCCTGATTCGATAACTGCTTGATGTACTTTCATTCCATAAAGCCCTTTCCCACAGAAATTTGGTAACAGCGCAGGATGAATATTAATCATCGAATTTCTGTATCTTTTAACAATAGGTGCTGGTATAAGTTTTAAATATCCGGCAAGTATAACTAAATCAACCTTGTATTTCTCAAGAATTGACAATAAAAAATTTGTATAATCACCACCACTCTTAAACTGCTTTCTACTAACACAATGTGTGGGAATTCCTGCCTTACTGGCAATGTCAAATACAGGTGGTTGTGTATGGTCGCTTATAACACAACGAACTTGAGCCGGGATATCTCCCCACTGAATTTTCTCTAAAATTGCTGCAAAATTAGAACCTCGCCCCGAAGCAAAAACTGCTATATTTTTCAATTTTATGGCTTTTCCCAAAGGGGTCCTTTCGGACAATATCAATTAAAATAACTTTGGAATTTACCCATTTAATAGTGCATAAGCAATTACGTATTTTTAATAGATTAAAAAACTTCAAATTTTTGAATTATGATTTTCCGGACAATACTTTCTGATATCGCTTAATAGCTCTTTAAGTTTGTCGGAATCTTCAAAAACATTAAAATCGTCTGTTTCTACAATCAAAACGGGATTTTTTTGCTTTTCTTCCTTTATCCATCTTTCATAAGCCAGATTAAGCATATAAATATATTCGGGAGATATTTCACGTTCAAAACCGCGAGAACGTTTCTTTATTCGAGTAAGGAGAGTATCTATACTGGCACGTAAATATATAATTAAATCGGGCCTTTTTAAATAGGAGGTCATTATCTCAAATAACGCCTTATAGTTATCCCAATCACGCTTGCTCATATTGCCCATCTCGTACAAATTTCGGGCAAAAATTTCAACATCTTCATAAATAGTTCTATCCTGGACTGTTGAATATCCATTATCCGTCATTTTTTTGTGGGTTTTGAAACGATGTGATAAAAAATAAATCTGCAGATTAAAACTCCACCTCTTCATATCTTCGTAGAAATCTTCAAGATAGGGATTATCTATCACGGATTCATAATAGGGCTTCCAACCAAAACTTTTTGCAATAATATCTGTCATTGTTGTTTTCCCAACACCAATATTACCGGCAATGCCGATGAAGTATGTTCGTTTACTCACTTACGATATCTCCTTCTATACTATCGCTATTAACTCTTTTTAGTTTCACTCTCACCAACTTATTTATAAAATCCCTATTTGCTTTCGCCTTAACTCTAATATAATTATCTGTAAGTCCAACAAAACATTTATCTTTAATTTTTTTTCCAAATAAAACAGTAACTGTTTTGTCCAGAAAACGATTTAAAAAAATCTGCTTTTTTGAAAAACTCAATTGACGAAGAATTGAAGAACAGCGTTTTTTTTCATTAGGAGTAACATCGTCTTTTAACCCGGATGCTACCGTTCCTATTCGGGGCGAAAATCGAAAAACGTGAAGATATGAAAATGGTAGTTTTTCTAAAAACCTGTACATTTCAACAAAATTATCCTCGCTTTCACCCGGAAAACCCACCAACACATCCGTTCCGATACAAACCTCAGGAATTTCTCTCGAAACTTTATCTATCAATTCTTCAAAATCTTTTGTACAATATTTCCTATGCATGGATTTTAAAATTTCATCAGAGCCGTGCTGAAGTGGAATGTGAAAATGACGACATAATCGTTTTTCATTTTTAGCCAAATCAATAAGCCTATCAGAAACCAAATTAGGCTCAATTGAACTAATCCTTATTCTTTCAATTTCAGTGAGCTCTAATAACTTCTCAATAAGATCACATATATCTTCGCCATTTGCTGATTTGTAATTTCCAATATTAACTCCAGTTAAAACAATTTCTCTAAACCCTTTATCTGACAGCAGTTTTGTCTCTTCGATACATGCTTCCATTTTTCTACTTCGGGATTTACCTCTAAGAGATGGTATAATACAATAGGAACACCAATAATCACAACCATCCTGTATTTTCATGAAAGCGCGGGTTCGTGATCCCGACGAAACCACTCCAATTGGAGAGAAAGTATCACATTCATTGACAGAAGAAACGAAAATCCTCTTTTTATCATTTTCTAAAACAGGTAAATATTTATACAGATTATATTTCTCACAATTTCCCAAAACCAGATCAACACCAGATAAAGACATCAATTTATCAGGAGAAAAGTGAGAACCACAGCCCATTACTGCAATTTTCCCTTCAGGTGAAATCCGTCTTGACGCTGCAATAGCACCTCTGGTTTTTGCCTCTGCCTGACGAGTAACGGCACATGAATTTATTACTGTAAGATCAGCCGGTTCCAAACAGGAAACGGTCTTTAAACCTTTCTGAGTTAAATCATATTGAATTGAATCCGATTCCGAATGGTTCAGTCTGCACCCAAGTGTTCTGAAGGAAACCGTTTTTATCAATTTCACCTGACTTCTATTAGACTTTGATCACCTATGATAAAGCGGTTTGTAAATGGTTTTGAATTAGCCTTTATTATCCGGACATCTTTACCGAACAAACTCGCCTCGATTCTAATGTTTTGATTCTGGATTAGGCAATTATCCAAGACGATACTATACTCCAGTTCGGAATTAACAATCTCGCAATTTTTACTAATAGAAGTATATGGACCTATATACGAGTTAACAACTTTCGTACCTGCACCTATTATTACCGGTCCTCGAACGTTGCTGTTGATAATTTCAGCACCTTTTTCAATAATTACTCTTCCGGAAATATTACTGTTCTTGTCAACTTTTCCTTTAATATCGGTATTAATATTATCCAGAACTAATCGGTTAGCTTCGAGTAAATCAGCAGGTTTCCCGGTATCTTTCCACCAACCGGTGATTTCTGAAAATGTAACCTTATATCCTTTATTGATTAAATATTGATGAGCATCCGAAATCTCTAGTTCACCTCTTGCACTGGGCGATATACTGTTTACAGCTTCAAAAATATGCTTGTCGTAAATATAAATACCGGTAACAGCAAAATCACTTTTAGGATGCCTGGGTTTCTCTTCAACCCGAACGACCCGCCCGTCTTTTATCTCCGGGACACCAAATCGCTCCGGATCATTCACCTTAGCTAATACAAGATGACAATTAGCGTTGCCTTTTTCAAATTCCTCAATAAATCTCCCGATTCCACCAACAATAATATTATCACCAAGATAGAATACAAATGGTTCATCCCCAATATAGGGTTGTGCAATTTTTACACAGTCTGCAAGTCCCGATGGTTTTTCCTGTGGTATATAAATAATATTCAAACCCAGATCATTACCATCTCCATAGACATCTTTTACCTCAGACCCTTCCCGATTTGTTATAATACCAACATCCTTAATACCGGCATCTCTGACATATTCCAGCGCATAGTTTAAAATCGGTTTGTTTGCAATTGGAATTAGATGTTTATTTTGAGTATGAGTTATCGGACGTAATCGTGTTCCATGTCCGCCTGCTGTTATTAACGCTTTCATTTTAATCTTCCTTTTCTATTTTTATTACTAACTGCCATTAAGATAGAAATTGTAGAAAACTGAAAATTCTTTAAACTGATTTATATACCTTACCTCTAAAGTCAATACAATGAACCAAAACAGATACAATTTTATTCTTTTTTATAGAAAAGACAATTCTCACTTTACCTTCCCTGACTCTGTAGTAATTTTTCCATTTACCTCTCAGTTTCTTTAAATCTATATTCATATTATTCTTAAGGAAAAATTTCCTTAATGACAGAAGGATTAGCTCTTTTGTTTTCTCCTTAGTGATAATCTCTGATTGTATATTAAGGAATTTTATAGATTGCCTGGAATATTTTATCTCTATATTCATAATTCAGTTGTTTCTGTTTCTTCCATAACAAAGCAGTCGTTATTTTTCAAAATCTTTTCAATTTCCTTTTGCTCCTGTTCATCCACAAAAGGAATAGCTTCTCGAATATCAGTTATCACATTTAATCTATCACCAGGAAATAGTTTTAAAAATGATAAAACTTTATCGTAAATAGTATCTTCAACTTTTAGTATTAATGTCTTCATTATAAATTCTCCTTATTACTATTAAATTTTTTAGAGATTTTGAGTTCTATATCTTTTTATGATTTTCTCAACTTTGGTTTTGCTTCATGAATCTCATATGCAGGTTTCCTTTCAACTAAATTATTGGAAAGATATTTATGAATGATGCTGGAAACCAATGTTTGATATGGTAAACCTTCTTCGGCGGCTCGGATCTTAAGGGCATTCAGGTCTTTCTGTGAAATTCTAATATTCATCCTCTGATTTTTTATAAAGGTATTTTTAGCGTATTCTTTTGACTTTGTTATTTCTTCATCAAGATTTTCAACGAACTGCCATTCTCCTCTTTCAACCGACTCAGACAGTTCTCGCTCTTCTTTATCAAGCTTTATCACCCTGCTTCTCCTGTTCAATGTAAAGTTATATGTACTTCCGGCTGGGAAATACGGTTTTTAAAAACCTCTCATTATTTTTATCAACAAAAGGAACTATGTATACATAGTCATCTATCTTAACAACATACATTTTTTGTCCCTTGTATTTTTCTTTGTCTGGATGCTCAATGATATCCAATAGCTGTTCATTTTCAATACAAAATACAACCTGTTCGAAAGATACACCTCTCTCCAACTTCAATTTTTCATTTTTGTCATCATCCCAATTAAATATTTTCACAGTGTAAAATTTAAAATAACGTGTGCCTTATGTCAATACATTTCACTAATAATAAAAAAGATAGATGACTTCGAATGTGACTATAAAACAATATTGATGGAATCGTAAAAATCTAACACAAAGACGCAAAGGGAGCAAAGTTATTTTCAATAAAATACAATGATTATGTATAACCTCTTGAAAACATTTTATGTAACTACTCAGCCATATAAAATGAGTAAGGTTTATTCAAGTTCTGGAACAGTCTGCTTGTCGGCAGTCAGGTCAGGCAGGTGCTGCGGAACGGCACTTAGCTCGGCTGCAGAAAAACATTAACCATCGAATTTATTCGATGGGACAGGATGGCTTCTACCTGCCGCCCCGACTTTAGTCGGGGAACTCACCGAATAAATTCCCCATAGGGACAGGCGGTTTGTGTTGCCAGGAGCATCAAATCCACTCAATAAATTGAGTGGTTAATGTTTATGCCGATCGAAGATTCTCTAAGGGAGTCCTACGTGACCTTTGGAAAGGCATGCCTATGTCATAATTCCGCTTCGGGGTTGTGATGTGGAAGGGCTACAGAGTAAAGCCCTGCTGCCAAAAGGAAATTTAAAATATGACATGTTTGCGGCTGAGTAGTAACAATTAATGAACCTCTCCGATGCAAGCATCGGGATATCTTAGCGGTGATATTTTTATGTAAGACACCAGGATTTCTCAAACTCATCCACTAATTCCGGGGCTGCCCGTCCGATCGACGGGCAGGTGCTCTGGAACAATTTGCTACGGAGCGCAACCCCGTAGCAAGAAACATTGAGACGCCTTTGGCGCACTCCGACGCCAAGTGATCAGGTGCTAAGTTGATTCGTTAAAAGATATTCTATATCACAGAATGAAATTTAAAGAAAATGATGTATAAGTTACTCCAAGTGTTGTAGATAACTTGTCTTTCCACTTTCTTCTGTATTCAACAACACCATCATATATATCTTCATCAGTGCCTTCATCCTTATAGCTGTTAAATAAAAGCCTCAATCCGAACTCACCGCCGATAGATACATGCTCATTAAAAAAATACTCAGCACCAAAGCCTGCTTTCAATCCCACAAAATCAAGAGCATCTTTGATCATTTTCTTACCATCCTTAGACAACTCTTCATCCCATTCATCAATCCAATTAATGCTTCCGTCGGGATCATATTCAACATCTTTACCTTCAGACCTCCCGTCTACTGATGGAAAACATAGCATTAATTCACCTAACATATAGGCTTTCCAAAAATTCATTTTTAAACCTACGTGAGGGATAAACAGCATTGCAGAACCTTCAAATGACGAACTATATTGAGATTCCTTATATAATTCATCTGTCTGCCAGTCAGTATACCAATAAGTTCGGCTTGATTCAAAACTCCCGGAAATTCTTGCAATATCCAATCCTACATAAGGATTTAATGGACCAAGTTTAATACCAAAACTTGTCCCAGATATTGGAAACCCGGTTTTAAAAGAAGCTGTTATTCCACTTTTGGCACATAATAGTACAGGAAAAATGGATAAAATTAGCACAGCAAAAATGACTTTTCTTTTCATTTTCTTTCTCCTTTTTTGTTAACCTACACGTTTCACCTATTTTTAATTTTATCAATAGACAAAATTACGAACTCATTTTCCAGATCTTTAATCATTTCTCTAAAGTATAATCATTTATTATGCGATTTTCAAGTTTAAATTATCAATCATCCACCGTTCCAATCAAATCAATGTCATCAATATCGCTGATTAAAACAGAATAAAATTGCCCGATTTCAAGGTTCTAAACCTGTCAGGTTTATTAGATTCTTTTCCCTCAGATAAGATCAATCCCGTAAACCTGACAGGTTTATAGTTTACCAACTAAATCTATCCCTTCAACACTATCAATTTTCACCTTATAAAACTCACCAATTTCAAGCGTTTTTTCACTATGGACTCTTACAAAGCAGTCAATTTCAGGAGCGTCCCAGACAGTTCTTCCGATATAACCAGAATCATTTTTATTTTCGACAAGAACTTCCAATTGTTCTCCAACCTTACTCATTGCGAACTCACCGGAAATATCGTATTGAATTGCCATCACAATATCTTTTCGTCGTTCTTTCTCCTCTTCCGATACATTATTTTTCAGTTTCTTCGCACTTGTCCCTTCTTCTTCGGAATATGTAAAAACACCCAAACGTTCAAACTTCACTTCTTCTATAAAGTCAAGTAATTCATTGAAATCATCCTCAGTTTCAGATGGAAATCCAACCATTACAGACGTTCTCAATGCTACATTCGGCACATCGCTTCTAATAGACTTTAATATTTTCTGTATTTCACTACAGTTCTTTCCTCTATTCATCAGTTTTAAAATTTTATCAGAGGCGTGCTGTACAGGAATATCTATATAAGGACACAGATTAGGATATTTACCAAATAGATCATTCAGTTTCGGCATCCAGAAATCGGGATTAGAATACATTATTCTTACCCAGTGAAATAGATTTAAAGACAGAATATCTTCAAGCACATCCACCAGTGTAATTTTAGTGGGCAGGTCAGTACCATATCTTGTCAAATCCTGAGCTATTAAAATCAGTTCCTTAACGCCTTTATTATGAAGATATATAGACTCTTCAATAATGCTTTTTATTGACCTGCTCTTTTGCTTACCCCGCATAAACGGAATAGAACAAAATGAACAAGCATTGTCACAACCCTCAGCAATTTTCAGATATGCGTAATGTTCCGGGGTTATCATTGACCTTATTTCTTCAACACCACATAACTTTACGTTCTTCCCTGAAAGTTCTTTTACAATAGCGCCCTGTGATTCTACGCCATATATTCCATCAACTTCGGGAAATTCTTTTCTTAATTCTTCACCATATCGCTGCGACATGCATCCCATAACAAATACTTTTTTTACATTTCCTCTTTTCTTAAGCATTATCGCATCAAGAATTGTATCTATTGATTCCTCTCTTGCTGTTTCTATAAATCCACAAGTATTAATAATTATAATTTCTGCTTCTTCAGGATTATCAGTATAGATAAAATCCGAATTAACCAATCCACCTTTGAGAATCTCAGAATTAACGGTATTTTTGGGACATCCAAGAGAAATAATTGAAAAAGTTGTTCTTTTATTCATGAGTGCTTCCGCTTTGGAACAATGGGCTACGGAGAAGTCCGAAGGTCACAGCGGACTCCTTTGGAGACTTCCTATGGAACAACCCCCTAGCCGGAAAATATTCATGCTTCGACGAGCTCAGCATGACAAAAAGGGCACCTTGAGTCCGCCAGCTGGCAGATCGAAGGGTCAGGATGGCATCTAATTCATTGCTTTTACGAGCTTTTTTCTCATTATCTCAAAGAGATGTCTTCGACAGAGATCCTTTTAGGATAAGTTGACTCATTACTTGCTGCTAAGTAATGCTTCAACAAAAGAGTCGGGCTCAAATTCAATAAGGTCTTCTATTTTCTCCCCTACCCCAAGATAACGGATTGGTATATTCAATTTATGATGAATTGAAAGAACGATTCCCCCTTTTGCAGTTCCATCGAGTTTAGTCAATATTATACCGGTAACTCCAACACCTTTCATAAATTCCTGAGCCTGAACAATTCCATTCTGTCCGGTTGTGGCATCAAGAATGAGCCAAATATCATGAGGAGCGCCAGGCAAAGCCTTGCTAATTACTCTCTTAATCCTTGCGAGTTCTTGCATCAAATTAAATTTAGTATGCAGACGTCCGGCTGTGTCAACTAAAACAATATCAGTTTGACGAGCAAACGCTGATTTCATTGCATCGAACGCTACAGCTGATGGATCCTTCCCTTGAGGATTTCCCATAAACTCAACACCAGCTCTTTTACTCCATATCTTCAATTGATCATAAGCCGCCGCTCGAAAAGTATCCGCTGATACTGCTAAAACCTTACTTCCTTCTTGAGCATATTTCCATGACAATTTTCCTATTGTAGTAGTTTTCCCGGTACCATTTACCCCGACAAGTAATACAACATGGGGTTTACAATCCAATTTCAACTCAACATTTTCTTCATTAATAAGCGACTTTATTTCATCTTTTAAAATATCACCCAGTTTTACAGCCTCTTTCCTATTTACCGCTCTAAGTCTATCAACAAGCATTTCGGTAAGCTCTACTCCTACATCCGCCGTTAAAAGAGTTTCTTCAACTTCAGCAAGAACATTTTTATTTATATTAATGAATTTCCCTAATAGAGGAAGCCGAGAAGCGATACTATGCTCTGTTTTTGTCAGACCTTTCCTTAACTTTGATTTACCAGAGCCTTTTAGTTCTTTCCTTTTAAGTATTATCTGATGAATATATGTCTGGCAATATTGAACCCATGATATCGACATAAATATAATTGATACCCATATCAATGGGTTTTTCCATTGTCCAATTTTATCAGAATAAATAAAAGACAAAATAGCAGCCGAGGTAAAAATTATTGATACTTTCCCCATTCTATTTGCCCTTGGACTTACCCTGCAATTGTTGAGCATATAGACACCAAGTAGTGAGATAGTAATATCTCGAATTAGAAGAAATATAAAATAATTTAACGGTGCTAAATCAGCGAGAAAAAGATACAGCATAACACCAAAAATAACCACCTTGTCGGCAGCTGGGTCTAAAATTTTACCAATCTCGGTAATTTCTTTGCTTATGCGAGCCAGCCAGCCATCAAGCATATCTGAAATAATAGCAATGATGATAAATACTAAAGCAACATTTCCTCGTCCCTCTTTAAGGAAATATATTATAGGTATTACAAGCGCAGCTCTTATAATTGAGATAATATTAGAAATCGTAACAATTTTATCAGAATGCATCTCTTCGATTTTTTGTTTAACATTAATATTCACTGACACTCCTAAGATATTTCTTTTGAAATTCCTATATAACAGATTGCTTTTTTAAAATATCTTCCTCAAACATTTCATAAATGTTTAAGCCAACTCTATCTTTTTGGAGAAAGTTGTGTGTAAGCTCATCGAAATTCCCATCAAATATAATTTTACCTCTATCCAAAACCCACAAATGATCACAGATATCTTCAATAAGCCTGAAATCATGAGTGACAACTATCAAAGCATGTTCTTTTTTGAACTCCCTAGAAATATTACGCAATTGCTGCTTTCCTTTTCCACCGAAACCTATCGTAGGTTCATCAAGTATCAATAAATTCGGCGAACATGCCATACTGAGTGAAAGTGCAAATCTCCTCAGTTCACCACCACTCAATTCATAGCCACTTTTAAACTCGATATCTTTATAATCTATACAAAATTTACTCAAGAAATTTATAAGGTTTGACTTCACTCCTTTAAAATCCGGATTTTTAGATAATATCAATTCGACAGTATCCTTGACTTTAGACCCTAAAAATATCTTTTCCGGAAATTGAGTAGAGTACATAACATTTGGAATAATTCTCTGCTGAAAGTTTTTCTTATCTAACCAGCTCAAATTAACTTCACCCATTAAAGGTTTCAACAAACCGGCAAGAATTTTACCAGAAGTACTTTTCCCTGAACCGGATAGACCATAAATACCAAGTGGTTTAGTAAAGGTGTAAAACATATCAGGGATATTTAACTGAAAGCCCTCATTATTCGGATACTTGTATGATAAATTTTTTATGGATAGTATGAGTTTAGAATTCATAACTACTCAAATTTTAAATATCCCATTCGGATAATATTTACAGATATAATCGGCGCTTTCGCCATAGTAAGATACTTCACCACAATTCAACTCAACTACATAATCAGACATATATATTTCATTTGGTTCTTGCGTAATCCAGATAATGCTAACTTTTTCATCTAAAAGTTCCTTAGTTATTTTGTACAATTCTGCTTGTGTAACAACGTCCAGAAATGAAGTTGGCTCATCCAATATAAGAACTTTTGGCTCTGTAATTAACATACCAGCCAGAGCAAGCCTCTGCTTTTCTCCGCCTGAAAGGTTATTAGGTGAATCATTTCGGCGATTCCACAAATTTGCCTTCCTAAGAGATTCTTCAACTTTATTAAACATCTCATCCGGCGCTATTCCTATATTTTCAAGACTAAAAGCTATTTCTCTTTCTATATTAAAATGAACAAATTGATCATCCGGATTTTGAAAAAGGTATCCAAACTCAGGTTTGTGAGAATTTCCATTGACCCAGGGAAAAATGATATCTCCCGAAATAGGAGTTAATATACCTGCTATTAGTTTTGCCAGTGTAGTTTTACCCGAGCCGCAGTCGCCGGTAATTGTCACCCAACAACATGTAGGAATATTAAGATTCAAATGAGAAAAAAGGGGTGCATCAGAATTATAACCGAAACTTACATCAAGCAGTTTTATACTCAATCCAACTCCAAAATTTCTTTAACAGTACGGGCAGAAGCACCTAAATTTTTCATAATAACCTGTCGTGCCGAAAAAGATGCCTTTTTATATAATTCAGGATTCCTTATAAGAGATTTGATCTTATCATAAAAGCAATTTCCATCTTCACAACACCAGCCGCCATTCTCTCTTATCAGTATTTCAGCTTCACGAGAATTATGATAGGTTGGGCCGAACAATACGGGTAATCCAGCAACAGCAGGTTCCATAACATTATGAATAGAACCGCGAAAACTGCCGCCTATAAAAGCCAAATTTGCCTGATAATAGAGTTCAGCCAGAATACCAACTTTATCGACCAAAATAACTCTTAGATCAGTAACAGGAGATTTAAACTTAGATAAACGGAGAGTTGAAAAACCTTCCTGCTGGAAACTATCCTCAAGCATTTCAAGTGCATATTCATTTGGTTCATGAGGAGCCATTATAACTTTTAACGATTCAAATTGCTCCATAGATTTAAAAAGAGCCGGGAGTAAATGTCGAGCATCCTGGGGCCAAATACTTCCCCCGATAAACACAAAACCTTCATCAAATAGCTTTGGTATCGTTAAATGCATTCTTTCATGTGCACGCTGAATTACCTGATCGTAACGAGTGTCACCAAGAGTTAAAACTTTAATATTAACACTTCCGGTTAAGTTTTTAACAGAAAGCCTATCCTCTTCCGAAATGGCATATATGTAATCCAGCATACGATAAAGAGTTCGAAAAAGATTCCTTACAATCGGCATCCATTTTGAACTATCCCTTCTGATTCTTGCAGACATCAAATATGTAGGCACATGATGTCGCTTTGCATTAACAATCAGATTAGGCCATAGCTCATACGTGACAAATATTATCTTTTGAGGTTTGAGCTTCTGAATAAAACGTCTTACCCTTAAAAAAGTATCAATTGGCAAATATATAAAAAGGTCCACCTCCGGTATGCGAACCGCATTTTCGTAACCGCTTGGAGAAGTGAAACTTGCCACAATTAAAACATCTGGACGTAAAGCCTTTAATCCGCGAATAACAGGTTTAGCCTGCTCAAACTCACCCAAAGATGCCGAATGAATCAGGAATAATTCCTTATTGGGATATTTCTCACGGAATTTTCTTAGATTTACCCAGCTCATGCGCCGCCCGGAAAGCCCACGCCTAACTTTTTCGTCAAACAGAGAAATTATTTGAATCAAAACAAAGGCTATTGGAACGAACATTGTATTATAGAGAATTATCCAAAAAAAAGTCATTTAACTTTTCCCTCTATAATATGACAGACAGCATTAAAAATTTCACCAGTTGAAATCTCTTCCATACAATATTTCTTCTTGCGATAACATTTTCTGTCACCTTTTTGAGAACATGGACGGCACCATATATCTTTCTGCAAAGTAATGCTCTTTTCATAATAATGACCTGCGCCCGTTTCACGCGAAGTGGGACCTAAAATCAAAACCACTGGAACTCCAAGCGCCTCTGCTGAATATGTCAAACCCGTATCATTACCTACCACTAAAGAGCTCTGACTTAATATTCCCAGCGATTCTTCTAAATCTGTCTCTCCGATTATTTTAATACTCTTAGATGGTTGCAGATAGCTCAAATCATTAAGGTAAGCATCCCTTTCCCCACCTAACCAGACTACATTCATATTTAGTTCGTCATTAATTCTTTTTGCAAGCTTCTCATATTTTTTTAAAGGATATCGCTTATTAGACCACGCTGCAATAGGTAAAATAGCAACAAAATGATCCTCAACACCTTTATTTTTCAAAATAGATTTTGCCCTCTCCAGAGCTGAATTTGATAAGAAAATCTCCGGTTTTGAATCCGATGAACTAATACCAAGCGGTCTTAATACTTTAAAATATTCCCCAAGTAACGAAAAAGATTTAGGGAAAAGGTTGATCAAAAAATAGAAAAGTAAAAATCTTAACAGTCTGGGTTTATAATATCTTAACTTTGGAACCTTGATTAGAAATAAACTCAATATCCAGCTTCGGAAATTATTGTGCATATCAATAAAAAGATCATAATTCTCATCAGCCAATGACCTGCATAGCTTTTTCCATCCTCGCAGTCTTTCACTTATATCAAATGTTATAACATTCGATAAATAAGGATTCTCTGCTACAATGCTTTTAAATTCCTTTTTGACCAAAAAATCTATTTGAGCTTCAGGGAATCTCTTCCTGAGACTTTTAAAAATTGGAGTTAATACCACAATATCACCCAGGGAGCTCAGGCGGATGATCAATATTTTCCCTGGCTCCTCTTTAAATTTCAACTAACCCTTTTCTCATTATAAATGGTAAAACTGACTAAAGACTGCTTTATTTCAGAATCCGGGAAACTGGAGAGCTGCTCAACAGCCAACTTGGATAATTCGTGTAATTTACTCAAGGTGTAATCAACACCGCCGGTCTCTTTTATCAAAGCATTTATCTTTTTAACTTCTTTTTTTGAAGGTCCTTTCTTAAGATTTTTTCTCAATTTTCTACTATCTGAACGAGGAAGGACATTTAACGTATAAATTAATGGTAGTGTTATGATATTTTCCTTTATATCTCTCCCTATCGGTTTTCCAATACTTGAATGGGAGCCATTATAGTCAAAAAGATCATCCTTTATCTGAAAAGCCATCCCTAAATATTTACCATACTGATAAAGAGAATCGCATACTTCCGGACTTGCATTAACAGTAATTGCTCCCAATTTACAACCTGTTGCAAATAGGGAAGCTGTCTTTGCCCAGATCATTTTATAATAAATATCTTCATCCATTCCATCTGAAAAACTCTTCTCAATTTGAAGTATTTCTCCTGAACTCAGCAGCTCGGACGTTTTTGACAGTAATTCCAGTGCATCAAAGTTTCTCAATTTTATCATACTGTTAAGAGACTTGCTGAATAGATAATCTCCCAGCAGAACTGCAACTTTATTTTTCCAGATTGCCTTAACCGATGGTAAACCCCGGCGAGTTTCTGCTTCGTCAACTATATCATCATGAACAAGTGTCGCTGTATGAAGAATTTCCACCAAACTTGCCGAGACGTAGGAGAGTTCGTTTGGTTCTCCGCAAAGTTTTGCGCATAACATTAAAAGAATAGGACGGATTTTTTTACTATTCTGGGATAAAATATATTGCGTAATTGTATTTATTAGTGAAACATCCGATTGAATACCTTTTTCAAACTCTTGTTGGAAAAGTTCCATTTCTTCCAGTACCAGTTCTTTTAATTTCTTGAGATTAGGTTCAATCATATAAATCGGTAAAATTTAACTCACTGACGTAAGAACTACAATTATTGAAGAACTATCCTGGTAATCCCTCAGATAGATTCTGTTTGTACCCCGCCTCGAAGAGATCCCTATGGGAAAGCTCCGCTTCGGAAATCTTCTTTTAAAAACCTTACTGTATTTGCGAAGCAGTCCGTAGGACGCAGTACAGAAACCTGTTTCAACCTGTAAATGAGGTTTTACCTATCCTGCCGGTGATTCTTCCTCATGATTTTCCCCAGAAGACTTTAATGCAAGTTTGGAAACAAAAACGCTGAATTCATAAAGAAATAGCAATGGAATTCCCATCATTATCATGCTTACAGGATCAGGCGGTGTGATAAATGCTGCCAAAACCAGAATAACTATCACCGCATACCGCCAGTACTTTTTTAAAAGCATAGGTGTTATCAGCCCCATTTTCGTCAGAATGAAGGACAATACCGGCATCTGAAAAATCAAACCTGCTGCAATTATCAGCTGCATCACGAACTTTGCATAATAATTTATTGAAATATTTTTATTTACTTCAGGAGTACCAAGTCCTATGAGGAATTTCAAGGCAAATGGGACAATTACAAAATAAGCAAATAAAGCGCCCAGAAGGAAAAATACAGTAACACTTATCACCAGCCAGGGAGCCCAACTTTTTTCACTCTTGTAAAGTCCGGGAGTAACAAAAGCCCAGAACTGATACCCAATTACAGGTATCGAAAAGACAACCCCCATTGCGAAAGCTACCCATAATTTCAACATCAACATACCCTGAACCTTTAACACCTGAATCGTCATATCAGGATTCAAATGCTTTGAGGGAACAATAAGTAAGTCAATAAAGAAATCTGAAAAAACAAACGATAAAATTGCAAAAAGCACAACACTGAATAAAGACTTTAGTATTCGCCATCTCAACTCCTCGAGATGATCAAGAAATCCCATTTCAGAAGCTTTTGCCGATTTATCTTTCATTAATTTTAATGTTTTTAACTAACCTTTTTGATATTGTTCAGTTTAAACATAACAAATTTGAGAAATTATACAAATAGCAAGATTTGCCCCTGTAATTTATATGTTTAGAGGATGGAATAAAACAATCTGTGCAGGATTTGTATAAATGTCTATCTATCCTTTCCATTACAAATAACGTTGTGACAACCGCAAGGCTTGCTCGTATCAAACAGTTTCACTATTACCCACTCTTTAATATCGTGAATGAATAAACTGATATGTGAAGTCTTAGGCAAATCTAATCTAATAGTTGTCTCAGTTCCATCTATAGGGATTGATTTAACAAATTAATTCGGTTAATCACCTCTGAGGAAATTCCTTCGAGTGAATTATCTCTCAATATAACTTATTAAATAGTTTAGAGACACATTTATTACCTGAGAATATTAGACTTCGTATTAATTTATTCTCAGCACTCTGTCTATTTTTGCTGTATTTATTTTATTTACTACAGTCTTATAATATGATGATTATCCAAACTGCTTAACAAACTCGTCATAATTTGTAATAGTAAGTTTTCGTCCCTGCTTTTGGATAAAACCCTTTCGCTGTAAAAGTGTAAGCATTCTTGAAACCGTTTCACGGGAAGTACCAGCCATATTAGCAATATCCTGCTGATACGGTAGATTATTGATAATAACCTGTCCCATCTTTATCACTCCCAGTTCTTCGGCAAGCCTTAATAGAGTCATAGCAATACGACTTTCCGCATCACTAAGTGAGAGCCCCTCTATTTGTTGATCAGACTTTCGTAAACGAGTTGCTAACTCTTGCAAAAATGCGATAGCGATTTTGGGATATTTTTCAAGCAAATCAAGGAAATCAGCTCGTTTCAATATATATACTTCCGAATCTTCAAGAGCAACAACATTTGCGGACCGGCTTTCACCATCAAAAATGGACATTTCACCAAAAAAGTCACCTTCACCCAGAGTAGAAAGTATTACTTCGCGACCATCATCGCTTAGTCTGGTAATTTTAACACTGCCCTTGTTCAAGAAAAACAAAGTATCCCCAAAATCTTCTTCCATTAAGATCATATTATCACGTTTATAGACACGCTTTTGCAACAGGTAGTAGATTTTTTCAAGAATATCGTCTTTTAAATCAGCAAATATTGGAATATTTTTTAAAATTAAACTTTTCATAATCACTTTTTTCCCCTTAAAATAATTGGAGAGACTAATAAATACAAGGAAAAGTTTCGGTCATCAAAGTTCTCCACTTTAGAATCCTACTCTTTTTTATCCTTTCCTTTTCCTGCCTTTTTCAATTTACTAAACTTGCCTATCAAATCCGGTACCAGTTCTATAATCTTTCCAAAATCCACTCCCTTATCTTTTAACTTATGTACTTTTACCTCTCCTTTGCAGATTGAGATAATTGCTACGGGTTCAATCACAGCTCCGCCACCGGTTCCACTTCCTTTTCCTTTATCCTTGGCAGTCTCAATACTACTGCCCCCACAAGCACCAAAGCCAAGTGATATTTTACTAACAGGAATGACTGTCGCCTCAGGAGTTTCAACTGGCTTTCCTACAACTGTTTCCGATGCAACAATATCCTTCAATTTATCCAACAAAGTATCAACCAAACTCTCTATCATATTTTGCCTCTCGCTTTTAATCTCTTCTTTCCACTCAATATTTTTCTATAAGCAAAAATAACCATTGGAATTAATTTAATCAATCTTATTGAGCCAGCTAAGGATATTTCTCCTTTAACCTCTTTTTGAATAAAATTTGGAGATATAGAAACATCCTTAAAATCAGATATCAAGGATTTAAGCAAATAATATGCTCCCATAAAAAAACCTGTCAATGCAGGATTTCCGAGTCCTATTCTTAATTTTCCAGTAAATTTATCTTTTTGAAATATCCTGAAAAAACGTGGTATGGCTTCTTGACCTAATCCAATCCATTCTCGTACGGAAAACATAGATATAGTAAGCTTTTTCTTACCTTTTTCTTTTTTACGCTTTAATGGCGTTTCATCAGCCTTTACTTTACCATCTCTTTTCAATAAATGCTTATAAATACAAAAACGAAATAATCCAATCTTCAGATATAATTCAGATAACATAAAATCATAAGACGCAATAACATTTACCGAGTTCAAAAATAATGAAGTGTTTGACTCAATAATATTTTTACCATCCGAAAATTTTCCTCTAATAAATATGATTGTTCTAAAAAGGAGTGCAAGAAACAACATTAGAATAATTAATATTACAATCTCGCAAAGGATCTTCAGGATAATAAACAGTGTTGCATATCTAATATTAATTTGCAATAATTGACCCAGCAGTAAAATGTTAAAATTGGTCAGATAAATCAAATCTTATAATCCATCTTAAAAAACTACCAACTATTTTCTCTGTTTTTTCCTTTGAATTTCATTAACTATTTAAATAACTTTGCATACTTTTTGAAAACACTTTGAAAGGAATTAAATGAGTAAGAACATATCTGTCCAGAAACGGATTCGTCAGGCAGAAAAAGCAAGGTTGCGAAATAGGAATTATAAATCCAAAATGAAGACCATGATAAAGAAGGTCAAAAGCGTAACGACTAAGGAAGAAGCAGAACCAATCTTTCGAGAAACTGTTTCTATAATCGACTCCCTTGTAAGTAAGGGTATTATCCATAAAAATAATGCTGCCAATAAAAAATCTAAACTCGCCGCATATATCGCAAAACTTCCATAATTTTTTACCACACTAAGCGCTTTTAATTATATCAATTCTCAGACCTATAATTAGGCGCTTCTTTGCTTATTTTTATACCATGTGGATGGCTCTCTATTATTGAAGCCTGTGAAATTCTGATAAATTTCGCTTTTTTCTGGAACTCCTTAATAGTTTTTGTCCCACAATATCCCATTGACGCTTTTAATCCGCCCATGAGTTGGTGCATTGTATCCTGAAGAGACCCACGGTAAGGTACGAGCCCTTCAACTCCTTCAGGAACTAATTTCTTAACATCCTCTGTATCCTGGAAATATCTGTCCTTACTCCCTTTACTCATCGCAGGGACAGAGCCCATCCCTCTATATGCTTTGAAAACTCGTCCATCGTAAAGAATCTTCTCTCCAGGACTCTCATCCAAACCCGCAAGAATAGAGCCTAACATGACTGTACTTGCTCCTGCAGTCAGGGCTTTTGCTATATCCCCTGAATATCGCACTCCGCCATCCGCTATAACCGGAATTCCCGATTTTAATGCCTCTTCACTACAGTCAATAATTGCAGTAAGCTGCGGCACGCCTACCCCCGCTATAACTCGCGTTGTGCAGATAGCACCAGGACCAATGCCAACTTTAACTGAATCAGCACCAGCATCTATTAACGCCTTAATCCCGTCCTTTGTAGCTACATTTCCCACTATTAAGTCAACATCAGGAAATTTTTTCTTTATTTTCCGGACCATATTTAAAACTCCACCAGAATGAGCATGAGCAGTATCAACTACTAAAACATCAACCTGTTCCTGAACCAATCTCTCTGCACGCTGAATTGAATCCTTCGTTATTCCGATTGCGGCGCCGACACGCAGACGACCGATCGAATCTTTTACAGCGTTAGGAAATTTCTTCTTTTTTAAAATATCCTTCACTGTGATAAGCCCTTTTAAACACCCTGATTCATCAACAACAAGAAGCTTTTCGATCCGGTGCTTTTGTAGAATTTCCTCTGCTTCTTCAAGTGTGGTACCTTCGGGAGCAGTTATTAAATTTTTACTCGTCATTCTTTCAGAGATTAGAAGATCGAGATTGGTCTCGAAACGGATATCGCGATTGGTAAGAATTCCTTTAAGCCGCCCATTATCAACAATAGGAATACCTGAAACGGAGTATTTCGACATAACTCCCAATGCTTCTCTTATGGTGTTATTTGAAGAAAGCGTTATAGGGTCTATGATCATAGCACTTTCTGAGCGTTTAACTCTATCCACTTCAGCAGCCTGTTCATTGATACTCATGTTTTTATGAAGAATTCCAATTCCCCCTTCACGTGCAATGGCTATCGCCATGTCTCCTTCTGTGACCGTATCCATAGCCGCACTTAGAATAGGGATATTTAATCTTATTTTTTTTGTAAGATTTGTTCCAAGAACAACATCCCTGGGTAAAATATTTGACTGTGCCGGTATCAACAACACATCATCAAAAGTAAAACCCTCGTTAACAATTTTTTTACTATCCATCTTCACTCCGACTCAAATAAAAATTTCAAAAATATTAAAAATTAACTTACTCTGTTAAAAAAGGAGAAAATAAAACTAATTGCTTTCCGCTATATCATTTATCTCTCTTATGAAAGTATAATCGGAAAGTAGTTTTTTATATTGTCGTAAATCCACATACATAATTCTGTCTTTATCCAGATATTTTACAAGAGAACGGACTTTTTTGTAGCATAATTCTGAACCAATTCCACCCTTTAAAGGTCTTCTAAAATCCATTCCCTGAGCTGCTGCCAGCATTTCAATCCATATAATCACCTTGACATTTTCCACAATCTGTAAAAGTTTTAATCCTGCAGCTGGTGCCATGCTGACGTGGTCTTCCTGATTTGCTGAAGTTGGAATATTCCCGACAGAAGCGGGATTGGACAGTGTTCTATTCTCAGAAGCAAGAGAGGCTGCGGCTACATGTGCTATCATAAAGCCTGAATTTATTCCACTGTATTCAACAAGAAATGCGGGTAATCCACTTACTGATTGGTCTGTAAGATTCGCAATTCGTCTTTCACTTATATTTCCCAATTCAGTGAGGGCGATGGATAGCTGGTCGGATGCCATTGCAAGCGGTTCTGCATGGAAGTTACCTCCTGACAATATTTCACCGGAATCAGAAAAAACAAGTGGATTATCAGTTACGGCATTGAATTCATTCTCCACGATTTCCTGAACAAAGTTAATTGAATCTCTAACCGCACCTAATACTTGCGGCACACAACGGAAACTGTAAGGGTCTTGAACCTTTTCACAATTTTTATGTGATTCAACTATCTCGCTATTTTTTAGAAAATTCCTGACATGTTTTGCAACCACTTTTTGCCCTTTCTGACGCCTGAGTTCCTGAATCTCTCTTCTGAAAGGAACATCCGTAGAAAGAACTGCCTCAATACTCATTGAAGCAGCAAGCTCTGATAAAAGCACTAAATCCTTCGACTGAATCAGCGCTGATGTAAGAAGGGCTGTTGAGTACTGAGTACCATTAATAAGCGATAAGCCATCTTTGGGTCCTAACTTAATGGGCTCATATATTCCCTGCTTCACTAAATCTTCTGACTGACATCGTTTGTTTTTATACAACACTTCTCCTTCACCAATTAGCGGTAAGGACATATGTGCAAGAGGCGCCAGGTCACCGCTTGCCCCAACGGAACCTCTTCTTGGAACAATCGGATATATTTTCTTATTAAGTAATTCTATCAATTTATTTATAACTTCCAAAGAGCAACCGGAATAACCTGCGGACAGGTTATTAATTTTCAGAAACATCATAAGGACTACTATATCTGTATCAACAGATTCGCTGACACCACAGGCATGGCTTCTGAGCAGATTTATCTGCAGAGATTCTAATTCATTCAGAGGAATTTTAACCTGGCTAAGTTTGCCAAAACCGGTATTAATTCCGTAAACTACTTTTCCCTTATTGATCATTTCAAGAACTGTTTTACGTGCGGCTTTGACACTTTTTGCAGCATTTTCCTCAATAGAAACCTTGCCCTTTGATCTCAAAAAAGTTGTAATCATTTCCAGTGTTAGATTATCCCCCGATATTACCCAACTACTCATTTCATCACCCAAATTTATTAAGCCACTATTTCTTGATCAAAACCTACACTTCTAAATTTAGTAAAATCAAACATGATTTACTAAGAGCACTATTTCCTTTCAACTATTCTAAAAAGCAGCAAAGCTTACAAAAATGTGATATTGAGCACATTCACTATCTAAAGAAAATTAAATCTTTAATCCAAAACTTGACTCTCGCTTTAATATAATCTATATTAAGAAAAATTTATGAGGTAACAATGAAACGATTTGCGATATTTTTAATTTTCATATCGACATTTGTTGTGTTGTTCGCTCAGGAAACTGTACAAATCAACAACGTTGTTCTTAAAGAACTTGATAACGACCTCTTGAGTATTACTGTTGAAATTCAAAATGTGTCAGATAAATCAATAAGCGAAGTCTCCGGATATGTAGATATTTATGACAATTCCGAAAGAGTGGTAGAAAAAAAGCAATTGAATATTGCACACGTTTATAACGTTCCAATGGAACCGGATAGCACCAGGTCCCGTGAGGCAATAATCACACAACGCCCGAATATGTCCGGAACCGCCAGATTTCGTATAACTAACCTCCGCTTCTTTGGTGAAAAAGAAGAATATCTTATCTGCCCTCATTGTGGGGAGCTTATACTTAAAGAAGAATAGATGCTATTTTATATGAAAGTAGTCCAAGAATTACACCTGTCTGCATGCTACGCACAGGCAGACGAATTTCACAAATATAACATTGATAGGAATGTACTTTCATTATTATTTGTCCCGACGCCTCGGGATGGATGTTATTTCAAAATTCAAATAGCAAATACTAAATTTCAAATTATTTTTTTTATCTTTGATGTAACAACTGATTTTGCAATTATTTTAATAAGTTCATCGGTTTCACTAAGAATTGGTGAAATTTTATCTTTCGGAATCAAACTTGCTCTTTTAATTAATCGAATCCAAAACCTTGATTCTCTCAGTTCCTTTCCCTTAGGGATCCCTTTGGGATAATACAATTTGTGCCGCTCCGAAGAAGTCTCTTTGAGAAAGGCACCCCTTCGGGGCAATTTATGACTAAAATCTGCTTTACTTTCAGCTGCTCTGGCTTCTTCGTAGTTTGCTCCACAAGAAGTTGCGGAGCGCAATAACTGTTTACTTATATGTTTACCTTGATAACTATTTCCAAGGCTTTTTAACAAAATAATAATCGATGTAGCATAATCTAAAAATCTATCAGATAATTCTTCAGAATTCACAGCACCTATCCTTAATTTGCAATTTGATATTTGATATTTGATATTTCAGGGTCTTCTTTCATTATTCGTTGTTTCGACTCCTAGGGATGATAGTTATTTAGAATACTGATAGTTATTTCATTTATCCAGTTTTTACTTTCCAAAATAAATTTATCAACTTCTGATTTAGAATAATCATTCTGAACCATAATAGTTGCAATCAGAGCCAGTGGAATCGGTATATATTCATTAGATATATCTTGATAAAACATGTCCAATCCCCCAATTAGAGAACGGACACTTGAAGGTTCTATTAAAGCGGTAAAAAGTGTATCAATCACTGAATTATGCAATGGCATTGCTTTCAGCTTGTAAAACATTTTTCCTTCAAAAAGTCCACTCAGGCATGCACTTTTTATCCAAACGTTGTACTCCGGGTACTCCTCAGTAATTTTATCAACAGCAGCCCAATCGTATCCATCCCAGAACATTTTCCTTTCCTGTGGAAATGCCTGAATACAAAAAGTCAGAACAATAAATGTCACTAATAACTTCTTCATAATTCGCTTCCAATTAATATGAAAAAAGAAAAATTTATTAATCCTTTACTACTCAATCTTCCATTTTTTCTATAGTATCTAGAAACAGTTCTAAAACCTTTTCGCTTTGAAAGACATCTTTTGGTGCAAGCATATTCACAGCAAGACTACCAAAATCTGCATAAAGTTTTTTCAAATCAGGATATTCATCCAATAACTCAAGATGCTTTTTAATAGTCTTAACATCGCCTCTCACAATCGGTCCTGTTAATGCATCTGAAAGTGATTTATTCCAGCCATTTTCAACAGCCTGTTCTGACAATCCTTTCAGAATCATTCTTGTTTTATCTTCTGATAATCCCTTTTTCTTACACAATTCTTTAACAGCAGCAATGAGCGAAATTGAGTAATTGCTCAGAAACACAGATGAGACATGTACAAGTTCTTTTTGCTCATGTGTTAGTTGTATACCTTTTCCACCAATCCTTTCCGCTAATACTACTAACTCTTTCTGAATCTTACCTTCACAGGTAAAAACAGCAGAAGGCATTTTTCTAATGCCTGTTCTAATATCAGGCACACTGAGTACCGGGTGAAAAGAGCCTGTTCTGTACCCATTCTCTTTAAGAGGATTCAAAACCTCCGAACTCAGGATTCCGGATGTATGAAAAGCATTTACATTGTTCAAATTATCAACAGATTCTGCCAATTTCTGAGCAATAGATTCAATTGCATCATCTGAAACTGAGATTATTATCCAGTTACTTTTCCCCTGAAAATCTTTAATAGAAGTTGATTCATACTTGAATGGAACCCATCTGAGAGCTTTATTCAGTCCTTCTTCAGACCTGTTCCAGACAAATTCAGGAGAATACCCCGCTCTATGAAAATGGTACGCAAGAGAAATGCCAACTCTACTTGCACCAAAAATACTGAATGAACCCTTGCTACTAATCACGATGAAAGTACAACCCTGTATTTTTAATTATTCATTACTTGTCGTATACAGCCGCTGAAACATAACCCACAACCTGATCTTTCGTCCCCGATGTATCGCCGGAATTCTTGTACTCCAATTGTTTGCAAACAGGATTGCCGGATAGTTGTGCATATTTCATTAAGGCCAAAATCGGTGCCAGCCCGCATGCTTCCAAACTTTGGTCTTCATACCCTGCTTCCAGCTCATCCATCTTATAATTTTCCAGAACTGCAATCAAACGTGAATCTTTCTCTACTGCAACATCATACGGATAGTAATGCGATAGATCCGAACTTGCTACTACAACAAACTCATATTTTTCTGCTGCCTTACTTAATGCCTGCGCGAATTCGTGAATTGTAGATATCTGGTTAGCACCCATAACAACAGGAATTAAATTAAAACCCTCAGGAAAAATAGTCTGAAGAAAAGGAAGCTGAACCTCCAATGAATGCTCTTCCCTATGCCCAGCCATTGACCGTTTAATTGACTCTCCACTTTCCGTGATTGTTTCACATATCTCATCAGAAACCGGGACTTTACCAAGTGGGGTTTCAAATGCATTCCCGGAATAAATGGAGGCACCTTTAAAATATTCTCTGTGGCTGGGTGCTATTACGACCACGTTTGTTGACGGATTCTTTTGCAATAATTTATAACCCACCGCTGCAACACAACCGGAATAGATATATCCCGCATGAGGAGCGACTATACCATATAGATTCTTTAGTTTAATTGAAATATCGGTTGCATTGTTAAGATAATTTTCCACACTCCGCTTCAATTCTCCTGCTGAACCCGGATAAAACATACCGGCAACTACAGGAGGGCGAACTATTTCATCACCTGTTTTCATAATTAACCCCCTTTTCTGCAAAAATAATTATCAATTGATTGAAAATCAAGCCTTATTAATGACTTCACTGAAGTTCCCCCGAAATTTTAGTGCTGAACCTAATATTATGTCGAGATGATATAACCTCCCCTTCCGTCCCCTCCTTGCTAAGGAGGGGAAAGAGGGGAGGTGAATTAAAGTATTCATTCCGTACAGATCCGTATAGAGAAATAAGGCATTTTCCATCTTAACTTCACTAAATTACTATTCCACCTGTCAGTGTGTTTCATCATCTTTAAATACAAAATATTGTGTTATAAGGGATTTCCAATTTCGGGGGAACTTCAGTTATTGATGAATTCAAACTCAGCATTTTGATCCAGCCATGTCTTCAACCAGGGCCAGACTCTTCTATAAACGGAGAATTCAATATCTACCTTACCATCGGAGTAATTTTCACTTATTATACGAGCATTATCCCTTAAAACTGCCAATCCTTTAACGTCATTAACAGGCACTTTCGACTTCAGTTGGATTTCTTCTTTCTCCAGGACTTTTAGAATTGCTCTTCTTAACTCATCTATTCGTAATCTATTGAGAGCAGACAAAAATACAGCATCAGGATAATCTCTTTTTACCTGTTTTAATATTCGGTTTCCCATTATATCAATCTTATTAAAAACAACTATTGAAGGTTTATTATAGGCTTCAAGCTGAATGAGAACTTCATCTACAGCTTTTAATTGATTTAGGCACTGAGATGAACTAATATCGGCAACCTTTATAATCAGATCGGCATCTTTCACCTCTCTCAGTGTACTTCTAAAAGAGGCGATTAAATGATGTGGAAGTTTCCTGATAAAACCAATAGTATCACTTAACAACAAATCGTGATATTTGTCGAGGCTATAAATCCGCACTTTCGTATCCAGAGTAGCGAAAAGTTTATTTTCAACCAGAACGCTTGAACCTGTAAAAACATTCATTAATGTTGATTTCCCGGCGTTAGTATATCCCACAAGAGCAGCTTTAAAGAAAGTGCTCCTCCCTTTTTGCTGTACTGTTTTATCTTTATCAATTTTCCTTAGGTCTTTTTTCAACTTAGAAATACGTATTCTTGTTAATCTTCTATCAATTTCAATCTGAGTTTCACCGGCACCTCCTCTTACACTAATTCCTCCAATTTGCCTTTCCAGATGTGTCCAGCGTCCTGTTAATCTTGGGAGTAGATATTGAAGAGTTGCAAGTTCTATTTGTGTCTTAGCTTCCCTTGTTTGTGCATGATTAGCAAAAATTTCAAGTATAATCCCACTTCTATCACATACTTCCACATCTAACATCTTTCGAAGATTACGTGCTTGAGTTGGGGATAAATCATCGTCGAAAATCACCTCCTGAATATTAAGAAGAGAGAGAGAATTCTTAATTTCGTTTATCTTACCTTTTCCTATTAAAGTCGAAGGCTGAATTTGTCTTTGATTGACGATAGAAGTACTGGCTACTTCATATTCCAGAGTAGTAACAAGCTGTTTCAGCTCCTTCAGGTGTTCATCAACTTCAAATCTGGGCTGAAAAGAATTTACAATACCAACTAATAGAACTCTCTCAGGCACTTACTTCTCTTTCCAATATTGTTCGATTAATTCTTCCGATATAAGTTTCTGCTGCAGCCACGATTAAAGCAAATATTAAAAATAAAAAACTATATTCATGACTCAACTGCAACCGAGACGTTTCATCGGAACTACCTTCTCTAAATACCGCAATACGGGAAGGTTGAATATCAACGATTGCCTTGAAATCCTCTTCATTTAAAAAATTCCCCTCATTCTCATTTGAATGAATGTTAACAGCAAAACTCTTAACCTTTTTCCCATTTGAATAAACATCATAACAACCCGGCTCATCAGTATCCCTAAACCAATATTCTCCATACTCTTTAGAAAAAACGGGGGTGAATTTCCGCCCCGTGGGTGTGATAACTACCGGATTATTAAGGAGCTCCCTGCCAGACCTTTCAAAACGAATAGTATCTCCCGTTAAATATTCGTGAGTCTGTACAGCATTACCGGCAAGATAAAGTATCATTCTCTGCACTAAAGTAGGAAAAAGCCCTGTTACCTGTAAGTTTGTCCAGCCTTTAACAGGTGATGTTGAAAGCACAAAACCCTTCCCATTTTCCACATTCGATTCAATTAGCAAAGGAGTACCGTCATCAAAATTCATAATCACGGAATGATTTCTACCAGTCAGGAATCCCGGAATAGTGTAAAAATATGGTGAACTTTTGGGACGTTCATCTCTTCTCCATAAACCTTTAAAAATTGGATGGTCTAATCGCAAATTACCAATCTTTAGGTAGGATTCACCTGACGAGCGCCTTGTACCTTTCAACTTTGGAAAACCAAAACCATCAGCCCAGAAAGAGTTAAAAACCTCTGGTGAACATTCATTCCCTGGAAATATGATAATTCCCCTTCCTTTATTCAGAAAAGATTGAAGTGAGGTTTTCGCTGAACTTTGAATCTTATCTATATTGGAAAAAATAATCACATCATAATTCAGGAAATCCTCCATTGGTAAGAGACCAGGGGGAACAAACTTTACTTCAATGAGCGAAGAATTTTCAACCTGCAAAGCTCTCATCAAAAACCGTCCGTCCTCAGCGTCTCTACCAACTATAAGCACTCGAATAGTTTGTGGGATATTTAGCACAAAATATCTTTTATTGTCATTTAGCAGATTATCTTCACCAATCTTTATAACTCCGCTAAGTGGTCCGGAAACCATAGGAATAAAATCAAAACTCACATCCCGCCTTTTGTGTGGAGCTACTGTAACCACTGTTTGTCCCACTCTTTCTCCCTCTAAAAACAGCGAAACGGGAACTTCTTTTTCCTCTTTTCCCCAATTTTCAATAAATGCCTTTACTTGTGATAGACTACCTTTTTCATTTATCTGCTCAGGAATTTCAACTCTGTAAATAGCGGCATTACTTCCACTTTGATTAGCAGGAAAAAGAACTGATCTTATTCCCTTTTGCTTTAAAATTCTCCTGATTGGATGCTCAGGAAGTTTTGCACTTTCCCACGAACCTTTTTGAAAATCACTTACAATCCATACGCTTGCTGATGCTTCATGGCTTTTTTCAATGTCCTTCGTTGCTGTTATTAATGACTTATCTATCCTCCCTAAAAAGGGTTTTGTACGAATTTCGGAAATTTCTTTTTCCAATTGTGAGGAGCTGCGAACCAGTCCTTTCCCAAAAATGACTCCGGGTTGCGTAGATTTAACGATATTTAAAATCACGGGAAACTCTATTTCCTCCATCGCATAATTAAGATTCTCAATACTCGTTTCTAAAAGGTCTTTTCCTCTAGAAACTTCACTCATTGATGAGGAATTATCAATTACAAGGTAAAATGTTTCACCACTACCCAGAAATATACCAGGGGAAGAACCTGTTCGATATGGACGTGCAAATACAAGTATGAGAAAGAGTATCAATAAGGTCCGCAGAATCAATAAAATTATCTGGCGGAGTTTAAGGCGGCGAATCACATCATGCTCTAATTTCTTTAAAAAACGTAAGGAACTGAATTCAACTTTTTGATATTTTTGCCTTCCCAATAAATGTATAATGGTTGGAACCACCAATAGCGGAAGAAAATAGAGGAAAAGTGGATTCAAAAATGACATGTATTAATATAATTTCTTATTCTTAAAAAAACTAATTCAGGGTCTAACCTTGCGGAAGTTATTTCAGAAAATAAGAAATACAAATTTTTATTTTGAAGATTTTGCTAATGGAACTTCCGCAAGGTTCTTAAAATTGTTCCGTCTGTTCCTCAGACCTGACGATATAATAAGAAGTAATAATAGATGCATCAGGAGTGAGCTCCTGACGCAACCGAAATTACTTTTTAATTTTATATAAAATGCAAACCTAATAATAACATCATCATACATCCGGTTATAATTGGAATTGTAATATTATCATCAACTTTCCAGGGAATAAGTTCTACAAAACATGCTAGAAAAGCTCCAATAACCTTTATCCAGAGCGCTATTCCTGGAACCCAGGATGTGGCAAGAAAGCCGGCAATTACAAAAGCCATAGATCCTTCAAGAGTTTTATTACGCCAAATTTTTACCTTCCCGATCGAAAGCCCAACAAGACAGGCAGTTGGATCACCGACAGACAGAAAGAGTAAAACAATAACAGCAATCTCTTTTGGAAAAAGAAGAATCGTGAAAAAGCTACCAAGAAAAACGTATGTCGCTCCTGTAAAATGTCCCTCATATTCATAAGAGCGTATCATCCAGCCAAATATCCTAACGTAAAGATTTCTTGAGAGCGGATTTCTCATTCTTAGTATCTCTGCTAATATTATTGCAGCAGAACATCCGCCAAGAATAATCAATGCTATTCGCCTATCAACAAAGAAGTAGTATATAATCGGAATAAGCGACGCATTGTAGTGAACTGCCTTTCTTGCTAATTCACCCTCTTTTATATGATTCATAAATTCACTCTTTTAGATAATTCAATGAAAGACTCTTCAGGTTTATCATTTCCAAAAACTGCCTTTCCGGCTACTAACAAATCTGCTCCTGCTTTTACAGTCTTATCAATAGTATTAAGATTTACACCGCCGTCCACCTCAATAGGGAATTTATGTTTTTTTTGATACGGTTTAGCAAGTGTCACTTTTTTTAAGGCTTCTTCAATCATTTTCTGTCCGCCAAAACCCGGATTTACTGTCATAATAAGAAGGTGATCAATTTCTTGTAAATAAGGCTCAATATTTTCAAAAGGCGTAGGAGGATTAAGAACAAGACCTGCCTTCACTCCAAGTTGTCGTATCATTTTCAAATCAGCATGTAAATCCTTGCTGGTTTCCACATGTACAATAACAGTATCACTTCCTGCATCTATAAAATTCTTTATATAACGTTCAGGATTCTCTATTATTAGATGAGATTCGAGATGAAGTGAAGTAACTTTCCTTATTGCTTCTATTATAAACGGTCCTATTGTAATATTCGGAACAAAATGACCATCCATTACATCCAGATGAAGTCTTGTAGCACCTGCTCTCTCTACTGCTCTAATTTGCTCAGTTATTCGGGAAAAATCAGCTGATAGTAACGAAGGAACTATTTCCGGCATTTTATAATTTCACTCCTGTTTAACATCTGTAGTTGTTACATCCAGATCAATAGTAACTGGTTTATCTCTTAATTCTCCCTTTTCAGGTTCCTGCCCAATAACGGTATAGGGAGTTAATTCAGGATTTGGAATATATCGGATCATTCCCATTCTAAACCCTGATTTTCGAATAGCCTGTTTAGCACCTTCAAGACCTAAACCGATAAGGTCAGGAACTTCAAGCTTACGCGGTGGTTGTCCTTTACTCACTGTAAGAACAACCGGCTCATTTGAAGAGACCATAACTCCCTGCTGGATAGATTGTTCGGAAACCACACCTTTGGGTTTATCCAATGAATATTGATATATAACAGAATCAATAACCAATTTATAATGATCCATCTCTAACATGGCGGCTTTTAACACTTTCCCAACCAGATTGGGCATCTGGAAATACTTCTCTCCTCCCGTTATAACCAGACGAATAACTCTTCCTTTCTTAACATCATAACCTGCCGGCGGCTGTTGGTCAACAACTGTCCCTGGCGGTAAATCGCTATTGTCAACGGTGTCAATAACCTCCACTTCAAATCCATTCATTGTTAATATTGCCTTTGCTTCACCAAATTGCTTCTGTCGGATATCCATTAGTATAGACTCTTTTCCATGTCTAATGTACAGCGGCATTACTATCTTATCCATAACAACTACAAACACAATAGTGAAAAAGATAAATACAATTAGAAATCGGATGAAATTTCTAATCCTTATTCTCATAGTGATACCTTTATCTCATTTTAAATTTCAAATTGAAAATTGCAAATTTCAAATTGAAACAAAACAGTCTTTTTTAGGCAAATTTTCACTTTCTATTTGCTATTCTCTCCACCTATATTGATTACAAAATCATTGAATATAAAATCCCTCATTTCCCTAATTACAATTTTCATTCCACAATCCAAACAGTTTTAATTTAATTTCACCAACCTTACGGCAAAACTTCCGGTCATTCCATGTTTTTGCGGCAATATTTGCACTGCTCCCTTTTCATCACAATACTCTGTCTCAACATATTTATCGGCAGGGTCAAGGGCAAAATCCAAATGACTATTTAAAAATGCTTCAATTATACCCCAATTTTCCTCAATTTCTATCGAACAAGTACTATAAACAAATGCACCCTTATTACGTACATAATTAGAAACATTATTTAGAATCTCTGTCTGCAACTGTTTCAATTTAACAATATCCGAAGGCTGGCGGTTCCAACGCATGTCTGCACGACGCGCCAGTACACCTGTTCCCGAGCATGGAACATCAACCAATATTTTATCTGCTTCAAAAAACACACCTTTGCCTGCATCAGCAACCATATAATTTATACAATTAATACCCAAACGCGAACATTCATTTTTCAACAGGGATATTTTCTTTTCTGTAACGTCAGAAGAAGTTACTTTTCCCCTCTTACCAACTAATTGTGCAATAAATGTTGATTTCCCACCTGGAGCGGCACAAACATCTAAAATTGTTTCCCCCGGATTTGGATCAAGAAGTAAAACCGCCAATGCCTGGCTCAAATCCTGAACAGAGCAATATCCCTCCTTAAATAGTTTGCTTTTTAAAAGTCGCCCTGGATTTACAGTTGTAAAAAAATGGATCGGCTCTGACATCATTAGATTAATTGAATAATCGCGATTTACAATTTCCTGCTCAAATTTATCCCAGCTGATCTTTATAGGATTATGTCTAAAAAAAATCTCCTGATAGTCGTTATCGAATTTTAGTAATTCTATTGTATCCTGTTCACCGTAAGTTTTAATCCATCTTTCGACTAACCACTCTGGGTGAGAGTATTTAATGGCTATGGATTTAACTCTTCCTAAATTTCTCATTGATGAAAGCCAAACTCTCTCATCGGGCAAATGCCTGAGAACTGCATTTACAAAGGGGACAAGGTCAGGGCGGTGTAAATCCTTAGCTGCTTCTGATGTTTCATATACAAGTGCATGTCTCGGTGTATTTAGCATAACACGCTGGAATGCTCCTATTCGAAGGAGGTTAAGTGCATCAACTTCTATTTTCTTAAGAGGTTTATCCGTTGCCATTTCTAAGATATAATCTAAAAGTTTCTTATACTTAATAACTCCTTTTACAAGAACATATACGAAATCCTGATCCTGCTGATTATAGTTCAGGTTTTTACTAACTTCAACAACTCTTTTTTCATAATTGTAGTAATTCCGTGGTAAAGTGTTCAGAATATTGACAGCTGCGGCACGTGTTCTCATATCAAATAGTGTAACCGTTCACGGATATCTCTTAGGTGGGCTCATTAATTAACCTGACTCTTGACAACCACCCTGAGAAGGTAAGCCAGGTGAGAAAGTGAGAAAGCCTGCCTGTGACGTCCTACGGACAGGTAAGAAAGAGATCAACTGTGTAACCCATTGAAGCTATATAACAATATCTTCCCGATACCTATCGGGACTCATTTTTGCCTTTAATAACCACGGTTTTGTGTTGTTTGCCATAGTAACTAATTTTCCTATGATATTATCGTAAATCTTATTTAATTCTCTACCAATTTCTCTGTCAAGATATTTACATTTAACAGAATACTCAAGCCAAACCTGCGTTTCTGCTGCTTCACTTTCAGTCCCGACTTAGTCGGGATTAATTTGTCAATAAAAGCTCCCTCGTAACGTCTCCTTCTCCATGCTTCTTGCCCAGTGGAATAGCACCAACTAACCTAATAAGTAGTTTTAAATTCATCTTTTTCTCTAAATAAAGCATATACATAATAAATATTTATTCCACCGGGCAGGCAATATTAGAAGAGACTGAACGAGAAAAGCGTCTTACCTGATCCACCTGCCCTGTTAAATAATAAATGATCTCGTTATTATTTGTTTTCATTTTAATGAAATATAGAATATTAAAAATGAGATGACTAGTATCATTCATATTTAACAGGGTGAAAATATTTCTCCTCTATTGGAAAATTCTTTGATATTTCAAAAATCTTCATCGCAGCCGTGACTGACATTTTATACACTTCCAATTGCCAATGATATTGTATCTTTCCCTTTCTCATAGGGTTCCCTCTGGGACATTCTTCTTTCTCTTTCACCTACTCACTTTCACACCTGTTCTTCTGCTTACTTTCACACTTTACTTTATAGAAATATATTCGCAGAAATCGGTACTTTTTACACTACCTTCATCCATCCATCCATCTATCCCTCCGTGAACAGTTACCAAATAATTTTATAAGACGAGACAAATTTATCCCCTATCTTGCCCTGAAAACCTCGAAGAAAATCCTCAATTCTAAGAGCTTTGCGTCCTTCCACTTGAACTTCCAGTGGTTTTAAAATTCCATTCCCGGTCTGAATTCCTAACTGCTTTTTATCTATTATAACAATTGTCCCCGACTCTTTGTGATAAGAACTTTCGCCAATAACTGCTGTAAGAAATTTAATTCTCTTCTTTTTGAAAAAGGAGTAAGCGCCCGGAGTTGGGGATAATCCGTGTATAAGGTTCTTTAAAACTAGTGCATCCTTGTTCCAATCAATTTTGCCAAGTTCAGGAAATATTTTGGGGGCTGCAGTAGCTAATTCACTATTCTGCGGTATTGCAGTCTGTTCACCTCTTTCTATTCCATCCAGTACTTTGACAATAGCTTCTGCTCCAATAATAGATAACTTTTCCGATAGACTACCAGCGGTATCTTCCGGTTGAATTTGTACATAGCGCTGTAATAAGATATCACCGGTATCCACCTTAGGCTTTATCTGAAATATTGATATACCGGCCTCTTTTTCGCCATTAATAATAGCCCAATTAATTGGAGCTGCACCTCGATACTTTGGTAAAATTGAAGCATGGATATTAATAGCTCCTTTCTCAGGAATTTCTAAAATAACTTTAGGCAAAATTTTAAACGCCACTACTACAAAAATATCGGGTGAAATAGTCTTGATCTCTTCTATAAATTCAGGTGATTTTAAAGACACCGGTTGGATTACAGGTAATCTCAGGCTTCTGGCAAGAGTCTTTACCGGTGGCTCCTGTATTCTTAAGCCTCTACCACTTTTTAAATCTTCTCCACTTACAACGGCTTTTATAACATGATGAGAAGAGGCTAAAGCCTCCAGACTTGGCAAAGCAAATCTTGGAGTGCCCATGAAAATAATTTTCATTCGAAGGACCTCTTTGAGATAGAAATGTTAACTATTCTATTTATCTTCGCTGTCTTTTAATGCGGAAACTTCAATTCTTTTCAACTTCGAAGAAATAAAAGATTGCCTGAACGGAGTAATCCTATCGACAAAATATACCCCATTCAGATGGTCCAATTCATGCTGTATAACTCTTGCCATCAAACCAGTAAACTCTTCTTTAAAAATCTTACGCTCTAAATTCTCCCACTGAAGTGTAATCCTCTCCGGCCGTGTGACTTGCTGACGTATATCAGGAATACTGAGGCAACCTTCTTCCAATGTAGTTTCACCATCTGAATCAATAATAATAGGATTAATAAAAATTCCTTTACCAAGATTTTTATCGTGACTGGAAAGATTCGTAATAAAGAATCGCATATCTTTTCCAACCTGATTTGCAGAAAGACCAATACCATCCTCAACTAACATAGTCTCAAACATATCATCCATGTAATTAACGAAATTCTTAGGTAAATCTTCTATTTTCTCAACCTTTTTGCTCAGAATTGGGCTTCCATAAAGATAGATTTTTAAAATAGACATTTTAATCCGACATTTTAAATTTCAAATTTGTGTTCTACTTTTTTACAATTTTTTCAGCAACTGCAGCTCTTGATAAATTGATCTTAACATCCTTTGAAATACGGACGATAATAGTATTTTCTTTCTCTTTGACACCCTCAATCTTTCCTATAATACCACCTATTGTAAGTATTTCATCTCCCGTTTGTAAATTTTGAAGCATTTTTTGTTTCTCCTTCTGCTTCTTTGCCTGAGGGCGGATCATTAGAAGGTACATAACCACAATAATGAGAATAAATGGCAAAAGAGCCATAATTGGATTTGCACCAGATTGCTGTGCGCCACCTGCAGCATAAAGTAATTCGTTCACATAACCTCCGTTTCAATTTAATTTTTACTTAACTATATTCATTGAAGCATTAAAGGACATTCGATACACTTCTAATTCACGGTGACTCTGGATAAACTCCTTCTTCTCAAATGATTTCAAATCCCTTTTCCTCAACTCCTTTTCTCTTTTTTATCCCTGCTCCCTTGCTCCTCTGCACCATCTCTCTTAAACGTCCCGGAATTTGTAAGAAAGATCAAAAAAACTGACCTGAACTTTCAGGAATATTCAATTTTAATCAATCTGCCCGGTAATGGCAACCCCGACTAACTTTATTTAATCTCGCTGCATGAAGCACAAGCAACGAGGTCGCAGCAGCATTCCTTAGACCTATCAAATCATCATTTAATTTACTATGAGCATAGAACAACTCAATCTCCTGCTTTAACCGCCAGAGTATTCCAAAAGCACGATCGAGTTTTTTCCTATTTCGAACGATGCCGACATAATTCCACATAGTATGCTTAATAGTCAGCCAGTCTTGATAAAGTAAATCAGAGTCCACTGGTTCCATTTCAGGTTTCCACTCTGCAACCCTCGGTATAATGAATTTACCCTTTTTTATCATCTCGAAGCAATCCCTCCCCACTATTGTTCCAAAAACCAGACCCTCCAATAAAGAACTGCTGGCAAGTCTATTAGCACCATGTAATCCCGTACAGGCTACTTCTCCCACTGCTTTTAATCGCCTGATGTTTGTATTCGCTAAATCATCTGTCGCAATACCACCGCACTCAAAGTGAGCTGCGGGCACAACGGGTATTCCCTCGCTGGTAATATCCACTTTCATATCAAGGCATTTCTTATAAATTGTTGGGAATCGCTTTTTGATCCAGTCCGAATTCCGATGCGTAATATCCAAATAAACATATTGAGCGCCTGTATCATTCATCTCTTGAATTATGCTTCGTGATACAACATCACGTGGAGCAAGGGAACCCATCTTATGATAGCACTTCATAAAATCTTCACCATATTTATTACGAAGTATCGCCCCTTCTCCTCGCATAGATTCCGTTATTAAAAACCGATCATCATTAGTGGAGAAAAGAGTTGTCGGGTGGAATTGAACATATTCCATATTCATTATCCGGGCACCTGCACGGTATGCCATTGCGTAGCCTCCGCCTCTCGATGTTATAGGATTTGAAGTATGAAGATATATTCTTCCCAATCCCCCCGTTGCCAATATTGTCTGCTTCGCAAGAATCGGATAAACCCTATCTTCCTTTTGGAAAAATACATACGCTCCAACACAGGTGCTTGGCTCATAAATATGCAGAGGATTTAGAGAGTGGTGAGATAAAGTAATCAAATCAACGCAAGTTGCATCAGTGAGAATTTTAACATTAGAAAGCGTTTTCAATTTTTTATAAAATATTTCCTGAATCGATTTACCTGTATTATCATTAACATGAATAATTCTCGGTTTTGAATGTGCAGCTTCACGTGTTAAGTCGAATTCTCCCTTATCATTTCTATTAAAAGGTATATTCAAATCATTTATAAGAATTTCTTCAATTAACCCAGGACCATCTCTATAAATCTGTTTTACAGCCTTCTCATTAACAATGTTTGCACCACTCTGTTGGAAATCATCAAGCAATAGTTCAAAGGTATCATCAATCGCCTTGTAAATAATTCCCCCTTGAGCATAGTAAGAAGCTGATTCTGTAAATTCATTTTCCCTCGTTAAAACAGTAACATTAAGCCCGCTCTTTGATGCTGCCAGTGCTGCCGAACATCCGGCTAACCCTGCTCCTATGACAAGAACATCTGTTTTCATTATCGGATCCTCTGATAACATCATTACAAATCTAACATCCTGTTTATTGCAATTAAAGCATCTTCTTTAATATCATCTTCAACTAAAACCTGATTGATCAGATTACCCTCGACAAGGTTTTCCAATTGGAAAAGCAAATGAGATTGTGTTATACTAGACATTGTTTCACATTCAGGTCCATATTCCTGAAGAAAAAATATCTCTTTCTCAGGATACTGTTTTTGCAGGCGATTTACAAGATGCTTTTCCGTACCAACACCCCATTTTGTCCCCCTGACACTCTCCCTAACTTTTTTAATGATATACTCCGTACTCCCCATATAATCAGCGCTTTGCGCAACATCAAAGTTACATTCCGGGTGTGCAATAATGTTAATATCCGGGTATTTTCCTCTTAAATAATCAACATACTCTTTACTAAAGTGCTGGTGAACATCACAGTATCCTTTCCAGAGAACAATTTTCGACATGGAAATCTTCTCCATGGAATTTCCACCATACGTTTGCTCAGGGTCCCACATCACCATCTGCTCTAATGGAATACCCATTTTATAAGCAGTATTTCTTCCTAAATGCTGGTCAGGGAAAAATAAAACTCTATCTCCATTTCTCCATGCCCATTCCAGAGCGCTGCGAGCATTTGAAGATGTACAAACAATACCGCCATTCCCTCCACAAAAAGCCTTCAATTCTACATTAGAGTTAATGTACGTTATGGGTATATTCTTATCATCAGTATTGGCGCTAATCTCATGCCATGCTTCCTCAACTTCGAGAATATCAGCCATATCAGCCAACGAGCAGCCTGCTTCAATATTCGGTAGAAAAACTTTCTGATAAGGCGATGTTATAATATCCGCCGTTTCAGCCATAAAATGAACACCGCAAAAAACAATGAACTTAGCTGAAGCTTTAGCAGCGGCTTTTGCTAAAGCGAATGAGTCCCCGGTCGCATCAGCATATTTAAAAACCTCATCACGCTGATAGTGATGCCCAAGAATTAAAAGAGAATCGGAGAGTTTTTCCTTCGCTTCTCTTATTCTATAGTCTATTTCGCCTCTTGAAAGTTTTTTCAGTGAATCAGGGGAATACGCTATATTTATATTCATATCAGTACTCATAATTGCCTGTAAAGTTAATCCTATATTTACCATTTATGCAAGAATAGCTTTTTTTACAAACTGTGTACAAATGCACAATATCATCCAGTCAAATTTAAGTCTCAGTAATGACTGATATACTGGTAGATATTATATGAAATATGAATTGTATTTCCACTACGTAGATGCAAACTGTCTAGTTTGCATGCCGTCGGTAGCCGGATTTTCAAGCCGAATCCGGCAGCTACCGGATTGGCGTTACATTTTAATTTTAATCAGTACATCCAGAGGACTAAGAACAGCATCAAGATTCTTCTCCATAACGTGAGTATATATTTCAGTGGTTTTTACATTTGCATGCCCCATAAGTTCTTGAATAACGCGAATATTGACGCCATTTTCAAGCAGATGGGTTGCGAAGCTGTGACGAAAAGTGTGACATCCAATTCGTTTCATAATGCCTGCACGCTCCACAGCCCTTTTCACCGCTTTTTGCAAACCAGATTCCAGAACATGATGACGTCTTACAATTCCAGTCCTCGGGTCCTTGCTAAGTTTTTTGGCTGGAAATACATATTGCCATGAAAACTCTTTTGCAGCATTAGGATATTTTCTGCTTAACGCGCCTGGAAGATAAACTTCACCATAACCTTTTAATAAGTCTTCTTTATGCAAAGACTTCAACCTGGATAGATGGATATTCATATCTTCATAGATATAAGATGGAAATAATGTTATGCGGTCTTTACCACCCTTCCCAGAACGGACATAAATTTTTCTCCTTTCAAAATCCAGGTCTTTAACTCACAAACGGACACATTCCATTAGTCGCAACCCACTGCCATATAATATTTTTGCCATCAAAGTATGAGTACCAAGAATTTGATCTAAGACGCGTTTTACCTCACCTTGTGTCATGACAACCGGCAGACGGCGATGTCGCTTTGCTTTTACCGGTTCAATATCTCCCTCAACAGGAATGTCAAGAACATCACGGTAAAGAAAAATAATGGCATTAAGCGCTTACCGCTGAGTAGATGCGGAGACGTTTCCCCTGACAGCTAAATAAGTAAGGAACGCTTCAATCTCAGATTTACCCATATTAACGGGATGCTTTTTTGAACCGTGAA
>CAYTUQ010000011.1:0-75190 GCA_964441235.1 uncultured bacterium | reverse complement strand
GTCTATTTTTGGTAAAGAATTACCAAACTGGTGCAACTAAAATGCAGAAGAACCAGTTATTATTTACATGTTAATAAATTTGTGGGAAGATAATATCCTGGAGTACAAACAGAGTAACCTCTTTTTATTGATCGCTTTTCTATTCCCTGGAGATTCAGTGCTGCTCGATGTCCGGCAATAATTGAGTCTACTGCACGATTGTGAGATTGAATCCCACGAACTCTGACTTTTTTCCGAGCGGTAGGATTTCTATTTCATCACCAACTATAATTTTACCTGAAATTACAGAGCCCGTGACGATTGTACCATAGCCCTTTAAAGTGAAGACTCTATCAATAGGCAATCGAAATAGCCCGGTTGCTTCTTTACGTTGGAATCTTGAAGATAAAGATAATATCCCTTCTTTTAGTTTCTCTATTCCTTTTCCGGTGGCAGAAGATACTGTAAAAATCGGTGCTTTTTCGAGAAAGGTGCCTTTTATAAACTTTTTTATATCCTCTAATACGAGTTCAAGCCAATCGTCAGACACAAGATCGGTTTTTGTTATAACAATCATTCCGGATCTGATTCCAAATAACTGTAATATATCAAGATGCTCACGTGTTTGCGGCATTACTCCATCATCGGCAGCAATAACAAGCATCGCCATATCAATTGTACTGGCACCGGTAACCATATTTTTTATGAATCGTTCATGGCCCGGAACATCAATAAAGGCTATATTTTCACTGAGGAATGCAAAACCAATATCAATAGTTAGACCTCTTCGCTGTTCCTCTGCAAGTCTGTCAGGATCAGTGCCTGTTAATGCCTTGAGAAGGGCGGATTTTCCGTGATCAATGTGTCCTGCTGTGCATATTATTAATGGTCTCATAGAAGAAATCACTATTTTAGGAAAATAAACAAATTATTTCAATAGTAAACACTTTTTGGTAATTTCATAATAATCCGCTTGCATTCGGAAAAAATAAAGACCTGATGCCACATCCGAACCATCCCAGGAGATCGTATATTGTGCAGCATCCCGTTGTGAGTCGATCAGGATTTCGATTAGTTGGCCATTTGCATTAAAGATGGCAATAGTGACATGGCTTGGTTTAACCACATCGTATTGAATCGTTGAGGCCGAGTTAAACGGATCTGGATTGGTGCCCTCTATTGTTCCAGGACTTTTCAGCGTATATGTAATCGAATTGTCAGCCTGAGTGCAAAGTTGTATCTTCCAGATTCGTGATGTTGGTAAAAACTACAGCATCACCAATCTTAAGATTGTCAAAATGAACCATACCGGATGAAAGCTCGGTGGAACCCCCGTCCAGGTACATATAGATAATTTCCATATTGGTCCCACCATGAGGAGTTAAATTAAACAGCACATCGTGCCAATTATTATCACCGGGAATATTTTCCAGCAGCCAATCGTTTGCACCATTAGCATATATGGGTTTGAAAGTGAGTTGAGTATTTACATCCGATTTTACTTTCACATAAATCAACGGATTACCATTAACTGAAATTAGCTGTGGAGGTGTATAGTTAAAGTTATCCCATACCTCGCTTACAGATGTGCGGGTATAGATGATTTTAAGAACGCTGCCTTCTTCAGCCAGGTTGAATGTACGTTCATGGCCTTCTTATACATCCCAGCCCGTGAGCGTATTATCATTAAAATCCTCCACCCAGCCTGTTAATTGCGCCCATAATAGTATGGGTATTAAGCAGACAAATAAAACCAAATGATAGCGCATCATTCTAATACTCCTTTTTTGTTAAGTGGAGAAGACATCATTATATCAAATAATCAGCGCCAGTATTCTAAATCTTTTGTATGAGCAACGCCTGCTTGCGTTAAAGCTGAAAACGTATCTCCTTTACATCTATAACATTTTGAAAGTTTTCTCTGCATGTCATGTCTTTTAACTTAACACAAGCCCCTATTAAGAAATTATACCTCTAAAAACAATTGGCTGGACTTGTGTCAAGTTAGGACGTACAACAGATTGTTCAAAACAAAAAGAAGGGGTGATCGTATATCTATTGACCACCCCTTCCCGAATCAAAATGCAAAATGAGAACACTTATTTCAAAAGCATCATCTTCTTAGTTTTTGTGAATTCGGGTGTAATCATTTTACAGAAATAGATTCCAGTTGAAACCTGAAATCCAGTATCGCTGGTTCCATCCCATATTACCATGTATGAACCAGCCGGCTGATTTCTATTAACCAGAGTTTTCACTTCCTGTCCTAGAACGTTATAAATAATCAGTTTAATGTTTTCGTTTTTACTAATAGAATAATTGATAGTCGTAGTCGGATTGAACGGGTTCGGGTAGTTCTGCTTCAGAGCGTAGCCTTGCGGTATGTTAGAATCAGGCCTAATCGAAGAAACGGTTTTTTCTTGAACCAACTGAACATAATCTACGTTTATATTACTTCCAGTCAAGGTGATCGCATGCGAACCTGCGGTCATGTTGAATGTATCAGACAAAACGTCGAGGCCGGTTGAATCAGCGTCGCTCTCGAGGGCAAGATCCGAAATGACAGTTACTCCATCTACCTTGATTTCTCCCGTTTGTGAGCCGATGTAGTTCTGGTAGAATATATTAAGCATATACACTCCGTCTTCCGGCGCATCGAAGTTCCAGGTTATGGTTCCGTTTGTACCCATCGCAACAGACTTGAAATATTCAGGGACCCACACTGCATCTTCACACACTGGTGTTACTATGGAATATGTGGCATCCGTTGCACGTAATGCTATCACAAGATCCGAACCTGTTACTGTTTCTGCCAATGGTGGTGTTACTCCATCAGCTATCAGATCAATACCGGCAAAATCCTGATATCCCCAAGATGGTGTTATCTCAATTGTGTTAGTACCATCAACGAAGACAAAATTGGCTAGAACTTCTGCATGAATTGAATCTTTTGGGAAAAAATACCAACTCCAGAGGGTATCGGGCTGATTTAAACCAACGCCTCTATTTGGCATCCAGTCTGCACTATTGGTAGAGGACCTAAATTCCAATTCGCCCCAACCAACCACGCAACGGACTGTCTCACCATTGATTTTGAAATGTTCACCTCTCATTCCTTGTGATCGCAAGTTAGACCAAACATTCATGCCATACACACCACCTGTTGTCAGGTCGAACTCCCACTTTATTGATCCACCACCTTCCATAGCGAAATACTTGAATCCTGAAACCGTCTCTACGGCAGCATCACCTGCCAGTGTGCCATCCTCCGCCTCAGTCGCATCGGTAATTTCGAGTATAACGATACCACCAGCCAACATCTTGATTTCGTCCATGAAAACAGCTCTATTCGCTTCCCATGTCGCTTTTTGCGTTGGGAACCAATTGAGGTCACCAAGGGGTAGTTCGTCGGTGCCGGCTGTCAGGAGCGTGCTGTTCGTGTAGGTAAAGTTCTCCGGAAGCGGCCAACTGATGGCGGTATGTTGCGTCGGGAGCTCGTAGGCGTACGGCGTGGCAGGGGTGACACCTGCGCGGAGATCCTCGATATTCTGAATCATCGAGTCAATTTGAGCGTTATCAAAAGTCGTTGTCAGTCCCGGATCCAGCGACGTCAGGTCCGGAGACACCATTGCATCGTACACATTTATGTAGTCCAGTATCGAAACAGGGCTAAGAAATGGCTGTGCCAGGAGGGAGTCTGCATAGTAGGTCGCAAATCTCGGGTCTCGCCAGCTGTTGGCGTTGGCAAAGACGACCCTGCGACTTTTTTCGACACCATACATCGACGGCAAATCGCCGATAGTGAACATGCCGTTTGTAGTATTTCTAGGATCACGGTTCGGGTCGTCAAGATCACCGGCTCCCTCACTGTGCCAGAAGCCGTTCACGACCAGGTTGTTCGCGAAGTAACCCTCCCGCCACCAGTTACCCGAAGTTATACCACGGCCGATATTCACAAGCGTGTTGTGGAAGAACCCGACGTAATTGGCGGCACCGCCTTCGAGCTGAAACGCTGTCATGCCGACATTGAAAAACGTACAGTTCTCGACAATGACTGTATCTTGATCGGCCCAGATCGAAATACCGCGCCCTTCCCACTGCTGTGTGCTGGGACGGCCGATTAAGTTGCGGAATACACAGTCCTTGTAAAAAATGTCGTTGTTCTTGCCAGTAAATGCTATGGGTGCAAAGTTGGTACGTGTCAAGACACAGTTCTCGATTACGAAACGCGAATTGCTCGCATCCATCTGGATGGGCTGGTAGTACGTCTGTACACCCGCGTTATCGTTGCCGGTGAGCCAGAGGTTCTTCAGCGTGACGCTAGCCTTACCTGTGATTATTCGCCCGTCGACATTACCGTCAGCGTCCTCAACCATCTGGATTACGGCCGGGGCTTCCATTATCGTTGCTCCGGGCTCCTCACCCACGATTCGCAGGTGGAATCCATCGTTTTCAATACGGTCTTCAAGCCAGTAATACCCGCCCCTGTAGAGCTTGTACACTCGGTTTGGGATTTCCGACACCGCTACGTGCTCGCCAGTCGAGGTTGTGTCGGTGGCAATGGCGTCGCGGAGTGCATTTGGTATTACCTCTGTGCCATCCCACCACTCGACGACGAGCGTATCCTGTGCACTGGCCCGCTGCGCCGGCCAGAAGATGACTCCCACAATGAGAGCCAATAGTACGAAACAGTAGTTAAGTTTCATAGTCATCCTCCATTCGTTTGTTAGTGGTTTTGTTAATTTCTCTCGCTTCATAGTCCTCCTATTCTTTGTTAGTGATTTTGCATGCTTAGATAGACTCTTAGAATTTATATCGAGCGCCTACATCCATGGTAAAGCCATAGTACTCGATGTAGGTCGGGTTGACCAATGCATCTCCCCGATAGTTCCGGTCTGCCCTGTTGTTCAGGTTACTGAAGTTGGCGAAGATCTGAAAGCTCTTACCAAACTTCTGCTGGAGTGTAAGGTCCCAGCGTTCGTAGTCGCCTGAGAAGTTGTCCAGTACCGGTTTTCTATCTATAAAGGTCACCTTATCGTCCTGATACAGGTAGGACAGGCGAGCCGAGAATCCTTTGTAGTCATAGCCGAGGGTAATGTTGGCGATATAAGCAGGCTGATCCGGCATACGAGTTGTCCTCGAGCTGTCTATAACGATGGTTTCGCGTACAGGCGGCCAACTGCCCGGGATTAAGTCACCTTTTCCTAACCAAAACTGCTGTTTTTTTGTTTCTGAGAAGATTCGGGTGTAGTTCACGTTCAGTATCAATCCTTGAAAGATCGAAGGTAAATACCAGAAATGCGTTTGCCAGTCGAGTTCGATGCCTTTGTATGTGGCTTTGTAGGGGTTGTTGATGTAGACATCAGCGTCAGGGCTAGACTCAATCCAACGTGCCGGGATGTTCAAACCGGGAAGGACGTCTAATCCTGGCCGGAGCCAGTAGTTGGTCTGGAAGATCAGGTCTTCGATGCTTTTATAGAAGCCGGCAAGGGTAAACAGGCCGACATAGCTCTGATAGACCGAAAAGGCAGCGTCGTAGTTCGTGGAGTGAGCCGGCCTTAGCTCTGCGTTAGCGGCGCGGACGTAGCTTTGGTACGAGTTGATCGATGTGATCGGTGCATACTGGATGAAGTCAGGTCGTGTCAGCGTCTCCGTTCGTGCCAGGCGGATTTTCAGCCAGTCGGTCGGCTGCACACGTAGATGAACCATAGGCAGCCAGAACGAGTGTTCGCGCACGTTTGTAAGGGAATCAAGGTCGGTAGGTGGTTGTTGGATGTTGTTTTTCGTGACCTCTCTGAACCTCTGACCATGGTACCTGGAGTAATCTCCTTCCCAGCGGATGCCGGGCAAAAACGTAATATACTTGCCCAGGTTGAATTCGACCATCATGTAGCCAGCCTGGTAGCGCTCTATACCGTCGTAATCGCTTTCTCGGGACCCTATCGACATATTCTTAAATATATCCGGACTTTCGCTCAGAATCTGCGTAACGCTATCCATCATCGATTTGTCAACCACGAATCCAAGCGGGTATTCGCCGTCCAGGAAGTCGGAGCGGGTATAGTCACTGGCGAAGACCCATATAGGTAAGAGCCCATATTCATCAACAATCGCTTCAACGTCCCAATGGGGGGCCCCTTTATCAAGGGCTACAAGAATCTCGTTCGGGCCTTGGTTATTGCCGTAATGGAGTCCGTTGCGACCTACCTGCTCTACGTCATTCATCCGATCCAGCCACCGAAATTTCCCACCCGTCTTTATGTATCCGTTTACCAGACTGCCCAAACGGAACGGCATCTTGACGTTCAGCTGTACAGTCGTCTGGTTTTCCTCACGTTTCGTATCATAGACCCAAACGTTCGCCAGTCCGGTTAAGTTCGAATCGTTGGTTGCCATCGCCGGGATTTCGTTCGGGTGCGTATACGGATAGACCGTTCCATCGAAGGCGACGGCCTCCTGCACGAAATTCCAGACACGGTCGTCGGGATCTTCCGTACGCGAAGCCGTCCTCGCCACGCTGACATCATAATGGAGCCAGTCGAAATCCTGCTCCACGCCTACGGCTCCCGTGAAGATGGACGTCATGCCGCCACGGTCCTCTAAGTCGTAATAGTGACGGTTGTCATTAACGTTCATCCGGTTGATGCGGTACAGCCCATCCCAGTGAAGCTGGTTGTAGAACGAATTAGCGGTGATTTTTCCATATGGCAAGCGATAATCGAACAAGAGGCTCCCACCGGCTCGCCCTCGGGTCACGTTCTCTTCTCTCATGCTGATCTCTTCGGCCACAATTTCCGTTTCACCCGTCACCGCCGTTTGCTGCCGATAGTCGCCGGAGAACTTGTCGGCACTGCGGTCATAATTGTCGGCGTTGAAGCTGGCAATGACGCCGAGGCGGCCGTCATAGAACCGATTGCTCAAGTTTCCGATGAAATTATAGTTGCCGTAGTGGTTCTGGAGCTGATTGTACCCCCACTGCGACGTGGCGTTAACTACCAGATTGTCTGGAGCTTCTCTCAGCCTCAGGTCCACCGTACCACCGATGGCATCGGCATCCATGTCCGGTGTAATCGCTTTCTTCACCTCGATACCGTCGAGCATGTTGGATGAGATGAGCGAAAGATCAACGCTCCGGTCGTCCCCACCCGTCGAGGGAACGCGTACTCCATTGACAGTGACGATGTTGTACTTCGGGGAGAGGCCGCGAATGGACACCTTGTTGGCTTCACCGCCTGATCGCTCGATGGAGACGCCCGGCAGACGACCGATTGACTCAGCAGCGTTCACGTCCGGCAGCTCCTGAATACGGCTCTTAGAAACAATATTGGAGATGGTATTTGAAGAAAGCTGTTGGTTAATTGCAGATAATTGTCCTGATGCCTGAGCAGTAACCACAACTAATTCACCTTTAATAACAACAAACTCAAGTTTAACATCTTTAATAACCGTCTTCCCGGGTTCCACTTTTACCGTCGATTGCTTTGGAGTATAGCCAATATAGGATACTTCTAAAATATATTCACCAGGTGGTATATTTTTAATTATATAATATCCGCGCAAATCAGATGCAGCACCCATGCTAGTTCCTTTTATCGCCACATTCGCCGCAGGCAAAGCATCCCTGGTTTCAGAATCCACAACTCTTCCTCTGATAATCCCATTATCAGCAAACAGATTACCAGCTAACAATATTACTGTTAGAAACAAACAAAATAGTAATTTCTTCATTTTTTAATCTCTTTTCTTAAGATTAGATTTAAAATTGCGACTTGATATAAATTCATAAAAATTAGCATTTTTTTTTGTTTTAACTAACTTACTTTTAAATTAATTATCACTTGTGACTTATCTACAAAAATAATAACTAAATTTAATCTTACTTTAAATCAAATTTCAATTTAATTTTAATATAGTTAAACACAACAAAGTTGTCAAGAAATTTCTGAAATTTTTCGCATAATATTTCATAAAAACACCATAATTTCGCCATTTTCGGTTAATTAACGAAAAATAAATAGAAGCTAATACATAAAAAAATCTTTCTTATATATTGTTCATTTTATTGCTGTACTCTTTTATAATTCCCAAGGTAGTAGAATCTGTATTGAAAATAGAATTTCGACCCTGTGGTTCCTGAGGAGGATCACCTGTATAAGGATCACCAAGCCTCCAAATATGATCTTCAGATATTGGCTTTCCTTCACCTGCCCAGATCCAGAAATTACTCGCCACCAAAGGTCCTCCCTGAATAGAATTCTGATAAATTGTCTCAAATACCATCTGATAGTAGTGATTCCTATAAACTGTGGAAGCAAATGGAGAATAGGAATGACCATCCCGAGGAAAACCAAATTCTTCCAGAACCGTCGGTTTTCCCAATTGCTCTGCATAATCGATATGTTGTTGAATATATTTCACTGCCTTTTCTTCAGCTTCAAAGTAAGTTGCTTCGGGATTTTGAGGATCAAACCACCCCCAATTCAATACCCAAAGATGAAAAGTCATATAATCAATATCTTTAGAGTTGTGAATATCCAGATATAGCTCTTCAGATTCCATGCACCCAGCTAAACCCTCATTACCAATCGATACTAAGTGATCAGGATCTATAGATTTAATATAGGCGGCTGTTTCAAAAATCCATTGTTTAAAAATCTCGAAATTTTTTAAACCAAACTTACCTTTTCTCGGCCTGGGTTCATTAGCTAACTGCCAGGCCATAATTGTTGGGTCTTCTCTATATAGCTTTCCATTAATTGTATTTTTTCTATTTAATAACATTTCTATATAGTTACGATAGTACTTTTGAGCCTCATCAATACTATAAAATCGTGCACTAAATTCCATAAATTCATCCCAACTATATTCTTCTTTAAATGGGTTAGGAACCGGCTTGTCGGTTATCCAGGATACATATTGGGACATACCGCCAGACCAAACCCAATAATTATTCAGGAAAATAACTGCATACATATTGCGCCTCGACATTTCATCTAGCAAAAAATCCAACCCAATTAACACATTTTCATCATACTGACCCAACATTGGCTGGATAGAAGGTCGCACCGTATTAAATTGAGCACCTTCGGATGCACCCATTATTCTCAAATTATTGATTCCTAGTGACCTTAAATGATCAAGTTCCCTTAAAAGTCTTTTCCTATTTCCGTATTCTGTTTCCGAACCAAGATTTACTCCATACCACATATTAACACCGAGATAAAAATACTTCTCATCACCTATATAAAAATTCTTTCCCTTCACCGAAACAAAATTATCCTTCGAAAAAAGCAAAGATACTATTACAAGATTAAAAAATAACACATTCCTTACCAGCACTTTTCTAATAACAAAAGTCATTACCTAAACATCCATCGTCAGTTTGTTCATTGTAACCTATCTATTTATTTATAAAGAGAATAGAGGCCATTTAAACTTTTAATTTTAACTTCTAAATCATCATTATTTATTCTCTTTGATGGGTAAAATACAATTGTCTTTTTCTCACTCGGCAACAAATTGATACAATTATCAGAAAAATGTCCATCTGCGTTTGAATAAAGAACAAGATCTCTTACAAAAATATCAGAATTTAATTTTATAAAAAAATTCTTCCCTTCTCTCTTGACCTTAATATCAATATTGGGTATTTCCAGTTTTAAATTTTTTAAATCATCAATAAAAAGAATTTTCTGCTCAATTACGTTTTTATCTTCATCAATTAAATTAATTAGAATAAAAACTCTATTCTTTATTTTCACTAAATCTTCCATTATTAAGTTTTCAAGATTCATCGTAACCGGCTTATCGGGATTTATTTCCATCTCTTTACTAAAACTACACAACTTTTGCCCCCTAAAATCAGAAATATTTACCATCAATCCCACCTTTTTACCATCTAATCCATCCGATATTACATTTAAAACCAGGTTGTTGCTTTCAACTTTACCAGTGACAATAATATTTTTATATCTATCCTTTATTCTATAATGTAACGGTTTCCATCTACCATAATAATCAATACTTGACCATGATATAACAGGCCAGCAGTCATTAAGCTGCCAGTACATTGTCCCCATACAGGAGAGTTTATTTGCCCGGTGAGATTCAATTGCCATTGTTATACCCAGAACCTGCAAAATCTGGGTTAAATAAACGTAATCCTCAAAATCCTCCGGTATAAAACCGTAATAAAGCTTCATATAGTTCTGGATTATTCTTTCTGCATATTCCTTATTTCTTCTTTTATCTGCATAGCACTTTTGATGAGCAAGTAAAACAGGAGATTTAACATATCTATCTTCAGGTAAAGTGAATTTTTCAATTGATGAAATGTCCGGATAGGACTGGAAACCATACTCACTCATGAAACGTCCGATATTATCCCGGTAGCTGCTAAAAGGTTCGTGCCCATGCCAGACTCCCCAGTAATGTACATCACCTTCACTGATAGGAATGCTATTATAACCAGTATTGGGAGAAGTTGGGTGGTAATAGCGTTTCGGATCAACCTTTTGAATTGCATCGGGAATAATTTGATAAAACAATCTGTGTAAATCAGATTCATATTTTTCTTGAATTTCAGATGGATATTGTTGCTTCCAGTTCCATTGATACCATGAAATTTCGTTTTCATTGTTACCACAATAAAGCGCTATACAAGGATGATTTCGTAGTCGTTTAACATTTTGGCTAACTTCCTGCTCGACGTTTTCCAGGAAATTTTCATCGCCTGGATACATCGCACAAGCAAACATCATATCCTGCCAGATCAGAATACCGTACCTATCACATAGTTCATAAAAAATATCATTTTCGTAAATTCCGCCACCCCAAACTCGCAGCATATTCATATTAGACTCAGCCGCTGACCGAATGAGATATTCATAGCGTTCAGGAGTAACGCGGTTTTGAAAATTATCTTGAGGTATATAATTTGCTCCTTTCATAAAAACAGGAATACCATTTAACTGAACATAGAAACTTGTACCTTGATCATCTTTTTCACGAATAATTTTCAAATCACGTAAGCCAGTTTTAACAGATTGGGCTTTATGATGCTTACCATTTTGCAATTCAACTGAAAATTTATATAGATACTGTTCTCCCAGACCATTAGTCCACCAGAGACGCGGATTTTCTACCTCAATAGGAATCTCAAATTTATTCATACCTGTGATAAGTTGTACGGACTGTTCATCTATTTCGACCTCTCCCTGGTAAAACCACAATTGTGCTGACACTTCCTCCGCAGCCTCTGCTTCCACAACAGCTGTCAATTGGGCGCATTCTTTAGAAACAGAATCCTGGCGAATAAAGATATCCCTGATTATAAAATCATTCCAGGCAATAAGCTGAACCGGACGCCAAATACCGCAGGTTATGAGTCGAGGGCCCCAATCCCAGCCATAGTGGAATTGAGCCTTACGAGCATACATAGCAATTTGGATGTCAGATTGATCATTATTTGGAAAAGCAGATAGTCTAAAGGGAGCATTTTCCCATTTAGGTAAATCTACTTTAAACACATTATGAAAGTAAATATGTAATGCATTACCCTTTGCCTTAAGGATATCTTTAACATTAACCCGCCATTCTCGAAACATATTGTATGTTGAAATCAATAAATTGCCATTCAAATATATATCTGCGTATGTGTCTATTCCTTTAAATATTATTTCAACGTTCTCTTTCTTCAAAATTTTATCAGGCACATCAAAAGTTGTCTGATATTCCCAATCCTCTTCTCCAATCCACTGAATTTCCTTTTCAACAGTCCGATAGAAGGGGCCTTTTATGATCTTATTTTTTATCAAGTCAGTATGAATACAACCGGGAACTTCTGCCTCCATCCAATTCTTCTGGGATGCCTTCTTAAATTGCCAGTGCTCATGTATGTTGATAACTTCCATATTCGTTTCCATTTTTTCAGAAAAGCTCAGTTGATATTGAACAACAAAAATAAAGATAAAACAGCATTTTTTGAACATGATTTTTCCTGTTTCAGAAAAATAAAATTGACTGAAAAATAAAAATTTTTACTCAGTTTATTACCTCCCTGTGTACCGAACAGGCAGGTAAAATTAATATACCCAACTTATCTTCACACGGTTTATCAAATCTTTGGTGCGAATCTAAAGAAACTGTCCCCTTATCTAAATGATAACCAGATGGAATCACACAGAAAATTAATTATTTTCTCCGTAGCCCCCATGGTTTTCTTTTCATATTAGTCAAGAGCCAGGCATATACCTGGTGCCTAACTGATTTTATCATAATCTATTTGACTCTACCAATTTTCAAATTTCGATCGATTAAGTCTTTTCGTTGTTTTACACAAAGAGTCGAGCGTAACGGGTCCTCTGGTGTATTAACAACATAGTCAATAAGTTTCTCCAGGGTTGTAGTTACAACATGAGTTCGAGTATCTGAGGAACCATAGTAGATAAACACATTTCCATTCTCGTCAGCAATCCACCCACTACTGAACACGACATTAGATACATCTCCTACCCTCTCCTCTCCTTCCGGTGCCAGGAAATATCCCCCGGGAAGATGGGTCATCTGCCATGGCTTTTTTAGGTCAGTCATATATAGATAAAGTACATATCGTAGCCCACCTGCGGTATTGCGAACCCCATGAGCCAGATGCATCCAGCCTTCATCGGTTTTTAATGGTGCAGGTCCTTCACCATTTTTAACCTCATAGATAGTATGGTAGGCTTTTGGATGAATAATAATTTCCTCGGTAATAACAGGATTTTCAATATCTTCTACCAAACCCCAGCCAATTCCACCACCCTTACGAGTTTGAATAAATTCATCTTGTGGTCGCGTGTAAAATCCATATTTGCCATCTACAAATTCAGGATGAAGTACCACATTTCGCTGCTGGAGCGAGGGAGATTTCAAGTTGGGTAAACGTTCCCAGTGAATCAAATCTTTTGTTCTTGCAATTCCAGCTTGAGCTTCTGCTGAAAATGTATCCCATTCAGGAGCTTTAGGGTCTTTGCGTTCAGTACAAAATACGCCATAAATCCAGCTGTCCTCATGTTGGGTTAAACGAATATCATAAACATTTACATCTGGACGATCAATCTCGGGCATAATAATAGGGTAATCCCAGAATCTAAAATTATCAATCCCATTAGAGCTCTCTGCTACAGCAAAAAATGATTTACGATCATATCCTTCTACTCTAACCACCAAGCAGTAACGTCCATTACATTTAGTAGCACCACAATTAAAAGCGGAGTTAATCCCTAACCTTTCCAGAAGATTAGGATTTGTATCATAGTTCAAATCAAACCGCCAAAAGATTGGGGTGTGTTCAGCTGTAATTATAGGATATTTGTAACGTCTAAAAATGTGATTCTTAGACGGTAAAGGTTCATTTTTCCTTCTAATTAATTTTTCATGTTCATTTAATAAATTCTTAACTTCATTTTCAAATTCTCGTTGATTCATATATTCACTCTTAAAGTCACTTATTGTTTTGCAAAATAGCATCTAACCGCTTCATTATTTCCATACAAGCACGTCCGTTGTGATATGGTCCTTTCCACTCAGAAACTTTAAATAAGTTAGGGTTTGGTATCCCCTTTTCTGAAACTTCATAAAACCATTCACCATATTCTTTATCAATAAGATATCTTTCAATGAATTTCCAACATGCGTAAGATTGCTCAAGGAAAGGCTCTGAATTTGTCAATTGGTAGGCATTCAAAAATCCTATTACAGCTTCTGCTTGTAGCCACCAGTCTACTTCTTTATGCAATGTTCCATCTTTTTCTTTTTCCAGGTAGATACCACCTTCTTCATTTAGCCCCTCATCTTGAGTTACTTCAACCATTTTTTTAGATATATCATATACCCTTTGTTTTAATTCAGAATCATTTACCAAATCAGAAGCTTCGCATAGAAGCCAACTAGATTCTATATCGTGACCAAAAGAGATGTTTCTAGATTTTATTTCCCATTTTTCATCAAAAAATAAATTTAGGTGACAACTTCTTTTGTTAATAATAAATGATAAAAAAACATCTATCAGCTCAACTAATTTATATCTTACCTTTTCATCTTTACTGACTCTATAAAGATTTGTATACGACTCCAATAGGTGCAAATGGGCATTCATAGATTTTTTCTCATTTATATCAACATCACTGAGACGCATATCTTCGGCAATAGACCAATTTCTGTTAAAAGCTTCGAAATAGCCCTTAAACTTATTATCGTATCCAAACTTTTCGATTAACTCAAAAATAGAAAATGCCTGATCCAAAACCTTTTTATAACCCGTTGCACTATAATATTCTGCAAGAGCGTAAATAACAAATGCCTGGCCATAAGTTTTCTTTTTATTATCAACCGCTCTCCCTGCGGAGTCTAACAGCCAATAAGCACCCCCAAACTCAAAATCGAAAAAATATTTAGTCATATAATTATATGCATAACTAGCTATATCTAAATATTCCTTTTTCTTAAAAGCATTATAAGCATCTGCAAATGTCCAGAGAATACGACTGTTTAAGATAAGACCCTTTGGTGCATCTTCTAGCTTTTTTAAATTATTTGTAATACAGCCATAAAATCCGCCATTTTTTCTATCAATAGTATTGTTCATCCAAAAAGGCAGAATATCATTAGTTAATTCATTAAAAACATCATTACGCCATTTTGACAATTGATTAATATCCATATTCAATCTCTACTCTGCTTATTTGTGAAGGCTTAAGAAATTCAATCTTCAAATAATAAATTTCATCTTGTATATCATTAATGTCAATGAGAATAGGTTCATAATAATTATAATCAGCAGTAGATATTACAAAACTCTCTTGATTTATTAGTAATGGAATAAAATCTGTCCCATCTCTTGAACCTGTAAGTTTTAAACAATCTTTTCCAAGATTTGAAAAGACAAAAACTCTAATATCTCTAAGAGGATAAGAAGTGTAATATATAATATATGCACCTTTTTCCCCTTTAATCCGATGGAAATCCTCTTTGAAATCACGTGCGTTCTTATATTCAAGTTGTAATCCATCAGAAAAGTAGTACATTCTCATAAAATTTTCCATTTCATCAATTAAAATACAATGTTTTACTTCTACAAGACCTACCACATTAGAAGGATTCGACACTCCTTTGCAATTTTTTGCTCTGACCCTGTAAAAATATTTCTTCCCAATTTCGACACTTTCATCACTAAATATTGGCCGATAAGCGACCGCTGCGTCAGATATATTTTCTGCAATAATATTCCAGGGACCAGTAGATTTTTGTGACCGTTCAATAATGTAACTGGAAGTACCAACAGAACCTTGCCAAGATATATAAGCAACATCATTAAAAGGCAATAGATTTGGCGGCTCTGGTATTGAGAGCTGAGAATTATTCTTACCCACTATTTCACTGGCTTTTGTTTGAATCAGCTTAATTGTCTCTTGTTCACCATATAATTTGCCAGAATCAAAACCCGGAAAATGGTAAGCCTTAAAAAGTTCACGACCAAAAAATTCAGAATGCCAATAAAAACCCCCATCTTGATTGTGGAAACGCAGGCTCCAGAGCAAAGCACCACTTATATTTTCAGTTTCAATTATATTATTGACTACTTCTTCCAAACCTCCTGGAGTGACGAAACCGAATTCACCAATATAGAAAGGTTTTTTTCCCTTTGCTTTTTGTGCCGCCTGTCGAATATGATCAATCATCTCGATTGGATTTGGTTCATAATGATGGGTTGACAAAATGTCGATGTATGGGCTTTCAATAACCTCTTGCCGCAGAAAATGACTTTGGACGCCATCGTTAACCAGATGGTTTGGATCGATAGATTTGATATACTGCGCCATCTCATTGATCCAGTCCATTGGCACATCCCGGAGTTCATTTCCCAATTCCCAGGCTAAAACGGCTTTATCTTCTTTGTATGGAATACCCGTTATTGTGTTTTTTCTATTTAAAATAAACTCGAGGGTTTTCCTAAAATCCGACTTTATCTGCTCGTCTGTCCAGAATTTGGCAGGTTTTTTCCCGCGAAAAGCTGCATATTGAGTTTTACCACCCATCCATTTCCAGTTGTCTACCAAAGGAATTAGCAATCGTATACCGTACTGATTTGCAAGTGCTAAAATTTTATCCAGGGTCTGAAATGCTGATTCGTTAAATTTCCCCGGTCCCAAAACAAAGCGAGGTATCTCTTCGGATTCGCCTTCTCTTCTAACAGTAATGACATAGGTGCGTGCCACTTGCCCACCCAACTGCCAGATGGTTTTTAAAGCATCTTCTATTTCAAACTTATTTGGTAAACGCCAGGGATTGGTTTCTGTGAATGGCAAATTATCTTCTACTGTAAGCAAATTGGGAACATTGAAAGAAATAAACCGAAAAACTTTATTTCCATCCATCAATCTATCATTTTTTACAGTAATAAAATATTCGAATTCCTCTTTCTCTCCAGCAACTAATGGCAACTCGAAAATAATTAGGAAGCAAAAAACTGTTAAAATATTCAAAACTACTGCTGAAAAAATGAAAATATTCTTTTTTTCTGCGCTACTTGTCTTCATATCAATCACTCATTTTCAAGTTTATCAAACCAATTCTTCTTCAAAATGAAACTGGTAACTAAGCAAATCCCTGCAGATATAGATAATGACTTAAAATCTTGAAAAACCAAATATAGTGGGATCATTACAAGGGTAAATTGCCAAATTATACCAATAGCGACATTAAATAGATCGCGTTTGCAAGAACTCTTATTTTCAAACTTTGGATTATCTCTTAAAACCATTTCATGAACTGGCTTCCAGAAACCCCAGGGACGAACATTTCTATAAAAGCTTTTTAAAGTCTCTCTATCTTGTGCCTTTGTTAGAAGGCTCCCAATTATGCTTGCAGCTAAAGAAATAACGAAAATAACCGGAAACGCATAAATTATTTGTAAATTTGGAAAAATTGCTGGAATAATTAACGAAGCCGCAACACCTGTAATCATCCCCCAAAAGTAACCATAACCATTGAATCGCCACCAATGCCACTTTAATACATTAGGCGCAGTATAACCCACATATAAACCAGAAACTATCCATTGCATTACCGAATGAATTGACTTTGCCATAAGTCCGAAAATTATCCCTACAACAACAATAAGAATAGAAGCAAAGTAGCCCATTAATACATGCTGCTTTTGACTGGCATCAGGTCTAATATATCTCTTATAAACATCATTCACTAAATATGCAGCACCTGCATTAACAGTAGAATCAAAGGTTGACATATAAGTAGCCAGTAAGCCTGCAATAACAAGACCTATCATTCCAACCGGTAGATAATTTTTAATTACCATAGGCATAATCTGTTCAAAATCTATATTAGGTCCCATAGCTTTTAATTGAGGACTTAGAAATACCAATCCTATTGCAACAAGTCCTCCTATCATTAACCAGCGAGGGAATAGCGCTATTGAGACCATACCACTCATATAAGCTGACTCTTTTGGCTTACGAGTTGCCAATACTCTTTGCATATCATAATTTGGAGCGGGTCCTGCTAAACTAATCAGTATTCCCTTAAAAAGAATCATCATCCAAACTATTGCAAATAGCGAATAACCATCTGAAGCAATTTTATTATTGATTCCGGGAATTAAGTTGCTCCAGTCAATATTCAGCTTCCATCCGAAAAATAGCTCATTCCAACCTCCTGGAACAGCAGCAGCAATATCTGCAGGAGATATACTATTAATAGCAATCACACCAATTACTACTGAGGCGATTGTTAACATCACGAACTGTAAAACATCGGTAACAACAACACTTAACATTCCCCCCATAACTACGTAAAATGTGGTAATCCCCATTATAATTAGTGCATAGGTATTAGGACTAAAATTCCAGGGCAAAATTATGCTGGCAAAGCGACCAATTCCTTGAAAATCATAGCATAAAAATCCGATAACACTGATTATCGCAAAGATAACTACACTAAGCCTAGATAATTCCGCCCCTTTATCATTCCCAAAACGAGTGTTAATCCATTCCGCTCCTGTTATAACACCTGACCTTCTAATCCATATAGCCAGATAAATCATCAAAAAAATCTGATTGAAAGTTGGCCAGAGCCAGGGTAACCAGGCTCCCTTCAAACCATAAATAAATAAAACTGTTACAAACCACATTGTACCAGTTATATCAAACATAGAAGAGGCATTTGAAACACCTAAAACATACCAGGGAACTTTCCTCCCTCCTAAAAAGTATGCTGTGATGTCTTTACTTGCTAATTTTCGAAGATAAAAACCTAAAAATATTACTGCAGCCAAATACCCTAGAATAATAACGATATCAAGAGTGCTTAAAGTCATAAGTTATCCACCCCTCCTAGCAAGATATTACACTACTCCGTCTATTATTTTAAACTATTCGTAAGTCTACCTATATTGGTCATTGGTCATTAGTAGTCATTGGTCATTGGTCAAGCGTCAAGATTAAGGTAGCACAGCCCTTTTCGGGATTCAGTGAGGTATTTCTATCAGGCATCGGTCATCAGGCAACTTCCTGACGAGGTTCGGAATGACAGTTTGGGCTCGTTTCAGCATTTCTTGGCTCAGTAAACCTTTACCAAGATTCTGAATCAATACTGAAATTAGCCAGACATTGGTCTCCGATGGGCCAACTGTCATCCGACTGATACGGAATGATATTTTCTTCTACTCTTTTAATTAAATTCATATTTATAAATTTTAAGATTTTTTTACTGATTCTCTCTCTATAAGACGTATAGGAATAATAGTAGTTGCTACTTGTTTAGTCTCACCTTGAATCAGTCTTAGTAAATTTCTAACACCAATTGATCCCATTTCCTCTTTATATACTCTAATAGTAGTTAAGGGAGGTGTAGTCATCTTCGCTAAATCTATATCATCAAATCCAACAACACTAATATCATCCGGAATGTTTAACTTGTGGTCTTTAACAGCTTTATACCCATATATTGCATTAATATCATTTGCAGCGAATACTGCGGTGGGCCGATTTTTAAGATTTATCAATTTGGACATATGATCATATCCTCTTTCCAGCCCTCCAGTTTTAACATAATCTTTCCTTAGTGATAGATTATTGTACTTAAGTGCTTTTAGATAGCCAGAATATCGCTGTCTAAAACTAAGCCGTTCTAGAGCACCTGATATAAAACCAATCTTTTTATGACCTTTATTAATTAAGTATTGAATCGCTGAAAATGCTCCCTGTTCATTATCAATTAATACTTGATTAAAATCACCGACATCAATTTTCGGATCAACCATCACAACATACATGTTTAATTTTCGTAATTGATTAACAAATTCTCGATCTAAGCTGCCAACCAATATAACTCCGTCTACTGTATGATCTTTCAGCATTTTCGGGCTCTCACCTTTATAATCCTCAGGTAATAGGTGCAAAATAAGATTATAGCCATTGATTGTTAATTCCGCTTCGATACCTTCAAGCACTCTTGAATAAAAAGGATTTGATGATAATGGTTGATATTCCCTACAAAAAATAACACCTATATTTTCTGTTTTTTTTCTATAGTAATTTTTTGATAAAGACCGAGGAACAAAATCTAGCTCATGTGCTATTTCTAAAACTCTATTTCGCGTTTCCTCACTAACATCACGCCTATTATTCAAGGCTTTTGAGACAGTAGATAAAGATACATTAGCAGCCTTTGCAATATCCTTAATTTTTGTCATTTATACAACTCCTAAATTTTCGAATAAACTATCAAACACATAACTTTTAATTTTGACTGTAAAATTTATCTCAGATAAATATATGTCTCTACATTTTTAAATCCAAAATATTTTTTCGTAAATACAAGAAAATATTACGAAAAAAGTAGTAGAATTTTTAATTCCTAGATATGCATCATCCGAAAATCACAAAATATCTCATAAATATTTCCACTTTAAAAAAAAATAAAAACCTTATAGTGTTCAAATGATTGGGGCTCAAAGTAAAATGACCATAAATCCGAAATATATCTATAAAAACACCTCGCAAGGTGTTAAATTACAGTATGATAAAAAATAATAACCAGGACACTTGCGAGGTGAAAAAGTAATCTCTTTTAAGCGTCCATTCGGTTTCAAGGTCATTCTTGGTATAAAAGGTGTTCTTACTGCCATCTACCATACCTTTTTTCACATTATAATCCCAGCAATTTCCAACATTTGATATTGCTATAAGTGAATACCGATTTTTACTATGAAGAGTTTTTAGAGACAATCCTGTGGCATATTCCTAATTCTTTACATCCACATACTCTGCTCCCTGTGAAATACTTTCGTTGCCTTCTTCGATATTAATAGCATCGTTTCCGTAGAAACCATTCCAGATGAGTTTGGTTTTTGGTGAAAGGTACCAGACAGGCTTCCCTTGTAAACTATAGTATTGGGGCACTGCTGTCGTACCGAAACTTTTAATCATAAGATCAAGATAGCTTTTATGAAATCCTAGTATAGCGTTTCTAAAATAACTTAGCAATTAAAGAAAATCACAAATCACAAACTGCAAATTACAAACAATTTCAAAATCTAAAATTAAAATGAACAAAACTATACCAGAACTATTTTGAATTTCTATATTTTGTTATTGTCTCGTAGAGATTCTCCGATAGGAGTCCTGCGTGACCTTTGGAAGAACTTTTTTGATATTTGGTGCTTGTCTCGTCTCAAAGATCACGTAGGATTCCTATGGAAGATCCCTCTGGGAAAGAGACCCCTTTCCCAAAGGTCACGTAGGACTTCTACGAAGGACCTCTTTGAGGCGGGGAAATTTGGAATTTAATAAATAAATAATTGCAACGATAATTAGGAAACGATCTACTAGAAGTATGATGAAGACATTCTTCCCTCAAAGAGGTCTCTAAGAGGTGGGAAAATTATTATAGGAGGGGGAAAAATAAACATTTTAACCCTAAACGGGTGAAATGTTACTTCCAAAAAATATAAAATAATGTCTTGATCAATTTATATCCAGCGCTTGACCCATAATCTTATACCACCGGATGCCTTTACCATGACTACAGGTTTGTTACACTTCTGCGCTATAACTTCAGGCAGTGATATTTTTACAAACTGACTAATTAACGGCTGTTGGGTAGTACCTATAACAACTAAATCATAGTGCTGAGCTTCCTTAAGGATCGCACGCTCAACATTTTTTGCTTTTACTTTCTTTAATGCAATATCTCCCGAATATGCATGCAAACGTGTTTTAGCTCTTTCTAGAAATGCATCAACATAAAATGAGTAGTTTTCATTTTCAACGTTGAATGCAACAATCTGGCTATGTTCTTTCTCAGCAAGGATGGTTGCTACTTCAAGAGCAAATCCACAATTTGGTCCTCCTGCAATCGGAACAATTATTCTTCTAAAGGTAAGATTCCCACAATCTTTCAATATCACCACGTTACACGGCGAACGTTCAATAATAGGGTCTATAGTACTTCCAAGACTGAATTCTTGATTTTTTGTCTTACCACGCCACCCCATAATAAGCATATCCACCTTTTTCTCTCTTGCGGCACTTACAATTCCACGAGCAACGCTACGACAGTATCGTAATGTTGTACTTACCGGAAAAAGTGGATCAAGATAAATCATCATTTCGATAATACTTTCCTTGCCCTCAAGCATATACCGATCTGCATCGCTAAGTGGTACCTGTTGCGGAACCGGTATCATATGAAGCAGCTCTACCCGAGCTTTCTTTGCACCACATAACTTGTATGAATTGCGTACCAAGCTAAGTGCATTTTCAGGATTGGCAACAGCAATCATTATATTGTAATTGTATCCAACATCTTTAGTTGCCTTTTCATCTTCAATGACCAGAATTTCATCTTCAGTCGTAATTGCGTGAGACCTTGAATAAAAGTAATATATTAAAAATCCAGCAATAATCCACGAAGGACCAATAATCCAGGCTATGTGACTAACTGCATGAAGATGAACAGCAAGAATAGCCTGACAGATGATAGCCACAACAGGTAAAAGTGGAAAAAATGGCATCATAAAACCGTATTCAAGTTCATCTGCCATATTTCTTCGTATTACTATCACACAAAGATTTACAAGAAAAAAAAGAAACAGAAACATAATACTTGCACTTGAGGCAACATCCATTGTATCAAGAAATACTGCTACGAAAATAACAATAATACTCGTAGAAAGTAACGCTACCCAGGGGGTTTTACATTTTTTAGATATTTTAGCCATTATAGCCGGTAACATATTATCACGTCCGAGTGCATAGGAAGATCTTGCAGCAGAAAAGATTGTCGCATTTAAAGCAGAAGTACTTGCAAAAATAACAGCAAGTGTTAATAAAAAATTTGCATAAGGCATAAGACGCCCAATTGCTTCTCCGAATCCTTTCTCATGATAGCTTCCTATCCACTGCCAAACTTCACCACTAACCCCAGGCGATCCGGCTTTTACCGACACCACTGCTGCAAATGCGACAGCAACATAAGTTAGAGTAGCAATAAACACAGAATACAGCATTGCTTTTGGAAGGTTTTTTTTGGCATAATTGCCTCATCTCCCGCTTGAGCTATTACCTCGAAGCCTTCAAAAGCGACATAAGTAAACCCCATTGTAATAAAAAGTTTTGTCCAACCCATTGGCATAAATGGATGAAAGTTTTGCAGACGAGAAGGGTCTTTAATAACAACAACGATACCCACTATACCTATAAATATTAGAAAAATTGTCTGCCCAAGTGTAAAAAACGCTCCAATTTTGCCGGTTTCAGAAGCTCCTCTATAATTAATAAAAATAAAAATTATCGCAATTGCAGCGGCAGTAATTTTCTCTATAAGAAAAATATTATCTCCTAAATTATTTAATACACCTATGCCCTGAAGATATCTCCAGATATATATAGAAAATGTGATAGCATAGGCGCTTCCAGCTATACTCGATGCAAACCACTCCATCCATCCCGCAATGAAACTTGTACTACGACCAAAACCAATACGAGCAAAATTGTATGCACCACCTGCATGTGGTATAGCCGAACTGAGTTCTGCATAGGACATCGCTGTAAAAATAGCAATAACACCATTAAGTGCAAAAGTAAGAACAACTCCACCAGAACCTGAATAGTGAATAGCATTACCAATCCCCAGAAAAACCCCGGCACCAATCATCATTCCGAGTCCCATCATTGTAATGTGAAATAGAGACAAGTCACGGGAAAGTTCTGTAGAAAACTGCCCTTTACTTTTCACTATTTATTCCCTTCATTATCTTGCGAGCTGAGCCAGGTCCTTTCTCACTGATTTTATTGATCATATTACGAGCCCAAATTACCAGATAAGTTAATACACCTAATGAGAAAAAAAGTACAATACAACCAATAATTGTATCTTTATCCATATCATAAACCTTTCACTTACTCGATTCTCTACTCATTATCGATAGGTTCTTTTATCCCTCTTGAAAATCCTTAATTCGAAATGGCGGATTTAAATACTCTTATATTCACATTGAATAGCAATAACTTTTAACACTGTTTTAGTACTTGCTCATATAATTTTTGGAATTTAAGTCTTTGATTAAAAATTATGAAAGAAATATTAAATATATGAACAGAATTAACTATTTATAAATATCCCTAATCTCATTTTATTTATAAAAATGCCTGATTTTATCCAGAGATTTTCTCTTCTTCCCTTTCTCAGAAACTTTTGCAGGATAACCCACACTGATCATAATATCAATCTTTGTTGATTTTGGAAGACCCAGTACCTTTTTCACAGCTTTTTCATTAAACCAGCCCAGCCAGCATGTACCAACGCCAAGTTCTTCAGCCTGCAATATTAAATGATCACATGCAATACCAATATCTATAAGGCTATATTTTATATTTCTGAAAAATCCTCCAAGTCTTGCCGCATAATTAGATCGCTCTGTAATTACAACTATGATAACTGGAGCCTTTTTGACAAATGAATTTGAGGAATAAATACCTGAAAGAGATTTTTCAACAATTTCATTTTTCACTTTCTCGTCATCAACGACAATAAAATACCAGGGCTGTGAATTACAGGCAGAAGGCGCCAATCGAGCAGCTTCCAAACATTTATCTATAGTTTCTATTGGTATAGTTTTGGTAGAATACTTCCTTGTACTTCTTCTCCTTTTGACAAGTTCAATAAAATCCATAAAATCGTCTCCATCTCTTTGTTTTATAATTATTTAAGGAAAACAAGAACTAATTGTTAAGAAGTTTAGAACTCCAGGGTGAATCCTCCAACAGGAAACAGACTGAACTGATAGACATTTTCCATAGTTCCATCAGCGGCATAATTGTACCCCCAGATATTTTTGCGACCATAAATATTCATTATATCTATGTAAGCAACGACAGCAGTACTTTTATACATCCACCTTCTCAGGATCATTAAATCAAAACGGTGATATTCCGGTAAGCGCTCAGTATTAATATCTGTGCTCCAGCTTGTGTACCAGCGGCGCAGATAGGGATCGTAGGTCTGCATGGTATAAGGTCGTCCTTTTGTGTACCTCCAGCGAACGCTTATTTCAAATTCATCTCCCGGTGAAATTAACCAGGACATTACTTTCCACAATTTCTTATCTCTTACATTTTGGTACCATGTATATTCATGCATATTCCAGCGGTAACCTGAAATGAATGTAAATACATCTCTGAAATCATAATCCGCTGTAAAGTAAGGTTCATCTTCTTTCCGAGCATCTTTTCTTTTTGCAACATAATGCGAGTAAGAAAGAGTAAAATTAAAGTCTTCACTCAATTTTTTCTGTAAGAAAAATTCAATTCCTCTGGAATAACCTTCACCGATACTCATCATCTCATTTTTGTAGTAATCCAAAGAATCATGCTCTATCCACGATCTTGGAAGTGAAAGGTTCTGATAATCCTTCTGATAGATTTCGATGCTGCCTTTCATGTCTTTTGTAAACAGATGTTCGATGCCAAGGACGTATTGATCAGTTGAACGGCTTTTTAACTTTTTGTTCTTTTCAAGATTAGCAGTAAAGTGAAAATATGCGGGTTCCTGAAAATGCTTTCCGTAACCAACATTAATTGAAGTCACAGGTGTTAATTTATAAGAAAATCCAAAACGTGGAGCGAGCATACTGAAGTTTGAATACTCAAATATCGAATAGCGTAATCCTGCAGTGAGTGTGATTCTGGGTATCGGTTTCCATTTGTATTGACCATAAACAGCGTACTTTGTTGTCCTTATATTTTTATCTAAATTCCACTCGTTATAGACCCATGCTGTATCGAATATAGCAAATGTATCCGGATTGGCATTATAATAATCATCTGCATTAAAATAAAACCTCATATCATCTGGGGCATCATAGGGGTGATAATAATATGTCCAGGCTGTATCTCCTTCAACCCAATCTATATGATTGAATTGGATATACTTAATATTTGCTCCCACCATGAAATCATGTCTGTTATTAATACGATGAAAGTAATCTCCTTTAAGCGTCCATTCGGTTTCGAGGTCATTTTTGGTATAAAAGGTGTTCTTACTGCCATCCGCCATACCTTCTTTCACATTATAATCCCAGTAATTTCCAACATTTGATATTGTTATAAGTGAATACCGATTTTTACTATGAAGAGTTTTTAAAGTTAATCCTGTGGCATATTCATAACCCTTTACATCCATATACTCTGCTCCTCGTGAAACACTTTCGTTGCCCTCGCCAATATTAATAGCATCGTTTCCATAGAGACCATTCCAGATGAGTTTAGTTTTTGGTGAAAGATACCAGACGACCTTTCCCTGTAAACTATAGTATTGGGGTACTGCTGTCATACCGAAATTTTTAATCACAAGGTCTAAGTAGCTTTTATGAAATCCGAGCATATATGAAACATCGTCATTGGCAAGAGGTCCTTCTGCAAAAAGCCCGATACCGGACATTCCCATATCCAGATCTAAGTGAAATTTCTCACGGTTTCCTTCCTTTAATTGAATATCCATAACTGATGAAGCTTTCCCGCCATATCTTGCGGGGAAAGCGCCTGCATAAAAGTCTACCTCCTTGACAAAAAGTGGATTGATCATAGAAATTGGACCACCACCGGCACCTTGGTGTCCGAAATGATTCGGATTGGGGATTTCGATATTATCCAGAAGAAAAAGGTTTTCGGCGGGCTCTCCGCCTCGAACAATGATTTCATTATCTTGATCTGCACCGGAAACAACTGCTGGCAATGCCTGCATCATTCGTTGCACATCCATAGCACTGCCAGCATCGCGCATCATTTCAGTATAATCTATATTTCGATCGGAAATAACAGCATCACGCGCCTTTACAAAAGCAGTTGCAGTGACCACAACCTCCTTTCCTATAATAGAGGTCATTTTCAGAGATACATCCATCTGGGTGATTCTATCGGGGCTGACAGGGATATTAAGTTTTTCCAGCGTCTCATATCCTATCATTTGAAAAGTAAGATTATAAGTACCAACCGGGATGTTTCGGATATAATATCTGCCATCAAGATCAGTGGCAGCACCCCAGTCTGTGCTTATAACAACAACATTCACTCCAATCAAGGGGGATTGTGTCTCTTTATCAATCACCTGGCCTATAATATCTCCCTTTTGAGCATATAAAGTGACAATTACAAAAAAAAATGATAAAAAGATTTTTACTGCGCGAATTCCAAGATTAGTCATATTACCTCTTTTTGAGTTAGTTAGAATTTCAAAAATTATCAGAAATTATATTTGTTAATTTAATACCTATAGGTGATTAAAATCACTGAATTTTCTACGGAATTTCAATGATCGAATATTACAGTAAAAATATTTAATGCTCTTTTTGCAATAAATATCAGAACTCAGTAAAAACACAAATAAAGTGGAAAATAATCGCAAATAAAATACTCGAAGCTGTCATTCTGAACGAGGTACGAGTGAAGAATCTTTATTGGTATTTCGTCAGAGATTCTTCTTCGCTTCGCTTCATCAGAATGACATTGATAGTAATTTTTATTTGCGATTGTTTTTTAAAATTCATCAAATTTACTGAGTTCTGAAATATACTGTATTTGTTATGTGCAAACAATAATTTTTAAAAAGGAAAATCCTTGTCCTCCTGAGGTTTTAGCTTTCGTACAGGTTCTTCACCTGAAAAGGGCTTCTTGGCCTTCCCGTGAACTCTATTTCCATCAACAAAAATTGCTTTAGGAATTTCCGGACATACATGCTCACATGCACCGCATCCTATGCAAAAATCAACATCTGTCTCTATATAAAATACATTATCTTTTTCAACTGTAAAAACCGCATGTGTTGGACAGATTTCAGCACAAGCACCACAGTCCTCATTATTTTTATATACGACACAATAATCTTCAATAAAATGAACTTTTCCAATTTGTGTTAATTTTTTTTCTTCAAGCGAAAGCGGTTTTATTGCTCCCGTTGGACAGACTTTCCCACATATATTGCACTCGTATTCACAATATCCTTGCTTGAAATCCATTGAAGGCTGCATGATCCCAGTCAGGCCATACTCTAAAAAAGTAGGCTTTAATACTTTTGATGGACAAACGTTGACACAGAGGTGACAAGCGGTGCATGTCGATGTGAAATGTTCTATGCTTATAGAACCAGGAGGAGTAATTGGAACAGATTTCCCCTCCTGAACTGACTTTTTGGAAAATAAGCGCAAAGGAAAATTTATTAAAATCATGGAACCAACAACTGAGACAGAATTTTTCAGAAGCTTTCTCTTCGAAATATCCAACTTATTCTCTTTATTTTTAATAGTCAGATTATATTCAACAGCTGATTTAGGGCAAACCTCAAGGCAATCAAAACAGGCAATACATCGCGTCGGATCTACAGTTTGATTTCTAACATCTATACATCCTGCTCTGCATTTTCTTTCACACTGACCACATGAACTACATTTCTCCTTATCAATGTATATTTTAAAAACTGAAAACCGGGAAAGAATTCCGAGAAGAGTTCCAACAGGACAGATGGTATTGCAGTACATTCTACCATAAAAGATTGACATCACCAAAAGGATTAAGAATAGCAAAAGAGTGGCAGTTAATATAAGAGGAGTTACCTGATGTATTTCTATTATTGAAAACGCATAAATGTCAAATCTCTCAAAGATTGAAACAATTACGTTGTTAACAAATGCATAAAGTGGTTTAAATAAATTTGTGGCAATTCTTCCGAAAAAACTATAAGGATCAAGAAAATTAATGAAGATTAACGTACCAATTAAAGAGGATATAACTGTCAGAATTAAGATAGAATACCTTATTAAATTGTAAGGTTTCTGATATCCATTCTCTTTTCTTTTACCAATCTTCTTTGAAAAGAAAATTATCACATCCTGAAATATTCCTAAAGGACAGAGACATGAACAATAAACTCTACCGAAAGCGATAGTGAGAAGAAATATAATAAAAAAGCCAAAAGATGACAATCCTCCTGCTACAATAATAAATTTCAATAATGATGGTGTAAATTGAAAAAATGAAAGTTTATTAGAGAGAAATATTGATAATTTTTCTCCACCAAAAAAGGATAGAATAAATAAACCCATTACAAAAAAAGAAATTCCAATACGGATATTTCTAATTTTCATTCTTCAATAACTATCTATCTTATTATAAATATCAGTTAATAAATCTCTCCCACAAGGAATTCCGATGGAGATTCCTCTTAAGAATTCCTGCGAGAGTGACTATGAATAATCCAGGCTATAAGACAATTTTTTTAATGTTCAACTCTTCTAAATTTATATTACCTATATTTTTATCGTACCCACGTTTAATATGTTTTACTTTCTCAGGTTCTATACCAAAAATCTTTGCTGAAGCGGCATCTACCGCAACAATATCTCTGGATATAAGTAAACTTTTTTTCAGAGAAATGTCCTCTTTCCTGGCTCTTTGGGGACCATTATCCATTGTAACCCTATACGCATCTACTATATTCAGATCAGGTTTTCTGTAAAGACAGAAGTCTGCAATACATTCATGAAGTCCGCTACTGTGATACCACCCTCTGTCCCATATAACACCCATCAGGTTTTTCATTGCAATTGTAAGGCGCGTTGAACCGTGATGCTTTAATACCGGTACATTTATGAAAACATCCGTCTCTAAAATAAGTTCATGTACTTTTGTTGTTTTTAAAATTTTTGCTCCGGGTATTCTTACTTCCTCATAATATTTCTCGTTGTTTCCCGGTACAACTATTGCGCCAGCTGCTTTTGCAGCATCTTCAATTCCGCTATTTTTGTAGCATTCTCTCCAATTAGTATCGCAAGTATGATCAAAAACATAAACCTTTTTTGCTCCTGCGTTTAAACAGTGTTCCACAATTCTTTTTACAAGTAAAGGATTTGTGTTAGCACCGGTTTCTATTTCTCTATTCCAGCCTATGTTCGGCTTTATAACAACGGTTTGTCCCTTTTTAATAAATTCCCTCATTCCACCCATTGATGCTATAGCTTTATCAAACATAACATCCGGTTCACCATTTCTTACAGCGACCAGGTCAGGTATGGAACTAAGAGATTTCTTTGCAAAAATCTTGTCAGTCATACCGACATAAAATGGCCCAAATATTGCCGCACCAGTAATAAAACCTTTCTTAAAGAATTCTCTTCGGTTAATCTTTTTAAATTCCCTCATTGTGCATCCCCTTTCCAAAGTTATTTTTATTTAGTCCACATTTTAAAGTAATAAAAACTGGTCAACTTTGCAAATCTTAAGAGCTTCAGTAATCCAGGGATTTACAAGCAGCATACTTTTGGATTTCATATATTAAAACTACAGTTATAACTATTTAAAAGCAATACCAGGATATGGTCTTCAGGGAGAGGGTTCATTTGTGTAAGGAGCTTATTCCCGATACTTTCGTTAATCCATCAGGTCTGAGAACCGCAATATACCTGTCAGGTTTAAAAGATTCCTCTACTTCAGATACCATTATTTGAATAAACCTGACAGGTGTACTTTAACGCAACATTTATAACCCGGTGGTGGTTTTGTTTCAATGTTGAAGCCTCCTTTTGATTTCATTTCAGTTGCGTCAGGAGCTCATTCCTGACACTTTTATCGCAACTCCCCATCATACCATCAGGTCTGAGAACCGCTATACACCTGTCAGGTTTAAAAGATTCTTCTACTTCAGATACGATTTTTTTAATAAACCTGACAGGTGTACTTTAACGCAACATTTATAACCCGGTGGTGGTTTTGTTTCAATGTTGAAGCCTCCTTTTGGTTTCATTTCAGTTGCGTCAGGAGCTCACTCTTGACGCTTTTATCAATCCTTATTATATCTTCAGATCTGAGTACCTGGCGGAACTATAACATAATGCAGTAATTACGAGCATGTTAATATAAAATGTTTTTTCATCATTTTTTAAATATCCTATGCATTTAAAATATATTTCCTAATTCCACTGTAAAATATATATCCATACTAATAGAAACCGTTGAAACGGTTAACAGGAATTTTGCAAAGTTAATTCGCACCCAGATGAATCTGGGTGTTATCCTAATGCTTACATTGAGATTAACACCACAATTTATTGTGGTAATTTTTCCATGTATCAAAAATTTTCCAACCAATTTAACGTTTTTCTCACGATAACTGAGGGATTACATCTTTCCGTAGGTCACGTAGGACTCCTTCGGAGAATCCTTCATGATTAGCAAACAGTTCCCATAATTTTTTAATTTTGGTTTATATATTTCGCTTTTCCCAGAGGGATCCTTTCGGATAATCCTTTTTTAAGTGGACTCATCCATAAAATGTAAATTTTTAATCATATTTTTCTACGCTTATTTTACCATTGCCTGTCGAAGCGCTTTTTGCCAGCCTTTCAGCAACTTTACACGGTCTTTATTATCCATTGAAGGAATAAATTCCCTATTACACTTTTTAAGGCTGCACAACGCTCCGTAATCTTTCCAAATTCCTGCTTTTAATCCCGCCATGAACGCAACACCCAGAGAAGTTGACTCTATTAACGAAGGTCTAATCACCGGCTTATTAATAATATCAGCCTGAAACTGCATTAGAAAATTATTTACTGATGCCCCTCCATCAACAGCTAATTCTTCCACTTTTACACCAGTTTCCTTTTCCATCGTTGTAAGAACATCATACGTTTGATATGCCATTGACTCAAGCGCTGCTCTAATTATGTGATTGCGGTTTGTCCCTCTTGTTAATCCAACAAGAACACCACGGGCATTCATGTCCCAATGAGGTGCTCCCAACCCAACAAAAGCAGGTACAAGATAAACACCATTACAATCTTTAACAGAATTCGCTGCTTTTTCACTATCTGAAGCTTTTTCAATCAATTTCAGTTCATCCCTTAGCCATTGTATTGCAGCACCTGCAATAAAAATCGATCCCTCAAGCACATAACACGGTTCGCCATAACCATCTACCGCAATGGTCGTTATCAATCCCTTTTCTGAAGCGATATATTCATTCCCGGTATTCATCATCACAAAACAGCCAGTACCATAAGTATTTTTAATTTCTCCCTTTCCAAAGCAGGTTTGACCAAATAGTGCAGCCTGTTGATCTCCTGCAATCCCATAAATTGAAATTCCTTTCAAATTTGGAATAGATTTTACTTTACCGAAGTCATCAATTGATTTCTTTACTTCAGGTAAAATCGCTTTAGGGACATTTAGTAAATCACACAGTTCATCATCCCACTTTTTCTCATGAATATTAAACAGCATTGTCCTTGAAGCATTTGTATAATCAGTAGCATGTACATCGCCGCCGGTCAATTTCCAGATTAGCCATGTATCAATAGTTCCGAAAAGCAGATCTTCTATATTATAACCTTTTACATTCTCAAGTATCCATTTGATTTTCGTACCACTAAAATAAGCATCAATAGGAAGTCCTGTTTTACTGCGAAAAAGAGCCTGCCTATCTTGCAGCTCCTCACAATACCCTGCTGTTCTCCGACACTGCCAGACAATAGCGTTATAGACCGGTTTTCCACTTCTTTTATCCCAAACAACAGTTGTCTCCCGCTGGTTAGTTATGCCTATTGCAGCAATCTCACCATAACAGCGGGATTGTAACTCTTCTACTGTGTCCACAACTGTTTGCCAAATTTCAAGAGGATCATGCTCAACCCATCGGGGTTGAGGATATATCTGGGTAAATTCACGATATGCCAAATCGACTATTTGACCATCTTGATTATACAGAACCGATTTCGTTCCTGTTGTCCCCTGATCAATTGAAAGGATATACATCATCTTACCCATATTTTTATATAAAAGTGCCTAAAGTGAAAAGTGAACTTGCCAAAGGCATCCGGCTACTGACGGAAAAGTGCCTAAAATGACTAAAGTAAAAAATAATCAATAGTCAATAATCAATAGTCAATAATCAATTAAAAGTGCCTAAAGTGAAAAGTGAACTTGCCAAAGGCATCCGGCTACTGACGGAAAAGTGCCTAAAATAATTAAACTTAAAAATTGCCCATGACTAATAATCAATTAAAAATAGACAATAGACAATTATCAATCAACAATATACAACTATACTTATTTTGAAAATATCAACTTTCATTTTTATTTGTGGCTGAAAAGGTATGGATGCCATTTACAAAAATAGTATATAGATTTTCTCAAGGGATGAACAAGTTAAATTCTCTTACACTTTTTGATTAACCCTACTACGTCATTTAGTACTTTTTTATACAATATGTTGTTTATATAAGTTAATGTTAACCAAACATATAGTGCTATATCTAATAAGTTACGTTGTAGGGTTAATATCTTTTTCAGCCAAATAGGTTTATAATTTATCTTCAATTTCTATAAATGTGCATCTAACCACTTCACCATATCATCCATAACTCTTGCTTTCTCCGGATCGTTCAGGATTTCATGGTAGAAACCTTCGTACAGTTTAAGCGTCTTATCCTTAGAATTTGCACGAGAATATAGCTGCTTACTCGCTTCCGGATCAGCCAGACGGTCAGCGGTTCCATGCATAATGAGAAGCGGTAGTTCTATAGATTCCATTTGAGCCTGAATACATTTGGTAGCTCTATTAATTTCAGCACCAGTCCGAGCAGGCACTCCACCTCTGTAGTTCAACGGATCATTGTCATACCGCTTCACCACCTCAGGATCCCGAGAGACTGCAGTACCATCCAATTTAATGGTTGGGAGCTTGGGGAAAAGAAAACCAATAATTGGCGATAGACGCAACATTAAGGGTGAAATATCATCACTTATTTTTAGAGAAGCGCCACTTAGTAACAGACCCTTAACTTCAGGTTGACGGGTAATTGCAAACAAAGTCACAATTGCTCCACCCATACTATGCCCAAACAAAAAAATTGGCTTTTCAGGATATTTTTCACGTGTACTCATAAGGAATTGATCTAAATCCTTTAAATATTTATCAAATGATTTCACGTAGGTCTTTCTGCCTTCAGACTTTCCGTGACCCCGCAGATCAAATGTTTCAACTACATAATTATGTCCACCCAAATATTCTGCCACATGAGCATAGCGTCCGCTGTGTTCTGCATATCCATGCACAATAATAATAACAGCTTTCGGTTCAGACGTCGGAAACCATGATTGCTCATACAATTTAAAACCGTCAGCAACTTCAAATATCCCGTCCTTATGTTGCACTTTAAATGAGTCCTGATTCATATTCTCTTACTCCTTTTAAATATTTTATAAAAACAATAGTAACCGTTCACCCCATTAGATACTTACTATTTTAAACAACGAATATCTATTAGGGGTTGTTATCTAACGGGTTCACAGTTTTTCCAAAGGAACTCCCCTGGAGGAAATTAGAAATTAGTCCCGACTACTCTGGATGAACACTTATAAACAATAAACATACTTATCATTCTTCGGGATACGAAACTGATTGCCGAAGATGTTTTATTTCTTTACGATGACGCTTCACTTCTAACCTGCTTTTTACTGAAGAGAGGGTCGGTTTAGTTTTATGTCGGACATTTGGTTTTTCTACCGCCTTTCGAATCAACTCAACAAGTCGGTCTATAGCATCTTCTCGGTTTCGAGCCTGTGTACGGAAGCGCTGAGCATTAATAATCAATACACCATCTGATGTCATTCGGCTTCCACCAATACCAATCAAACGCTCGCGAATGTCTTCAGGTAAAGAAGAATTGAACACATCGAAGCGGAGCTGCACAGCCGTGGCAACTTTGTTGACATTCTGACCACCGGGACCTGAAGAGTGAGTAAATGTCATTTGAATTTCGCTCTCATCAATTGATATTCCGCTTTCAATGTAAATCATATTTTCAGCTCACTTTAATACAACAATATATTCAAGCACTCCTAATATAATCTCAATTAAAAATTAAAACGAGTTTCTCAAATAGATTGACTAATACCTGTAAAACTTTTCCAAACTTGAGTCAATTTTAGATAGCTAAACTAATAAGTTCGCTGCTAAAATAATGCGTGAATCTGAGAAAAGGATATATTATCCTTTCTTTATTTCCCAAATATCCGTACCAATAAAATCCCATGGCAGACGTCCTTCATCGCATTTTTGAGGATCTTTCGAAAAATGCTTATCCATAAAATATATTATTCGTGCGACCTTTGACGAAATATTTTTACACCCATGGGCTACTCCAGGCGGAATAACAACTAATCTTGAATTACCGTCACCTAAGATAAATCTCATATTTAAGTTTTTTGTTGGAGAATCTTCACGAAGATCAATCAATATCAGTAAAATTTTATCACTGGGAGGAACATACCAAACATCAGTCTGTTTTTCGTGAATATGAAACGCCTTTATAACACCTGGTTCCATCTCACTATAGTTAATTTGAGCAACTTTTATATCTGGAAAATAAGTAGATATTCCCTCAACTAACCGCGCCAGTTCCGTAAATGATCCTCCATCTTCATTTAATCTCTTAAGAGGAATAATTTGAACACCGTCAATCTCGGGTTTCTCAGCATAATCTTGAATAGTAATAGCACTTCTAACATCATCTCTCAATTTCATATAAACACCATTATTTTATTTAAATTAAAAATATCATTTCTATTTTAAGTTACATTCTTAAGTTGTAAAAGACAATTAAAGTTCCATTATTTATTGTTGTGTCAGAATTTCACTTCTGACACATTTCAATTTCAGAAAGCTATTTGAAAGATACCGTCATGAGTAAGCTCATGATGGAACTAGCTTATTTTTTAATGAACAATATCTTTTGAACCTTGCGGTTAATCTGGCTACGGGGCTCTTGCTCCGTGGCCGATAGTCTCATATCACTGTTTGTAGGACTGTACTTTCCAACTGAAGTGTCCGTTCCGTAGCACAGCCACAGAACGAGAACAATATTGCAGTTCAAGTGCGAACCAGGCGGTACGCAGCTACATTTATCTAAGTTTTTGCTTTTATTTTCTGACTTTTTTGTTTACCTATTATAAATATCAGTGTCACATATAGTTCATCCCCCATTTCTTGACATTACACCTTAATGCTGGTAAATTCAACCCGCTTTTTTGGTAAAATATTATGCTAATAAATTTCGGAATAATCATTGTTTTTTTTATTACAAGCATCTTACTGCTTACAGGATTATTTTATCTTCAGAAACACCTCGACCTAAAACGAAAAGTTCCAGTTAATAACGATTACAAAACAGATAAAATCTCAAACTTGAAACTCGATATACGCTTTTATTTTCTAGCTCTTTTATTCGTTATTTTCAGCACTGCAATAGTAATACTATTTCCTATTGCATTGATATTAAAGAAATTTGGCTTTTCCGGTTTCTTTGGAATATTTGTTTTTATAAGTATCATCACAATTGGGTTTGGATATTTGTGGAGTATTGGCGACCTAAACTGGCGCAAGACGATTTTAAGCTATCATAAAAATTTGACTCAAAAAATAGATAATGACTTAACGTGAACTCACCTAAAAATAAAATAAAAGATAATTCTATAACAAAATACAATTATAACTTTCATTACCCTAACCCAGATGAATCTCTGCCCCTTACAGTCTATATGGATGGTGAAACAATTATAAAAGTAGAACCACAGATGGATAGTCTTCGTCAGGAAATTAAAAAAATTGTACCAAATCTCAACAATCAACAAAAAACCCCTTTTTCTGACAATTATGATAATTCCTACTTATTAAATGTTAACTATGTTTATGTTCTGGCTCTTGAAAAATTACTAAAAATTGAAGTTCCTGAATACAACAAATATATTCGTATAATAATCGTTGAATTAAATCGAATTGCAAGTCACCTCTACTGCTTTGAAACATTAGGATTGAACATTGGAGCAGCAAATCTAATAAAAAATACTCTTCGAGACCGAAAAATAATATTAAATATTTTAAACACTGTTTATGAGATAAATTCTTTTGGGGACTATTTCCAAATTGGGGGAATTGCTAAGGATGTTCCGGTTGGCTTTTTAGAAAATATTTACAAATTTATAGATTATTTTCACCCACGGATTTGCAATTACAAAAAAACTTTACAAAAAAACAAAATTCTTATTGACCGAACTGCAAATATTGGCATTCTTCTACCTGATACCATTTATAACTATGAAATAACCGGACCTAACCAGAGAGCTTCAGGTATAAAGCATGATATAAGAAGAGATAAACCATATTCTTTGTACAATGAGTTAGAATTTGATGTCTCTATCGGAAAAGGATTAATGGGCACTACTGGAGATTCATGGGACCGATTTTGGGTTAGATGTCAAGAAATGAATGAAAGTGTTAAAATAATCAGTCAACTACTTGATAAAATCCCGGCTAAAGCAACGAACAACAAAACACAGGAAGTAATACAACCTCCAGATGTTAAATTAAACTTCCAAATAGAAAGCCCCATCGGAAAACTTAATCTTAATATAACAACAGAAGGCCCTGATAAGTCAACTCAATTAAAAATAAATAATCCCTCTTTCTCAAGTCTTACTGCTATTAATGAAATAACGAAGGATCATTTGATATCGGATTTACCCATTATTCTAAGTAGTTTAGACATAAGGACAAAAGAATTGAGCACACATGATTGAGATATTACTTCAAAATTTCTTGAATTTATTCCTGGTAAATATATTATCTGAATTTAGTATTGGATCCCAATCAATAATATTTTTTGCAATACCTGTTTTTATAATCGTTTTTTTAATTGCAATATTTGCAGCTTCTTTTAATAAAAAATCTCTCCCACATTCACCTAATCAAACCAATAAAACAGGTCTCGATAAACAAGAAATTCATCGACAAATTACTAACTTTATACAAACCTCATTAAAAGAAACTATTTCAAAATCAGTACCATACAAAAAATATTTTACTTTTACCATAATTCTTACTTTCTCCCTTACATTTTCCATCTTTGCTATTATACCTTTTAGTGATAATACCTACGCTGCCAGACTAAACACAGGGCTTCTTTTTATATTAGCGTTATTATCATTAAATATAATCGGAATTATAATTCTGGGGCTATTATCAACTGAAACAATAAATCTATACAATTCGATAAAATCCATTGCTCAATTAATGACTTGCCAAATTACATTAATTACTACAATGTTAATTATTGCTGCTATCTCCGGCAGCTTAGACTTGCGGGAGATAATAAATAATCAAACAGGATATTACTTTAGATTTTTACCCAAATGGTTCTTGTTTTACTCACCTTTTACCTTTGCAGGATTTTTGATATATTTCGCTTCAACTATTTTAATAGTGCAGAATCTGAACTACGGTTCTGCCTCCTATAAAGAAAATATTTTAAAAAATTCTAATTCGGAACTTACAATTTTCCAGCAGAAAATCTTTCATGTATTAAAATATATGGTAGTATTTATACTATTACTTCTTAATGTAATAACTTATTTAGGTGGGTGGCTATCCCCCTTTGATGAAATAAACTTAATGACAGGGTCTTTGTGGGAATTTTTTTGGTTACTTATTAAAACTGCTTTATTATTTTTCCTTTTAATTTGGCTAAATTCATCAATCCCAAATTTATCCGGTGAACAAATTTTCAGAATTAATTACAAATTTTTATTCCCAATGGCTTTGATTTTATTTATAGGGACAGGATTATTGGTAGTTACATGATAAAAAGGCTAAATTTAAGAGGTGAGTAACAAGGCGAATATAAAAACCAAACACTGAAAGTATTTAACAAGTGAACAAAATGCTGGTTGTCGTGAAAAAGGCTTTATATAGTTCAACCCCTCCAGGGTTGGAGACTTTGCTGCTGGTTCTTTGGTCAATAGGTTTCACCTATCGTTATTCATATTCAACCCTTTCAGGGTTGGAGGCCTTGTTGCTGGTTCCTTGGTCAATAGGTTTCACCTATCGTTATTCATATTTAACCCCTGTGGAGTTAGAGGCTTTGTTGCTGGTTCCTTGGTCAACAGGTTGTACCTGTTGTTATTCATATTCAACCCTTTCAGGGTTTAGAGCAATGAATAGAAATAGTACAATCCCACCCCGAAGGGATCCCGTTGGGAAAGGGATTGAATTTGAATAACATCCGGCGGTTGCCGGATGAGCAAAGAATTTCTTCCCCCCAAAACAAAACACCGAAGGTGTTTAACATAATAGGCATGATTTCAATTTATATAATAAGTGTTTTAGGATTGGTAAATCACAGGAGGTTTGGATTATTTCATCTTTAATATTTTGGGTGGTTATTTTATTAACCGTTTCTTCAGCTGCCATTGTAACTTTGTCTAAAAATCTCAAACATTCTATTTTTGCCTTTGTCGCAACATTAATAGGTATATCCGGAATGTATATTTTTCTAATGGCTGACCTTCTAGCTATTGCTAATATCATTCTTAATGTTGTTGCACTTAGCGTACTTATAATTATAGGTGCACTTTTAACAAGTAAAGTAACTGATTTCAAAATTCCCAAATCTGTAAAACAGAAATATATCTACGCTGGAATTTCACTTTTATTTTTCATTTTGTTAGTAATATTAATTTTTATAACACCATGGAAAACAGAAAAATCTGAATTAACAAATTATACAATTAAAGCAATTGAAGAATCAATCATAACAAGCTACTTAATGCCACTAGAAATAGTTTCTATTTTTCTTTTATCAGCATTAGTTGGCGCAGCTTTTTTAATCCGGAAAAGATGAATTCAGTATATACATATTTATTAGTCTCTGCTATTTTATTTTGCCTTGGACTTTATGGAGTAACCACAAGAAGAAATGCGCTCCTTATCTTCATGAGTATTGAACTTATTTTGAGCTCAGCAAATATTAATTTGGCAGCCTTTTCAAGATTTGGAGCACTATCTTTGGATGGTCAAATTTTCGCATTCTTTGCAATAGTTATAACTTTAGCACAAGCTTCCGTCGGAATAGCAATAGTTATAAACGTTTATAATACTTTTCATACTATCAATATTGACAAACTAGATACATCGGGGAACAAATGATTACTTGTCTAATAATAATATTAATTCTTCCATTAATAGCATTCATTCTTCTGCGGTTTTTTGAAAAAAATATCTCAAAGTATGGCTGTTGGATTTCCACATTATCCACTTTACTCTCTCTGGCTTTATCACTTTCAATTCTACTCATTATCTTTACAATCAATGAGCCTGATTTTAGAATCGAAACGAAATGGTCCTGGATAAAATTAGGAGATTTATCATTCAATATTGGTTTTCTCTTTAATAACTTATCAGCAATCCTATTGGTCGTAATTGCCATAATAAGCAGTTTAGTGCATATTTACAGCACTGAGCATTCAGAAATTGCAGAAAAGACAAACTCTAAATATTTCAGTTACATATCACTATTTACTTTTTCTGCTTTTGGCATTATTCTCACAAACAACCTATTTATGCTATTCTTCTTGTGGATAATAGCAAGTTTATGTTCATTTCTACTAACATCGGAAAAATCTAATATTGGTAATATAAGACAATATTTTACACTATTTTTTGGCGATATATTACTACTTATAGGGATACTAATTCTTTTCATACACTCAAAAACATCGAATTTTAATGAAATCTTTAGAATGGTACAATCTGAAGAATTAACAGTAGGGGTTCGTACAACAGCAGGAATATTAATATTTTTAGGTATAGTTGGTAAGTCTGCACAATTACCTCTTCATACCTGGCTCTCTGAGGCAATGACAAGTCATATATCTGCCAGAGTCATAGTTCACTCAACAGGTATGATTTCTCTCGGGATTTACCTCTTAATAAGAATATTCCCAGTTTTTACTCAACCGTGTTTAACTATAATGGCATATTGGGGAAGCATCACTGCTCTTATTGCTGCCATAATAGCCGCAACTCAAACTGATATAAAACAAGTACTTGCTTACTCGGCAATAAGCCATGCTGGATTTGTGATTTTAGGCTTAGGATTAGGTGCTTATATCCCCAGTTTCTTTTATCTTATTGCCTTTATGTTTTTCAACACACTGCTTTTACTTAACGTTGATAGTGTAATATGCTCTATGCGAAAAATTCCTTTAGAAAAGGACTTTTTTACTTCCAACTTTCAAAATATAAAGCAACTGGGTGGTCTAAGAAAATACTTACCAATTAATTACTGGACATCTCTAATCGCAGCTGCGGCTGTATCAGGGCTTCCAATAACATTCGTATTCTTAAGTAAGAATTCCATTCTGTCATTTACGATAGCGGCATCTAATATTAACCCAGTTCACTATCTACTCGTTCTGTTCAGCTTTACAACTTCAGGTTTAACTGCTCTTTATATCTCCAGGCTGTTTTTTAACATATACCATGGTACACCAACTCTTACAAATCTGGAAAAGCATATATCTAAGCCCAAAAACAGCGTAACTCTTCCTCTTATTCTATTAGCAATTTTGTGTCTTTATATAATTTACACCATACCAAATTTCAATCCCATTGTTGAAAATGGCTGGTTAAGAAATTTAGTACAACAACCGAATTCAAACGTAGAATTACATTCTAAAATTTTAAGTAGATATAAACTCGCTGCTATTATCTCAACAAGTATAACTCTCATCGGATTTTTACTTGCCTGGCTGATATACATTCGCAAGTTAATTTCAACTAAGAGTATAGCCGAAAAAAAATTATTTAAGGTTTTATACAACAGGTTTTATATAGAAAAATTATATGAAAGTTATCTATTTACACCGATTAGTAAAACATCAAAACATTTTTCTGATTTTGATTCTTCAACGCTAAGCAATTTTTTTAATCTTCTTATTAAAAACAGCTATAAGTTTATGTCTCATTTAAGCCGGTCTAACGACATTATAATAGAGAAAACAACAAATAAGTTATCTCAGGCTGGAAAGCTATATGGTACTACAATTCAAAAGATTCAAAATGGTAATTATAAAAGTCTGATAATATTCATCTTCATCATAATTATCATCTTAATTGTTTTAAGTTTAATTTAAGCAACATCCAGGAGGCAAATTTTCTTATGAACGAACATCTACTTTCAATGAATATTTTGATACCTCTTTTAGGAATTATATTTATAATATTAACATCAAAAAAAAGAGAAGATATTGTTAAAATTATCGCTGCTGTTACAACCGGATTACAGCTTTGGATTGTTCTTCAAATTATTTTCAATTTCGATAAAACAAAATCAGGTTTTCAGTTTGTTGAGCATTACAGCTGGATTAAATCTTTTTCAATTGACTACTTTTTAGGAATTGATGGGTTAAATCTCCCACTCGTATTTTTAACGGCTCTCATTCTATTTATTTCTGTTTTTGCCTCATGGAAATTAAAAAAAGGAGTAAAAGGCTATTTTTTTCTTTTCCTCTTCATTGACATAGGATTAATGGGTGTTTTCACATCAATGGACCTGTTTTTATTCTTGATTTTCTTCGGACTAACGCTTTTCCCTACCTATCTACTTATTGGAATATGGGACAATTCTAAAAGTGAAAATACAGCAATAAAATATGCAATTTTTGCAACGTTAAGTTACGCACTTATTCTATTAGGAATATTAATACTATATTTTAAAAGCGATTCGCATACATTCAATATTTTAGAAATTATACCAAATGTCAATTTTTCCCACTCATTTCAAATAATAACTTTTTTAATCCTATTTATCGGATTTGCAGCCTTAATACCGATTTTCCCTTTGCACTCTTGGTTATTATCCATTCTTTCAGAAGCTCCAATAGTTGTTAGTATAATAGTCGTCAGTCTATTAATTAAAATTGGCACTTACGGAATAATTCGTATATGTTTTCCTATTCTTCCAGCAGCATCAATTGGATTTGCTCTTCCACTTTCAATAATAGCAGTCATCAACATTATTTATGGAGCACTTTGTGCTTTAGGACAAAATGACCTGAAGAAAATCGTAGGCTATTTCAGTATAAATCAAATGGGATTTATACTTCTCGGTTTCGCTTCAATTATTGGTGGAGTTTCAGGAAAAATAGATGCATCAATAACCGGAATAAGCGGATCCCTTTTCCACATGTTCAATCACGGTGCAGTCGCTATACTTCTACTTCTATTAACAGGAGTAATTTATAATCGAACTTCACAAAAAGATATTTCAAAAGTTGGGGGATTATCTTATAAAATGCCTGTTTTTTCAGGAATAACCGCTCTTGCACTTTTTGCAGGTTTTGGACTACCCGGTCTATCGACATTTATTTCTGAAATATTTTGTATCATTGGTTCCTTCCAAATTCCTGAAATTCAGGTTCTATCAATTATTTCTATTGCAGGAATTATACTGAATGCGGCTTATTTCTTCAGATGCTTCCAATTAATACTATTTAGCAAAGAAAACCCAAAATACACCGAATTGCGGGACATCAAAGGTAACGAGTTATTTATGACATTACCTTTTGTTGTAATTATTGTTCTACTTGGCATTTATCCTAACCTAATTTTTAATATCATGACACAAAGCGTTGAAAAGTTAGTTGACATAGCAACTATAGGCGCAACTATGATAAAGTAATCTATGGAAAATATTCTTAGCATCAGATACTTCATCCCTGAAATTTCACTAATAGTTATTGCCCTTTTACTCCTACCTTTATCTTTAATTTTCAAAACAAATAACAGGAAAATCACAATTCCATTTTTAACATTTGGGTTTATAATTTCATTTACTTTTATAATTTTAAATTGGAACATATCCAGTCATGGCTTATTTTTCAATCTCATTGCTTATGACCGGTTCTCCCAATTCTTCAAAATGTGTTTATTAATCTTAACGTTCTTTCCTTATCTTATTTCCCTAAATAGCCACGAACTAAAAAATGTTTCATTTACAGAATATAACTTCTTCGTATTTATATTATTGATAGGTTCATTTCTGTTAGTATCTTCAAACAACTTGCTGATGATCTACCTATCAATCGAGACAATCAGTATCTCTTGCCTTATCTTAGTTGGTTATTTAAAAACCGATAAACAATCAAATAAAGCCGCAGTTAAAAATCTTTTTTCCAGCCTGCTTTCCTCCGCAATCTTGATTTACGGATTATCACTGGTTTACGGATTAACAGGCACATTATACCTGACTGAAATTGAGCACTCTTTAACAAATAGCTCTGTTAACAACTTTTCAATAATTATAACTATTTTGCTGATTTTCTGTGGATTGGGTTATAAGCTTACTATTGTACCTTTTCATCTCTGGGCACCTGATGTTTATAAAGACACACCTACTCCAATAACGTCATTTCTTACAACAATCCCTAAAGTAGCAGGCTTTGCAATTTTAATAAGAATTTTAGTAATTACTTTTGGAAATACTAATTTTAGTCTTGCGGAACAGTTCCATTTAAGTGATACTATTGCAGTTTTATCTGTAGTGACAATGACTGTTGGTAACCTACTCGCATTAAACCAAAAAAATATTAAGGATATATTAGCATATTCAAGTATTGCACATTCTGGTTTTATCCTTATGGGATTATCAACATTTACTCAGGAAGGAATATCAGCGTCCATATTTTATCTGATCATATACTCTTTTGCTTTTATCGGAATTTTTACTGCAATTATAAACTCTAGAACAGACCTTCAGCTTATAAATCTCAAAGATCATGGTGGCTTTAATTATCTATTTTCTTTCCCCAGTATTATGATATCCATTTTCTTAATCAGTCTCATAGGGATTCCTCCTACTGCAGGTTTCATTGGTAAATTTTATATTTTCGCTGCATTAATTAAAGGAGGAACTAAATTTAACTGGCTGGTTATCATTGGTCTTATAAACTACATCTTAATGTTTTTTTATCACGCAAGAGTAATACACTCATTGTTTCTGTATAAAAACAAAGTAAATATGGAAAATCATTATAATAAATTTTTAAACGTAATTCTAATCATTTTACTAATACCTATTACATTATTTGGAATTTATTGGATACCATTGCTTGAATTAATTAAACAATCCTTGCATTTTTTCATGCCCTAATGATAGATTATAATCAAATGAGAAGAAAACATAATGCATTATTTTTTGATGTCGATACTCAAAATGATTTTATTAATCCTAACGGTGCCTTATACGTTCACGATGCTGAGAAATTAAAGGATAAATTTCGACAATTAATTGAATATGCTAGGTCAAATTCAATACCGATCTGCGGTTCTGTTGATGCACATTTACCAGATGACCCCGAATTAATTCGGAATAATGGACCATTCCCAGATCACTGCATGCTTGGTGAAAAGGGTCAGAAAAAAGTGAATGAGACTAAACCATTGAATCCAAAATGGGTCCCAAATCTACCTCTCTCTAAGACAGAAATTGAAACAGTATTAACCCACAAAGGCGAGGTATATTTCCAAAAACAATCATTCGATGTCTTTGATAATCCAGCAATAAAGAGATGTATAAAAGGTTTTAATTTGGTGATCGTTTTTGGTGTAGCAACAGATTATTGCATTAGTGCTGCTGTAAAGGGTTTCTTAAAACTAAATAAAAAAGTCTTTTTAGTCACTGATGCTATTAAACCGGTCAATATCAATCCGGGTGATGGCAAAAAAGCCCTTGAAGAGATGCAAAAATGTGGGGTTCATTTTACCACTACATTAAAGATTATACATTCTAAAAATATATAGCAACGAACTCCTCAGCTTGCAATTGAAAATAAACAAATAATCCTTAATTAAAAATTTTATACAGGGTTTAATATATTGAATCAGCCTTGCGAACTATCCGATATTATATTTCCCACTTGATATACTAAATGAGACAACTTTTTTATTATTGCTTAAGTCTAACGTAGCGTTAAGTAATTTGAAAAAAGAAAATAAGATTAAAAGGAGTAACAATGAAAAACTTCATAAAAATATTTGGGCTGACTATTTTCCTTGTAAGTTTATTATTTGCGGCTTATGTAATCAGTAATGAAAATACAGATACAGTCGTTGTTTCATTAAAAACTGATTGTAAATCATTTGATAAAACACTGGCAGTTGGGTTAAAGTCTTTATATGAATCAGGTATTACTACTGGCCAAGGAAAAATAAAAATTGATTTGATGGGTACTGAAATAATAGCTACCACAGAAATGACTGATTTAAGAAATTTATCAAATGGAAAAACCGATTTAGCTACTTTTATACGTAATTATGTGAGTTTTATTTAAATAATTCTATTTCTAATGCTCACTGCAAAAAACAGAGAATAACTCCCGTGTTCTCTGTTTTTTCTATTATCTTTGTATAAGATTTTTCTATAGATATTAATCAGCTGATTATGTATTACCGATAAAGCAAAAAATTAACAAAAAAGTCAGCTTGAAATAAATATTGTTTAATATAAGAAACTTTTGTAAAATTAAATGTTTAAATATTTGAATATACGAGGTAGAGATTAATAAAATATGACAAAAAAAGTTAAAAAAGTTACAAAAGATTCAAATAGGGCTTTAAGTAAATACCTTGAAGAAATTGGCAAATTCAATCCTCTTACACCTGACGAGGAGGTTGAACTTGCTCAAAAAGTTCATGCTGGTGACCGTGCAGCTTTAAAAAAACTCACAGAATCAAATCTACGCTTCGTTGTCAGTGTTGCCAAAGATTACCAGGGACAGGGTTTACCCTTAACAGATTTAATCAATGAAGGTAATTTGGGGCTTATAAAAGCAGCTGGACGCTTTGATGAAACACGTGGATTTAAATTCATATCCTATGCTGTATGGTGGATCAGGCAATCTATTCTTCAGGCTCTAGCAGAACACTCAAGAATTGTTCGGCTTCCACTAAACCGTGTAGGTACAATAAGTAAAATCACAAAACAAGCTGAGATTCTTGAACAACAAAATGAACGTGCACCCCGACAGGATGAAATTGCACACGGTCTTGAAATGCATACACATGAGGTTTTAGATGCAATAAGAATATCCAGAAGGCATCAATCTTTAAATGCACCATTTCGTGATGGAGAGAAAAATTCTCTAATAGATGTTATACAAGATGACGGTCAACCTACTCCTGACTTTAATATCATGAGTGAGTCCTTGAAACAAGAGATCAAGGATGCACTCAATACACTCAAAGAACGTGAAAGAGATGTCATTAAAATGTACTTCGGTATAGACCGTGAATATGCTCTTACTTTGAATGAAATTGGTGAAAAGTTCAATGTAACCAGAGAACGTGTCCGCCAGATTAAGGAAAAAGCAATTCGCCGTCTTCGTCATAAATCCAGAAGCAAAAAATTAAGAGCATATTTAGGATAGAAATTTGAAAGTGAGGTGAATAAAGTCATATGGTTCAAGTAACAGTAAATGAGAGAGAGCCTTTGGAGAAAGCAATTAGACGCTTTAAAAAGAAATTTGAAAAAGCTGGTATTCTAAAAGACATTAAGAAGAATGCCTACTATGTTAAGCCCAGTGCTGATAAAAGGATGCGAAAAGCTAAAGCACTCAAGCGCCTTCGCAGAACATTGGCAATGCAAAGATACCAACAAAGTTCTCAATATAGAGATCAGTATGGGTTTCAAAACATCTCTTCACGGTATTAATCGGAGAACCGTTCATATCGAGCGATCCGTTCAGAAGACACGTCTGTGCTGGAAGAATCATTTAATCTGACGATTTTTATCAAATATTTAAAAAATAACAATCCAACCCACTCTGAAACACTAGAGTGGGACTTAATTTTATATTTGGTTTATCAAGATAAATATTATTTGGAAGTTTAAGAACATCAATTTTTATTAACATTAAATATCACATTTTTATCTAAACTTTTACCAGATAAATATCTAATATGTATTGGTGTTCGTTACACATCTAACGCCAGACAGGTCTCCGAAAACATTCAACCTTAATTATATTTCTTGAAATTCTTCATTATATTTAGTAGAATAAATGAGAAAAATTTAAAGGTAACAAATAAATATACTTAAAACTACTGTGAAAATCCAAAGAACTATCAACAGACATGTCTTAGACAAAAATTACTAACGATCGGAGATCCAGATTAATACAACAAATTATTTATTGTATTGGCAATATTTCTTACTTTAATATCTATTTCAGGAGGTAACTATGAAATATATAGAGATTAAAAAGAAAAATATGCTGTTAGGCCTATTCCTTACATTATTTATACTTACTTGTGGAGAAAAGGAATCCGCAAATAAGGGAAAAGAAAAAGCAACAGAGCAGATTACGTCAACAGATAGTATGAACATTCCCAACAAAGAGGAAGAGAAAATAAATAAACAATTCGAGCAAAAACCAAAATCGGTTGATGAATTATGGATTGATTTCAGGGCGGAAAAAGCATCTGCTGAAAAGGCAAAAGAAGCAGGAGATATTGAAGAAGTTACAGTATCGCTTTTACTGGCAGCACGCTATGCAAACGAGCTTAATAGACCTGGCATTGCAGCCTGGCAGCTAAATAATATCGGCTATTATTCCATTGTAGAATTCAAAAAAAGAACCGATTACGACGCAAGAATGGCTAAAATAGAATTTATACGACATAGAGAGGAAAAGATAAGATATATAAAAGAGACAAAAAAAGTTTTCAAGGAAAATATAGAATTACTAACAAATGCCAACAACTACCTCGAAGATGCATATGAATTAGATAGTAATTTGAATGATGCTAATAGAACACAAAAAATTTATAGCAATTTAAAATTCATCGATTGGGTAAGGAATTTTATAAGAGAAAAATAAACAAATTGTACTAAATCAGAACAACTCCTCAAAAATTATACACGAAAATACAATATGAGAAAGATTATATCTTTTACTTCTGTAGTATTTTCCCTATGCAATTGACGGTCATGGAAATATTGACATAAAGGGAACTCTTAATAATAGACAAAAGCGTACTATGGACAATCTACAGAAGAAAATGACCCTGTTCATACGAAAATAGGTGATAAACAATATCATCATTTTAAGATTAAGATACCTGAGAAATCAAGTAATCTTACTGTTAAATTAGATAGTGATAACAATTATCACCTGAATTTATATTTAAAAAAGGCAAACTTTGCCTTTAGAAATTGTGCTGATTATGCTGATACCACAGACGGAACAAAGAAGACAATTTCTATACCAGAATTATCTCCCGGTACATGGTTTATAGGAATTGAATGTGCTACAACAGTAAAAACAATAGAAAGAGATTGGGGATATGAATATACTGGAAATCTTGATGTATTAAATGGCGCCTCTTACAATATAACTGCTAGCTGTGATATTACTGAGTAACTGTTAAAATTGTCACTATTGCAATAATTCCAAATGTGCAAACAGATTATCTGCACGCTTTTTAATTAGCTCGGATTCTTTTTTCAGATCCAAGACAAATTTATTGCTATCGAAAGTTCCAAGCACGGCTACAAAGTCTTTCATCTCTACTTCTTCATCACCATCAATGCCATAACCGATCCGGCTTTCTTTATCAAATTCTTTCCCGGCATCTTTAAGGACCATACTATTGAATTTTGCGGAGCTCTCCTTCCATTTACGGATAATTTCTATAATATGTTGTCCTGTAAAATCTTTTAAACCAACACCGAGACGTTTCTGAATAAGATCCACACACCATTCCCAGGCTGTTTCACTATATTTCTCATGTATTGCTCTTAAACTGGTAGTCAAATCGTCAACTGATGAAATCTGACCACTCCGCACAGAATCCATAAGTTTTTCAAGAGAACTTATCGGTGTAAGCATTCCGGAAATATCAACCCACTTACCACATCCTTCTTTCCCTTCAGGCTTGAGCTTTTCAATAACAGCAACAAATGATGTTGCTTCTGAAAGTCCCTCCAAACGTTTAACAACTTCATTGCCAATATAGACATCAATTGCCATTTCATAATTCTCATAACCGCTTTTGAGCTTAAGCCTCTTAATCTGAATACCCTTATATCTTATAAATTCCTGGTCTTCCGATGAATCTTTATAAAGTTTCTTAAGTTGTTCAATACCCTTCAGTATTTTCCCAACTGTATATGGGTTGAATAAATCAAAATTAATTAAATCTAGTTTATCAGGATTCTTTCTGCGGTCACGAGCAGGCCACTTTGTACTATCTCGTCGTGTTCCAACGGTACAAAGATTCATTGCTGGTACTAAAGTGCTTTTACCTTTTGATTCGAGAATATAGGAGAAAGGGAAATCCGTAGTATCAAAATGGGAATAATGTTTTCCAATTACACCTGTGAAAGCGCCAATCCTGCATGGCCACATCATATATGAAAAAGATCCTGTCTTTGCTCCACGCTCTAATACGCCTTGATGGACAGGGCCCAACTTGTACATATGATTGCTCTGGTTGCTTCCGCTTCCTGCGTTAAAAAAGGAAAAAATTCCGGCAACAAGAAGTGTTGACTTATGGTGAGTTACTGTATAAGGACCAGCAAAAATACTACATGCTTCACCGTGAAATAATTCAGAATTAGCAAAAAAGGCAGAATTTTCAGCCGAATACTGTTTACCAATTCGTACTCCCTGCCCGACAAAACAGCGATCAAGCATTGCAGAGCCATCAATACGTGTACCTGATAAAATAATGAATTCCTTTGCGATGACTCCTTCACCTACAAAAGTTGGATCGCTCTTGCAGCTCTCAATTGTGCCTTCTTCCAAACATAGTGCACCGGATATCAAGGCACTCTCTCCAATATTGACATTACGTATGATTAAACTATTGGAAATCTTAGCCTCTTGCTTTATTGTCCCCTGAATAGATCTCCTCGATTCAACATATTTTTTAACCAGTTCTTTAAGTCTTTCTATCAGAGCGGTATTATGACGGTACATTACTATGAGGTAAGCGATCTGTGAAGAAAGTTTATCAAAAATGGGCAGCTCTCTACCGCCTCCTTCGTTAAGAATCTCAATCTCTGTACCATTGCCAAAAGTGGTTTCGCCAGCAACTATAAGACTGGCAACATTTTCGATAACAACATCACTTTCTATATCATAATGAACAAGATTCTTCACATCTGAGATATAAACATTGTCACCGATTAGGCAGTCCTTAATATAACAATTATATAGTCCGACTGGTTTTATAACCCCGTTACCAATATCAAGAGACTTATCAAAAATACTCATCCTGACCTTGCCTCTAAAACTGACATTTCGGACACGTTCAGGTACAAAACCATCTTTGACCAGTACTGTATCCCAGTTTTCCGCACTGCAACCCTGTTTTTCAAGAACCTCAATTTCCAAATTATTTAATTTTCTATAATCCATGATTGTTACCTTGCTAATGTTTACGGCAAATTGTGAAGTGCAATTCTTTCAATGTCTTTGAAGTATTTGACAGTTTCAACTTTCAATTCCATTGTTGCTTCATCGTCACATGCTATTACCGCATGCTGATGGAGCTGAAGAATAGAAACTGTCCACATGTGGTTGACACCTCCATTCACAACCTGCTTCAATGCTCGCGCTTTTTTATAACCATTAATAATAACGAGAACTTCATGCGCATCCATAACCGTTCCTACACCAACAGTAAGGGCAGTTTTTGGCACTTTGGTAAGATCATTGTCAAAAAATCGGGAATTTGCAAGTATAGTATCGTAGCAAAGTGTTTTAACACGTGTCCTCGATGTTAGCGATGAGCCTGGTTCATTGAAAGCAATGTGACCATCAGGACCAATTCCACCCAGAAATAGATCAATACCTCCAGCATCTTTTATTTTCTCTTCATATTCTTTGCATTCTTTTTCAAGGTCAGGAGCATTACCATTGAGAATATTGACATTTTCCTTCGGAATATCGATATGTTTAAAGAAATTTTCCCACATGAAATAGTGATAACTCTGAGTATGCTCCTCCGGAATACCGATGTATTCATCTATATTAAAGGTAATAACATTCTTGAAAGATATACTTCCTACTTTATATAGCTTTATAAGTTCCTTGTAAGTTCCAAGTGGTGAAGAACCCGTGGGAAGTCCCAACACAAATGGCTTTTCCGGTGTTGAGTATGATTTATTTATTTTATCCGCAACATAATCAGCAACCCATTTGCTTAAAGTTTCATAGTCTTTGTGAATTACTATTCTCATTACTTTTCTACTCCTTTCTTAATACAACGTTTTTACATTTTAACTATTTTAATAACCATCAATATTTTCGACCAATACTACTCAAAATAATGATAAATCTCAAGAAGAAATCAAACTTTTTTGAATGGAAATTGTACGAAGTCTTTAAGTCTAACTTTCTTGATTCAGGATTATTTGTTATGGACTTAGCACAAATTTTAGAGGGCAAAAAAGGGGCTTATTGCCCTTTTATACTTGTAGCGGGGGTATGATTCAAACCTACGGCCTTTGGGTTATGAGCCCAACGAGCTGCTCCCGACAAGTCGGGACTCCACCCCGCGACCAATTACAAATACAGTATTATTATCCCACCCCCTACTTATCCTTCCAGCAGGGAATCGTTACTCGTATTGAAGAAAAGCAGAAATTGGTAAAAGCAAATAAGAGACTGATAGAGATTTATGAGCAGAAGATTAAGGATAAGATTGCTGAGGTCTGGGGAGAAGAGCCTACAACTTGAGTCAAGTCCGAGGAAAATTCATCAGCACAATAAAAATCTCCTGACCGGACTTGACTTAAGTTGTAATAAAAAACCCCGAATCTCTCAGAGTTTCCAATTAAACTCACCGATTCCTGCTTTTACACGTTTTTATTCGGGGCTAAAAATTTGTCTTGCTTTTAAAAAGATGTATAAATATACTCAAATGAAATAACAATACGATTGATGATGATAAACATAGCGATTAAAAAGTATCTTAACCAGCCTGAAGAGTTAATTTATATGAGCCATGACATGACAATCTACACAACCACCATGCGGCCTAAATTGCTTTATCAAGTCCGACAGAAATGCTTTTACTTTATGCGACACTCTTTTTTTATACTACTCGTATAAACTGAAATTATTCTTGAAATAAATTAAAATTAATATCCCAAGATAAAGTTTTATTCATTAATTTATGCGAAGGTTTATGTAAATAAGAGGAAAAATTAAAATGAGAATCACTAAATATGAATATCGAGACGTGAATCCTGAAGGATGGCATTTTAGTGCTACTGAATTTGGAAAAATAAATTTAATTGTTGGAAATTCTGGGATGGGCAAAACTCGTATTTTAAATACAATCTTTAATATAGGTTCCCAAATCGCCCAAAAAAACATAGTACCAGGAATATGGGATTTAACTTTAAACACAGCAGGTTTTAATTATCATTGGCAGTTGGAAGCAAGAAGTGAATATGGGGAAAAACCTATTGTTATTTCTGAAAGTCTTGAAAAGTATAATGATGAGAAAAAGGAAATACTAATATATAGAGATCCAAAAAAGATTATATTTAAAAATAATGAATTACCAAAACTGAGTAGTACTGAATCCTGTATCAGTATTTTACAAGAAGAGAAGGAAATTAATCCCTTATTTGATGGGTTTAGAAAGATTGTTAGAAGAAAATTTTTTGAAGCTGATCTATCAAAAAGATGTAGCATAGGTGGTTTTCCGTTTGGTTTTTTAGATGGTATTCCAAATGTAAAAACCATAAAAGATCTTTATCCGGATTTACATGATAGAAAATTAAATTTAAACGCAGTATTATATATATTATCAAAGAATTTTAGTAATATTTACCAAAGAATTTGTGCCATCTACAAATCAGTTTTTTCCTTCATTACTGATATAAAGGTATTAGATATGCAAGAAATTGACGAAAGAATAAGGATACCTGGGCAAGTTCCTGTTTTTTGTGTTAAAGAAAAAAGCATAAATAAATGGATTACACTAGACGAACTTTCCTCTGGGATGCAAAAGGTATTACTAATATTAACGGATATTTTCACATTACCTGATGAGAGTATTTATCTTGTAGATGAATATGAAAATTCTCTTGGAATTAATGCTATTAATTTTTTCCCAGACTTACTTATTGAAGAAGAATTCAATATTCAATTTTTTATCACTAGTCATCATCCCTATATAATTAATAAACTTCCAATAAATAGTTGGTATGTCTTTCATAGAATAGGTTCAAAAGTAAATATACTTTATGGAGAAAAACTCTCACATAGATTTGGGAAATCCAAACAACAAGCATTTATAAAACTTTTAAATGATTCTTTTTATATTGAAGGAAAAGAATGAATATATATGTGGTTGTGGAAGGAGAGAAAACTGAAAAAAAAGTTTATGAAAAATGGATAAAATATGTAAATCCAAGTTTGAGATTTGTTCAAAACATTTCTCTCGTTAAAGACAATAATTATGTGATATATGCAGGATTTGGTTATCCCTTTTACTTTCAGGTTATCGACGATGCAATAGAGTATGTAAACACACATGGTATTATTGATAGATTAGTAATAGCTGTAGACTCAGATGAAATGAGTTATAAAGAAAAATATGATGAAATAAAAGATTATATTAATAATAAGCAATGCACAGCTAAAATTCATATAGTTATTCAACATTTTTGTATTGAAACATGGGCATTAGGAAACAGGATAATTATTAATACAAATCCACAGAGTAATTTATTACGAGGATATGTTCAATTTTTTAACGTCGTCAAAAATGATCCCGAATTATTACCCGAATACACTAAAGAATGTTTGAATAGATCTCAATTTGCTTATAAATACTTAAAAACAGCAGTAAACGAAAGATATAGAAATCTGACTTATTCAAAAAACAATCCTAAAATTTTATTAAACAGAAAGTATTTTTCTCGAGTTAATAGAAGACTATATAAAACTGGTCATATTTCTAGTTTTAAAACCTTTTTAAATGCATTTATATAACATAATTTAAACAACTCGCTGCACTAGACAGCAAGGGTTTGGAGGTTTTGGAATGTTAAGTGTTAAAGTTATATTCCGCGTTGTTTTTAAAAGTTCATCGATGATTTTCATGCTGCGCATGAGTAATTGACCGTTAAGTAACGCTTAGTTTTTATATACCCTAACAACTCACTCTACCTGAATCTGTTACTTTTCTGACCTATGTAAATATATCCTTCATTGCTATGTATAATATAAACTATAAACATATTAAAAATCCCGTTTCATAACGGTATACTTACGCTTTGTATCGGTGAGAGGATTCCTTCCTCCGCTCCTCTCTCTTCATAGCCTCTACCCCACTTTCTTGTTCTCCAAATTATAAAATCCCTCTTCCTCCCTTATCCGTCCAGCAGGGAATCGTTGCCCGTATTGAAGAAGAGCAAAAATTGGTAGAAGCAAACAAGAAGCTGATTGAGATTTATGAGCAGAAGATAAAGGATAAAATTGCAGAAGTTTGGGGAGAAGAGCCTACAACTTGAGTCAAGTCCGATGAAAATTCATCAACAAAAGGAAAAATCTTCTGATAGGACTTGACTTAAGTTGTAATAAAGTGCAAAAAAATTTTCTTGCTTCTAAAAAGGCGAATAAATATACTTTAACAAAGTAATGGCATGTCGAGTGGGACAAATACAGCGGCGAAAAAATATATTAACCAGCCTGGGAATCAATTAGGTAAACTGGTTAGATCAGCGGGCGATCAATGGAACAGAGAAAAAAAACTGTGGGAATTGCCATATAAAGAAGTCATAAACTTGGATCTAGCAGATAGAATTGTTTCAGATTAATAAAAATGTACAGTATCAGGAAATTTATAAGTGCCGGAGAGTTAGGAAAAATTACTTCCTAATATTAGGAAACTCGAAAAAATTTGTTTATATGAACCCATATTTTCATAAATATAGACATCTAATTTAAGTGAAAATGTGCAGTATAAATATATGTTGAACTAAGCCGCAAAGCGGCAGACCTCCTCTAATAGTCATTTATCTCTTAATTTTTATATTCCGGGGACATAATATACCTCTGGATTAAAATAATAATCAAAAAAGGAGGTATATCATAACCCAACTTGAAAGAAAACGCGAATGGATTCATCCTTCGTCCCGATAATATCAGGACTACTTAGAATGGATTAAAGGCTAAATAATTATTGGTATTGATCTGTCAGCCGCTGGATCTGAGGATCCGACGGAACGATATCGGTAAGTCGTTTTTTGTTCTGTCAGATTCTCAAATCCGATAGTTAAATCCCGTCAGGTCTGAGGACCTGACGGAACTGTTAAACGTGGTAGACCCCCCTGTTTTGAATTTTGTTCATTTGGTCATTGAGATTTGCTTTTGGAGTGCGTTGACTAAATCAACGCATGCATCGTCACAGACGATGCACTCCATATTTTAATGTATCCTCCCGAAGGTTTGAAACCTTCGGGAGGTTTATTGTTCTGACTATCGAAGCAGGATCATTTTTTGAGATTTTATATACGATGCCGTTTTCAGGATAAGAATATAAGCTCCGCTCGGCAAGTTCTTGCCCTCGTCGCTTTTAGCATTCCAATATAGCCTATAACTTCCCAAAGGCTGCAGCTGATTTGAGACCAACGTGCGGACTTTACGACCCAGGATATTATAAATTACCAGACTTACAGTAGTTTCTTCGGAGAGGTTGTACTGAATGGAAGCCATGGGATTAAATGGATTAGGCACAACAGGCTTCAAATCGGTTGTTTGAAAGAGCTCGTTGTTGTTTGAATTAACGGTAATGATTCCGTCAACTGTAACGTTCCCTCCCATATCGACATCGGAAAGGCGATACCAATATGTAATTCCATTCTCTACGTTCTGATCTAAAAATTCGTATTCGGTTTTGGTAGATGTATTCCCCTGACCGCTCAAGGCATTGGAAGTTCTATAAGATGCAATAACATGCCAGTCTTCTTCGTCGGATTGCCGGCGCTCGAGGATGAAACCGAGGTTATCAATTTCACTTTCCGTAATCCAGCTGATTAAAATTCCCGATTCCGTCAAGGTGGCTGAAAGCTGCTGCATAAATACGGGAAGAGATGCATCACTGCTGGCATTTAATTTTCCATAATTTGAGGAGCCGCTAATCGTACCATTACTGATATTCAAATCGCCTAAGGCATCGATCGTTCCGTTGATATTGGCAGTGCCGGATATATCGGCAGTCACCCAGTAGTAACGTGTGCCTGATGGTATGGCATTATTTAAGGAACTAAAAGTAACATCGCTACCGGAGGCGGCTACATCGCTCCCAATCGCAGTTGCAGTTCCAAAATTATTCGAATCATTAGCATACAGACGGAACGGATCGGGATCGGAACCCAGATCGCCGGAGTCATAGTCGCCCCCCAACGTAACGGTCACCGAATTAAGGGTTGCGCCTGTAGCATCTCCGGCAATACTGAATTGACCAAAATGCCAATTATCCTGTGGTGGGGAAGGTGATGTCTGCTGGTAATTCAGGGATGCATTGGCGCCATTGGTGAAAGTAACGCTCGCCGATCCGGTACCGTTCAATGTCAGATTGTACGGGTTCTTATTCGGATCGTCGTTGACAATCGCGATTTCGGCGGTCTTGGCGCCACCGGTCGTCGGCGAGAAGCGGATGGTAAATGTCGTGCTTCCTAATGCGCTCACCGGACTGCTCGGTTGCGATTGCACCGAAAACTGGTCGGCGTTGGTCCCGGTGATCGTAATAATCGGCGTACCCGAAAGCGTCAGATCGGCCGTTCCGGTGTTTTCGATGGTGAAGGTCACATCGGTGTTGCTGCCCGCACTCTTTGTTCCGTAATCATAGGAGCCGCCGTCGGCGATATCGGTCATCCCCTGCTTGAGATTGATCTCGGGATAGGTGGTTGTAAAATTCTGCACCCCACCGTATGCAGTCCCGGCGGAATTGATTGCATAGGCTTGGAAATAATAAGTAATCCCCGGCGATAGCGAACCGATCGACTCGCTGAAAGAACCTGTTCTTGATCCGTTAGTATCTTTCGTAACTCCACCTTCTCCGATGGTCGGTGTTTCATCCGTAGAAGAATAAACAACCCCTCTCTCGGTTACCACGGCTCCGCCGTCATCCGTCACATTGCCTCCCAAGGTTGCCGAGGTCGTTGATACCAATGATGCTGCGCTTGTGGTTACTGTCGGGGCAGGCGTGTAGGTGACCTGGTCCACCCACCCACAATCGGAGCCTTCCTCGGTATATGGGTCTTTTTTGTACTCCCATTTTAGTGTGTGGCTGCCAGTTGAAATAGAATAGGTCTTCTGTGCCCACGCTGGTGCTGGATTCCAGCCGGATATCTGGCCTTCTTGTAAGACTCCATCAATGTAAAAACTGAGGTAGTCATAATCTTCTTCAGAACTCACCTTCCACCAGAAGGTCAGAGTTCCGGGGCCGCTGACCGTGGTTTGCAGGTACGAAGTCTCCAGGTTTCCTATCGTTCCACTTTGGGCGGCGTCGATAAAATCATGAGTGGTAGTACTCTGCCCATACCACTCGGCATCGACGCCGGTCGTCCAGGTAAGCGTATTATCCAATGCATCGGCTAAGGTGTATGGCGAGGTAAAACTTATTACCCAGTAAGGGTAGTCATCAGTAATTGAATTCCAGGCGTTCATTGCATTTTTCGCGCTGCTGGTTTCCAACTGCGCAAACCCCACGGCAAACCAATCGCTCGTAAGGTTATTCTCCATATCTGTACAGGCGTTAGTGCCGAGGGATACCTCTACCCCGCCATACTCAGAAAGCCCCCCGGCGCGGGTAGCGTACACCGTGCCGCCGCTGCAGGCGGCGTAGAGATTACTAGCGCTGCTTTCCGCGGAAGGCTTGGTTGAGCTGTTGTACGCACTTATATTGAAGTTACCGCTCCCGCTGGCTACCCCAACCTTGTAATGCAAGGTGATGGAGTTAATGGTGCTGCCGTCCGGGATGGAGTTCGTATTACACTCTACGGCAGTCCTCTGGTAGGGAGTCAAGTCTCTTTTCCAGTACTCGTACGACCCCGTATACCAATTGCCATTGGAGTCAGCACATCGGGTGGCCTCGGTATAGTCAGAGTTGAGCGTGGTTGATGACGCCAGAACCGGCTGGGGTAAAGCTATGATGTACATAGCAGCCAGCAGCATCAGTGCCAGAGAGATACATATTGTCTTATGCCGCTTTCTGGGTGTCGCCATGAATGTATTTTCCTTCCGCATTATATTTTTCTCCTTTTTTTATTATCACTGCTTAATATAATATTTTAAAATCTCTTTTACAATATTTGGGTTTTGTAGGTCGAACAAGACTTCTCGAGACGATGACGTTATTCTACAACCTCAACCTCAGCCTAATGACCCCTGTAGCCTGTTTAATTCATAAATCTTGCCAGTAGAGTAGAGTATGGAGCAAAATATTTCTTTCACTCCATAGCCCCCTCGTCAAACCGTACGTGCGGTTTTCCCGCATACGGCTTTCCTACTAACTTTCATCTAAAAGTATTCACAGGTCGTAATCCAGAGGTCGCATATGGCTTTATTAATCCATATTCCCTGACTAATTTGTCAAAGGCTTGTTGACCATACAAGCGTGACTTTCTCTGACTTTTACGATTGTAATAACGGAATAGTCGAGTACGCAAATAGTCTTCTATTTCTTTGAATGCTACTTGTGTATAACTGACTTTTTCAATTTTATAATAATTCATCCACCCTCTTATTATTGGGTTTAACTCAAACACTACTTTTTCTGCCGGATAATGCCCTATTAATTTTAGTTTCAGATTTATCTTCTGTCTTATTTTCTTTTGGGATTTTGGCTTTGGAAATATATTCCAGAATTTCCCGTGTTTTGAAAATATACTCCGGTCATACCTAAAGGTAAAACCTAAGAAATCAAAAGATTGCTCTTTCGCATTTACCAGCTTACTCTTGTCTATGTTGATTTTTAACCCCATTCTGTCCAGATAGTTATGAATCTTGTTTATGACTTCCTGATTGATATGGTTTGACATCAAAATAAAGTCATCCGCATATCTTATCATCTTTATCCCTCTTTTTGAGAAATATCTCTGCGGTTTATTTACTATCCTATCCAGCAAATTCATATAGATATTTGCCAGTAATGGGGAGATTACTCCGCCTTGAGGTGTCCCTTTTGTATTACTTTTTCCGCCTGTGTATTTTCCGTCTTCTTCAACTATTGGTACTTTTAACCAAAGTTTTATAAGATGTAGTACACGAGGGTCTGAAATTCTCTCTTTCAAAACTATTTCTAATTTATCATGAGGTATTGTATCAAAGTATTTACTCAGGTCTGCATCATAAACCATTTGGTTTCCTTGTTTGAGGTTGTCTCGGATTTCCATTATCGCTCCTATTGCTGAGCGTTTTGGTCGAAATCCGTATGATGAATCATCAAAGTCGGCTTCAAATATGGGTTCTATAACCATTTTACAGGCTTGCTGTACTACCCTGTCTTTTATGGTTGGTATCCCCAATGGGCGTTTACCGCCATTTTCTTTCTCTATCCAGACTCGCTTTACCACTTGTGGTTTATATGTACGTTTTCTTAGTTCTTCCCTTAATTCGGTAAAGAACTTTTCCCGTCCGTATTTTTCCACATCTTTAAAGCTTTGTTTGTCTATTCCAGAACTTCCATTTTTGGATTTTGAGCGTTTATACGCTTCTTCCAAAATATGTTTCTGGAATATTTTGTCATAGAGAATGTAAAATTTGTAACCGCTCTCCTGTTTGGCTTTCAGATATAGTTTTAGTTGTAAAAGTCGTACCCTTTCCAAAGAGGTCATGTCTTTGCGTTTCTTTTGTGAAAGCAAATCTATCTCTTGTTGAACTTTTTCTTGAATACTTTTTAGTTTCGTCAATTCTGTTGTATTTCTTTTATCTAAAACTTTCGTTAGTAGTAATGTCCCTTCCCTTCTCCTAAGTTATGTTGTCTTAGGTATCATCAGTACTACGAACATCTCCGCCACCCTCAGCAATTGACGGTCTTTCAATCCTGTTAGGGCTTCCCATGTTCATACGCAACCCTTATTATGCACGCCATCCCATCCTACACCGGATAGCCTAACATGTGCTTTCTGTCATTTCTTCCATGCAAGTTTCAGACTTCGCCACCTCTGGAAGGTTGGTCACTATCAATTTGTATAACGATGCCTAACTGGGTTCATTTGCATTACGGCTTGCATAATCGCTATTCGTGAACTTAGAACGATTTGTTTCCTCCTCGCACCTCACGAATGCTTCAGACTGAATGACAAATTGGTCTGTGTAATCCTTTCATATTACCGGGTTTTTAATTATTTATTCAAACGTACGCTTCATGGCGTACCAAAGACACTAAGGCTCTAAGAATTAATAAAATATAGATATTTAAATACCTGTCTGCGTCGCAGCCGCGACAGGCAGGTACGAAATAAATCAAAATTTATACCTTACCTTTTCATCTTTATTTTTATATTAAACATGACTTTGTGTCTTGGTGCCTTAGTGGCTATGAATAATTCAGGGTAGAAATAGTTTCACTTCGTTCCACCCCGCCTGAATGACGCAGTCGGGCAGGATTTCACAGTGCAAGCAAATGGCTACTAGGGTGGGAAAAGGATCGTATCCAAGTATCAATCAGAAGGACGTTCAGGAACTCATTATCCCTCTTCCCCCCCTTATCCATCCAGCTGGAAATCGTTGCCCGTATACAAGAAGAGCAAAAATTGGTAGAAGCGAACAAGAAACTCATTGATATTTATGAGCAAAAGATAAAGGATAAGATTCCAGAAGTTTGGGGAAAATAGACTATAAGCAAAACTTGAGTCAAGTCCGATGAAAAGTCATCAGCACATTAAAAATCTCCTAACCGGACTTGACTTAAGTTGTAATAAAAAACCCCGATTCTATCAGGGTTTTATTTAGTAGCGGGGAGAGGATTCGAACCTCTGACCTTTGGGTTATGAGCCCAACGAGCTTCCAACTGCTCCACCCCGCGATCAATTTCAAAATGCGGGAATAATTTGCTGATAATTTTTCGTAATATCAAGTGATAAGATTACAATTTTATATTTTTTTTATTCTCCAATTACCTTTATTAAATACCGCTTCGGTCTCCTTCCATCAAACTCACCATAGAAAATCTGTTCCCAGGGACCGAAGTCAAGTCTTCCATTTGTAATAGCAATAACAACTTCCCTTCCCATAACCTGTCTCTTTAAATGCGCATCTCCATTATCTTCTCCACTACGATTATGACGATACCTGGAAACCGGCTCGTGTGGTGCTAATTTTTCAAGCCAATCATCATAATCCTGATGAAGCCCCGGTTCATCATCATTAATAAAAACGCTTGCAGTAATATGCATTGCATTGACAAGACAAAAACCTTCCTTAACACCACTTTCACTTACAACCTTTTCAACTTCCGGAGTAATATTCACAAAAGCTCTTCTTTTAGGAATGTTCATAGTAATATGCTTTGTTAATGATTTCATATCTCAATACTCCTTATTTTAGTTTAACGAATTTTAGCAATTCAATTAGGATTCCACAAGCATTTGTATTCATATTTACCACAAAGTTGTTAAGTTATAAAACGATGAAATAATTTAGGGGGTGTAATAGAATAAGTTGTATATTAGATTATCATATGTTGCTATTAAGCAGTTAGTTATGTATTAGATATGAATATGTTATTTTATTACACCCCCTTAGTTAAAATAGACAGAATGAATTATTAAAGATGAAAAAAAATAATCTAAAAATTGCTCTTGCTCCCGACTCATTTAAAGGGAGTATGACAGCAACAGATGTTTGCAATGCCATGACTGAGGGAATTCTTAGAATATTTCCAAATGCGGAGAGCATATCTATCCCTCTGGCTGATGGCGGTGAAGGAACTGTTGATTCTCTTGTTTCTGCAACTGATGGGAAATACAAAACCTGTAAAGTCCTAAATCCTATTGGAGAAGAAATCACTGCAAAATACGGCATACTTGGAAATGGAAAGACAGCAGTCATTGAAATGGCTGCTGCCTCGGGTCTACCCTTAATTCCTCGTGAAAAGCAGAATCCTCTTTATACCAGCACTTACGGGACAGGACAATTAATTTCCAACGCTTTAAATTCCGGCTGCAGGAATTTTATAATTGGCATAGGTGGGTCTGCTACGACAGAAGGCGGAGCAGGAATGGCTCAAGCACTTGGAGTAAAATTTTTCGATAAAACCGGTAAGGAGATTAGTGAACCTATGAATGGAAAACTTATTGGTAAATGTGAGTCATTTTCGATGGATAATATACATCCATCCGTAAAAAATAGCCGTTTCACTGTAGCTTGTGATGTGTACAACCCATTATTAGGAACTAAAGGGGCAGTCTATGTTTACAGCACTCAAAAAGGTGCAACTGATGAAATGCTTCCCATTCTTGAAACCAACATGAAACATTTTTACAACATTGTTGAGCAAGTTCTTAATATATCGGTTATAGACTACCCTGGGGCAGGCGCTGCAGGAGGTCTCGGAGCGGGATTAATAGCGTTTTTAAGTGCAAATCTAAAAATTAGTGGTGTGGATATTATTCTCGATGCAGTAGAATTTGAAAAACGAATAAAAAACGTGGATCTAATATTCACAGGTGAGGGAAAAATCGATAATCAAACAGCTTATGGAAAAACTATTGCAGGTGTTTTGAAAATTGCTCAAAAAAATAACATCCCTGTCATTGCCATAGCAGGTAAAATCGATAATAATATTGATGAGTTATACAAACACGGATTGAAAGCAATTTTTTCCATTTGTAATGGACCAATTACTTTTGAAGAATCAATGAAAAATGGTTATGAACTAACAACAAAAATTACCGAACAAATTTGCCGGATTCTTACTCAATCTATACTTGCTCTTCAATAAAAGAAATAATATAATCCCCGACTTCTTCCGTACCGATTATCCCGCCAAGATCCATTGTTACCCAATGATTCTTGAAGGCATTTATAATAGAATGCTCTAATACTTTTGCTTCATTACTAAGACCCAGATATTGAAGCATTCTTTTAACTGCAAAAATTGCTCCCATTGGATTTGCTGTATTATGTCCAGCATGTTTAACAGCTGACCCCTGGATAGTTCGAAACACTACTAATACATCAGGATTAATATCACAAGAAAATGCTAATCCATTTCCACCTTGAAGAAATATTCCAATATTGGAAAGAATATCGCCACAAATACTGGTAGTTAACACTACGTCAAACTTCGAGGGTTCTTGTATCATATGAACAGCAGCAGTATCTATATAAAGATGGCTGGTCTCTATATCAGAGAATTCATTAGCAACTTGACTAATTACTCTTTCCCATAAATCATGTGTATATGAAAGCATATTACTTTTATCAACTAAACATATCTTTCTTCTTCCCATCTTTTGAGAAAATTTGAATGTTTCATTGATAAATCTTTTTATCCCTTTGTAAGTATAAACTGAAGATTGAATTGCCACTTCTTCATCTGTTCCCTTTTTCAAAAATCCACCGGAATCTGCATAGAAACCTTCTCTATTTTCTTTAAATATTACAAAATCAACATCCTCAGACTGAATGTTTTTTAATGGACAAAGCCACTCTTCATAGAGTTTCACAGTTTGTATATTAAGAAAAAGATTTAATTTAGATCGAAGTCCTAATATAATTTCTTTAGCATGCTTCATATCAGGAATTCTGGGATCCCCAAATGTCCCTATTAAAGCAGCATCATAATTCTTCTCTAATTCTTTTACGAATTCATCTGGTAACGCTACACCAGTTTGTAAATAATATTCAGCGCTGTAGGGAAACATGGTAGTCTCAATTTCTGAATTATATTTTTTATTAAGCGTATCTATAACTTTGAGACTTTGGGCAATTATCTCAGTCCCAATACCATCTCCTGGAATAACAGCAATACGAAATCTTTTCATTAATACCTTCCTAAAATATCATAAGTAGGAGAAATTAATCTATATTCACCAAATCCAGATTCATCAAGAAAAACAAATGTTCGATTTACTTCATAGTAGTACCAGATTTCATAAGGTTTAGTATGAATATCAAAAGGGTGTCGTTCGATATCACTTGGTGGACCAAAAAGTATGAAAATCATTCCCATATCTGATCTCCAACCGGGTTGAAAACCGGAAAAATGTTGATTGGAATAATTGACACGTTTATAATATTCATTCATCAGTTCATTTTCTTTAGTATTTGGAGTTGGGTCTTTCTTCTTCCAAAACTTCATAAATTTTTCTTTTTTCTCCTTCTGGCTACCTTTTCTCATACTTTTTAAAACTTTCGGTGGAGCAATATATCTCATCTGCTGAATAGCATCATCTAAATTATCAATAAAACTGGACATACCCAGCCACCGCAGCTGAAACACTCTTTCCTTTGTTGTAATGTTTTCATTAATCTGGACTGTAACCTTTAAACGGTACTTGCGAAAGCCCAACTTTTGCTTTGAGATGGAAATCTTCTCATGCGATATTCCTTTCTTAAAAGTACGTTCAAAAAAATCACTTAATATCAATTTGTTATCCATATTAAAAATAGAATATTTGATACTTCCCTTTCCCCCATCAGACAGTACATCAAAATCTATACTGAATTCAGGCTTAACATCAGAAACAGTACCTATTACTGAAGGAACATATTCAATTTTACCGTCAGGACTTTCAATAACTTTCTCTATTATATTTATTTTACTCAGTGTAATCGGATTTTTATAAAAATCATCTATATCAATCTTCTTTTTTCTATAACTACTCTTCCTCGTATCCAGGTCCATGACGCCAATTGTCAGTAAATATTTACCGGGTATTACATTAAAACTAACTCTATTTACATCAAAATGCTCTTGTGAATTTGTTTCTTCAAAAGACTCTGTTTTAATTTCTTGTGTCCAAATTTTAGAAGCAGCTTGAATCTCATCCTCATTCAATAATAAAAGTGAAATTTCATACTTTCCGACGAAACTACTCCCCTCTTTTACAAACTGAATAACGTCAAAGGATACCTTAATTAGTATATCCATTCGAACTGAATCTCTTGTTTCAATAGGATAATTAATTACATCATAATAGAAAAAAGGAATCCCGGTATCTGCCTCATACTTCAAATTATTTTTATCCCCAGCAAAAACAATGCTGGCAATAATAATTATTATTAAAAATATCCTATTTGTCCAACGAAGCATATTGCCTCCACTGATATTTTGTTAGACCGTGATCAGTAGCAAACCACACTCTGTCACCATCAACTATTAATTTATAAACCTGATTCCCTGCAAGACCATCAACCACTGTATAATGCTCTGTATAGAAATCTGCTAATCTCACTAAAACTGCACCATTACTCGTACCCATCCATAAATATCCATTATCAATAGCCATATCATAAATATAAGCTTCATTCATTATACTTAACTCAGGTAACAATTCCCATTTCTCGGTTGAAATATAGTATCCAATAAGCCCCTTGTATCTTCCAAGTATTATTAAAGAATCTGAGACCGCAATTGTATTATATTCGAATGCTACCATTTCATTCAAAGGAATCCTATTACCAAACATATCGTAATGTTTTACAAGATGAGAAGACCTATTAATAGTATATAAACCATTATCTGTTCCTATCCAAACTTGTTCCGGTCCAACAGCAATTTTGAAAATGTTCATCAGGTATTTATTAGGAGTTAAAGTCACCTGCTTTACCTTTAAATTAGAAATTGAAATAATATTCAAACCAAGTGGAGTTCCTATCCATGCAATTGAATCTTCCAGAGCAATTGTTGTAATAATTTCGTCGGATAGACCTGTTGACATACTGAGTTTTCCCCATCTATTCTTTTTCACATTATAAATAGCCAAACCCTGATTTGTACCGACCCATAAACAATTATTTTTATAAGCAAGGTCAAGTATTTGATCCGTATTTAATTCATGAATAAAATCATTTTCAAAATATTCCCATGTTCCATCAGAAAAGCAATACTTTGAAAGTCCGGTCTTATCAAAAACAGGATTTGAGTCTTTGTATTCTCCGCCCATCCATAATACATTATCAGAAATAGCTAAAGCATTAATGTGATTTTGCATTGGTCCAAATGAATGAATCCTTAACCTCCTGACATTATTATCACCCTCAATAAGACCTAATCCCCATACTCCTCCGTAAACATCACGACTTTTATCAGTAATAAAAACACTTATTGGAAACTCTCGGAACTCACTATCAATAATCAAACCTCGCTGTTCAAATTGATAATTTGAGTCAATTATATAATCTGGGAAACTTGGTAAAGGATCAAACGAATTTGGGCTCCAAATAACATTATCAGGAATTTCCGTTTCCATTGATTGAAAAAAGCCCAGAATTTTATTCACAGTAAAAAGAAAACCACCTGGTGCCCGTACCCAAATAGAATTACCATCTGTACCCAATCTATCAATTGGAGTATGTTCAGGAAGATGAAGATCCTCTTTTGGAATATTCATCCATCGATCAGCAGTTGGAGTAAGATAACTTAATCCCTCATTGTGAGCAGCCCACAAGTAATTTGTTGATTCATCATATAAAACAGCTGTTATAAAATCACCAGCCATTCCATCACTTACAGTATAGGGCTCTTCCCAATATCTTCCATATCGCTGATAAGGAATTACACCTCCACTCGTTCCAAAGTAATTATATTCTACACCTTCAGTTAAACTCGTTGGATAATTACAGTTTTTAAAACTAGTCCAGTCCCCCATTCTATAAATTCTAACAGGCTGAACGGACTTACTTTGAGCAAAGCTAATATTTAACAGAAATAAATTAAGAAAGCAGAACAGAAATAGCCTTTTGTATGAAAAAGCCAGTGATTTTTTTACAATATTACAAATTAACCAATTCCCGAAAGCTGCGAAATCTTTTTTAAATAATACGAAGCCACTCATTTTTAAATTATTTATCCTATTTTTGTAAACATTTTGCCTGCTAATTGATGCACTGCTCCCTTTAATTCTAAAGATAAAAGAATTGAGAGAACTTCATAAGAAGTTTTTTCAACTTTCGCCGATAAATCATCAATATGTATCGGCTCATGAGAAAGAGCATCATAAATTTTTTTCTCCTCTTTCTCAAACTTAAAGTCAATTTCAATTTGACGAGAGACAGTTGGAAACTTTCGATTTGATTCAATTTCAGATAAAATATCGTCTACATTATCAATTAATTTTGCACCTTTCTGGATAAGGCGGTTAGTGCCTTTGCTTTTCAGATCGGATACTCTTCCAGGAACGGCAAAAACCTCCCTGTTCTGATCCAATCCATAATAAGCGGTCAATATTGCTCCACTTTTTTCACCCGCTTCAATAACTAATACACCTAAACTGAGACCGGAGATAATTCTATTTCGACGAGGGAAATTTACCGCATCAGGCTTGGTTCCAAAAGGAAACTCGGAACAATATACTCCATTTTCCACAATCTGATTTCGCAAACTTCTATTTTCCGGTGGATAAACTCTATCAATTCCATTTCCAAGCACTGCGATAGTTCTACCGCCAGCTCTGAGTGCTGTCTTATGCGCTTCTGTATCAATACCTCTGGCAAAACCACTAATAATAGTAATATTTTGCTCTACCAAACCCTTTACTAATATTTCCGTGACTTCTTTTCCATAATTGGTTAACTTCCTGGTTCCTACTACTGCAATGGCATCTTCATCGGTTTCTTTAAAATTCCCATGCTTAAAAAGAATAACGGGTGGATCATATATATTTCTTAGTCTGGTTGGATAACCCTTATCAAATATAGTAACCATATCAAATGGACTTTTCTCCATCAAAGAAATCTGCGAATTAACAAATTCTGTATCAGACCCGTTTAAAATTTTATTGGCTAATTTATAATCTATACCTGGAATTTTTAAGAGAGATTTAATAGAAGCACCGAAAACATCTTCTATCTGAGGAAATGCGGAACGCAAATTAAGAATCCTGCGTGAACCAAGTCCATTGATAGAAAATAATTTGAGTACTGCAATTCTTTTATCCATTATTTTAAGTACTTTTGATTGTCTATTGCTTGCCCTGTCTCAAAGAGATCCCTCTGGGATAGGGAGCGAAGCGCCTGCCCCGTAGCGACGAAGGAGCGTATCGGGGACCGTACAGGGTCTATTTATTATTGTCCCAACGGGATCTCTTCTAGATTGATTGGTCATTGGTTATTGGTCATTGTTCATTATTCATTATTCATCGTTCATTATAGTAATTTAACAATTTTATTTATAAAAGTTTCCAATCCACTACACGTAACTGCAGAAATCGAAATGACATCAATACCATTAATATCTATAATTGGTGGATTTTCAACCAAATCATTTTTAGACAACGCTATAATCCTTTTACGATATCTAAAACCAGAAAAGTGACTTGTCAATTCTGAATCTAATAACCTGTAAGTTACAATCGGATTGGGATCTATTGATTCTATCAGAAACACTAAAACTTTCGTTCGCTCAAGGTGTCGTAAAAACCTATGTCCTAATCCTTTTCCCTTATGCGCTCCCTCAATAAGTCCTGGAATATCCGCCATAACAAAGCTTCTGTAATCACCATACTTAACGATTCCTAAATTGGGTACCAGAGTTGTAAAGGGATAATCAGCAATCTTGGGACGAGCTGAAGTTAATTTTGAAATTAGAGTAGATTTACCGGAATTAGGCAAACCGACTAATCCAACATCAGACAATATTTTCAATTCAAAAATTAATGTTTTCCCCTCACCAGAAACACCGTCTTCAGCATATCGAGGAGCACGGTTAGTAGAAGTTGCAAAATTTGCATTTCCACGTCCTCCCTTCCCACCGTATGCTACTACTACGCTCTGCCCTATTTCAACAAGATCAGCTAATATTTCTCCCGAAGCATCATCAATAACTACAGTACCAGGAGGCACAGGAATAATAACAGGATTACCATTATTCCCGTACTTACGAGAGCCTAAACCTCCTTTTCCATTTTCAGCCTTATAACTCTTTCGATATTTTACATCTTGTAAGGTATAAAGATTTGGAATAGCCTTGACTATTACATCACCACCATTTCCACCGTCGCCACCGCTTGGTCCTCCCTTCGGAACATGTTTCTCGCGTCGAAATGCAACACAGCCTTTCCCTCCATCACCCGACTTTACATAAACTTTAGTAAAATCTACAAACACAAGTATTTACTCCAGATACTAAAATAAAAAACTAAAACCCTTTTCCTCAATAAAATAGATTCAATTCTCTAAGTTGCAAACAAAAAAATGATAAATTCATAAGGAAAAATTTACAAAATACTACTTATGGATTTGAAAATAGGAACATTTCCTCTGAGAGTGTGTAATAACCGTCGAATTCATTTACATAAAGTATTTAAGGGGATTGCACAAAGGGGGCATAGTAGTATTGGCTGGTTCTTCGGTTTTTACCAGGGGCATTCTCAGAAGGAGTCTCCATAGGAGTCCGTTGTGACCTGCGTGACCTTCGAAAAAATTGCATCTCATCGTCAATGATAAGGACGAACTGCTGAACTTTGTTATTACCCAGGCCAATACTGACGACTGGGAACCTCTGATCGCTGGTAAAATGTTAAAACAGATTTTGGGGAAACTCTTCACTGACAAAGGCTATATCTCTCAAAAACTTTTTCAAACCCTTTTCGTCAGTGGTATTCATCTGATCACTAAAATACGTAACAATATGGAAAATACGCCTATGAACATCACCGATAAAATCCTGCTGAGAAAACGGGCTTTGATTGAAATAATCAACGATGAATTGAAAAATATATGTCAAATTGAGCATTCCAGACATCGAAGTTTTATAAATTTCCTGACGAATTTAATATCGGGATTAATTGCGTATTGCTTCTTGCCCAAAAAACCTGCTATCAAATGTGAATTTGAATATACAAATCAACTTGCGATATGCTGAGTTACATCGAACTCACGTTAATTTAGGACCTGCTGATAAAATTTCACCTGGGCAGGCATCCATGAATTTTTTAAAATTATCTATATAAAGCAGCGCAAGCTGTCGATATTTACTCATATATGCTTCTTTGTCAGACCATGTGTTTGCAGGATTTAAAACTTTGGAAGGCACTCCCTCACAACTTTTTGGAATGCGAAATCCAAAAATAGGGTCCGTAGAGTATTCTACATCTTCAAGCTTTCCACTTAGAGCAGAGTTCAAGAGAGCCCTGGTATACGAAATACTTATCCGCTTACCAATTCCAAAAGACCCTCCTGTCCATCCTGTATTAACCAACCAACAATTAACCTTATGTTTAACAATTTTTGATTCTAATATACTTGCATACCGATAAGGATGATGTACCATAAAAGGGGCCCCAAAGCAAGCGCTAAATGTAATTTCCGGTTCTTTGCTCAGATCAATTTCAGTGCCGCTAACTTTTGAAGTATAACCTGAGATAAAATGATAAATTGCCTGGTCAGGAGATAATTTCGATATAGGAGGCATAACTCCCGAGGCATCGCATGTCAACATTATTATATTTTTAGGAATCCCACTTACTTTTTCTATAAGGGCATTCTCAATGTAATGAAGTGGATATGATGCTCTTGTATTTTCTGTATACAAATCATCATCAAGATCAATATACCTGGATAATGGGTCAAAAACGACATTTTCAAGAATAGTTCCAAACATTTTTGTACATCTATAAATCTGAGGTTCTGCTTCTGCACTAAGCCGAATTACTTTAGCATAGCAGCCACCCTCGAAATTAAAAACACCATGATCTGTCCAGCCATGCTCATCGTCACCAATCAATTTTCGATTCGGATCGGCTGACAGAGTAGTTTTTCCTGTCCCAGACAAACCGAAGAATAGTGCAACATCACCATCTTTTCCTACATTAGCAGAGCAATGCATTGGCATAACTCCCTTAAGAGGCATGAGAAAATTCATTAAAGTGAAGATAGCCTTTTTAATTTCTCCACCGTAAGCAGATGCACCAATAATAGCCATCTTCTGTTCAAAATTCAGAATGATAAAGGTACCACTATTTGTACCATCTACTTCAGGTGAAGCATAAAATGAAGGAACGCAGATAAGAGTAAATTCTGGAACATGCCTTTTCAATTTATCCATGTTATTTATGTTAATAAACATATTTCTGGCAAAAAGGCTATGCCACGCCAACTCAGTAACAATTCTAATAGGCAGTTGATATTCCGGATCAGCACCAGCATAGCAATCCTGGATAAAAATATCTCTATCCTGTAAATATGCCTGAAGTCGTGCTAATAGAGAATTGAATTTCTCCTGACTAAATGGCCTATTATATTCTCCCCACCATATTTTATCTTCTGTAGAACCTTCTTTAACTATGTATTTATCGTTAAATGCTCTTGCCGTATGCTTTCCAGTATTTACAACAACAGGACCCATATAAGATAATTTACCCTCAGACCTGAACATTATTTCTTCATATAAAGCTGGAGTAGGTAAATTCCAATACACCTTATGTAGTCGTTTTAATCCATGATTATCAATTCCAAAATCACTTGAAGTAATTTTTGCTTCTTTATTGGAAGGTGATTTTATGCCGAAATAAAAATTCATAGCCAATCCCTCACTAATTTTCTGTCACCAATGTATATTTCGTTGGGCGAATTTGGATCAATAGCCCACTTGATTCTTTCAATACCTTCCTTAATATCTTTTATGGTACCACAATAACTCAGACGTAGATGCCCATCCATTCCAAATTCTTTACCCGGCACTGTAACAACCATTACCTTCCTAAGGAGAAATTCTGATAATTCTGCTGAATTTTTATTATAGGCGCTAAAATCAGGAAAACAGTAAAAGGTCCCATCTGGCTTTGTAACTTTCACTCCATCAAATGACTTTAATTCCGTTATCATAACGTTACGATTATTTTCAAGTGTTAACCTGAGACTTTCAACTCCGCTCTGGATACCTGTAAGTGCCCCTGCGGCAGCTGCTTGTGCAACCACAGAAGGGCATGATGTAACATGCGATTGAATTATTTTCATTGCTTCAACAATATGCGTATTTGCAATTACCCAACCAATTCGAAATCCTGTCATACCATACAATTTTGATACTCCATTTACAACTATCAACTTGGAATTGTTCGATTGATCTTTTGCAAAATCATAACAGGATATAAGTGATTTGCCATCAAAAATTAGTTTATGATAAATATCATCCATTATAAGATAAATACCTTTCCTCTCACAGTAATTTACAATCTCAGCAATGAAATCTCTCGAAAAAATTAAACCAGAAGGATTACATGGACTGTTGACTATAACAGCTTTTGTATATCGCCCAACTGCCATATCAATATCCTGTATTCTTGGATGATATCCTCCATCTTCCGGAGTTACTGTAATAGGAATTCCATTAGCTATTTTTACTAATTCTGGATAACTTACCCAATATGGTGATAATAGAATCACTTCTTCCTGTTCGTTCAATATCGACTGAAGTAAAATTGATAAAGACTGCTTTGCACCATTTGAAACAATTATATTTTCTGGTCCTACTATTTTGTTATAATTCTCTTCAGTATATCTGACTATAGCTTTTTTCAACGAGGGGATACCATCAACTTCAGTATATTTTACATTTGCTGATACTAATTTTGAAGAGGCGTTTAAAATTGCATCAAATGGGACTTTTGATTTTGGTTCTCCACTTCCCAGGTGTATTAACGCATTGCCCCTTTCTCTCATTATTTTTGCCCTCTCATTCATCCTGAGAGTAGAGGATTCATGCAATGACCTTGCAAGTTGACTAATACTCATTCTTTATTTTTCTCCATTTACTTATTGGGTATTCAAATATTTAAATTTTTTTTTTAAGGAAAGGAAGGGATTAGAACACAGACAAAACCAGATTCTGAACATTTACAAGATTTACAATCATACTCTTTCTACCAATTTATATCACTCTCTAAAAAACAGTATATATTAAGATTACTAAGTAAAATAGAAGTTACCTAAAATGTTAAGATAAATACTTGGGAAAAACAAGTTAAATTTTTTGTGTTCAATTTCTTTTAATTTTCTACATTCTTTGAATAATAAATTTCATATTTATATCACTCTCTAAAAAACACTATATATTAAGATTACTAATAAATATTTCATAATGCCATTCCAAAGAAATATTTGTTCATAAAATGCTTCATTTAATAAATTCAAACTCCATTAAAATCACATATCAACAAAATCTAACTAAATATCCCTTTTACAACAAAATTTTAAAAAAGTTCTTATCACTTTCAAATATAAAACTTCTCCTGCTTATATTCAGCCAGATTCAATCTAAGTGAGATGGAGCTATTGTGCAATAAAAATGGGTACCGAAAATTATAATAACTTGCAAAATATATCATCAAACCATATATTGAAATGTGAAAAATAAATATCAGGAGGTGTAAAATGTCAATAGCTAAAAGACTTAAAGACTTTTTAGATGAGAATAACGTGAAATACACCGTTATTACTCATAATAAAGCTTACACAGCCCAGAGAATTGCATCAAGTTCACACATTTCCGGAAAAGAACTTGCTAAAACCGTTGTACTAAAAATTGACGGCAAAATCGCTCTTGCTGTATTACCGGCACCAGATAAAGTCTCCTGCAGCCATTTCGCTGATACACTAGATGTGAAAAGCGTAGACCTTGCATCCGAAGAGGAATTTCGTGGAATATTCTCCGATTGCGAGACTGGAGCTATGCCACCATTTGGGAATCTCTATAATTTAACCACTTATGTTACATCTGATCTGGCTGATGAGGAAAATATCGTTTTTAATGCGGGTAATTATGTAGAATTAATAAAAATGAAATATTCAGATTATGAAAATCTTGTGAACCCAACAATTATCCACTTTGAACTGAATTAATGAAAATATTATATACGGATGGTGCGTGTTCCGGTAATCCAGGACCAGGAGGCTGGGCAGTAATTGCCCTTGAGAATGACCATATCATTAAAAAATGGGGAGGATTTGTAGATAATACAACTAATAATAGAATGGAACTGATGGCAGCGATAGAAGCACTAAAATTCCTCCTGCCAAATGAGCCTGCCAAAATTTTTACTGATAGCAAGTATTTAAGGAAAGGTATCACAACCTGGCTTGAAAATTGGAAGAAAAAAGGATGGAGAACTGCCAGTAAAAAGCCTGTAAAAAACCAGGCTCTCTGGAAAACCCTGGATTTTCTTAACAATACAAATATCCAATGGTTCTATGTAGCCGGGCATGCAGGCGATGATATAAATGAACTTTGTGATAAAATCGCAAAGAGATTTATCACAACAAAACAAAAGAGAGCTATAATAGAATAATTTCTGTAATCTTTCACAGCACAATATTTTATAAGTGTTTATATAGTTGAACATATATTAACTAATTGACCCCGTTAGATAATCCTGGTATTAAAATTAATCGATTGAAAAAAGACGTCAAATAATAATTAGCATTTATTCTAAAAGAAAAGTAAATATCTAACGGGGTTGACCTAATTAAGAGACTAAAGAATGACATAAAAAAATAACAACAAAAAATACGATTTATACCGTAGGCATCCCTTGCGGGAAAAGTGGTTGTATAATATTGGACATCGCTTATCC